>CAXTBR010000049.1:0-36276 GCA_964242785.1 uncultured Lichenihabitans sp. | reverse complement strand
GCGAGGACCCGACGGACCTGCCCAAGGCCGTGTGCGACTACGTCGAGATCCTGGGCCCGCACGAGCCGTCCGCGCTGGCCTGGCACGCAGTCCTGGGGCTGCTGGTGACGATGCCGTAGGGGCGACGGTGCGGGGTGCACGACCCACCAGTGCAGGTTGCATCAGGAAAGAGGTCCGTACTGCCCGCAACGCGGTGCGGACTTCACCTGAAGACGCAGAGACCGTGCCGTCCCCTGTTACCTCAGGGGTACGTACGACATAAGTCGCGCTTGGAATCAGCCGAGTCGCATTTTTTCAGGGTTGATCCGAGGTTGCAAATCTCACCCCGTCTCACGGGGTTAGCTCACTGGGTGAGATCACCCGGTGAGAAACTGGGGTGCGACATAGGGTGCGACACTCACGTGGTGCTGTCGCCTTGCTTAGTTCTGGAGATGATGGGGAGCACGGCCGAGAGAGGAGGGCCGGGCGATGACGGACGAAACCGATTTCATGGCGGCCGAGGCACACCGGGAGAGCCTGAAAAGGCAGGCCGGCTATTCGGCGAAGGACCGCGCCAAGGTGGCGAACTCTGGCGCGCCCCAGCGGGACCACGCCGCGGCGGCGGTGCTGCATGTGGTGTTGCGCGGCCTCACCAATGGTTCGGAGACGGCGAACGACATCCTCGGCCGCGCCTTGGATCTGCTGGAGCGCGACGGCTGCGACCGGAACGCGACGTGGAAGCGCATGAATGTCATGTCGCGGCAGCCCCGGCGGAAGCTCACGCCGCCGAAGCCGAAGACGTCGGACTGATGGGCAATGCCGCCAGCACGGAACGTGACCCGCGCACCCTCGACGCCTGCCGAGAGATCGCGGCCGAGCTGCAGGCGGTGGTGGCCGACGCCGAGGCCGACCTCACGCCGGAGGAACGGCGGAGGCTCCTCGACATCGCCTTGGCGGTGGAGCGGGCGGGGGCGAGGGCGCAGTCAGGCAAAGAAAAAGGGCCGGGATAGTCCCGACCCTTCATTCAAGATCGCTCGTCGATCACCGGCGCCACCACGTCCGTGCTTGCCAGAACCGACAGGCCGAACCCGGTGTCACTCGGCCTGGAGCTTGTCGGCGGACATCTTGCCCGAACGGGTGTCCTTGGTCAGATCGAAGCTGAGCTTCTGACCCTCGTTGAGGTTGCTCATGCCGGCGCGCTCGACGGCGGAGATGTGGACGAAGACGTCCTGGCCGCCGTCGTCGGGCTGGATGAAACCGAAGCCCTTGGTGGCGTTGAACCACTTCACGGTGCCGTTGCTCATGATGGATCTCCTTGCATGCGTAGGGTGCCGAACGGACGCGGTTGCGCCGCCCGACGTGGAATCGACAGTACTAGGAGGAGGTCATCAGCATGCGCACGACACTGGGGTCTCGGTGCGCGGTGGCTTGAACGTACAGCCCGTAGATCGATGATTTTGAGATGAGGGCTAAGCTAATAAAAGTCAAGGTCGAGGCCTGGGATTTGTCCTTTGCACGATTGGCCCTCAACGGGGATCTCGGAAGATCGGTGCGATGCATGTCAGGTCTCGGCCTTCGCCTTGCGGCGGCGTGGGACAGGGACCGGGGCCGAAGGTGGCGCGGGCGGTTTGAGGTCGATGCGGGGAGGGGCTGCTGGACCATGATCTTCGCGGCACGCGGTTGCGACCATAGAATGAAGAATTGGCCGCGACGATCTGCGCGGCTGTCGAGACGGGGCGGATAGGCCGGCCAGCCGACAAGCGGGAGTTCCTGCCCCGCTTCCGCCCCACCATCGCAGGACCGCGCCAGGAGCGGAATATGGACGACGACGCGCCGCGCGGTGTGCATACGGTCACGATGGCCGACATCCCTTTCGATGCGGTTCGGCAGCATTGGGCGTCGCTGTCGACGTGGCCGCCACACATGGCCGTGGCGTGGGTCGCTGAACCCACATGGGAGGAGATCGTCGCGCAGGCGAGGAGGCAAACCGGCACGCCCCGCATGCGCGAGGCGTCCGAAGCTGTGTTGACGGCACTGATCGACGGTCGGCTGATCGCCTACGGCATGCGCGTGGACAAGACGCTGGGACGGAGACCGCCAGAGAAGATAACGCCCGATGAATGGCAAGATCTGATCTGGATGGGTGGTACATTGTCCACGGCGGCGCTCAATAAATACACCGGTGCAGAAGTGTTTTGCGATGTACAGATTGACCGGTTAGGACTGTTATCGTTGTGGCCTGATGCAGAGATCGCGTCTGCCTCTACTCGTGTTAACGAGGGTGAGGGTTCGGAACGGCAAAGTCCAGCATCCGAAGACGCGATCGATGTGCCGTTTCGGGAAGTGCAAGATGATGTGCCGAGCGAGATGCTGATGCTGCCGGGGCCGCTGACGAAGCAGGAACGGTTGAATAGTGTTGCGGCGTCTGTGTCTGATATTTGCGCTGGTCTCGCGTGGGAGGATCGAAAAGGGAGCCGCTACTATCCTTTTTGGGTCGATTTGAAAAGAGTGACGGGTTTGGGCGTAACCCGTGAGGAGGCATCGGAAGCGTGGAAGCACTACCACGACAAAAGGGGTCGCGGCCGTCCACAACGGACAATCTGAAATACCGCCGAAAGAATAAAACCGCCGGCGGTATTTGCGGTTTTATTGTACATAGACGACGCCTGTAGCATAAGCAGATATATTCACGTCGAACCACAATGAAGCGGCTCGACGTGGGGATCTTCAATATGTCCCGTCGATGGCTACGAACACTCGATGCCGCAGAACATCTGAAGCTGAAACCGGCGACGCTCATCAGCTACCGGCACCGCAAGATCGGGCCGCGCTACAGCAAGCTCGGATCGGTCGTCGTCTGCGACCTCAGCGACTTGGATCGTTGGGTCGATGAGTGCGCGGTGCATCCGGGCGTGAAGAACTCCTCCGAGATGGAGGCAGCGTAGGAAAAATGATCCAAACAAAGTTGAGGCCGACGCCCGCTGTGGGAAGCGGGGCCGGCCTCGGGGATGTATATTGCTCGGCTGCGATCGACAGCCCTGAATTTAGCGCATCCCACCTCGATTTCCAAGCTCCGCGCGCGGTCCTCGTGCTCGCCCGGCGCTTTCGCCTGCCGATCTCGACCGCGGCCACGGTCGCGGCCCTCGCCGGCTACGGGGAGGCGCGCCATGGATGATTTCACCATCTCCGGGGCGGTGCTGAAGAACGCGACAGAATACGCGATCTTCCACACAGCATCTTATCACAAGCCGTTGTACTCTGCACTTGCGGCTGGGCTCGTAAACACCCCCGTAGTGTTCCGCAGCGCCAAGGGCCTGATTGTCAATGAAAAGCTCGGCTCCGTCGTGACTGTCTTCGACGTCACGGAGGACGGCGCGGGCCCTGGTGGGTTCGACGCCAAGTTGATGGACGAACTCATCGCGGCCGCTGAAGGACTCGCCGTGGTGTCACACATCGAAAGTCCAGATCCCTATATCTGGTCTGTCGAAGTCGCAGTGAAGACGGGCGGCATCGTGCTGCTGGTCGAGACGACGACGGCTCAAGAGCAGGCGTGGCTCGACGTGGTCAAGCGCAGCCGCAACCCGCAGAAATGGATCCTGTGGTCTTCCGCTGTGCAGGGAGTAGCGTGATGCGCTGGTCCACTCAACAGGATGGGGCGTTGCACGCCGTCGCTCGATGGCTCCGCGACCCTCATGGAGCGCAAGTTTTCAGGCTGTTCGGCTTCGCCGGCACCGGGAAGACGACCCTCGCGAAGCAGATCGCTACCGACTCCGGGCGCGTCGTCCAGTACGCCGCATTCACGGGCAAGGCCGCGAGCGTGTTGCGGTCCAAGGGATGCGATGACGCCCGCACTCTGCACAGCCTATGCTATCGCCTGCGAGACGACATCGAGGGCAAGCCAGTCTTCGAGCTGAACGAAGACTCGGACCTGAACCATACCGGCCTGCTCATCCTCGATGAGTGCAGCATGGTCGGCGCTGAGCTCGGACGAGACGTGCTGAGCTTCGGGGTCCGTGTCCTCGTGCTGGGCGACCCCGCGCAGATCCCGCCGATCAGCGGCGAGGGCTTCTTCGACGGTGAGCCCGATGTGATGCTGTCGGAGATCCACCGGCAGGCGGCAGAAAATCCTATCATCCACCTCGCCACGAAGGTTCGCGAGGGCGGGCGGCTCTCACCCGGGCAGTATGGCGAAAGTCAGGTTGTAGCGCCGGGCGTCACGCTCGATGCCGACCGCGTCCTCAACGCCGATCAGATGCTTGTCGGCCGGAACGTCACTCGACGCCAGTACAATGCCCGCATGCGCGAACTGCGGGGGATCGTGGGACCTGTGCCGCAGTCGGGTGAGAAGCTGGTCTGCCTGAAGAACGATCGCGATAAGGGCCTGTTGAATGGCGGTCTCTGGACCGTCAACCAAGTGCTGTCACAGACGACAAGCAGCGTCAGCCTGCGATTGCTCCCCGATGTCGGGTTCGGTTCAGTCAAGGTAAGAGTGCCGATGCCGTTCTTTCTCGGCACCGAGGACCAACTCGATTGGAAGGTCAAGAAGTACGCTGATCAATTCGGGTTCGGCTACGCGCTGACGGTTCACAAGTCTCAAGGCTCTCAGTGGGACGATGTCGTGCTGTTCGATGAAAGCCAGTATTTCCGGGAGCATCGCGCCCGGCACCTTCACACGGGGCTGACCAGGGCTGCCCAGAAAGTCGTGGTGGTCCAGTGAGTGAGGCGCAAACCTACGTCGTCACGCGGGACATCAAGGCGGCCGTCCAGGGGCGCGAGACGGACGTGCTCGACGCCCTCAACATCGACTGGCGCCGCTGCACCAAGTCGAACCACATCCGGTGCCCGCACCCCGAGCACGGCAGCGACGGCGAGAATTGGCGGTGGGACGCCAGGAAGGCGAAGGCCTTTTGTACCTGCAACCCGGGCCACGGCGACAGCATCCTCGACGTCGCCATGAAGTGCGAGGGCCTGGACATCGAGGGCGCCAAGATTCGGGTAGCCGAAGCCATCAATCGGCCCGACCTCATCAAGACGAAGGGCGGCGGCAAGGGCGGCCAGCGCATGGACGCGGTGTCCTTGTTGAACCCGCCTCCGGCACTGGCGGACTCCAGCCTGCCCGCCGCCTACCTCGGGCACCGCTTGGGCATTGAGTCCAGCGACGTGCTGATGCCTTCGACCGCAGCCGCGGGGTGGACGGCTCTGACGTATTGGGAGGCGCCGGCGAAGCCAGGCGGAAAGTCCGTCGAGGTCGGACAGTTCCCTGCAGTCGCCTTCGCCACAGTCGCGGCCGACGGTGGGATGCACTGTCATCGCGTCTACGTGGCGCCAAGCGGCGCGGGGAAGGCTGACCTCGGCACGGGGCCGAACGGGAAGGCCCGGGACCCGAAGAAGAGCGCTAAGGCGCCCGTGGACGGCGTCAGCACGGCGGGCCGCAGCGTCATGTGGGGCAGCGCCGGCAAGGCGGCCCACGTCATCGTCGCCGAGGGGATCGAGACGGGCGCCGCGGTGGCGCACGCCTTCCGGCGCGAGGTCGAGGCGGGCGAGGTCGCGGTGGCGGCTGCGATCTCGGCCGGCGGCGTGTCGGCATGGCAACCTTGGCTCGCGACCCGGCGCGTCACGATCGCGGCGGACCGGGACGAGGCCCCGAAGGCGGGCAAGCCGCAGCCGACCAAGGCGGGCGAGCGTGCCGCCCGCGAGTTCGGGATGCGGCGCCAGGATGAGGGCTCGGCGATCGAGGTCCGCATCGCCCTTCCGGGCGCGGCCGGGACGGCGACGGACTGGCTCGATGTGCTGCGCGCCGACGGCGTCGAGGCGGTGCGGGTCGGGATCGAGGCCGCGGCCCGGTTCGTGCCGACGGCGGCGGAGTTGCAGGACCGCGCGCAACGGGCAGGGCGTGAGAAGGAGCTTGAGAAGGTGGCGGCGATGTATCCGCTGCCGGAGTTGGACCGCATGTCGCTGTCCTACCAGCACACGAAAGCTGGCAAGGTTTGGCTGCACCAGACGATCAAGGTCGGGAAGGGCGACAACGCGGAGCTGGTCGACGTGCCGATCGCGTCGCCCTTCGGGGTCGTGGCTCGCCTCAGGATCGTCGACGCAAAGGAGAGCTACGGCCTGCGCCTCGTGGTGCAGGACATGGGCGGGCGGCCCCGCACGATCGACCTCGACCGCGGCAGTCACCTCGGGCCGCAAGGCGGTGTCGAGGCCCGCAAGATGTTTCTCACGAACGGCGTCCGCTTCCAGGAGAGCGGCGACATGGTCGCGGTTTCAGCACTCAAGGCCGTCGATCCCACCCGAGAAATCGTCGTGATGAAGGCGCCGGGCTGGCACACGGTCGGAGACGCCGAGGTGCCCTTCTTCGTCGCCCCCGACGGGTCCGTGATGGGTCTGCCGGAGGGCAGCGAGATCGAGCTCTCGGCGGGTGCAAAACTGATGCGCTCCATCGCGCGCAAGGGCACCCTGGAGGGCTGGAAGGCCGCGGTGGCCGCCGCCCTGACGGTGAGAGACTGCCCACATTGGGCCGTCGGTGTCTTCGCCGGTTTCGCCGGGACGCTGATCAGCCTCGTCGAGGACGACTCCTGCGGGGTGAACTTCAGCGGTCTGTCGTCGAGCGGGAAGACCACGGCTCAAAAGCTGGCGGTGTCGCCCTGGTCCCGCCCGATCATCGGCAAGGGGAGCCTGATGCAGAGCGCCCGGGCGACGGCGAACGGCGTCGAGGCTATGGCGGCCAAGGGCAATGGGACCATGCTGTGCCTCGACGAACTGGCCCACGTCTCGGGGAAGGAACTGACGAAGGTCGTCTATCTCGTGGCAGGCGGCACCGGGAAGGGCCGGATGAACGCCGACGCTGAGCTGCGGGCCTCCTACGAGTGGAAGACCTTCGGTATCCTGTCGGCCGAGACCTCGCTTGAGGAGAAGATCCGCAGCGACGGCGGCGAGTGGACGGCCGGGCAGGCCGTCAGGATCCCGGACATCGATGTCACGGGCATGAACCGCCGCGTCTCGGTCGACGTCATGTCGAAGATCGACGACATCCGAAACCACTATGGTCATGCCGGTCCCGCCTTCGTCGAGGCGATCGTCGCCCACGGCCTGCACCTCAAGCCCGACCTGTTGCGGAAGAAGATCGGCGACCTCGCCCTGCAGATCGCGGCCTCGGGCGGGGAACGGGAAGCCACGGACTCGGCCCTGAAGCGGGCAGCCTATCCCTTTGCCGTGCTGATGACGGCCGGTCAGCTCGCCAAGGACTTCGACCTGATCCCGGCCGAGACGAACGTCACCAACGTCATCGCGTGGGCCTGGGGCCGGTTCAAGAAATCGTCCGATGCGGTGGCGCTGGACCCGGAGGCCCAAGTGGTCGCCAACCTGCAGAGGTGGATCGCCGAGCGCTGGGGATCGAGCATCCACAGCCTCGTCAGCACCGACTACGACAAGACGTCTTTGAAGGACGCGGTCGGCTGGTTCGATGACGAAACGGTCTACCTGTCGGACAAGCGGCTGGTCGAGGCGGCCGGGGTCAGCCTGAAAGAGACAGAGATCGCCAGGGCGCTGAACGCTCGCGGGCTCCTGACGAAGCGCAAGGATGCCGAACACCTCTGCATCTCCTTCGTGCCGCGCGCCGGTCGAATGAAGGCCTACGCGCTGTCCCGGGAACAGTTCGGTCGCGGATCAGACGCTCAAAGCCCGCTGCGGGCGGTCGCTGGAGGGCTCGCGTGATGGACCTCGACAACCTGTTCAAACGCGCCTTTGACGGCTTCGGGGAGCAACCTGAGCCGGCAGAATTTCCCGGTGTTCCCGGTAGCGAGAAGGCTACCGGGAACGGTCAAAGCATTGATGTAAATGACGTTTCCCGGTGTTCCCGGTTTTCCCGGTCAGAAATGGGGGGTATAGGGTCGGATGAATTTTGGGGGGCCGAAAAAAACGCATGTTTTCTCGGCGAGGATCGCGCGAACGTATCCCCTCAAAAAACACCGGGAAATACGGGAACACCGGGAAATGAGGCAAAAAGCCTTGCAGAATCAATGCTCCTTCAGTTCCCGGTAAAAGATAGAGAACCGGGAACACCGGGAACTGGAAGCGACCCCTGCGGGCGCCCCGCCCTCGACCTGAACCAAGCTGCACCGCAGCGGCTGGAGTGGCTGAGAGATGCCACGGTCGCGGCCCTCGCGCCGTCACTCATGCCGGCTCTCCCGATCAGCCCTGCCGACGTCCGTGCCGGTGTCGAGCGCGAGCTGCGCGCTCTGGCCGATCTCGGCCGCAGCGGGCCGGATACGCTGCGCGACGCGATCGAGATCACCCGGGCGAAGATTAGGAACAGCGCGGCCCTGGTGGAGCGGCAGCCCGCGGATGGCCGGTGCCACGTCTGCCGGGGCTCTCTCGACGACAGCCGGCCTGAAGTGTCGGTGATGCAAGGCAAGCCGGGCTTGCCGCTTCACATGCACGCGGCCTGTCACGCGGAGCACAGCCGGCGTCGGACGGCGCTGGTCGACCGGATCATGGCGGGTGCTGGGCTCGGCCAGTCTTTGGAAGGAGAGAACCCATGACGATCATCGATCTCGACACCGCGCGCGCCGCTCGGACCGCAGACCTTCAGGCCGCTCGCGAGATGACCGCAGCGGCCGTCGCCGGTGTGACGGCGCTGGCCGAGGGCTATGCCGACCTCGCATTCAGCATTTCGGGGCCGGTCCGGCTCGTGAACGAGCGGCTCGCGGTCGACGTGAACCGCAGCCAACTCCGCAGGGTCTTCGCCACGGTGAGGAAGGCCACGCGCCAGGCGGTGCCCGAGGTGCGAGCGCAGTTCCGGGATCTTGCGGGGCAGTCCTTCGCGACCCGGCTCGATACACTCATTCGGGAGCACGATCGCCAACGCGGCGCTGCGCCAGCCTTCGAGGTGATCGGGGGCCTGTGGGTCGCCACGGGCCGGAAGCCATGGAAGCCCGCACCTTGGCCCTGCATCACGACGCTCGGTCGGGACGGCGCCCTGGCGTGGATGGCTCACATTGAGACCACGCCCTATGCGATGAAGCCGGCGACGCGGGCCCGGTTCGACAAGGCCCGGGCGGCTCTGCAGGACCCGAAGGGCTGGCCAAGCACCGCGGCCGAGGCGATGGTCGACCGGATCATCCGTGTGTGCTGGGAACGCGGGTGGCGTCCGGTGGAATGCGCGGCATGAACGCGACCGAACGCAGCCCGACCGCATCCGAACGCCCCGCGCTCGTGCTTGGCGTCGACGTTGGGAACGCGGGCGGCCTCGCTCTGGTGACGCCGGCTGGCGACCTCGTGGCCGTCGAGCCCATGCCGGTGCTACTCGACGGTCCGAAGGGGAGGCCAACGGTCAACGCGCCGCTCTTGGCCGCGCTCGTCCACCGCTGGGCGCCGTCTGCCGCCTTCGTCGAGTTGGTCGGTCCTCGCCCTGGCGAGGCGGCTGGCGGGGCATTCAGCTTCGGCCGGGCCCGGGGCTTGATCGAAGGCGTGCTTGCGGCATCGGGCGTGCCGGCGCGGATGGTCACGGCGCCGACCTGGAAGCGTCACTGCGGCATCCCGGCGGGGCGAGACGGGGTGAAGGACCTCGCCCGCGCGGAAGCCTGCCGGCGCTGGCCCAAGATGGCGAATCGGTTCAGCGCGAAGGGGTCGGACGGGCTCGCCGAGGCGGGATTGATCGCGGTCGCGGGAATGGCGCGCGAGGCGCAGGGGCGGTGAAAAATAAGATCGAGTGGGATCAGCCGAGTTTCTGGCAGCGCTACGCGAGGGCAATGGGATTTATTTCAGACCGGATAGACGGACAGACCGGGCGCTTGGGCCGATTGGCTAAAATAGCGGAAAATAGCGGTGGGCCGAGTTTTCGGAGTTTTAGGAGGCCACATGCGCGCACGCGCGCGAGAGGCGCCAATGGTTGGCTGCAATCCCGCTCTTCGTGGACCAA
The DNA here is from genome assembly GCA_964242785.1 of uncultured Lichenihabitans sp. GTDB lineage: Bacteria > Pseudomonadota > Alphaproteobacteria > Rhizobiales > Beijerinckiaceae > Lichenihabitans. Next base: position 26,378 of record CAXTBR010000049.1, on the reverse strand, counting down.
TACGCCCGCGCGCGCGAGGCCGCCCGCCTGCGGAAGGGATGTCGATATCGACACACCCGGCCACATGCGCGAGGGGAATTTCCCGCGGCCGTATCGCGAGGGGTATGGCCTGGGTTGCCAGGGAGGTTGCCACCCCTCGCGCGAGCGCGCGCGAGGGGCTACTTACAGGCTGGTTTCAGCCTCCCCCTACGTGATGGCAGTATGCGGGGCGAATGAATGGAAATGAACGGATCCGGGGCGGGATTTCCGGGTTTTAGCCCGCCGGAAGCCTATTTCAGTCCTGGGTCGCATTACTCCGATAAATCAAAAGGCGCTCAAACCCCTGTCATCCATAGCGATTTTCTGATTTTGGATGAGCACATTTGATTTCTTTCTCACTGTATTTAGGCGAAACCGGAGCGGGATAATGGGCGGGGCGGGAAGCGGCGGCATCTCCCGGCATGGCGTCGTCGAGCAATCCTTCCGGCTCGATCTGGCGCCGTTGCTGGCGAAGGCGCGGGAGCACGGCGACGGGTTCTTCGGCGTCATGCAGCGGGACGGCGGCAGGGTGTGCTCGTCGGTCGAGCGGATTGAGGCCGAGATGAGCGTGGGGCCTGAGACGGGCTTCCTGCGGCTCCGCTACATCGCCGTCACGCATCGCGGCCAGATCATCCCGGTTTCGGTCCGCATTGACCTCGTGTCGGCCGCCCAGCCCTTCGGTGGCCGGCAATGGTGGATGCGGTGTCCGGTCCACCGACGGCGGGTCAAGGCGCTGTTCCTGCCCTACGGCGCGGCCCAATTCGCTTGCCGTGAAGCCTGGAGGCTGAACTACGCCTGCCAGCGCCGGTCGGCGAAGGACCGCGCTCTGGCGACGGCCCAACGGATTCGGCAGCAGCTCGGCGGCGACGCATGCGTGTTCGATGCCTTCCCGGAGCGCCCGGCCAGGATGCGGCAGGCCCGCTATGACAAGCTGCGCGCCAAGGCCGAAGCGGCGAGCCAAGTCAGCATGACGGCGCTCTGGGCCTACCTCGACCGGGTCCACCCCCAAGGGCGACGATGTCGGGCAGGCGCCTAATCCGTTTTTGCCACAATTTGCGCCGAACGCCATAAAACCGGGATGAATTGGGAAAAACGCCGTTGACCCTGCTTGCGGCGCATAACATAACAAGTGAGACAACGTCGGTCGTTTCACTCGTTACGGACCGTACGCCATGGCCACCGGCTCCTTCGTCCTCTACTTCCGTGTCTCGACCGACCGCCAGGGCGCCTCCGGCCTGGGCATTGAGGCCCAGCGCGCGGCCGTCGCGGCGTTCCTGAACGGCGGCGACTGGAAGGCGGTCGGCGAGTTCGTCGAGGTGGAGAGCGGGAAGCGCAACGATCGCGCCGAGCTGGCAAAGGCCATCCGTGCGTGCCGGCTCTACGGGGCCAAGCTCCTCATCGCCAAGCTGGATCGCCTGTCCCGCGACGCGCATTTCCTGCTCGGCCTGGAGAAGGCCGGCGTGGACTTCATCGCGGCCGACATGCCGACGGCGAACCGCCTCACGGTGGGTATTATGGCGATGGTGGCGGAGGAGGAGCGCCGCATGATCTCGGCTCGCACGAAAGCGGCGCTGGCACAAAAGGCGAAGTTCTACGCCGGCCTCGACGGGGCGGCGCGGGCCGACCTCACAGCCAGGGGCAAAGCAACCCAGCTCGGCGGCTATCGCGGCGGCCATGTCGATGACGCAGCCCGCGCGGCATCCCTGGCCGGCCGCAAGGCCGCGGCCAGCGCCCGGGCGGCCGACGTCCTGCCGACCATCGCCGATCTGCAGGCCGAGGGCGTGACCTCCCTAGCCGCGCTGGCCAAGGCTTTGACCGAACGTGGCGTGCCGACTGCGCGCGGTGCGGCAGTCTGGTATCCGATGCAAGTCGGCCGTGTGTTGAGGGCCGCAGCTTAAATCCGAATAGCGCCAATGAACGGCGATAAACCGGAATAGCGCGCAAAGAACTGGGATGTGGAAACGGCCTTATATTGGCGCCGTTATTCCCATCTTGCCCATCATCATCTATAGTCCTGGCAGTCAAGCCCGCCCGGATTGCTGCCCGTGCCCCGATTGCGCCTCGCCCCGTCGCTCCGCAGTGCCGCCCTCATGGCGCTCGTGCTGGCGCGCGCCTGATGGGCGTACCGGCCGGCCCCTTCATCTGCGACGGCCTCCTCTGGAAGGCCGAGCACATGGTCCTCCCCTGGATGGCGGAGCGCATCCAGGGGCTGCACGGGCGTGTGCTGGGCGACGACAAAACCCTAGCCACTGCTTTCGGCGTGCTCGGGGGCGACAGGATCGTGGGGGGCGTCGCCTTCGCTTTCTGGCACGACAGCCCCGAAGGGGGCGACATTGAGGTCTCGTCCGTCTTCGAGCCCGGCGCCCGGGTCACGCCGCGCATGTGGCGCCATCTCTACGGCTACGCCTTCGTGCAACTGAACTGCCGCCGGATCTCGTGCCAGACCACGCGCCGCAACAAGGCCGCCCGTCAGCACGCCGAGCGAATGGGCTTCCGCCTCGAAGGCGTGAGGCGCGAGGGCTGGGGTCGCCAGGATCTCATGCTCTACGGCCTGCTGCGATCCGACATGCGCAACGGCCTTCCCCCGATCAAGCGGAGACCTCGTCATGGGTAAGGACGCCCCCAGCGCACCGGCCCAGCCGGACCCCTACGCCACGTCCTCGGCACAGGGGCAGGCCAACGTCGGGACTGCGGTCGCCAACGCCTACCTGAACAACCCGAACCAGGTCACGCCCTACGGGACGTCGACCACGACGGCGACCGGCACGCAGTCGGTCACGCAGCCCGATGGCTCGGTGACGAGCTTCCCGACCTTTACGACGACGCAGGCCCTGTCGGCGGCCGGGCAGCACCAGCTCGACCAGCAAAATGCAATAAAATCCTCGCTCAACAACGACGCGCTGTCCGCGACCCGCAACCTGCGGAACACCCTGTCGAACCCGATCACGGCCGATCAGTTCGGCACGATCCAGACCAGTGCCGGCCCCACGCCCAACCTGCAAAACAGCTATGGCGCCGGGCAGTACCGGACCGGGTACGATGCCGGTGGGAATGTGACGTCCGGCTACGACTCGGGTGGTGCAATCCAGCGGTCGGTCAACACCACTGACGCGCCTACCACCTTCGGCCAGACTCAAAATGGCGTGCAGTACTTCCAGCCCGGCGACTTCTCGGCCGCCCGGGACGACTCGATGAATGCCGTGATGCAGCGCCTGGCGCCCGGCATGGCGGCCCGGCAGGAATCCCTGAGCGCGACCCTCGCCAACCAAGGGACATCGCAGGGTTCGTCCGCGTGGCTGTCCGCGATGCTCTCGAACGCGCAGGCCGACAACGACCTCCGCCTCGGGGCCGTCCAGACCGGCGACGCCGAGCAGCAAGCCTTGTTCGGTCAGCAGGCGACCGCCAATCAGCTCTACAATGCGGCTCAAGGGCAGGACTACGCGCAGGCTCAGGGGCGCGGGCAGTTCGCGCAAGCCGGTGTCTCCGCGAACAACACGGCCGCCCTCAACGCCGGAAATTTCGCCAATACCGCACAGGCGCAGGCCGAGGGGGAGAACGCGGCGCGGGCGGCCTTCGGCAATTCCGCCCAGAGTCAGCGCAACGGCCAGAATGCGGCGGCGGCGGGCTTCTTCAACGCCGCCACGGGGCAGCAGGCGCAGCAGAACGCCGAACAGGCGACCTTCTACAATCAAGCCGGTCAGCAGGACTATCAAAACCGGCTTTCGGGGGCGCAGTTCAACAATCAGGCGGTGAACCAGCAGGAACAACAGGCATTCGCCCTGCAGAATCAGCAGATCAACGAGGTTTCCGCCCTGATGGGCGGTGGTCAAGTCGCGGCGCCGGCATTCACCCCCTACCAGGGATCCACCATCGACCAGACGCCCCTGTCGTCCGACGTGTACGCCTCGGCCAGCCTCGCCGAGAACGCCTATCAGGCTCAGTTGCAGGCTCAGGCTCAAAACCAAGCCGCCTTCGGCTCGGCGATCAGCAACCTCTTCGGCGGCATCGGCCGGAAGTCCGACGTCCGGCTGAAAACCGACATCGCCCGCGTGGCGACGGCGAAGAACGGCCTGCCGATCTACGCCTACAAGATGCCCGGCGAGGCGCCCGGATGGCACGTCGGGTTCATGGCGCACGAGGTTGCCCTGATCCACCCGGAAGCGGTGTGGACGGACTCCGAGGACGGGTGGGCCAGAGTCGACTATGAACGCGCGGTGGCGTGATGGGCCCCGCCTTCTTCGACCTCCACGACTTCCCCGACCTTCTCGGCCTCGCCGCGGCGTGGCGGGAGATGCGCGCCGACCTCGACATGCTCGACGCCCCGCTGATGGATGTCGACCGGATCGGCAAGGGGCATGGCGCGGTCGTGGCCGAGGTCGCGCAGCGGGTCGAGGCCGGCGAGCCCTTCGGCTGGGTGAAGGGCTGGAGCAAAGCTGGCGGCGACCCCGACTGGACGCAGTATGGCCTCGTGCTCGGCGACTGTCCCATCCCCTACGCCGCTGCGCCCCGTACCCTGGCGCTGCTGGCACCGCTGCGCGGGATCAAGGTCGCGGCCTTCGTGCGCCTGGCGCCTGGAACGCTGCTGCCGCTCCACACTCACCCCGAGGTCGCGGCCGAGGGCCTGCTGCAGGCTCACGTCACGCTGAAGGCGCCGGCGCCATCCAACTCGTGCCTGCTGAACGTTGCAGGCGAGGTCGGCCAGCACGCCACGGGCTGCACGCTCGTGTTCGACGGGTCGCTGCCGCATTGGGCGTTGAACGCCTCCGACGACGAGCGGGTGATCCTGTATCTCGAATTCCATCGGGGCACCCATCATCGGCCGCGCGCCGCAGGGAGGGCCTGACATGAGCGACCCCGAACAGACCGCCGCGTCGATCGAGCACTTCGGCCCCATCGACGCCCGGCCGATCCCCTCGTGGGCCGTCGATGCCGTCGCGCACGACTTTACCAAGTCCCTGCGGGTCGTGCGGCAGCAGGACGGCCACCGCGCCGCCGTCGGGCACGCCATCGCGGCCGTGGTCAGCGGCGCCGTGATGATCGGCGAACTCGCTGGCGATGAACTCGTGGTCGAGGTGCTGCGGCGACAGATCGCCATCGCGGAACAGCGGATCGAACAGAGGGCGGCCGGCATGCGGCCGATGGTGATGCAATGAGCGACGGTGATTCCCTGCTCTTCCGCGGTCAGCAGATGCCGGAGAGCATCAAATCGAGGATCTTGGCCGCCCAGCTTCTAGCGCAGAGCGGTGCCCAACAGACCGGCCCTTACACTGCGAAGAGCGTCACGGCGTTGAAGGCCCTGTCCGGCCTCTTGGGCGGCTTGCAGGAGCATCAGGCCATTGCCGAGGCGCAGGCCGGGCAGGCGCAGCAGCGTACCCAGCTCGCGCAGCTCCTCGCCTCCGGTGCGACTAGCTCGGCCGGGGCCGGCAGCGCCTCGGGCGGCACGGGCACGCCGGCGGGCGCGGGTTCGGCCAGCCAGGGCGGCATCGGCTCGGACCGCGTGGCGACGGGAAACCCGTCCGGCTACGATCCCAAGGCCGTCGAGGCGCTGATCCGCTCGCGGGCGCCTCACTTCGGCATCGACCCCGACACGGCCGTCAAGATCGCCCGCAGCGAAGGGTTGAACGTCTACCGCGGCGACAACGGGTCCTCCTACGGGCCTTTCCAGCTTCACTACGGCAACGTGGCTGGCGGCGGGAACGCGGTCGGGGGTCTGGGCGACACCTTCACGAAGCAGACCGGCCTCGATGCCCGCGATCCGTCCACCGTGCCGCAGCAGATCGACTTCGCGCTTCAGAACGCCGCGCAAGGAGGTTGGGTGCCGTGGCATGGCCGGAAGACGGCCGGCGTCGGCGTGTGGGACGGCATCGGGCCGAATTACAAGGGCCCGACCACGACGCAGCCCGTCACGGCGGCATCGGCCGACATGCCCGCCCCCAACGCCCGCCCCGTGGCGTCCGACGCGCTGCCGCCTGGCATCACGCCCGACATGGTCGGGCCCGGGGCGCTGCCCTCTGGGGCGATGCCGGGTGGCGCCGGTTCTGCTCCGACCGCCGATCCGAAGCTGTTGGCCTCGCTGCTCGCCAAGAGCGCGCCTGCGCCTGCCAGTCCCTTCGGTGCCATGCCGACCAGCATGGCACAGGCTCCCGCGAGCGTGGCGGGCTCGAACATGGATGCCGCTGCGAACCTCTCGCGGGCCGGGCAACTGTTCTCGATGGTGGGTCCGAACGGCGTCGACCCGAGCGTGGTGGGCGCCAACAGGGCGGGCATCGCGTCGGGCCTGCCGGCTGCGCCCCTGTCGACCGATGCCCTTCCGGGCTTCGACAACTTCGGCACCGATGGTAGGGTCCGGCAATCCTCGCTCGGCGCGGATGGCTACACCGGTGGCTTCGGCCCGGGGATGCAGCCGGTCCTCAACGGCAACCTCCCGGCGATGCAGGCGCCGATCGGCGGGTCCGGAGCGCCACCGGCGCCGCCTCCGCCCGCCCCGCCGGCTCCGAACGCTCCTCCGCGCTCCATGTCGGACATCGTCTTGGCGTCGATGGCGAAGGCCGGCTATGACATGAGCGGCATGCCCGGCACCCCGGCCGCGGTGGCATCGCCTGTCGCTGCGGCCGCACCGCCGCCTCCGCCCGTGACTCCTCCGGCCGACCCCATGGCCCTGCCGGGCATGGACAACCCGCTCGGCGGCCTGATGGGCGACCCGACGGCGCCCCAGCCTGCCGCACCTCCGCCGGCCGGGCCGCTGCCCATGATCGCCTCCGGGCCGAACAACTTGGCGATGGCGGCCGCGCTGCGCCAGGGCGGGCCGTCGGCGCTGCCGATGGCGGACCCGAACCTGCCGCAGCCCGACTCGATGGGGCCGGGGTCGTCCGCTCTCGCCGCCGCTCTCCGCCAGAGTGGCCCCGCGCCCATGCTCGCGGATCCCAGCCTGCCGGGCCCGATGGCGTCGGGCGCCACCTACTCCCCCGAACCGTCCTCGCGTCCCGGCGCCCAGGCGATGCGCCAGCCAAGCCGAAGCGATCCGGTGGACGTGCCCCTGCCGCCCGTGCGGCCATCGAATATCGCCCTTCTCAACCCCGACGCTCCGGCGCCTGGGGCAATCGCTGCGGGCCCGGCTCCCGTGCCGCCGCAGATCATGGCGCAGGCCCTCCGTCAGCCCCTCGGGTTGGCGGGCCACGGCGGAGGCGACCCGAACAGCGCGCAGGCCTTCTTGGTGCAGGAGGCTCAACGGGCACAGGGCGGACCATCGCCCGCGATCATGGAGCAGGCGCTCCGGGGTGCCCCCGCGAGCGCGGTTCCGGCCGCAGCCTCCTCGTCGTCCGATGGCGGCCCGCTCGGCTTCCTCGGGGACATGTTCGGCGGTGGCGGACAGGGTCAGTCGGGCGGCGGCAATCCGCTGGCGGGCCTGCCCATCGTCGGCAACCTCCTCGGCGGCCAGGGTCAGCAGCAGGGCGCGCAGCCGGCCGATGCCAGCACGGCGCCGGCGTCGATGTCTGCTCCGGCGGGCGGCCAGAGGCAGGCGCAGGGAAGCCTCGGCGGCATGTCGCAGCAGCAGGCGCTATCGCTGCTCGCCGACCCGCGCACCTCGCCGCAGGAGGCTCAGCTCATCATGTCGCGGGCGTTCCCGCAGCCGATGATGGAGAAGACGGCGGACGGCAAGATCGTGTCCATCGACCCACGCGGCGGTCCCGCCAAGGTGCTCTATGCAGGCCAGGGCTATCGGCCGGCCACGGCAGACGAGCGCCGCAGCTACGGCGTCGAGGGGGATCGGCCGATGTTCGTTGGGCCGGATGGGAAGCCCGAATTTCCCGCCGTCGATCCGAACGGCCGCGAGACGACGGAGCAGCGGGACTATCGCCTGATCGTGGCCGAGGCGAAGGCGCGCGGCCAGACCCCGCCGAGCTTCGGGGAATACCAGACCGCGCTGCGCCACGCCGGCAGCGCGGATCCCGGCCCGGCCGGGCAGGTGTTCGGCGCCATCAAGGAGCAGCGCGAAGGCGCCATGGCGGCGGCGCAGTCCCTGCCGGCGATCCAGCAGGCCAACGCCGCCATCCGGTCGGGCGCGATCCTCGGGGCCGGCGCCGACCAGCGCCTCGACCTCGCCAAGACGCTGTCGCTGTTCGGCTACAAGGACCAGGGCGACGCCGCGGCCAACACGGAGGTGTTCCGCTCCGCGGTGGCGCCGGTGGTGCTGGCGACGGTCAAGAGCCTGGGCGCGGGCTCCGGCATCTCGAACGCGGACCGCGACTTCGCCGAGAAGGCCGCGGGCGGCAACATCAACCTGGAGCCCGAGACCATCAAGCGGCTGCTCGACCTCGGCGAGCGGGCCGCCAACGCCAAGGTCGCGGCCTATAACGACACGCTGAACGGCGTCTATCCCGACAGCGATCCGAAGAACGCGCAGGTGCGGCAGCTCTTCCAGGTGCGGATGCCCGACATGGGAGCGCCGGCCGCTGCACCGGCGCCGGCCGCCGCATCTCAGGCCGCGCCCGTGGCACCTCCGGCCGGCATGGCACCTCCCCAAGGCGGCGGTGGCTACCTGCCGGGCGCCGCACGGCCCGGGATGGCTCCCACGGCCTCGGCGCAGCCTCAGGCCGCACCGGCGCCGTCCGACGCTTTGGCGCAGGCGCAAGCGGCCATCGCGAAGGGCGCGCCGCGCGCGGCGGTGATCCAGCGCCTGCAGGCGGCAGGCATCAACCCGGCGGGGCTCTGACATGGCGGGGATGTTCGACGACCTCATTCCGGCACAGCCGGGTCTGCCACAAAGTGCGGTCGCGCCGGCGGCCGGAATGTTCGATGACCTGATCCCTCAGGCTGCCGGCCAGTCCGCGCCCCTGACCATCAAGGGTTCGCCGCAGTCGGCCGGCGACGCGCTCGATATGGTGGAGGGGACGGGTGACGCGGCCTATGCGACCCCAGCCGACCCGACCGCCACGCCGGGGCAGCGGCTGCGGAGCCTGCCCGGGGCGCTCGTGGCGGGCCTCGACAGCGCGGCCGGTACCGTCCCCTTCACGGATCGTCTGGCTGCGGCGGCAGCGGCCGGGACGGGTTTGGGCGGCAGGTTCGGCGACTACAGCGGCAACCTCGCGGAGCTCCGGGCCGAGGAGGGCGCTGCGATGGCGGAGCACCCCACGGCCGCGACGGTGGGCGGCCTCGCGGGTGGGGCGCTGGTGCCGGTCCCGGCGCTGGGCGCGGTGGCGAACGGGGCCTCGCTCGGCGCCAAGGTGGTCCGGGGAGCGCTGGCCGGGGGCGCGATCGGCGGCCTGCAGGGCGCATCGTCGAGCCAGGATCTCGGGGACCTGAGGGAGACGGCGCTTTCGACGGGGGCTGGCGCCGGTATTGGCGCTGCTGTCGGGTTTGGCGCCCCCTTGATCGGCGCCGGCGCCGGGGCGGCCTATCGTAGCCTCGCTGCCCCGGCTGTGCGGGAGGCGGAAGGCGTGCCCGCTTCGGCCCGCAAGATGGTGGCGGACGCGATCCGGCGGGACGGCCCCGACGCGGTGATGGCGAAGCTCCGGCAGTATGGCCCTGATGCGACGCTGTCCGACCTCGGGCCGAGCCTGCAGGGCATCGCCATGGGGCAGGCGGTCAAGGACGGCCCCGGCGTGCCCATCATCCTCGACAACCTCGCGGCTCGCCAGCGCGGCACCTCGGACCGCGTGCTCGGCGACGTGGGGCAGGCCCTCGGCCCGCCACAGAACGCCGACGCCGTGGCGCGCTCCATCGGCGACGTTGGGCAGGCTGCGACCAATCCCCTTTACGCCCGCGCCGCGGCGGCTGGCGTGCCTTACCCGGCCGATCTCGCGCAGCGCCCCGCGGTGGCCTCGGCTCTGCGGGAAGCCGCCACCTCGGCGGCGAACAGCGGGCGGCCGTTCTCGACCATCACGTTCGACGCATCCGGCAATCCCGTCGCCTCCGACGCCGCGCTCCAGGCCTACGAGGCGGGGCAGCGGCCGGCCGTGACGTCGGCGCTGTCCAACTTGCTCGGCGCCGATCCGGCGGTGGGGCCGCTGGCGGCGCAGGACGCCCTCGCGGCGGAACGCAAGGCGGCTTCGGATCCGCTCTACGCGAAGTATCGGTCCATGTCGGTGCCGATGACGTCCGATCTCGCGGACGTGCTGAACCGGCCGAGCACGCGCGCCGCCCTGGCGCAAGCCGAGCGCAAGGCGCAGGACCAGGGCCGGACCATCTTCGCGCCGCGCGCCAGCCAGTTCGAGCGCGATCCCCTGGGGTCGGGCAACGTGCCTGAGCCGCCGGTCGATCTCTACAACATCCCGCCGTTCCAGGCCGAGCAGGCGCCCTCGCGGCCGGGACCGGTCGGCACGCCCCGCCCGCCGGACCTGCACGACTTCATCCGCTCGGCCGGCGGTGTGCAGGATCCGGGCGGCGACTTGACCGCGATGGGGTATGGGAACCTCATCGCCAAGCCCGGCCAGGGCCTCGGCCCCGATGCCATGCGCCAGGCCGCGGCGCAGGCGGGCTACCTCGGGCCGAACATCGACCACGCCACGGCCAACACCGGCATCGACGACCTGCACGCGGCTATCGCTTCGGACAACCCGATCCACAGCGTGTTCGACCAGGATGCGGCCGCGGCCTGGGCGGACCGCGACGCCGCGATGGCGGAGTTCAACCGGGGTGGTGCCGCGCGGGGCGAGGTCGGCCGCGGCGCCGGCATGCGCCCCACGGCGCCAGGGGTGCCGTTCGGTGGGCCCGACGTCCCCCAGGCCGGCCCCGCTGCGCGGGCGCCGCAGATCACGCCGGAGGGCTTGGACTACATCAAGCGCGCTCTGGGCGACAAAGCCGACACGGCGCAGCGCGCGGGCAGCAAGGACGACGCCCGCATCTTCGGCACCCTGAAGGACGAACTCCTCGGGGCCATCGAGCGCCACCCCGACCCGGCCATCGCGGACGCCTACGGGGCCGCGCGGCGCGCCTATGCCGGCCCCTCGCGGGAGATGGACGCGCTGAACGCCGGCCGGGCGGCCTTCGGCGACAGCGTCACGCCGGAGCAGGTGCAGCGCGAATATGCGGCCCTGACGACGGACGGCGAGCGGCAGCAGTACCGGAACGGCCTGTTCTCGGCCGGACGCGACAAGGTCAACAAGGCCGGCGACACCCGGGCCTTCGTGGACATGGTGGCGGGCAACCAGGCCGTCCGCGACAAGTTGGCGAGCGTGGCGCCGCACGCCGAGGCGCTGACGAACTTCCACGCCACGCTCGACCGCGCGCGCCAGACGTTCACGGAGGCGCAGCGGCCGACGGCCGAGGGGTGGCGCGCCGCCCTGCAGGTGCTGGACCGCAAGGCGGCCAGCGGGGAGCCGGGGGCTGTCGCGGCGCGCGACACGCTCCTGGGCCACTTGTCCCGGAACCCGGATTTCGCCCAGGCGCGCGGCATCGAGCAGGACTACGGCGGGCTGCAGGACGCCATCACGGCCGGCCGCACGGCGCTGCGCGGCGGGCCGAACGCGGTCCACCCCGAGGACTACGCCGCGGCGTTCGGGGGCCTGACGCCGGCCGGGCAGGCGGCGCAGCGGGTCGGGTTGGCGGACAACGTCTATCGCAAGCTCGGGGACACCAGAAATGACCTCACGGCCATCAACGACGTGGTGAAGGGGCCGAACGACCGCAGCCGCTCGATCATCGGGACGACCTTTGGGCAGGAGGCGGCCGACAGGCTGTCGGGGGCGGCCGAACGCGAGGCGGCATTCGCAAGGAACTATGACGAGATCCTGCGGGGCAGCATGACGGCCCGCCGGAACGCGATGGAGAGGGCGCAGGCCGACCCGCAGCACAAGCCTTTCGAGATCGGGGCGACCCGCGACCTCACGGCCGTTGGCGCGGGTGCAACCGCCCTCAAGGTGCCGATCAACGCCGTGCTGCGCGCGCTGCAGCCCGCCGCCGACAACTCGGCCCGGGACGTCGCGGTCTCCAAGGTGCTCACGGCCACGGGCGAGGAGCGCAACCGGCTGCTGGCGAAGCTCCTGCGGGCTCAAAGTTCGGCGGATGCCAGGACGGCGATCGGCGCCCCTGCGGAACGTGCCGGGACGGCGCTGGCGGCCGTCAGTCCGTCGGCCCTCGCTGCCGTGCTGCGCGGGCGTCAACAGCCCTCGCGATGAAGTAACAGCCGGTGCCGAAGATCGCCACGAGCCCCCACAGAGCAGCCAATCCCTCAAAGCTCTCTGTCGCGCCAACTGCGCTGGAGATCGAGCGCCATCCGGTCGCCAGCGCCCAGACGCCGGCGATCGTCACGACCGAACAGATCACGTTTCGCAACCACATGGGCGAGCCTCGCGAGCACGGCGCCACCCTGCCGCAGCCCGACCCGTCCCGCAACCCACAGGAGCACGCCGCCATGGCGGACCATCCGACGACGCTCGACCACGCCGAAGGGATGCTCGACTATCTCCGCGGGCTCGACCCGGCCGAGGCGCACGAGATGGCCCGCGCCGCGATCGGCGCCTCGATGGCGTTTCTCTGCGAGCGGTTCGGCGACGTCCACGCCTTCGAGGTGGCGGATGGTCTCGCGTCCTGCATCGTGGCAGAGTGGGCCCTGCTGCGCTGCCAGCCTCCATCCGTGGCCTTGCACTGATGGCGAAGGCCGGCCGCAAGCCCGTCGCGGGCGAGCGCTACGCCAACGGGCGCATCAAGCCGCCGCACCTTCGTGATGTCCTGACGCCGCCTCCGACCGCCATCCGGCGCACGATGGAGGCGGCGCTGCGGGGCGCCGGCGATCCGCGCTGGGGCTCGATGATCGGCCGGCTGCGGCTGGGCCGCGAGCTGACGGAGCGCCAGTTCAACGCGGCCGAGGCCTACGGGCGCCTGCGGGGCCGGTTCGACCGGATGATGGGCCTGCCGCGCCGGTCGGCCCGGAGCTGCCTCTACGACGTCGAGGCGGGCCGCTCGGCGCAGGAGATGAGCGATGGCGCCATCGCGGCGCTGCGCGAGGAACACGGGGCCATGCTGGCCGGCGTGGAGGGCGGGCTCGGCGTGGCGCGCGTGGCGGTGACGGCCGGCGGGGCGCGGCGTGCGCTCGATGCCGCCGTGGCGGAGCGGTCCAGGCAAGCGCGGACCGGGCGCACCGTGGCGATGCTCGACCGCATCGTGCTCGACGACGAGGCGCCCCTGCCCGGCGAGCTGCAGCTCCTCGCGGCCGCGCTCGACGTGCTGGTGGTGCTGTTCAAAATCGGGGAAAGGCCATGACGACCTCAGTTCGCCTCACCTTCGGTCGGCATGGCCGCGAGGATGGCTTGATCGAGTGCCGCGCGGAGAGCGATGGCACCTTGAAGGTTAGAGCGAAGATAGCCGACGACGGATGTGTTGAGCTTCGGCTCTCCGTTCGGCCCAGGTTGGTTGAAGGTGGCCGCGAGGGTCACGGAGACGATCCCATTATAGGTGCCAAGGAAGGGTGCCTCATCGAAGAAAATGAGCGGGGCGGTGTCCCGCTCGACGTAGTTGGGCAAGGCGGGCTTTGGCTCGTCGACCATGTGATGCACTCCGTCCAGGGTGAGATGCGCGTCGCGGCCATGCCGCCAGCCCAAGCCTACGGCACCGCGCGGTCCATGCCATCCGTCCAGGGTATCGTCCGAGCCGAGATGAACCCGGTCGGGCAGGACAGCAGGCCATGATGCCCTCGGCCGAGGTTCTCCGCCTGCCGGTGCGGTCTCGGCCGCGCCTTGTTGAGGGGACCGCGCTCGATCGGCTCGTGGCGAGTGTCGTTCTCCATCTCTAGCACATGCTCGTCGTAGGACAACGCCGCCTTGACCGACGGCAGGCAGGGTGGAGGTCTTCGCGCTGAAGCACACGACACCCGGTTTCCCGAGCGACGGGTCTACCTCGCCGCTCAGACGGCCATCATGCGGCCGTTCTCGGGTGATGGATCAGAGGCGAATTTTCAAGCTCAACGGGAGACATAGCACCGTGTCGAAGGCAGTACGTTTTGAGCAGCTAGGTGGTCCGGAAGTGCTGCGGATCGAGGACGTGGCCGACCGCCACCCAGGTGCGGGGGAGGTCCTGCTCACGGTCGAGGCCGTAGGCCTGAACCGTGCCGAGAGCATGTACTACCATGGCCTCTACATGGAGCAGCCTCACCTTCCGTCCGGCGTAGGTTACGAGGCCGTCGGCGTCGTCTCCGCGGTCGGCCCAGGCGTCGATGCGTCGCTCGTCGGCAAGCGCTTCGGCACCATCCCGGGTTACTCCATGAACCAGTATCCCGTCTTGGCCGAGAAAGCCGTGGTCCCGGCGAGCGTCCTGGCCCCAATTCCAGATTTTTTCTCCGCGACAGAGGGCGCCGCGGTCTGGATGCAGTACTGCACGGCCTACGGCGCGCTTGTACCCTTCGGCAAGGTGTCGTCCGGCGACTTTGTCATCATCACCGCGGCCAGCTCCTCGGTCGGACTCGCCGCCATCCAGATCGTCAAGGCCCAGGGCGGCGTCTCCATCGCCACCACGCGCACGGCAGCCAAGAAAGACCGCCTCCTGTCTCTCGGTGCCGACCACGTCATCGTCACGGACGACGAGGACCTGCCGGCGCGCGTCAAGGAGATCACCGGCGGCGATGGGGCCCGGATCGTCTTCGACCCGGTCGGGGGCGACGCCATCAACGCGCTCGCGCAGGCCACGGCGACCGGTGGCAGCATCTTCCTGTACGGCATGCTGTCCGGCAAGCCGACGCCGTTCCCCATGGGAGCATTCGGCCGCAGGATTGCGATGTTCGGCTACACGTTTAACGAGCTTCGGGACACGCCCGAGTGGGACGTGATGAAGACGTACATCCACGACCATTTGACCGATGGCTCGTTCAAGCCGGAGATCGCGCGCACTTTCCCGTTTGCTGAAGCCATCGAGGCCTACAAGTATCTCGAAGGTAACGAGCAGATCGGTAAGGTGGTCATTACCCTATAAGTCACTACGCCTCTGTTCGGAAGGTACCCCGCTACTCTCGTTCGCTTGCGGCACGTCTGACAGCGCGACAGTGCGCACGCTGTCAGAGCACCGCCGGGCAGGCTCCCATCTCGCCTCGGGACGATCGACCTTCGCCTTGGCAAACCATATCGCCGCCCTGATGCGTGCAGCCGGAGCCGAGCGGTTCGTACTCGACCGACTGTGCCTGGAAGGCGACGCGCCGCTCCCGTGCGAGGGGAGCGAGTCAGGGTAGGTGACAATCATCGCGATCGTTCAGTTCAGCTCTGCGGTTCAACTCACCTCGATAGCTGCCGCAGCGGCATCGAGAGCGGCCGCGATGGCGGCGCTTTGCTCCATCGACAAAGGCCCACGTCCGAGTCGAAGCCGCAATGCCAGTTTCAGACCCTCAGTCGCACGGACCACGGATGGGGAGGGGCCATCGCCGAAAGCTTCGGCAGCTTCGTTCATGCGAGCCAACAGGGCATTGAGCGTGGCGCGATTGGCGTCGAGAAAGGACTGACCTTCTGGCGTGATGCTGTGTAGCTTCTTCGTGCCATCAGTTGGCATGACCGTCACATGGCCGAGTTCTTCGAGCAGCGTCAGAGTAGGATAGACTGTACCCGGACTCGGGCTGTATGCACCGCCGACGCGGTCCTCGATGGCCTTGATGATCTCGTAACCGTGTCGGGGCTTCTCCGCGATGAGGTGGAGGATCACGAGGCGAAGGTCGCCGTGTGCGAAGAAGCGTCCAAGTTCTCCTCCGCGTCGGCTGTGACCCCCACGGCCGCGACGATGATGGTCCTCGTGTCGGTCGTGGTTATGGCGCTCGTGGAGGCTACGGTGATCGTCGCTTCGATGGAAGCGACGAGCGAAGGCATGGAAGGGATGCATGACAGCTCCGTTTGTGTTTCGATATAACGATTATTCAGATATATCGAATTAGGATTTCCTGCAAGGGGCTGCGCTTCACCGCTTCCAGGTTCGCTCCAAACAAAGAGCACGCGAGGCAAGGCGGCGACGCTGACCGGGGCCGACGCGCCAAGGGCCAGTGCGGGCCTTATAGGTAACCTTAAACGGGTGGAGCAGTATCCCACTCTACTTCGACTGAACATTGTTCCTCATGGAGGCAACGATGGGCACGAAGCGAGTCCAACGGACAAAGGATGAGGTCAGAATAGGGGCAGGCATTCGTGATGCCCGCATCGCGGCAGGCATGACTCAGGCCCGCTTGGCTTATGCCCTCGATGTCAGCGTGCAACAGATCCAAAATTACGAAAAGGGCAGCGTTCGCATTGCGGCCTCGACCTTAAAGATCGTAGCAGAGTTCTTGGATGTGTCGATCGTGTCATTTTTTGAAGTACGGGATCGAGATGATTACTGCGAACGCAAGGAGCTGGGTTTCTGATCACGATGTGGTGGACAATGGCTCGGACCTCGCCGCCCTCCGCCAGCGCTGCCATCCTCTGAAGGGAGGTTGGAGCACCGGCGCCCGCGAAGGCTGATCTGCTACCCGCGTTATCTGTTCACAGATCATTCAGGAAGCCATACAGCACGGGCTTGAAAGATAACATATGACATACAGTCCAAGTCGTTAATTATGTCTTAAAACATGGTTGTCAGTTGACGTTGATTGAGGTTAAGTCATCCCCATTGTAGGCTCAGTATCAGCACAATACACAAGTGCTATTTGGGGTGGGGACAAAAATGGCGAACGCGACGACGATCTCGGTCGGTACACTGGATCAGCTCAATGCAGCGATAGCTCAGATCGACGCGATCGGCCGTGGGGGAGCCTTCAGCCCGGGCGACTACACGATCGAACTGACGGCCGACATCACCCTGGGGACGTCCCAGTCGCTCGGCAGCCCCCTGCGAGACGCGGGCGGCAACCCCATCACGGTGAACGGCACGACCGTGATGGCGTCGAACGATCTTTACGCCCTCAATCCCGAGGACGGCGTCAGCCTGACGATCGATGGCCGCGCGGCGGACGGGTCGACCCACACCATCGACGGGGGCAAGGCGCATCGCGGCTTCTTCGCCGCCGGTGGCCTCATCACGCTGCAGGCGCTGAACGTCAAGGACACGGTGGCCACGGGCGGAGCGGGCAAGGGCGGGGCCGGCGGCGGAGCAGGACTCGGCGGCGGCCTGTTCGTCGCCGAGCCCAGCAGGGTGACGCTGTCCGGTGTCAGCTTCTCGGGTGATGGGGCTGTGGGCGGCGCCGGCGGGCGGGCGCCGGGCTACTTCGGCGGAGGTGGCGGCCTCGGGGGCGACGGCGGCGACTCGGGCTCCGGCGGCGGCGGCGGCGTGGGCAGCTCGGCTTCCGGGGCCTTCGGCCCCATGGCGGCGGGCGACGGCATCCTGCTCGGCGAAGCGGGCGGCGGCGGCATGGGTGGCGCCTTCGGCGGCGGTGGAGCGCTCGCCTCCGGCGGCGGCGTCAAGGGGACGGGCGGCGGAGACGGTGGCTTCGGGGGCGGCGGAGCCTTCGGCCAGGGTGGCTTCGGCGGCGGCGGCAGTGCGAACTACGGCGGCGGCTTCGGCGGCGGCGGCGGCGTCAGCTTCGGCGGTGGCCAAGCTGGTGCGGGCGGCTTCGGGGCTGGGGCGGGAAATACGACTGGCGGCGGCGGCGGCCTGGGGGCCGGCGGCGACGTCTTCGTGCAGCAGGGCGGCATCCTGACCATCGCCGACGGATCGCTCGGGCAGGGCAACGTCGCCGGGGGTGCCGGAGCGGACGCCACGAACGCGGGGCAGTTCTTCGGCGACGGCCTGTTCATCCAAGGCGACCAGACGGTCACGCTCGCCCCCAGCATCGGTCAGACGCTCACGATCTCCGGGGTGATCGCCGACCAGGCCAGCACAGGCGCGGGTCAGGGGGCGCTGCTGATGAAGGGCGCCGGGACGGTGCTGCTGGCGGTCGCCAACACCTTCTCGGGCGGCAGCGAGTTGCAGTCCGGCACGTTCGAACTCGGCGCTCAAACCTCGGCCGGCACGGGCGCCATCACCTTCGATGCGGGCGCGCAGACGCTGCGGCTCGACGGCTCGACGACGGCGACGCTCGGCAACACGCTGGCGACGTTGGGCGTCGGTGACGCGATCGACCTGCGCGACCTCGCCTATACCAGCGCCGAGACCGCGACCGACACGGCCGACACCCTGACGGTGACGGGCGGCGCCACGACCGAAACCTTCGCGCTCTCGAACCCCAGTGCGACGCTGCTGGCCGTGTCGGACGACGGCGCGGGCGGCACCCTCGTGACGGCCTATGGCCTGCCCACCATCACAGGCACGGTGGCCGATCAGCAGACCGCGAACGACGCCCCGATCAGCCCCTTCGCGAACGCCACCGTGACCGACCCGAACGGGGGCACCGACACGCTCACGATCCAGCTCACCGACGGCGGCGCAGGGGGCACGCTGGCCGATGGCGCGGGCCAGGCCGGCCTCACCAGCAACGGCGCCGGGCTCTACACGCTGGCGGCCGGCTCGGCCGCGGCCGTGACCGCGGAACTCAATGCGCTCGTCTTCACGCCGACGGCCGGCGCGCCCGGTTCGACGACCACCACCGGCTTCACCCTCACGGACCAGAGCAGCACGGCGGCGCCGGCGACCGTGACGGACACCACCACCACGGTGGTGGACACCGATGCGGTCGCACCCGGGACGACCGGCGGCGGTGGCGGCGGAGGCACCACGACGCCCCCGCCCGTGACACCGGTCACCACGCCGCCTGCGCCTGGAACTGGAACCGGGACCGGGACGCCCACCCCGGCGCCGGTCACGACGGGCCCCGGCACCACGACGGTCACTGCGCCACCCACCAACAACAGCATCGGCGCGGTTCCGGCCGACGCGGTGTCGATCGACCGGACCGTGAGCTACGCCGGCGGCGTCTTCACCCTGTCCGGCGTGGCGTCGAGCCCGGCGGGCGTGGCGAGCGTCGAGATCTCGGCGGTGATCGACGAGGGCGCGCGCCAGGACCTCGGAGCGGCGTCGGTGAACGCCGACGGGACCTTCACCTTCGCGGACAAGGTCGGGGCTCACGAGCAGAGCTTCCTGGTGGCGACGCTCATCGACGGGGCGGGCGGGACCGCGACGAGCGTCGACCCGAACTTCTCCCTGATGGGTGGCCTGCACCAGCACAGCTTCCGGGCGGTCGACTACACCTACAAGAACCACGGCATGGCGGAGGCGTCGTCGTCGCTGTTCCGGGCCGACGGGTCCCGCCAGGTCGACGTGATGGCGAACCACCACACGTTCAGGTCGGACTTCTTCGACACGTTCCAGAACCACGAGGAACCGAATAACACCTTCGTGTTCGATCCCGGCCACGGGCTCGACGTGGTGGGCGGCTTCCGGGTCGACGGCACCGACCACGACAGGATCAGCCTGCTGGGCTCGGACTTCAGCAACTCGGTCGCGGAGGTGCTGCGCAACACGCACAATGTAGGGGGCAGCGCGGTCATCACCGACCCGATGTCGGGCGACACGGTCAAGCTGGTCGGCATCACCAAGGCGGACCTGACCGCCCACAAGGGCGACTTCGCCTTCCACGCCTGAGGACACGGGGGAGGCCTGTTCGCGGCGGTGCCTCCCGCGACCTTTCCGCGGCCAGGGGCAAGCGGTTGAGGCGGGCACCATGTACACGGATGGTTGATGGCCCTTTGCCGGTCGAGGGACGCAGCCATGCGCTAGACCCGGTTCCGTTTCCGGCATGGATCCCGCATACGAGGGACGCGCCTTCGGGCGCATGCCCTTCTTGGGCGTTTCCTCCCTAGACTTGGGCCGCTCGCCGCGAGGTGGAGCGGCCTCTTTCGTTCAGAGGCATGCCGCCATGCTGCGCTTGACCGGCTGTGCCTCGACAGCGGTGAGCCGCTGGCGTGCGGGGTGGAGCGGGTCAGGGCGGCGCTGGAGAGGGTGGCGAGCTCGATCCAAGCGTCTACGGCATGATGCACTGTACGGTCCGGCGCTCGCTCGGCGTCGTGATGACCAAGAGTCCCGGAGGGGTGAGGAACCTGGGATCGAAGGCGTAGACGCGCGGGCCGACCTTGAGCTTGAAGCGACCGCCTTGTGCTCGGATCTCATGCCGCTCGCCCCGCACGTCGAACGTCACGGCTCGCCCGCTCGCGTCCATATAGACCTCCGCGGGCGCTTCGCCCTCGATCGGGCAGCGGTGATAGGTGCCCGTGTCGGCGTGTGCAGTCGACGCCGTTAGTCCAGCGGCAGCCATCAGGACAGCGAGGGCCAAGCGCATCACTCCGCAGCGGCCAGCAACCCGCGTTCGGCTGCGATCTTGTATCGCGCCGCGCTCACTAGGAACGCCGATCGGGTCAGACCGCGCAGGCGCGCGGCTTCGTCGATCTCGGCCAGCAAAGCGGCATCCATCGACACGTTGGCCCGCACCGTGCGGCCGTCGTCGATGTAGACGGGCAGCGACGCGACCGTGACATCCGGCGTGAAGTCGTCGAACAGCGTCGGATCCTGGCGCAGTTCCGCGATGGTCCGGGCGCGCGGAAGCTCGTCGGCCTCGGCGAGATGGTCGGCCGCCCACTCGCGCAGTGCATCGATGCCGTTGGCCTCGGCCTCATCGAACGTGGCACCCATGGCGTTGCAGCCCGGGAAGTCGGGAATGACGAGGCCGTAGGCGTCGGCAGCGGCGTCGTGTTCGATCAGGGCGAGGTAGCGGGCCATGGTCTTCCCCTTTGAGAGGTGGTGGCGGTTCCGCCAGCTGGTCAGATCCAGCCGGCCTTCTTGGCGATGTCGCGCGCGACGCCGGTCGTAAGGATACGATGCCGGGGCACAGCGATCTTGCCGGAGCGGATTGGGTGACTGAACTTGTCGTGCTTGCCGCCGCCTTCGCAGACCCATCCTTCGCCTTCAAGGCGATTGACGATGTTCGCTCTGTTCGTTTCGACCCACGGCATCGCACGCCTCTCGGTACACAATGTTGCGCACCAGCGCGCTAGGGTCAAGTAGACCTGCGCACCATTTTGCGCAAGAGGTCTGCCAAAGGTTAAGTGTGCAGGAGCCTCGTGGAGGGCGAAATCGGCGCTCCACCCGAGCTGAGTGACGCCGAACCTCGAAACCAGCGCCTACGGGCTCGCGACGAAGCGCATGGAGCCTTGTGGAAGTCGTCCCGTGCCCTTCTGACGCTCTGGCCTTCTATCCGCGCCTCATTGCGATATCGCCGGCTTGTGTAGCCCCGGCACATTCCCGGTCGGCACGGTGCCGGGCAGGCGTGGGGTCGTGTCAATGCCCATGGCGCGGGCGTGCCGCTCCCTGACGTCCGGCCAATTCGGCGAGACCTCGACCTTGCGGCCTCCACATTTCTTGCACCGCCACGGCAGGCGCGCGATGTCCAGGAATGGCACCGTGTCGGGCAGGCCAGCGGCATCGAGCCCGAAGTCGGCCTGGTGATGGCAGATGTGGAGGCCGACCAGCGTCTCGCAGTGGATCCGGAACGTGGCGATGCCCTGCGCCCGGGTCTCGCCGATCGTCGGCAGCGGGCCGACGGGCGCCCGGTTTCGACGCGGCAGGACGGGCATCTCGCTCGGGGGTAGGCTCGACGGAGGCAGCTTGCCATAGGCGAGGTCCTCGAAGCGGACGCCGCAGCGGGCCTCGTAGTGCCGCGTCTTGGCCTCCATGGACCGCATCAAGCCGCAGTCGGCCGCCAGTTGGGCCAGGACGCGATCCAGTTCCGTCTCCGGCCCGAGGCGCGCCACCAGCCGCGTCATCGTCAACGCCCACCGCATCAACGCCGGCGAGATGCCGGAGGCGACGCCAGCCGGGACGGAGCTGTCCGACTTCTACGTCGTGGACGCAGCCGACCCGGAGATCGCCGCCACCAAGATCCTCGCCGTGGTGCAGAAGCGCATCCCCAAGGCGTTCGGCCTCGACCCGGTCCGCGACATCCAGGTGCTGTGCCCCATGAACCGCGGCGGCGTCGGGGCGCGCTCCCTCAACATCGAGCTGCAGAAGGTGCTGAATCCACCCGGCGAAGTGCGGGTCGAGCGCTTCGGCTGGACGTATACGCCGGGCGACAAGGTCATGCAGATCGAGAACGACTACGACAAGGAGGTCTACAACGGCGACCTCGGCATCGTGGCGCGGATCGACATGGAAGCCGGCGACCTCGTGGCGACGTTCGACGGACGCGAGGTCACTTACGCCTTCGGCGAGCTGGACGAACTCGTGCTGGCCTATGCCACGACGATCCACAAGGCCCAAGGGTCGGAGTACCCGGCCGTCGTCATTCCGGTGATGACGCAGCACTACACCATGCTGGCGCGCAACCTGCTCTACACGGGCGTCACCCGTGGCAAGAAGCTCGTGGTGCTGGTGGGGCAGCGCAAAGCCATCGCCATGGCGGTGAGGAACGGCGGCCAGCGCCGGCGGTGGTCGAAACTGGGGGAGTGGCTGAGCGCGACCTGACGCCTCACCGTCACTGCGTAGCGCCGAATTTTCAGCTTGCTATGTGCTTACTAGCTCGCCACTTCGGACTCAAAGGAGGGATCTAAGCCATTGTTTTCGCTGGTGGAGCTGAGCGGAATCGAACCGCTGGCCTCTGCAGTGCGATTGCAGCGCTCTCCCATCTGAGCTACAGCCCCAGCGAGGCTGATCGATAGAGACCACACCCTACCCTGTCAATCGCGATCGGCGGAGCGTCGGGCCTCGATCCGTCGTCCGCCACCCCTGGCCGTGCGGTGCCGGAGGAGGTCCCGCCGTGGCGGGCGAGGGATGGAACGTCCCCTCAGATCCGGCGCGTCGCATCCGGGCCGGGGCCGAGCAGCCGGGCGGGTGGGCGCTCGAAGGTCCGCCGCCCGTCCTTGAAGCCGAGCGCCGGCGCCACGATGCCCGCCACCACGTCGGCGCGGCTCGCGGCGTCGAAGGCCACGAAGGTGGCGGGACCGCCGACCGCGATCGCGTAGTCGCGGAGGCCCATGACGCGGGCGGCCGAATCCGTCACGAGGTCGAGGCAGCCGCGCAGCGCGTCCTCGCCAGCGATCTGCGCCACGTTGGCGAAGAGGTTGGCGATCCGCACCAGCGAGCCGTCGCCGTAGGGCGTGAAGGGGTTGCGCAGGTTGTTGGTGGCGGCCGAGCAGGTGACGCCGGCTTCCATCAGCCGGTGGGCCGGCGCGACCCCGCGCGGGACGTCGTGGTCGGCATCGCGGCCCATGAGGAACAGGTCGGTGGCGGGCAGCACCGTGACCGCGACCCCCGCCCCGGCCAGGCGCCGCGCCGCGGCGGCGAGGCGCTCGGGCGGCAGGGCCGACAGCTTGGTGACGTGGCCGATCGCCGTGCGCCCGCCCCAGCCGCGCCGCTCGGCCTGCCGGCACACCTCGTCGAGGTCGAGCGAGGCGGCGTCGAGCGAGAAGTCGAGGTGGAGGTCGACGTCGAGGTCGCGCTCGACCGCGAGGTCGAAGATGCGGGCGATCTGGCCGTGGGCGTCGCGGTCGATGTAGGGAGCGCCGCCGATCAGGTCGGCGCCGAGGTCGAGCGCCGCCACCAGCACGGCGTCGCAGCCCGGATCGTCGAGCAGCCCCTCCTGCGGGAAGACGCAGATCTGGAGGTCGATCGCCCAGGCGTAGTCGCGCTTCAGGCGGTGCAGCGCCTTCAGGCTCGTCAGCCCCACGCGGGGGTCGACCTCGACGTGGGTCCGCATGCGGTTGGTGCCGTGGGAGACCGCCATCTCCAGCGTCCGCCGGGCGCGCGCGTAGACGTCTTCCTCGGTGAAGGAGCGCTTGGCCTCCGCCACGGCCCGCACGGCCCCGGCGAGGCCGCCCGAGCCGCAGGCGCAGCGCCCGTCGAGGCAGGACTTGTCGAGGTGGACGTGGGTGTCGACCAGCCCCGGCAGCACGAGGCGCCCGCCGAGGTCGAGTTCCGCGGCCCCGCAGGCGAGGGCCGGGCCGATCGCGGCGATGCGGGAGCCCGCGATGCCGATGTCCTGCGGGCCCCGGCCGTCGCCGAGGTCGGCCCGGCGGATCACGGTGTCGAGCGTCATGGCGGAGCCTCGCGTCGCGAGCCGGATCCGATCGGCGGCCGGGAGGTTTCGCCCTTCTCCCCGAGGGGAGAAGGGCGCGAACGCCCAGCGTCAGCGGTGCATGAATCCGACGGAATCCCGAGGAGGGTGGAGGGCGATCGGCTCCTCGCTGCCGTCCGATGGCCTATGGGTCTGGGCGCCGATGAGATGGGACGCAGACCCTCAGTCCGCCATCTCCTTGGTCCGCTCGGCGCGCTTGCGCTCGTTCGGGTCGAGCTTGGTCTTGCGCAGGCGGATCGACTTCGGCGTCACCTCGACGAGCTCGTCGTTCTCGATATAGGCCAGCGCCTTCTCCAGCGTCATGCGGATCGGGGGCGTGAGGCGCACGGCCTCGTCCTTGCCGGCCGCGCGGATGTTGGTCAGCTTCTTGCCCTTGAGCACGTTCACCTCGAGGTCGTTCTCGCGGGTGTGCTCGCCGATGATCATGCCCTGGTACACCTTCCAGCCGGGCTCGATCATCATGGGGCCGCGGTCCTCGAGGTTCCACATGGCATAGGCCACGGCCTCGCCGGAGTCGGTCGACAGCAGCACGCCGTTGCGGCGCCCCGCCACCTCGCCCTTCCAGGGCGCGTAGGCGTGGAACAGCCGGTTCATGATGGCCGTCCCCTTGGTGTCGGTCATCAGCTCGCCCTGGTAGCCGATGAGGCCGCGGGTGGGCGCGTGGAACACGAGGCGCAGCCGGTTGCCGCCCGAGGGCCGCATCTCCAGCATCTCGGCCTTGCGCTCCGACATCTTCTGGATGACGACGCCCGAATGCTCCTCGTCGACGTCGACCACGACCTCCTCGACCGGCTCCAGCCGCTCGCCCGAGCCCTCGTCGGTGCGGAACACCACGCGGGGGCGGGAGATGCCGAGCTCGAAGCCCTCGCGGCGCATCGTCTCGATCAGGATGGCGAGCTGCAGCTCGCCGCGGCCCTCCACCACGTAGCTGTCGGTGAGGGGCGAATCAGAGACGCGCAGCGCCACGTTGCCCTCGGCCTCCCGGTAGAGGCGGTCGCGGATCACGCGGCTCGTCACCTTGTCGCCCTCGGTGCCGGCGAGCGGGCTGTCGTTGACCAGGAAGGTCATCGACAGGGTCGGCGGGTCGATCGGCTGGGCGTGGAGCGGCTCCGTCACCTCGGGCAGGCAGAGCGTGTCGGCGACGTTGAACTTGGTGAGGCCCGCGATGGCCACGATGTCGCCCGCCTCCGCCACGTCGATCGGCGTCCGCTCGATGCCGCGGAACGCCAGGATCTTGGACACGCGGCCCGTCTCGACGACGTTCCCGTCATTGTCCAGCACCTTGACGTTCTGGTTCGGCCTGATGCTGCCGGACTGCACGCGCCCGGTGATGAGGCGGCCGAGGTAGGGGTTGGCTTCGAGCAGCGTGCCGAGCATGCGGAACGCGCCCTCCTCGACCTTCGGCTCGGGCACGTGCTCGACCACGAGGTCGAACAGGGGCGCGAGGCCCTCCTGCGGCCCCTCGGGCGATTTCGCCATCCAGCCGTTGCGGCCGGAGCCGTAGAGCACGGGGAAGTCGAGCTGCTCGTCGCTGGCGTCGAGCGCTGCGAAGAGGTCGAACACGTCGTTGATGACCTCCTGGACGCGCGCGTCCGGCCGGTCGACCTTGTTGATCGCCACGATGGGGCGCAGGCCGAGCTTCAGGGCCTTGCCGACCACGAACTTGGTCTGCGGCATCGGCCCCTCGGCGGCGTCCACCAGCACGATCACGCCGTCCACCATCGACAGGATGCGCTCCACCTCGCCGCCGAAGTCGGCGTGGCCGGGCGTGTCGACGATGTTGATGCGCGTGTCGTGCCACACCACCGACGTGACCTTGGCCAGGATGGTGATGCCGCGCTCCTTCTCGAGGTCGTTGGAGTCCATCACGCGTTCGGCGACGCGCTGGTTCTCGCGGAACGAGCCCGCCTGCTGGAGGAGCTTGTCGACCAGCGTGGTCTTGCCGTGGTCGACGTGGGCGATGATGGCGATGTTGCGGAGCTTCATGGGTCTCGTCGGGCGTTGTCCGTCGGCCCGGTCCGCCCTGGGATGGACCGGCCGAACCGAACACGGGAAGGACCAGCCCTCCGCGGGGGCGGAGGGGCTGATCTCGGGAGCGAAAGCGTCATCGATCGCGCCGTCGCGGGCGGCACCGCCATCGTAGGGGGACGGTGCGACGCCCATGCGACCGGGCGTATCTCGCCCGTGAGCCCGCCTCACTTACATCATCGGCGCGGCGTTGGGAACCCCGGATGGTGCGGTGCAACGAGACCATCTGAGGTGGCAGGGCCATCTGAGCTCATCGACCTGAAAAGGCTCAGCTTTGCCGCACTCGGCCCAAGGCCCTGGCCTGCCGAGGGCACCCACATCGATCGGTGCCGCGAATGGGCGCTCGTCGCAGAGGGGCGAGGCCGGCAAAGCGCAGCACTGATCGATGCGGGAA
>CAXTBR010000048.1:0-37431 GCA_964242785.1 uncultured Lichenihabitans sp. | reverse complement strand
AAGGGCGCCAACGCCCAGCGTCAGTGATGTGTGTCAACGCTAGCTCATCCTGAGCGAGGGTGGGGTATTTCTCGCCTAAATTAGCGCCTATGGGGCAGCGCCCCGATCTTCGACATCGACGATGTTTTTTCAGGGCTCTGCCCTGGACCCGCCAAAGGGCGAGCCCTCTGGAAACCGGACCATGGGCGAGGCTCGTCGGCGAGCGGGTGCGGCCGATGCGCGCCCGCGGCGACCCGCATCACCCCGGCCCGGCCCGGGCCCCTGGTGCTTTCCGCCCCAGGGCCCAGTTGAGGCACGAGCCGGCGGCGTCCCCCGCGGGCGTCCCGAGGTGCCATGACGACCGCGTATATCAACCGCATCGCCACCGCCGTCCCGCCGGTCGACGTGCACGACGCCTTCGTGGGCTTCGGCCGGCGCTTCCTCGCCGGCGACCGGCGGCTGGCGCTGTTCGAGCGCATGGCGTCCCGCTGCCAGATCGAGCACCGCTGGTCCTTCGTGGACCCCGTCGCCCCCGGCCCGGACGGCGCGCTCGACCGCGACGGCTTCTACCGGCTCGGCGCCTTCCCCGGCACGGGCCGCCGCATGCAGCGCTACGAGGCGACCGCGCCCGACCTCGCGGTGCGGGCCGCGTCGAGCCTCGACCTCGGGGACCGGGCGCGCGCCGTCACCCACGTGGTCGTGACCTCCTGCACCGGGCTCGCGGCGCCGGGCATCGACCTCCTCCTGGTGCAGGCGCTCGGGCTCGACCCCTCGGTCGAGCGCACGGTCGTGGGCTTCATGGGCTGCTACGCGGCCGTCAACGCGCTGAAGATCGCGCGCCACGTCGTGCGCTCCGAGCCCGCGGCGGTGGTGCTGGTCGTGTCGATCGAGCTCTGCACGCTGCACCTCCAGGAGAGCGCCGACCTCGAACAGCTCCTGAGCTTCCTCGTTTTCGGCGATGGCTGCGCGGCCGCGATCGTCTCGGCCGAGCCGCGCGGGCTGGCGCTCGACGGCTTCAGGACGCTGCTGTCGCCGCAGAACGCCGACCAGATCACCTGGACCATCCGCGACCAGGGCTTCGACATGGTGCTGTCGGGCGGCGTGCCGGCCTCCGTCGGGGCGGCGCTCCGGGCCGGGCGCGAGGCCGTGCTGCGCGGCGCCCCGGTCCGCGACATCGACCTCTGGGCGGTGCATCCCGGCGGCCGCTCCGTGCTCGACGCGGTCGAGGCCGCGCTCGACCTCGACGGCGATGCCCTCGCGGCGTCGCGCGCGGTGCTGCGCGAGAACGGCAACATGTCGTCCGCCACCATCCTCTTCGTGCTGGAGGCCCTGATGGCGCGGGCCGAGCCCGGCATGCGGGGCTGCGGCATGGCCTTCGGCCCGGGCCTGACGGCCGAAACCCTGCTGTTCCACGCCGCATGAGGGGACACGACTTCTCCCGCCGGTCGGACCACCCCGAGCTGATGGACGACCCCGCGACCGACTATCCCACCTTCCGGGCCTGCCTCGTCGACCTCGCGGCCGTCAACCGGATGACGCTGGCGCATCGCCCGACGCTGGCCTTCCTGGCGGGCCTCGCGCGGCGCGGCCTGTGGCGGCGCGACCGGCCGCTCCGCCTCGTCGACCTCGGCAGCGGCCACGGGGACGCGCTGCGCGCCGTCGACCGCTGGGCCGCCCGGCGCGGGCTGCCGCTCGACGCCGTGGGCGTCGACCTGAACCCGTGGTCGGCGCGGGCCGCCAACGAGGCGACCGCGCCGGGACGCCCGCTGCGCTGGGTGACGGCCGATGCCTTCGCGGACGAGCGGCCGGCCGACGTGATCGTGAGCGGCCTCTTCGCCCACCACCTGCCCGACGAGGCCGTGGTGCGCCTGCTCGGCCGCATGGAGGAGCGCGCCGCCCTCGGCTGGTTCGTCAACGACCTCCACCGCCACCCCCTGCCCCACGCCGGCTTCACGCTGCTGTCGCGCCTGATGCGCTGGCACCGCTTCGTGCGGCACGACGGCCCGGTGTCGATCGCCCGCGCCTTCACGCCCGGCGACTGGGCGCGGCTGGTCGCCCGTGCCGGGCTCGACGGGGAGGCCGTCCGCGTGCGGCGGCGCTTCCCCTTCCGGGTCTGCGTGTCGCGCGTGAAGGGCTGAGCGTGGACGAGACGCTCATCGTCGGCGGCGGCCCGGCCGGCGCCTCCCTGGCAATCCGGCTCGCCGCGGCGGGGGCCCAAGTGCGGCTGATCGAGGGGCAGGCCGGGCCGCACGACACGGTCTGCGGGGAGTTCCTGAGCTTCGAGGCCGGGCGTTCCCTCCTCGAAGTCGGGGTCGACCCCGCGGCGCTCGGCGCCACGCCGGTGGAGGCCGTCGCGCTGTGCCGCGGCGCGCGGCGATCCTCGGTCCCCCTGCCCTTCCGCGCCCTCAGCCTGCCGCGCCGCGTGATGGACGAGGCCCTGCTGGCCCGCGCCGCCGAGGCCGGCGCCGTCCTCCAGCGCGGGCGGCGCGCGGCGGGCCTCGAGCGCGCCGGGGCGGGCTGGCGCGTCCGGCTCGACGGCGGCGGGTCGATCGAGGCCGCGCGCGTCGTGCTGGCGACCGGCAAGCGCGACCTGCGCGGCTGGCCGCGCCCGCCGGGGCCGCAGCCCGACCTCATCGGCTTCGGGCAGCACTGGCGCCTGGCACCCGCGCAGGCGGCCGCGCTCGGCGGCACCGTGGAGCTCCACCTGTTCCCGGGCGGCTATGCCGGGCTGCAGACGTCCGGCGCGGGCCGCGCCAACCTGTGTCTCGCGGTCCGCGGCGGCGCCTATGCGGCGGCCGGGCGGAGCTGGGCCGGGCTGATGGCGGCGCTGGGGGCGAGCTGCCCCGGCCTCGCGGCGCGGCTCGACGGCGCCGAGCCGGAGACCGCGAAGCCGCTCGCCGTCGCGTCCATCCCCTACGGGTACGTGCGGCGCCGCGCCGACGGGCTGTGGCGGCTCGGCGACCAGGCGGCCGTGATCCCGTCGCTGGCGGGCGAGGGCATGGCCATCGCCTTCCACAGCGCCCGGCTCGCCGCCGACGCCCTGCTGTCGGGCGCCACGGCCGAGGACTACCAGCGGGCGCTGGCCCGCGACGTCGGACGGCAGGTCGGCCGCGCCACCTGGGTCAGCCGCGCCCTGGTGCGGCCCTGGGGCGCGGCCGCGGCCGGACTGCTCGCGGGCCGCTCGCCGGGGCTGGTGGCGGCGGTGGCGTCCGCGACGCGGATCACGGCGGGGACGCTGGCGGGGAGTGACTGAGGATGGGGACGCTTCGCTCAGAGTTTATGAATGCGTCGAACTTGTGCCTGAATACCCTCTGAAAACATCGATGAATCTCTGCCCGTTTTGGGCCGGATGGGCACTCATCCACGAACTCTCAATGCGCCTCTGCGGAGACGGCCGTCTCGCCACCCGCGCCGTTCGCCGAACCCATCGCCTCGGCCTTGAGGTCGAGGTCGCGGCAAGCGAGAGCGACCGTCCGGGGCACCCTGTGTTCCTTGCGGTAATAGGCGGCCATCCGTCGGCTCACGCCGAGTTCGGCCGCGACCGCGTCGAGGGTGAAGTCGTGGCGCCTCATGAAGGCGTCGAAGTCCTCCGGGCGCATGGTTTCGTCCGCCGAGTCCTCGATCATCAGGGCCCCCATCTCGATGGACCCGGTCACGCCCCAGGCCACCCCGAAGCGATGGTCCTTGAGATGCACTGTGGCGAACAACGCCGGATCGTCCTTCAACGGGGCATAGACCCGGTAGCGGAGGATCGTCGGGGTGAGATCCACCACCTCGCGTTCCTTCTCGCGGGTGCCGGGATCCCAAGTCACCGCGATCTCGAAGCCACCGAGCGGCATGGCGGAGGCGAGACGAGGCGGCGGCCCGTCGACCTCCACGATCTCATCGCCATCCCTCATCCCGTTGTTCCCTCCAGGCACGGTCGAGGTCATCGGCGTGCTCCGCCGCCCAGGCGAGGGCTCGACGGAGATCGCCGCGGCGGTATCGGCCGCGACGGCAAAAGCGCCGCGGCATCGATGGACGTCACCCTGCCCGTCGCTGCAGATCCGGCAGGAACGCCGTCAGAAGCCCGATCGCCGGCAGAAACGCGCAGACGCGATAGACGAATTCGATCCCTCGCGCATCGGCCAGCACGCCCAGTCCGGCCGCCCCCAGGCCGCCCAGGCCGAACGCCAGCCCGAAGAACAGGCCCGAGATGAGGCCGATCTTGCCCGGCACCAGCTCTTGCGCGAAGACGATGATGGCCGAGAACGCCGACGACAGGATGAGCCCGATCGGCACGACCAGGATCATCGTCCAGACATAGCCCACGAACGGCAGTGCCAGGGTGAAGGGCAGCACGCCCAGGATCGACCCCCAGATCAGGTATTTGCGGCCGATCCTGTCGCTGATCGGGCCGCCCAGGAAGGTCCCGACCGCACCCGACGCCAGGAAGATGAACAGGTCGATCTGGGCACCCTGCACCGACACGCCGAACTTGTGGATCAGGTAGAACGTGAAATACGTGCCGAGGCTCGCGAGGTAGACGAACTTCGAGAACATCAGCGCCATCAGGATCGCCAGCGCGCTCAGCACGCGCCCCCGCGACAGGACCGCCGCCCCTTCGGCCGCCTGTGTCGCCTTCGGGCGCAGGAGGTGCAGGTTCCCGGAATACCAGCGCCCGACGTTGAACAGCACGGCCATCCCGATCAGAGCGATCACCGCGATATAGCCCACGCTGTGCTGCCCCAGCGGCACCACCACGAACGCCGCCAGCAGCGGACCGAGCGAGGATCCGGTATTGCCGCCCACCTGGAACAACGCCTGTGCGAAGCCGTACCGGCCGCCGGAGGCCATGCGCGCCACCCGTGAGCTTTCAGGGTGGAAGACCGAGCTCCCGATCCCCACCAGGGCCGCGGCCGCGAGGATGGACGGGAACGAATCCGCCCGCGACAGCAGCAGCAGGCCGACCAGCGTCGATCCCATGCCGGCCGTCAGCGAATAGGGCAGCGGCCGGCGGTCGGTGTAGAGGCCCACCAGCGGCTGCAGCATCGAGGCGGTGAGCTGGAAGGCGAGCGTGATGAGCCCGATCTGACCGTAGCTGAGCCGATAGTTCTGCTGGAACATCGGATAGAGCGCCTGGATGACCGACTGCATCGTGTCGTTCATCAAGTGCGAGGCGCTGAGCGAAATCAGGATGGGGAAAGCCATCGCATCGAATTCGGAACGGCCAAGGATCGCCTGACTCACAGGAATGGACCTCTCTCATCTGGACCGGACACGGGTCGTCCGGCGATGCTGTTGCGAACGGGACGTCGCCGACATAAGGGGCGGAAGAACGTCAACGCTCCACGACACTCCCGTAGAGCATCGACACCGCTCGACTGGACCCTCTGGAACGAATCGACAAGTCCCTCCAAAGCCCTCAGGCGGCCATGCCCTCCCCCAGGTACCGTCGGCGCAGGTGGCCGAGATAGCCGTCGAGGCCGAGCGGGTGGCCCGTCGCGCCGGCGAGGATCGCGTCCGTGCTCTCCGAGCTCCCCTTGGCGTGCACGTTGACGCGGAGCCAGCCGAGCAGCGGCGCGAAGTCGCCCGAGGCCAGCCCCGGCCGGATCGCCGGATCGGCGTGCGTCGCGGCGGCGAAGAGCTGCGCGGCCGCGGCGGCGCCCAGCGTATAGGTCGGGAAATAGCCGAAGCCGCCGCCGGGCCAGTGGATGTCCTGGAGGCAGCCCCGCGCGTCGTCCGGCACGTCGAGGCCGAGGAGGTCCTTCACCTGGGCGTCGAAGGCCCCCGGCAGGTCGGCGACCGCGAGGTCGCCGTCCACCATGGCGCGCTCCAGGTCGTAGCGCAGCAGGATGTGGGCCGGGTAGGTGCATTCGTCGGCGTCCACCCGGATGAAGCCGGGCTCCACCCGCGTGTAGAGCCGGTGCAGGGCGTCGGCGTCGAGGCCCGCGGCGTCGTCCCCGAAGGCCCCATCGAGCACGGGGGCGAGATAGCGCATGAACTCCGGCGTGCGGCAGGCCTGCATCTCGACGAGGAGGGACTGGCTCTCGTGCAGCAC
This sequence comes from uncultured Lichenihabitans sp., assembly GCA_964242785.1. Lineage (GTDB taxonomy): Bacteria > Pseudomonadota > Alphaproteobacteria > Rhizobiales > Beijerinckiaceae > Lichenihabitans. Next base: position 31,412 of record CAXTBR010000048.1, on the reverse strand, counting down.
CATGCCGCGCGCGCCGCCGACGGGCTGGTTGAGCCAGGCCCGCGGCCGCCCCTGCTCGTAGAGGGCGTGCCCCGTCTCGTGCAGCACGCCCATCAGCGAGCGGGTGAAGTCGCCGGCCGCGTAGCGCGTGGTGATGCGGACGTCGTCGGTGGCGCCGCCGCAGAAGGGGTGGAGGCTCGTGTCGAGCCGGCCGCGCGCGAAGTCGAAGCCGAGCGCCCGCATCAGCGTCTCGCCGACCGCGCGCTGCGCCGCCTCGGGAAACGCGCCCGCGGGGGCCGGAGGGGCGCCCTCGCGCGCCTGCCGCGCGCGGGCCGCCGCGATGATCCCCGGCAGCTCGGCGCGGAGCCGGTCGAAGAGCGGGTCGATGCGGGCGCGGCGCAGGCCGGGGTCGTATTGGTCGAGCAGAGCGTCGTAGGGCGCGAGCCCGAGCGCCTCGCCCTTGGCCTGCCCGACGGCGCGGGCGAGCCGCAGCACCTCCTCCAGGTGCGGCTTCAGCACCGCGAAGTCGCTCGACGCGCGCGCCTCGCGCCATGCCATCTCGGCGCGCGACGTCGCGACCGACTCGGCCTCGACGAGGTCGTGCGGCACGGCCGCGGCATGGGCGTGGGCGCGCTGCATCTCGTCGAGGTTGGCGCTCTGCCAGGGGTCGAGCGCGTCGCGGCCCGCCTCGGCGATCAGCGCGGCGGTGCCGGGCGCCACCAGGAGGTCGTGGGCGAGGCCGCGCAACGTCGCGACCTGCTCGGCGCGCCCCTGCGCGGCGCCCGTCGGCATCACGGTCTGGGCATCCCAGCCCAGGATGCCGGTGGCGTCGCCGATGGCGCGCAGGCGGCCGAAGAGCCGCTCCAACGAGAGGTAAGCTTGCATCCGCGGAGCCTACCACCGCGGGGGCGCGCCGTCAGCCGCGGCGGACGGCGGGTCGAGGTCCCTCAGTGCGAAGTGGCGTCCGCCAGGGCGGCGCGGCCGGCCTGGGTGAGGACGAGCTGGCCCTTCTGGCGCGGCACGGGGCGGTTCTCGATGAAGCCGCCCTCGATCATCGGCTTGATCTCGACCATGTTGTGGAAGATGCCGAGGACGGGCTCCTTGGCCTCCACCCATCGCAGCAGCTTCTGCTGGTGAACATCGAGTTGCATGCCGGTCTCCGCTGATGGCGCTGACGCGGAGTCTCGCCGAGCATGGTTAACGCCCCGTGAAGATGGCCGCTCAGATCAGCCCGTGGGCGATCGCATAGTCCTCGGCCGCCTTGCGGGCGAGTTCCAGCGCGCGCAGCGGCGGGCTGACCGGGAGGGTGTCGACCCTGATGCCGGAGCGCGGGGGCTTGCGGGTGGCGCCGAGCTCGTCGAGCGGGAAGGTGAAGCGCTGCCCGGCCTCGTTCGAGGCTTCCAGCCGATCGTCGCCGATCGCCACCACGGTAAAGTTCATGCCGCCCGCCTCGCCCGGTCCGCCCGTTCCCTCCCGTAAAGGGAGGCGGCGAGGCGATCAAGGCGCGCGGGATGGCGGTGTCTCGGTTCAGCCCAGCTCGGTCGGCCCGAAATGTCAGCGTAACAGTTCCGGCGGAGGTGGGCTGAGTCCGGCTGGCGCGCCGGCACAGATGTTGGCAAGGTCGCGCTGGGCTACCCGCAGCTCTCCGAGGTGGCATTGAATGTTCAGGCTTTCCGTCTGCCCGGTCGACCGACTCACGCGGGAGAGGCGGACTGTGCCGGTGAACGCGCCGACGCTGTCGAGATCGGCGTAAGCTTGTCGGGCTGTCTGGTCCGTCGCGACGAAGTAGAACCAATCGGTGCCGACGGGCGAACCGTGCCAGTCATGCTCATCGTAGACCATCCAGTCCGGCCGGTCGACGAGACGAACGAAACCGGCAGCAACGACGTTGCCGATGCTCCGCTCGTTGTTCGCCTTGACCACGACGGTCAGCGTCGACGAGGCATCCGGGTCGACCTGCTGGTTGTTGAGCGCGACATGGCCGAGCACGCGGGCAGCCAAGAGGATGCGCTGCACGCCCAATGGCCTGTAGCCGTTCAGCGCTCCAGTGACACAGGCGCCTGAAAGCTCGCCAACATAGGTTTTCCAGCCCAGGGGCGAGTAGCCGAAGATGGCAGCGGCGGCGAGAATGGGAGATTGGCGGTCAGCTTCAACCACGAGCAGTCGGCCCTCGTTCATCGCGTCCCCGAGCGTTTTGACGGGCGGCACCGGCAGAGCGAGCGACTTATTGAGCAGGTAGAAGGCCCTGAGCCGCGCAAAATCCGAGGGCTCGGCTTGGCGAAGCTCCACGTTCAAGGTCGCCCCGGTCGGGCAAACGGAACTGCTTTGTGCATCGAACGTTGCATCTTGCAATGGAATCTGCTAGCTTTCTACGGCTACCGTCGTCCCACAACGGAGGACAAGACATGGCGATCGCATTCCGGGCCGACTTCATGGCTCAAGAGCAGACGATCCACAAGGCACGGGTGCAAATGCTTGGTGCTTACATGGAGCAGATCAGAGGGCTAAATGAGCACAGCGAATGGGCACTCCTCGTGAGCAAGGCGCGCGAGGCCGGTCTGGGGAAAGATGATCTGTGCCGGGAACTGTCTTGCGCATGGTCCACGGTGACCCGGTGGATGTCGGGGCAGACTGCTCCCGGACCGTTTGCGCAGACCGGCATCAAGGATAAACTTCTCGGCATGATCGAGGAGATGCGACAGAAAGAGCTCTCTTACATCCAGAGCCGGGAATACGCCTGATCGGCGCGCTGACGGCGCAACTTCTTCACGGGCAAAGGTCCGCTCTAGCCTAGTTGTTCGCGAAAGCGGTCAGTCTAGATTCGTATGTTCGGCCCGGTCCGGTCGGCCCTATCTTCCCATTCCCCGGTCACCAGCGACACCGACACTTTGAACAGCGTCCGTCGGTGAAGGGGCCGTACGATCTGCCTGGCTGGGAGGCCGGGCAGCTCCGACATGCGCCGGACTGTGGCGGCTTCGAAGGGAGAAGGACACCGCCCGCGGGTGCGTGCCCTCAGCCGATCGACATCAGGCTGGCGTTGCCGCCCGCCGCCGCCGTGTTGGTGGACACCGAACATTCGTCGAGGAGCCGCACGAGCTCGTAGTCCTCCCGCTCGGCCGAGCCCACGGCCTGGAGCGACAGGATGGGGCCGTCGCGCGCGGCGATGCGGCGCGACAGGTCGAGCAGCGCGTCGCGCTCGCCCTCGAACAGCAGGCCGCGCAGATGGGGCGTCGCGTGCCAGTCGTCGACGACGAGGAGCCGCGCCGCCACCTCGGCCGGCACCCCGTCGAGGGCCGCGGCGGCCCTTCGCTCCACCACCGCGACGTTGCCGGTCGCCAGGATGGCGCCGACCTGGATGCGGAGGCCGATCGCGCCCGCCGCCAGCGCCGCGATGCGGCCGCGCGGGCGCAGCGCGTAGGTGTTGCGCTCGCCGACGGGGCCGGGCAGCTCCACCCGGGCGCCGAGCGCCGAGCGCGACAGGTCGGCGATGCAGCGCTCCGCCTCGGCCGCGTGGCCGGCGCCGCGCAGCCAGTCGGCGTAGGCCCGCGCGGTCGACAGGGCGGGTCCCGCGCCTTCGAGGCCGCGCAGCGCCGTCTGGGGCGGGATGTCGAGCAGGCGGCCGAGGTAGAGCGGGCCGCCCGCCTTGGGGCCCGTGCCCGACAGGCCCGAGCCGCCGAAGGGCTGCACCCCCACGACCGCGCCGATGACGTTGCGGTTCACATAGACGTTGCCGGCCTCGACCTTGCCCAGCACGCGGGCGATCGTCTCGTCGATGCGGGTGTGGAGCCCGAAGGTGAGGCCGTAGCCCGTGGCGTTGATCTCGCCGATCAGCGCGTCGAGCTCGCCGCGCCGGTAGCGCAGCACGTGCAGCACGGGGCCGAAGACTTCGCGCTCGACATCCGCGATGCGGGCGATCTCGATGATCGTGGGCGCCACGAAGGTGCCGTGGCGCGCGCCCTCCGGCAGCGGCAGGGCCTCGACGGCGTGGCCCCGGGCCCGCATGGCCTCGACGTGCGCCAGGATGCCGTCCCGCGCCTCCGCCGTGATGACGGGGCCGACGTCGACCGACAGGGCGCGGGGGTCGCCGATCTCGATCTCGCCGAGCGCGCCCTTCAGCATGGCGAGGGTGCGGTCCGCCACCTCCTCCTGGAGGCACAGGATGCGCAGGGCCGAGCAGCGCTGGCCTGCGGAATCGAAGGCCGAGGCGATGACGTCGCCCACCACCTGCTCGGCCAGGGCCGAGGAATCGACCACGAGGGCGTTCTGCCCGCCGGTCTCGGCGATCAGCGGCACGGGTCGCCCGTCGGGCGTCAGGCGCTCGGCCAACTGCCGCTGGATCAGCCGCGCCACGGCGGTCGAGCCGGTGAACATCACCGCCATGACGCGCGGGTCGGCCACCAGCGCGGCCCCGACCGCGCCGTCGCCGGGCAGGAACTGCAGGGCGTCGGCCGGCACGCCCGCGGCGTGGAGGATCCGCACGGCCTCGGCGGCCACGAGCGGCGTCTCCTCGGCGGGCTTGGCCAGCACCGGGTTGCCGGCCGCCAGCGCCGCCGCGACCTGGCCGGCGAAGATCGCCAGGGGGAAGTTCCACGGGCTGATGCAGACCACCGGCCCCAACGCCCCGCGCCGCTCGGCCCCGAAGGTCCGCACGGCCTCGGCGCCGTAGTAGCGCAGGAAGTCGATCGCCTCGCGCAGCTCGGCCACCGCGTTGCCGTAGGACTTGCCGGCCTCGCGCACCACGAGGCCGATCAGCACCGGCATGCGCGCCTCCAGCGCGTCGGCCGCGCGGGCGAGGCAGGCGGCGCGCTCGTCCGCCGAGGTGGCGGCCCAGCCGGGCGCGGCGGAGGCGGCGCGCGCCAGGGCGCCCGCGACCTCCTCCGGCGTGCTGTGCCGCACGTATCCCACGACGTCGCGGTGGTCGGCCGGGTTGAGCACGGGCGCCGCGCCCTCGGCGTCCACGGCGCCGGCGGGCAGCGCGGTCCAGCGCGGGGCGGCGCCCCCGTCGAGCGCCGTGGCGAGCGCCGCGAGCTGGTCCTCGTTCGACAGGTCGAGCCCGCGGGAATTGGCGCGGTCGGCGAACAGGTCGCGGGGCTGGGCGATGCGCTCGTGCGGGGCGCCGACCGGGCTGGTCGCCCGCACGAGTGCCACGGGGTCGGCCACGAGGTCGTCCACCGGCACTTTCTCGTCGGCGATGCGGTTGACGAAGGACGAGTTGGCGCCGTTCTCCAGCAGGCGCCGCACGAGGTAGGCCAGCAGCGTCTCGTGGGTGCCCACGGGCGCGTAGATGCGGCAGGGCCGGTCGAGCTTGTCGGCCCCGACGACCTCGTCGTAGAGCGGCTCGCCCATGCCGTGCAGGCACTGGAACTCGTACTGCCCGCGATGGAAGCCCGGCCCCGCCATGGCCAGGATCGCCCCGACCGTCTGGGCGTTGTGGGTGGCGAACTGCGGGAACACGGCGTCCGGCGCCGCCAGGAGCTTGCGGGCGCAGGCGAGGTAGGACACGTCCGTGTGGAGCTTGCGGGTGAAGACCGGGAAGCCGTCGAGCCCGTCCACCTGGGCGCGCTTGATCTCGGTGTCCCAGTAGGCGCCCTTGACGAGCCGCACCATGATGCGGCGTCCCGCGCGGCGGGCGAGGTCGACGATGACGTCGACCACGAAGGGGCAGCGCCGGCCGTAGGCCTGGATCACGAAGCCGAGGCCGTCCCAGCCCTTGAGCTCGGGGTCGAGCGCCAGGGCTTCGAGGAGGTCGAGCGAGATCTCCAGCCGGTCGGCCTCCTCGGCGTCGATGTTCAGCCCGATGTCATAGGAGCGGGCCAGCGCCGCGAGATCCTTCACGCGGGGCAGCAGCTCGCCCATCACGCGGCCCATCTTGGCGCGGGCGTAGCGCGGGTGCAGGGCCGACAGCTTGATCGAGATGCCCGGCCCCTCGACGATGCCGCGCCCCGCCGCGGCTCGGCCGATGGCGTGGATCGCGTCCTCGTAGTCCTCGAAGTAGCGGGCGGCGTCCGCGGCCGTGGTCGCGGCCTCGCCCAGCATGTCGTAGGAGTAGCGGAAGCCGCGGGCCTCGAGCTTGCGGCTGTTCGCCAGCGCCTCGGCGATGGTCTGGCCGGTGACGAACTGCTCGCCCATCATCCGCATGGCGAGGTCGGTCCCGCGGCGGATCAGCGGCTCGCCCCCGCGCGCGATGAGCCGCGTCAGCGCGCTCCCCAGGCTCGACTCGCTGGTCGTGGTGGTGAGGCGCCCCGTGACCACGAGGCCCCAGGTGGCGGCGTTGACGAAGAGCGACGGGCTCTGCCCGACATGGGCGCGCCAGTCGCCGCCCGCGATCTTGTCGCGGATCAGGGCGTCGCGCGTGGCGCTGTCGGGGATGCGCAACAGCGCCTCGGCGAGGCACATCAGGGCGACGCCCTCCTGGCTCGACAGCGCATATTCGTGGATCAGCCCCTCGACGCCGCCGCTCCGCGTCTTCGCGCGCAGCCGCTCGACGAGCCCCCGCGCGGTGGCGGAGGCCGCCGCCGCGCCCTCGGGCGGCAGGGCGGCGGCGTCGAGCAGCGCCGCCACGCAGTCCGGCTCGGGCCGGCGAGTGGCCGCCGTGACGGCGGCGCGCAGCGGCGCCTGCGGCCTCACGGCGGCCGAGAGGGCCGCGAAGGGGGACGGGCCGGCGGGGACGTGGATCGTCATGGGGAGGGACGCTCGTGGTGAGGGTCGGCGCGGGGATCGGCACCCGGCCGCCGATGACACCTTGTACCAGCCATTCCGCCGTGGTTCCATCGGTCTCGAAGCGGGATCGGCCGCGGATCTCCCCGTCGAAGCCGCCTCTCGCCGGGGAAACATCCGTGGACGCCTCCGACCTCAAGATCCTCGACGTCCTCCAGGCGGACGGGCGCATCACGACGAGCGACCTCGCCGAGCGGCTGGGCCTGTCGCCGACCGCGACCGGCGAGCGCCTGAGGCGGCTGACGCGCGACGGGGTCGTCACGGGCTACGGGGCGCGGCTCGACCCGCACCGGCTCGGCCTGGGGCTGCTGGTGTTCGTGGAAGTGTCGCTCGACAAGACGACCTCGGACGCCTTCGAGCGCTTCGCCCGCGCGGTGCGGCTGACCCCCGAGATCCTGGAGTGCCACATGGTGGCGGGCGGCTTCGACTATCTCGTCAAGGCCCGGGTGGCCGACATGGCGGCCTACCGGCGCTTCCTCGGCGACGTGCTCGTGGCCCTGCCGGGCGTGCGGGAGACGCGCACCTACGCGGTCATCGACGAGGTGAAGAGCGACGGCCCGCTGCCGCTGCGGGGGCTGAAGGGCGGGTGAGGCCGGCCCTCGGCGGGCGCCAGGGAAGTCGAGACAGGTGCCGGACCCCGAAACCCATCATGAGCCTCGTTCAAAGGGTCGGATTCGGTCAGAGAAGCTATCAACGACCGCGTCACAGAGGTCGAAAAGTATCGAGCACTGTCGGATAATCCAATCGGAGGCAGGCTCAATTTCAAGCCCTGACAGGCCCCAAGGGAGGAATGCCTATAAATTCCGGGCCGTCTTTATCCGCCCTTCCATCTGCGCTCGGTCTCCAGGCCGCAGCATCCTCGCGACGGTGACGACACCTTTTGCGGACCAGGTCCTGCGCGTCACCTCGAGGCATGGCATGTCGGCGCCGATCTGCAGCAGCCGGCATTCCTCGGGCCCGCCCATCACCGCCCGGGTGGTCTCGCTTCCCTCCCGGTAGGGGCGAACCAGCATCAGGCGCGAGAACAGGGTCTGGCTGGACAGGTCGATCGCCATGGCATCCGGCAGAAATCGCGGTGCGATCAGCCGGTCCTCCAGCTCAAGCGGCTCTCCATCTTCTCGGTGCAGGATCACCGCGTGGAACAGAGGTGTCCTGGCCGCGACCTCGAAAGCCTCGGCTTCCGCATCGGTGGCCGGACGGAGCTCGCGCCGCAGCACTTCGGCGCCGTGGCGGCGGCCACGCGCCGCGATCTCCGCGATGATGTCGAGGTGGCTGTACTCCGCGACGTAGGAGCGAGGCTCGGCGACGAACGTGCCCGAGCCGCTGCGACGCACGAGAAAGCCGCGGGCGGTCAGATCGCGCAGGGCATGGTGCACCGTCATCCGGCTGACGCCGAACGTCTCGCACAGATCGTTTTCCGATGGGATGCGGTCCCCCGCCATCCACTCGCCCGACGTGATCCGCGCGGTGACATAGGCGGTGATGCGCGCGCGCCGGCCCGGCATGGCAGGATCTTCGCTCATGCCCGGCCTTTAGCACGTCCAGCACTATATAGACAGATCTCTCAAAGCTGTATATGCAGCTTGCGAGAGAACGGAGCCGCCGATGCTGTCCTCCCCGCGACCACGATCCGCCTTGCTCGCGGCCTTCGAGACGCCGAGCCTCATCCTCGATGGATCGCGCATCCTGCCGAACCACGCCCGTGCGACGGCCAGCCGGTTCGACGCCGACGACGTCATCCCTGCCGATACGGGCTCGCCGATGGCGCGGTGGCCCCATTCCGGCGGCCGATAGCGGGAACGCCATGCAGATCATCGGCGAAGACCAGTCGGCCAAGCTCATCACGCACGAGATCGCCCATGTCGCCGTGCGCGAGGCGCTGATCGCCGCCATCCATCCGGCGACCGCGAACTTCCCCGTCGTGCTTGGCCACGGGTCGGATCCGGCGGATCGCTTCACCGTGAAGTCGGGCGCGACACCGGACATCGCCGGCTTGAAGGTCGGCTCGTACTGGCCCGGCAATGCGGAATGCGGCCTGCCGAGACACAATTCGACGATCCTCCTCATCGACCAGAGCTGCGGGCGGATCGCCGCCGTGGTGGAGGCCGGCCAGGTCAACGCCTACCGCACCGCCGCGGCGGATGCGGTCGCCACCGACGTGCTGGCGCGCCGCAACGCCTCGGTCCTCGCCGTGTTCGGGACCGGTCACCAGGCCCGCTACGACGTCGCGGCACTGACCCGCATTCGGCCGATCCGGGACATTCTCGTCGTCGGCCGCTCCGAGGGCTCGGCCGCGGCGATGGTGGCGGCGCTCGCCGAACTGGGCCTGTCTTCCCGGATCGCCTCCGCCGAGACCGCCTGCCGAGCGGCCGACATCATCGTGACGGCGACCACGGCGACGGCACCGTTGTTCGAGTCATCCTGGGTGAGGCCGGGCACGCATGTTTCGACCATGGGCTCCGACGCCGCGGGCAAGCAGGAACTGCCGCCCGCCCTTCTGCCGCGGGCGAGGCTTTACTGCGACCTGCCGGAGCAATCCCGCCGGATCGGCGAGTTCCAGCACGCCGCTCCCGACGCGCCGATCGTCGCCATCGGCGCCGTCCTGACGGGCGAAGCTCCCGGTCGGGCGAGCGAGGAGGACATCACCGTGTTCGATAGCTCGGGCCTCGCCATCCAGGACCTGTACGTCGCGCGCGCATTGATCGCCCGGTGCAGCGCCGGCTGAGCGGGCGACGCCACGACGCGACCGACAACCGGAGGAACTTCGATGGAACTCGAACCCGTCGCGGCCGAGCCCGCCTACGTCGATCCCCGGACCGGCCAGACCTATCCGCTCGAGACGCCACGTTGGCGCTCCGACGCGGGTGGTCCCCTGATGATCACGCCGCTGCCGGGGATCGGCCGGGGGGAGGTCGACGCGGCGCGCCGTTCGCTCTGGCGCTATGCGGCGTCCTTCCCCGTACCGGTCAAGGATCCCATCACGATGGGGGAGGGCCTGACGCCGCTGGTGGAGCATGCCTGGCGCGGCGGTCGCGCGCATTTCAAGCTGGAATGGTTCGCGCCCACCGGCAGCTTCAAGGACCGCGGCGCGACCGTGATGATGTCGACGCTCAGGCAACAGGGGATCAGCCGCGTGCTGGAGGACAGCTCCGGCAACGGCGGTGCCGCCATCGCGGCCTATGCGGCGGCCGGCGGCATGCGGTCGAAGATCCTGGTTCCCGCTTCCACGCAACCCGGCAAGACGGTTCAGATGCAAGCCTATGGCGCCGAGACCGAGCTCATTCCGGGCACGCGGCAGGACACGGCCGACGCCGCCGAGCGGCAGGCCTCGGAGATCTTCTATGCCAGCCACAACTGGCAGGCCTTCTTCCTGCAGGGCACGAAGACCCTGGCCTACGAGCTGTGGGAAGATCTCGGGTTCAGGGCACCCGACAACGTCGTCATCCCGACGGGCGCCGGCAGCAACGTCCTGGGCTGCGACATCGGCTTCTGCGAGCTGCTGCGCCGGGGCGAGATCGACCGCCTGCCGCGGCTCTTCGCCGTCCAGCCGGAGAACTGCGCGCCCCTGCACGCGACGTTCCTGACCGGGGGCGACAGTCTGGTGGCCATCGAGGCCAAACCCACCATCGCGGAAGGCACCTCGATCGCGAAGCCGGTGCGCACGCGCGAGGTGCTGGCGGCCCTGCGCCGGTCTGGCGGACGATCGGTCGTGGTGTCGGAAAGCGAGATCGAGGCCGCGCATGGCGAGCTTGCCCGGACGGGGCTCTATGTCGAGCCGACCTGCGCGAGCGCGGCCGCCGCGCTCAGCAAGCTCCTGGATGCGGGGGTCGTGCGCCCGGACGAGACCACGGTGCTCATCCTGACCGGGACAGGCCTCAAGGCAACCCAGCGGATCGGCGAGCTGATGGGCGTGCTGCCGTGAGGCTCGGGCTGCTCAACTGCGGCGGCACCATCACGGAACGCTACCGCCCCGACGGGACGCTCGACCGGCTGAGTGCCCATGACCTGGTCGACCTCACCGGCTCGACGGACTGGACTGTGCACGACATCGAAGCCGTGGACAGCTCGGACCTGACGTTGGCGTCCATCTGCAGGGCCAGGGAGGCGATGCGGCGCGACCGCGGGAGCGGCGCTTTCGTCCTGTGCTGCGGCACCGACGCCATGGAGGACGTGGCCTACGCATCGGCGCTCCTGCTGAATCGGGATCGACCCGTCGTCCTCACCGGGGCCGCCCTCCCGGGCGGCGGCGAGGGCTCCGATGCTGTTTCCAACCTGCGGGATGCCGCACTCCTCGCGCGTGAAATGCCGAGCGGCGCCGGACCGCTCGTCGCCTTCGCGGGGCGTGCTTCCGACCCCGTGTCCATGGTCAAGGTCCGGCCGCAGGCCGTCCAACCGTTCGGCCCGGACCTCGCGGCGCGAGGCGTCATCGAGGCCGGCCGCGTGACCCTGACCGGCGGCTGCAGCGGCACGGACAGCTACACGGACCTCGACGCGGTCGACCTCGATGCCCGCGTGGCCATCGTCACCGAGACGTTCGGTCCTCTCGTCGGCTTCCCCGATGAGAACGCCCTCGACGGGCTGGTGGTGGCCGGTCAGGGAGCGGGCGGGATCGCGACCGCGTCCGAGGCGAACCTGCGGCGAGCCGCCGCCCGCATCCCGGTCGTGCTGTCGACGCGCTGCCCGCAAGGCTTCCGCGTCAACCCCGCCGTCGCGAAACACGCGTTCGAGCGCGCTCACGGCTTGGGTTTGGTAACGGCCGGCTACGAGGGGCTGAACGCATCCAAGGCCCGCATCCGCCTCGTCGCCGAACTTGGCCGGGCCAGGCGCGAGCGGCAGGGGGCGGGACGGGGAGGGTGAAGGCGGATCCGACGAGCAGTTCAATGACACCAGGCTCATGATGGGTCTCGGGGTGGTAGCTGGGCGGCTTCTCCTGGGAGATGCCTCTGCGCGGGCGGAGCCCGGATCTCAGCGGGGACCAGCATCCCTCCATCGTGTCGACGTGGACCTCGCGAAATCCGTCCCCGTCGTCATCACGCGCGCACTCGCCCGCGTCATGGCAGACCGTCCCGTGAGCGAAGCCCCACTTCGGCCGTCGGGCGTCGATGTCGTGTTCGTCCGCGTAGACCAGTGATCCCGCTCCGGCGATGGCATCGACGATGGGCCCGATGGTCTTCTGCCGAACGTTGGGGAGCATCCGCGTCACGACCTGACCGCCGCGCTCGATCAGCCGGAGTCCACCATGAGCCACCGCGGAAGCCCGAACTCCAGATCACCGTCGCGCGCATCGCGGCCGTTTCGGCGAACGAGCCGGTCTGACGTCGAGGACGCGCATCGCGCCTCTCCCGGATCCGTCCGGCCGCGTCACGCGCCGCCCGGCGCGAGGTCGCGCGCGGCCGTGAAGGCGCCCGGGTCCCGGTCGTAGGCCGCGCCGTGCCGCAGCGTGAACAGGTGCCGGTTGAAGACCGCGGCCGCGCGGTACTGCTCGCCCTTGGGCTTCGACCCCTGCCCTTCGAGGTGGACGAGCCGCAGCAGCGGGTCGACCGCCACGGTCCCGCCCTCGGCGGCCCAGCGCAGCGACAGGTCGGCGTCCTCGTAGTGGCCGTAGATGTAGCGCGTCGAGAAGCCGCCGAGCCGCTCGAAGGGCCGGCGCGCGAAGGCCATCACGGCCCCCGTCACGGCCGGCACCGCCTTGGGGCGGCGCCAGGACGCCTCCTCGAAGGGCACGCCCTTGTCGAAATGCTCCACCCTCAGCAGGTCGACCGCCGAGGCTTCCCCCGGGCCGGGGGCGCGGCCCAGCCCCTGGCGGCGGAAGGCCGTGTCCCGGTCGAGATACATGCCTGAATGCATGAGGTTGTGGTCGTCGTAGAACAGCAGCCCGCCCCACAGGCCCGTGCCGAGCGTCCGGCGGTCGAGCGCGTCGCGCAGGGCGCCGGCGTGCCCCGGCAACGGGTAGACGTCCGGGTTGACCAGGACGATGCTGTCGCTCGCGGCCTGCGCCACGGCCGCGTTGTTGGCGGCGCCGAAGCCGACGTTGTCGGGCATCACCATCACGGTGATGGCGACGTCGTAGAGGTCCGACACGAGGCGCCCGAGCCGCATGACCGCCTCGGCGTCCTCGGGCGAGTTGCACACGTAGATCCACTCGCCGAAGTCGATCCCCCCCTGGCGGAACAGGATCGGCTGCAGCTTGACGGGCTCCGTCGCGCCGAACAGCACCGTGACGAAGGAGCGGGCGACGGGACGGGGGCGGAAGCGGTGCACGTGGCATCGCGCGACGTGGCCCGCGGCGTGGGACTGGAACAGCGCGACCGCGGCGGACCCCGCCGCGCCGGCCGCGAACCGGTGCAGGCCGGCGGTCGCCCCGCCGTGGGCCTGCTGGCCGGTCGCCGCGATGAGCAGCGCGTCGAGCAGCCGCCTGTCGGACACGACCTGCGGGCCGACCGCGATCCTCAGGGCCTCGTTGGCGGAGCCGACCTCGACGGCGAGCGGCTGCTTCAGCGCGGCGGGCGAGGGCGACCGGGCGAAGGCCAGGAAGCCGTAGTCGTAGGCTCCCGCACGGACGATGGTCTCGACGTCGCCCCTCGCGTGACGCAGGATGCTGTCGGCCGGGATGAGGAGGTCGAGCCCGGCGCCCGTGACCCTGAAGGCGAGCGGGTCGCTGCCCTCGTCGGCGAGCCATCCCGTGACCAGGACGTAGCCGCCCTCGGACACCAGCATGCGCTCGACGCGCCCCTGCAGAGGCAGCAGCCCGGGGTCGACGCCGGAGGTGAGGCTCGGCACCGCGGGGAAGGAGCGGAACTCGTCGCCGAAGCGGGCCACGGGCCTGGGAGACGTCAGGGTCCCCACGGAGATGAGGGATCCGGTCCCGACGCTCGACCGAGAGGCCGACGACCCATCGACGATCTCCGTGGGAGCCCTCATGTCGTCGCTCAACGCCCACCGCCTCGGTCTCGAACGGACCTGACCGGTCCCCGTCGAATCGTCGGGGGCGATGGTAGCCCGTCGCAGGCCGCAGCACCATGAGCGATCCGCCCCGGTGCGCCGAGGAGGCCCGCCACGGGAGCGCGCCATGCCGGCGCGCCGGCCGACCCCTGGACGGCGCCCGCCGCCGTCACCCCATCAGGCTGTCGAAGAGCCCGCGCCCGTCCTCCCCGCCGGTCAGCGCCTCGATGGCGTTCTCCGGGTGGGGCATCATGCCCAGCACGTTGAAGCGCTCCGAATACACGCCGGCGATGTGGTTGCGCGAGCCGTTCGGGCTGGCGCCGTGGGCGGGGTCGCCCTCCGGGCCGCAGTAGCGGAAGGCCACGCGCCCGTCGCCTTCGAGCCGCTCGACCGTGGCGTCGTCGGCCGCGTAGTTGCCCTCGCCGTGGGCCACCGGCACCGCGATCACCTGGCCGGGCGCGTAGGCGCGCGTGAAGGGAGTGTCGGCCCGCTCGACGCGCAGATGCTGCATTCGGCACACGAAGTGGAGGTCGGCGTTGCGCATCAGCACGCCCGGCAGGAGCCCCGCCTCGCAGGCCACCTGGAAGCCGTTGCAGATGGCCAGCACCCGGCCGCCGCGCGCCGCGAAGGCCCGCACCGCATCCATCACGGGCGAGCGCGCCGCGATGGCGCCGCAGCGCAGGTAGTCGCCGTAGGAGAACCCGCCCGGCAGCACCGCGAGATCGGTGCCCTCGGGCAGGCTCGTCTCGGTGTGCCACACGCTCGCGGGCGCAACCCCCGAGGCGCGCCTCAACGCCCGGGCCACGTCGCGGTCGCGGTTGACGCCGGGGAAGACGACGACGGCCGCCCTCACGCCGGCGTGCCCCCGGACACGGCCGCGTCCCCGTCGAGCGCGATGGCATAGTCCTCGATGACGAGGTTGGCGAGCAGCGCCTCGCAGATCCGGCGCAGCTCCGCCTCGGCCCCGGCCCGGTCGGTGCCGCGCAGGACCACGTCGAAGATCTTGCCCTGGCGGACGCTCTCGACCCCGTCGAAACCGAGCGCGTGCAGCGCCCCCCCGATCGCCTTGCCCTGGGGATCGAGGACGCCGGATTTCAGCGTGACGGAGACGCGGGCCTGCATGGGGCACCCTGGGCACGATGACGATGCTTCGGCCGTGGCTTAGACGCAGGGCCGGGCCGAGGCAACCGCGGTCGCGCTTCCCCCGCGCCGGCGAACCTGCGAAGAGGATCGCGGATCGCGGCCCCGAGGACCCGGAATGCACCCCAACCTGATCGTGTTCGACTGCGACGGCGTGCTGGTCGACAGCGAGCTGCTGTCGATCGGCGGCCTGGTGTCGGTGCTGAACGAGGCCGGGGTACCGGCCACCCACGCCATGATCGCGCGCTACTTCGGCATGAAGCAGGCCGACATCCTGCTGAAGGTCTCGGAGGAGACCGGCCGCGACGTGCCGCTCGACGTGTCGGCGCGGATCTGGCCGGTGATCCGCGACCGGTTCGCGGCGGAGCTGAAGCCCACGCCGGGCCTCGCGGATTTCCTGCGCCGCCATCCCGACGTGCCGCGCTGCGTCGCCTCCTCGTCGGGGCTCGACCGCATCCGCAACTCGCTGGAGCTGACGGGCCTGGCGGCCTTCTTCGGCGAGAACATCTTCTCGTCGAGCCAGGTGGCCCGGGGCAAGCCGGAGCCGGACCTGTTCCTCTTCGCGGCCGCCAGCATGGGCGCGGAGCCCGGGGGCTGCGTGGTGATCGAGGATTCGCGCTTCGGGGTCGCGGGCGCGCTCGCGGCCGGCATGAGGGCCGTCGGCTACGCGGGCGGCAGCCACATCGAGCCCCACCACGCGCGGGCGCTGGCCGAGGCGGGCGCGCTCTACGTCGAGCGCGACTGGGAGGCCGTCGAGGCGCGGCTGTTCCCGGGATGAGCACGGTCGCCGCCACGGATCGACGCGGCGCCTCGCCCGCCCTCCGCTTCGGTTCCGGGACACGGGGGGCGGCCATGCGTCGGACATGTGCGGGTTTGGCGATCCTCCTGGCGGCCCTGCCGTCCGGCCCGGCTGTCTCCGCCGACGGACCCGCCGTCGACTTGCTGCTGGTGCTCGCCGCCGACGTGTCGCGCTCCATCGACGCCGACAAATACGAGCTGCAGCGCAAGGGCTACGCGGCCGCCATGTCGGACCCGGAGGTGCTGCGCGCCATCGCGTCCGGGCCGCACGGGCGCATCGCCGTGGCCTTCGTGGAATGGGCGGGGTCGGGCTCGCAGAAGCTCGTGATCCCCTGGACGGCGGTCGGCGACGCCGCGGAGGCGCGGGTCTTCGGGGCGGCGGTCGCGGGGGCACCGCGCTCCTTCTACGACCGGACCGCGATCGGCTCGGCCATCGACTTCTCGGCCTCCCTCTTCGCCGCGGCGCCCTTCTCGGCCGAGCGCCGCGTCATCGACGTGTCGGGCGACGGCGACAGTAACGGCGGGCGCGACATCCGCGCGGCGCGCGACGACGCCCTGGCCCACGGCGTCACGGCCATCAACGGCATCGTCATCCTGAGCGACATGTCGGGCCCCGCCTATCTCGTGGCCCACACCCACCCGCCGGGCGGGCTGCAGGGCTACTACCGGCAGAACGTGGCGGGCGGCCTGAACAGCTTCGTGTCGGTGGCGCAGGGCTTCGAGAGCTTCGGCCGCGCCCTGGTGGCCAAGCTGATCGCGGAGATCTCCTGAAGCGGCCTCAGGGCGCCGCCGCGTCGTCCCCCTCGGCCGGCACCGGGCGGGGGCGGCCCTCGTCGTCGATGGCCACGAAGGTGAAGGTCGCGGCCGTGACCTTGTCGCGCTCCCGCGTGCGGAAGCGCCGCGCCCAGGCCTCCACCCCGATCCGCATCGAGGTCCGGCCGACGCGCTCGACCCGCGCGTAGACGCAGAGCACGTCGCCGACCTTGACGGGGCGGATGAAGGTCATGCCGTCGACCGCCACCGTGACGACGCGGCCCCGCGCCCGGTCCACCCCGGCGATGCCGCCCGCGACGTCCATCTGCGACATGACCCAGCCGCCGAAGATGTCGCCGTTGGCGTTGGTGTCGGCCGGCATGGCGATGGTGCGCACCATGAGGTCGCCGCGGGGTTCGTCGTCCATCCCGCCCCCCGTCACGGCGTCGCCGGCGCGGCCGGCACGGTGACGCCGATGAGGTGGCCCTCGTCGAGGAGGGCGGCGAGCCGCTCCTCGTCCCAGCCCTCCGTGCCGGCGGGGCGGCGCGGCAGCACCATCCAGCGGTAGTCGGCCGTGGAATCGACCACGCGGATGCGCTGCCCCTCGGGCAGGACGGTGTTCCACTCGGCCAGGAGCCCGCGCGGGTCGCGCACCGCGCGGGCGCGATAGGCGGCCGACTTGAACCAGAACGGAGGGTAGCCCAGCACGGCCCGCGGATAGCAACTGCACAGGGTGCAGACCACGAGGTGGTGGACCTCGGCGGTGTTCTCGAGCACGCCGAGCGGCGGCATGCCCCGCATGGCGATGCCCAGGCTCTCGGCCGCGGCGGCGCCGTCCCGCAGCATCAGCGCGCGGAAGGCGGGGTCACACCAGGCCCGGGCCACCAGGGCGGCGCCCTGGCGCGGCGAGGCCGCGTCCGTGACGGCGATGCGCTCGGCGACCTCGGCCGGCGTGGCGATGCCCTTCTCGGCCAGCAGGATCCGCAGGGCGCCGAGCAGCCGCGCGCCGTCCGTTTCCACCAGGCGGGTCGCGAGGGGGCTCATGGGTTCGGCTCCAGCCAATGCTCGAAGATCTCGACGAGGAGGTCCCCGCCGTCGGTGGGCTCGGGCCACAGGTCCGCGGGCGCGAAGGCCACGTGGTAGAGCGGCACGGCCGCGGCCGGGCGGCGGAAGGCGAGGTCCTCGGGGTTGGGGAAGGCGCCCAGGCGCCGCACCACGCGGCCCGGGGCGCCGCGCAGGTAGTGGGGCGTGCGGATATGGACGGGACCGTCCCGCTCCGGCCACAGGTCGCGCACCCGCACCGGCGCGCCGGGCGGGAAGCCGCCGCCGCTCATGCGCGGTCGAGCGCCGCGGCGAGCTCGGCCTCGGTGAGCGTGCCGTTGCGCAGCAGGTTGTCGGCGATGGAGCGGATCCATCGCTCGTAATAAGTGAGGCGGTGATACTCGGCCTCGGGGATGGCCTCGATGCCGCGCCGGAGTTCGTCGACCGACATCACGCCCTTGCGGCCGAGGATCTGGCGGTAGGCGTCGACCTCGCGGTCGAAGTCGGTGAGCGCGTGCGGCTCCGTGTCGACCTCGCGGCACATGAAGCCCGGGACGCCCCCGATGTCGTGGTGCTGGCGCGGCTTGTCCTGGTCCATGGCCGCGAGCCCACCACGGCGCGGGGCGGCGGTCAACCGTCGCGGAGAGCGCCGAGGGCCGGGGATCGGGGCGAGGGGCCGATCGCGGCCGTCATGCTGCTCGCCATGGCGACGCTGCCGATGATCCAGCTCCGGAGCTTCGCCAAGCTGTTCCTCGTGGCCGGCGTGGCGCCGCCGGGGCTGATCGGCGTGGTGGTGGTGGGCACGGGGCGGCCGACCATAGGCACTCAGATTGCAGCAGAAACCCAGTTTTCTCCACCCTCCCTCATCCTGAGCGAGGGTCCGAAGGACCCGTGTCGTCCTTCGACTGGCTCAGGATGAAGGGGCGCAGGCGCCCTCCGCGCGGGAGCGGGCCGCGGCTGCGTCCTTCGACACGGGCGCTCCGCGCCCTGCTCAGGATGAAGGAGGGTGAGGTCCTTTTCCGCTTGAGTTAGCGCCTATGCGCACAGGAGGGGACGAGCGGCCGAGAGGGGGATCCGAGCTGATCGGCCGGACAGCATATGAGCGCGACGGGTTCAGCCACCCGCTGCCGTTCACGGAGCCACGCCGCCACGAGCTCACCCCGGCGACCGCAGCACCACCGTCGCGAGCGGCGGCAGCGTCAGGCTGAGCGACTGCTCGTGCCCGTGGCTCGCGATCCCCTCCGTCGACACGCCGCCGCCGTTGCCGATGTCGCCGCCCCCGTAGAGGGCGCCGTCGGTGTTGAGCAGCTCGCGCCAGTGGCCGGCCACGGGCACGCCGACGCGGTAGGCGCGGCGCGGCACGGGCGTCATGTTGCTGACGACGAGGAGCCGCGAGCCCTCGTCGGCCGTCTGCCGGATGAAGCCGTAGATCGAGTTCACCGCGTCGTCGCCCACGGCCCAGCGGAAGCCGGCCGGGTCGGTGTCGGTCGCGTGCAGGGCCGGCTCCGCGGCGTAGAGGCGGTTCAGGTCAGCGACCAGCGTCTGGATGCCCCTGTGGGGGGCAGCGTCGAGCAGGTCCCAGTCCACCGAGGCGTCGTGGTTCCACTCGGCCCACTGGGCGATCTCGCCGCCCATGAACAGGAGCTTCTTGCCCGGGAAGGTCCACATCCAGGCGTAATAGGCGCGGAGGTTGGCGAACTTCTGCCAGTCGTCGCCCGGCATCTTGCGGATCAGCGAGCCCTTGCCGTGCACCACCTCGTCGTGGCTCAGCGGCAGCATGAAGCGCTCGGTATAGGCGTAGACCATCCCGAACGTCATGAGATGGTGATCGAAGCTGCGGTAGATCGGCTCCTTCTCCATGTATTGGAGCGTATCGTGCATCCAGCCCATGTTCCACTTGAGGTCGAAGCCGAGCCCGCCCTCCTCGACCGGGGCCGTGACGCCGGGCCAGGCGGTCGATTCCTCGGCGATGACGAGGGCGCCGGGCTCGCGCTGCGCCACGATGCTGTTCAGGTGCTTGAAGAACTCGACCGATTCGAGGTTCTCCCGCCCGCCATATTCATTGGGCACCCATTCGCCGGCCTTGCGGCTGTAGTCGCGGTAGAGCATCGAGGCGACCGCGTCGACCCGCAGGGCGTCGACGTGGTAGCGCTCCAGCCACTCGATCGCGCTGGCGATGATGAAGCCCTTCACCTCGCGGCGGCCGAGGTTGAAGATCAGCGTGTTCCAGTCCTGGTGGAAGCCCTCCCGCGGGTCGGCGTGCTCGTAGAGCGCCGTGCCGTCGAAGCGGGCGAGGCCCCAGACGTCGGTCGGGAAGTGGGCCGGCACCCAATCGAGGATCACGCCGATGCCGCGCGCATGGCAGCGGTCGACGAAATACGCGAAATCCTCCGGCGGCCCGTAGCGGCCGGTGGGCGCGAAGAGGCCGAGCGGCTGGTAGCCCCAGGAGCCGCCGAACGGGTGCTCCATGATGGGCATGAACTCGATGTGGGTGAAGCCCAGCGCCTCCACGTAGGGCACGAGCCGGTCCGCCATCTCGCGCCAGGTGAGGCTGCGGTTCCCCTCGCCCGGCAGGCGCAGCCAGGAGCCGGCGTGGACCTCGTAGACCGAGAGGGGGGCGTCGAGCGCCTGTCGGCGCGCGCGGTCCGCCGTCCAGTCCCCGTCCGTCCAGGCGTAGGGCTCGGGGCGGGCCACGATGGAGGCGCTGCCCGGCGCCGCCTCGGCGGCCCGCGCCACGGGATCGGCCTTCTGCGGCAGCACGGCGCCGTCGGGGCCGACGATCTCGTATTTGTAGCGCGTCCCCGGGCCGATGCCGGGCACGAAGAGCTCCCACACACCGGCCTCGCGGCGCAGGCGCATCGGGTGGCGGCGCCCGTCCCAGGAGTCGAAGTCGCCCACCACCGACACGCGCCGGGCGTTGGGCGCCCAGACGGCGAAGCGCACCCCCGCCACGCCCTCGACCGCCATGGCCTGGGCCCCGAGGCAGCGGCTCAGCTCGTAATGCGTGCCCTGGCCGATGAGGTGGAGGTCGAGGTCGCCGAGCAGCAGGCCGAAGCCGTAGGGGTCCTCGGTCTCCTGCACGGCCTCGGGCCAGCGCACGCGCAGCCGGTAGGGGCCGGCGGCCTGGACCGGCCCGGCGAAGAGGCCGGCGGGGTGGACCATCTCCAGCGTGCCGATGCGGCTGCCGTCCTCGCGGGCCAGCACGTCGACGCCGCGCGCGCCGGGCAGGAAGGCCCGGATCACCCCCGAGTCGCCATCCCTGTGGTCGCCGAGGATCGCGAAGGGGTCGCCGTGGCGCCCCTCCACCAGGGCGCGGACGGCCTCGTCCCCGATCCCCGCCATCGCGTCCCGTGCCGCCGTCACGCGCGCGCCTCCCGGCCGGTCAGCCGGTCCACGAGGGCGCCGAAGCCCTGGAGCGGGATCGGCAGCCATTTGGGCCGGTTTGCCACCTCGTAGCCGATCTCATAGGCGGCCTTCTCCAGCAGCATGAGGTCGAGCAGCGACCCCCTCCCCCGGCCGGCCCCGGCCTCCTCGCCCAGCGCGGCCCGGTAGCTCCCCAGGAAGGCGTCGGTCGCCTCGCGGCGGAAGGCGTCGAGCAGCGCCTCGCGGCGCTCGCGCACGGGCTGCGGCCCGGCGTCCTCCTCGATCCCCGACACGGCCGCGGCCGCGTAGTCGAGCGAGCGCAGCAGGCCCGCGACGTCGCGCAGCGGGCTGCCCTTGGCGCGGCGCTCGTCGAGGGTGCGGACCGGCTCGCCCTCGAAGTCGATGATGTAGGCATCGTCCTGGGCGACCAGCACCTGCCCGAGGTGGAAGTCGCCGTGCACGCGCGTCATCAGCGTGCCGGCCCCGGCCTCGGCGAGCCGGTCGACGGCGTCGAGCACCGCCTTGCGCCGGCCGACCAAAGCCTCGGCGAGCGAGCGGGAGGCGGAGTCGAACGACTCGTGCTGACCCGCGAGGGCGTCGAGGGCGGCCGACACCTGGGCGCCGACGCTCCGCCGCCAGCCCTCGACGGCCGCGGCGTCGGCCTCGACGGGCGCGAAATCGGGGTCGTCGGTCGGGGCGGCGAGCGCGGCGTGGAGCTCGCCCAGCCGCCGGCCGATGGTGCCGATGAAGCCCGTCAGCACCTGGTAGTCGGGGCTGGCCACGCTGTCGACCAGGGCCGCGTCCTCGACGGCGCGGCGCAGGTTGTCCAGCACCCAGGTCCAGGCGTCGCCCTGGTTGTGGATGACGCCCTGGACGATGGCGAGCGTGTTGGGCGTGCCGTCGGCCGCGAAGCGCACGATCTCGCCCAGCAGCGGCGCCGTGTGGGCGTAGCCGGCGGCCGTGAGATGGCGGGTCATCTCGGCCTCGGGGTGGATGCCGGGCACGATGCGGCGGATGAGCTTCACGATGGCGAGGTTGCCGACGATCACGGACGAGTTGGACTGTTCGGCCGTGAGCCAGCGGATGCGCGCCGTGTCGATCCCGTCGAGGGCGTCGACCGCCTCGCTGCCGAGGCAGCGGATCTCCCCGTCCGGGATGGCGAGCCGCCCCCGGTCCTTCAGGCCCCGGAGGATGGCGCGCGGCAGGGCTTCGAGCGCGAAGGCGTCCGTCAGGTAGCCGACCTGCCGGCCGCGCCGCACGCGCGCCAGCGCGATCTGCTGGGCGAAGGACGACAGGCCCGGCCCCTCCCAGGCGATGCCCGCCGGCATCAGGTAGCGGTCGGTGCGCCCGGCGGTCTCGACCTCGACCTCGATGATCAGGATCTCCTGCAGGGAGGTGAGCGGCACCGCATAGGCGAGGCGCGCCCTGGTGATCCGCTCGTTCTTGGCCGCGAACCAGCGCCGGCGGGGCAGGTAGTCGGGCAGCAGCTCGCGCAGGATCTTGGCGGTATGCTGCTCGCCCAGCAGCTCCTTCAGGCTTTCGCGGACCACGAGGGTCTGGAACTCCGGGAGCTGCTCGCCCCCGGCCTGGTGCCAGGAGGGCGCCTTCTCCTCGCCCGTCAGCGCGAGCCAGTAGAAGCCGTAGGGCGGCAGGGTCAGGAGGTAGGTCATCCGGCCGATCGGCGGGAAGGGCGAGGGGCCGCTGAGCTCCACCGGCACCCGGCCCTCGAAGGCCGACAGGTCGAGCTCCACCGCCTGGGGGGTGCGCGCCAGGTTGGCGACGCAGAGAATGGTGTCGCCCTCGTGGGCGCGCAGGTAGGCCAGAACGCGGCGGTTGCCGGGGTAGAGGAACTGCAACGTGCCGCGGCCGAAAGCCTGATGGTTGCGCCGCAGCGACAGCATGCGCCGCATCCAGTTCAGCAGCGAGTGGGGGTCGCGCGCCTGGGCCTCGACGTTCACGGCCTCGAAGCCGTAGAGCGGGTCCATGATGGGGGGCAGCACGGTGCTGGCCGGGTCGGCGCGGGAGAAGCCGCCGTTGCGGTCCTCGGACCACTGCATCGGCGTGCGGACGCCGTCGCGGTCGCCGAGGTGGATGTTGTCCCCCATGCCGATCTCGTCGCCGTAGTAGATCACGGGCGTGCCGGGCATGGAGAGCAGCAGCCCGTTCATCAGCTCGATGCGGCGGCGGTCGCGCTGCAGCAGGGGCGCCAGGCGACGGCGGATGCCGAGGTTGATGCGCGCCCGGCGGTCGGACGCGTAGGTGTTCCACAGGTAGTCGCGCTCCTCGTCCGTCACCATTTCGAGCGTCAGCTCGTCGTGGTTGCGCAGGAAGATCGCCCATTGCGCGTTCTCCGGGATCTCCGGCGTCTGGCGCATGATGTCGGTGATCGGGAAGCGGTCCTCCTTGGCGATCGCCATGTACATGCGCGGCATCAGCGGGAAGTGGAACGCCATGTGGCACTCGTCGCCGTCGCCGAAGTAGAGCTGCGTGTCCTCCGGCCACTGGTTGGCCTCGGCCAGCAGCATGCGGTTCTGGTAGGAGGCGTCGAGCGCGGCGCGGATCTTCTTCAGGACGACGTGGGTCTCGGGCAGGTTCTCGTTGTTGGTGCCCTCCCGCTCGATCAGGTAGGGGATCGCGTCGAGCCGCAGCCCGTCCACCCCCATGTCCAGCCAGAAGCGCATCACGCTGAGCACCTCCTTCAGCACGCGCGGGTTGTCGAAGTTGAGGTCCGGCTGGTGCGAGTAGAACCGGTGCCAGAAATACTGGCCGGCCACCGGGTCCCAGGTCCAGTTCGACTTCTCGGTGTCGATGAAGATGATGCGCGTCTCGGGGAATTTCTGGTCCGTGTCCGACCAGACGTAGAAGTCGCGGGCCGGCGAGCCCGGCTTGGAGGTCCGCGCCTTCTGGAACCAGGGATGCTGGTCGGACGTGTGGTTGATGACGAGTTCGGTGATGACGCGGATGCCGCGCTCGTGGGCGGCGCGCACGAACTCCTTGAACTCGGCCAGCGTCCCGTAGTCGGGGCTGACGTCGCGGTAGCCGGCGATGTCGTAGCCGTCGTCCTTGCGCGGCGACGGATAGAACGGCAGCAGCCAGACGGTGTTGACGCCCAGACTCGCGATGTAGTCGAGCTTGGCGTTCAGTCCCGCAAAGTCGCCGATGCCGTCGTTGTTGGCGTCGAAGAACGACTTCACGTGCAGTTGATAGATGACGGCGTCCTTGTACCAGAGCGGATCGTCCGGAAGCTGCGTCTTGGGCTTGCGCGCCATGTCAGAGGTCCCTCGCGGCACGGAGCCGCCAGATGGAGAAGGGGAGTTCGCCGGGGTCGAGCCGGATGCGCTGGACCTTGCCGGTCCAGGTGAAGCGGGTGCCGCGCATCAGGTCCTCGACGCCGAGCGTGCCGTCGTCGGGCAGGCCCCACTCCCAGAGCGGGATCTCGATCTCGGCCTCCTGGGCCGAATGGGGGTCGAGGCTGACGGCGACCAGCAGGACGTTGTCGCGGGCGGGGGTGGCCTTCTGGAACAGGAGGACGTTGTCGTTCCGGGCCGGCTGGAAGGTGATGCCGAGATGCGTCTGCAGGGCCGGGTTGTCGCGGCGGATGCGGTTCAGCCGCGTGATCTCGCCGATGATGTTGCCCGGGCGGTCCCAGTCCCAGGCGTAGAGCTGGTACTTCTCGCTGTCGGCATATTCCTTCCGCTTCTGGTCCGGACGGCCCTCGCAGAGCTCGAAGCCGTTGTACATGCCCCACAGGCCCGACAGCGTCGTGGCCAGCGCGGCGCGGATTAGGAAGGCCGGGCGAGGCGCGTTCTGCAGGAAGTCCGGGTTGATGTCGTGCGTGTTGACGAAGAAGTGCGGGCGGAAGAAGTCCTTCGGCGGCTGCGTCGACAGCTCGGTCAGGTAGTCCTGCAGCTCCCACTTCGTGTTGCGCCACGTGAAGTAGGTGTAGGACTGCGAGAAGCCGATCTTCGCCAGCCGGTACATGACCTTCGGCTTGGTGAAGGCCTCCGACAGGAACACCACGTCCGGGTGGTCGCGGCGCACGTCCTCGATCACCCATTCCCAGAACGGGAAGGGCTTGGTGTGCGGGTTGTCGACGCGGAACAGCTTCACGCCCTGGTCGACCCAGAGCCTGATCGTGTCGCGCAGTTCGGTCCACAGCGAGGGCCTGGCGCCCTCGGCATAGAAGTCGACGTTGACGATGTCCTCGTACTTCTTCGGCGGGTTCTCGGCGTAGCGGATCGTGCCGTCCGGGCGCCAGTTGAACCAGTCCGGGTGGTGCTTCAGCCAGGGGTGGTCGGGCGAGGCCTGGATGGCGAGGTCGAGGGCGAGTTCGAGCCCGTGCTCGGCCGCGGCGGCGACGAGGCGGCGCAGGTCCTCGAAGGTGCCGAGCTCCGGGTGGATCGCGTCGTGCCCCCCCTCCGCCGAGCCGATCGCGTAGGGGCTGCCGGGGTCGTCGGGGCCGGCCGTCAGGCTGTTGTTGCGGCCCTTGCGGTTGGTGCGGCCGATCGGGTGGATCGGCGGGAAGTAGAGCACGTCGAAGCCCATGGCGCGGATCGCCGGCAGGCGGCCGATCACGTCGTCGAAGGTGCCGTGGCGCTCGGGGTCGCCGCTCTGGGAGCGGGGGAAGAGCTCGTACCAGCTCGCGAACCCCGCCCCCGTGCGCTCAGCGTCGAGGGGGATGGGCTCGTGCCGGAGGCTGAACGGGCGCGGGTCGGCGGCCGCCATGGCGTCGGCGGTCTCGGGCGCCAGCAGCAGGGCGAGCCGGCCGGCGTCGTCCGCCCGGAGCAGCCGCTCGGCGATGGGGGCGAGCCGCGCGGCCGCCTCCCCCGAGGCGCCCTCCAGGGTGCGGGCTACGAGGCGGCGCCCCTCCTCCAGCTCCAGCGGCACGGCGAGGCCGGCCTCGTGCTTCGCCTCGAGCTCGTGGTGGAAGATGGCGAACTCGTCGCGCCACGCCTCCACGGTGAAATGATGCCGGCCCAGGCGTTCGAGCGGCAGGTCGGCGGCCCAGCGGTCGTTGCCGAGCGGCACCATGCGGCGCTCGCGCCAGGTCTCCTCGTCGGCGGCGCGCCAGAGGAGCGCCACCGCGATGGCGTCGTGCCCTTCCGCGAAGGCGTCGGCCTCGACCCGCACCACCTCGCCGACGATGCGCTTGACCGGGTAGCGGCCGCCGTCGACCGCGGGCGTCACGGCCTCGATGGCGAGGCGCGGCGCCGCGACCGCCGTCTCCGGCGTGAAGCGCAGCGACTCCACGGGCGGCAGGATGGCGCGTCCGGCGCCGCCTTCGAACACGCGCACCTCGGCGGGCCCGAGCGTCGCGGCACTCTCGGCACCGAGGTTCGGGCCGGACCCCACGGCATCGCGGAAGGGCAGGAAGCGCCCCGACTCGGGCGACAGGCTGCCTGCCGGGAGCCGGGCGTCGCGGTCGAGCGCGGGGTTGACCAGCACGAGCCGGGCGGCCGCGGCGCGGCGGAGGTCGCCGGCGTCGGTGCGCAGCACGGCGGTCGGGGCGCCGCCGGCGCCGGCCAGCACGCGCATCCCGCCCCGGGCGAAGCGGCCCCCCTCGCGCGCTACGAAGGCGTTGGCGGCGCGGATGCGCTCGGCGAAGTCGAGCCGCGGTCGGTCCCGCAGGGCCGCGTAGGTCTCGCGGACCTCGCCGGTCGGGGGCACCGGTTCGCGCGCGCCGAACTCCAATCCCATGGGGATCAGCAAGCCGTCGCCGAGCGTGGCCGCGACCCACAGCGCCCGCTCGACGCGGCGCTCGACGGCCTCGTCGGCCTCCGTGGATTGGGCCAGGCGCTCGCCGAAGGGCGCCTCGGGGAAGGCCACGGCCGGCCCGAGCGCGCTCAATCGCTCGTGCTCGTCCATCGGCCAGCCGGCCCGGCAGTCCCACCAGCGCAGCGACGAGAAACCGCCGTCGAAACCCGCGGGGGCGAGCGCCGCCACGTCCTCGGCCGCGAGGCCGGGCGTCCAGGCGAGGAAGCGGGCCTCGGGAGCCTCCCGGCGCACGGCGTCGCCCACCTCGGCCCAGACCTCGGCGGGGACGCGGTGGGGCCGCAGGCAGCGGAACCCGGCCGCGCCGGCCTCCGCCAGCCCGGCGAGGTAGGACGCGAGGCGGTCGATGAAGCGCCGGCGCGCGGCGGGATCCGCGAAGGGGACGGGCGCGCCGTCCCGATCCTCGGGTGCCACGCGGGGGTCGCGGGCGCCGGAGCCGGCGAGCCGCAGTTCCAGCTCGGCCGCCAGCGGGCCGCCCGTCGCGAGCCTGTCGGCCACGAGGTCGACCATGAGCCCGAGACCGCGGGCGCGGCACTCCCCCGCCAGCGCGGCGATCCCCGCCGCGACGGAACCCTCCCGCGCCAGGGCCGGATGGGGCCGCGCCCAGTCGCGGGGCAGCAGCAGGTTGCCCGAGGAGCCGGGATCGCCGGGCGGCGAGATCAGCACCGCGTCGAAGCCCATGCCGGCGCAGCCGTCCAGGATCGTCGGCCAGGACCCGAGGTCCGACACCATGGACAGGGGAACGTAGTAGATCCGCGGCGCCGGGGCCTGGGCGAGGTCGCGCGAGGGGCCGTCGACGGTCACGGGGGTGGGGGACGCGAAACTTCCCGGCGGCGTCGCTTGCATCATCGATGACGTCTCCACCAGCACGCTCGTCCCGCGGCCTGCCGGACCGCTCGCTCTCTGAACCAAGCCCCTGTGGCTTTGTTCCCGAGCTCGGCGCCTCGGCGGGCCTGCGGGAAGCCCGCGACACGCCGCTTGCGCTTTTCCGCAGCGGGCCTAGCCTGCCCTCGGGCATCAGGCCCCGGAGATCGGATCAATGCGCAAGGCCATCATCGCCATCGTGGTCGGCTGCGGGCTCGCCGCGACCGTCGCACCCGCTTTCGCCTGCTCTTACGGCACGCAGGCCTCCGCCGAGAAGCCGCCGCAGCAGACGGCCTCCGCGGACGACGCGTCGACCACGAAGGGCCAGTGAAGGCGCAGCGGCGGGCTCGCTGAACGCGGCGGGAGCCCCGACCGCGTGCCGTGACCCCTCCCCGGCGCGGCGCCCCCGGCCCTCGGCCGCGTTCCGGGTGGCGCTCACCGTCGCCGCCATGGTTCTCGCGGGCGCGGCACCGGCCGGGAACCCGGC
Organism: uncultured Lichenihabitans sp.; assembly: GCA_964242785.1. GTDB lineage: Bacteria > Pseudomonadota > Alphaproteobacteria > Rhizobiales > Beijerinckiaceae > Lichenihabitans. Next base: position 3,556 of record CAXTBR010000048.1, on the reverse strand, counting down.
GCCTCCCGAGGCCCCGAACGTCGTCGCGTTGAGAGTGCGGACCCCGCACGGGGGCTTCAACCGGATGGTGGTCCGCGTCACGGTCTGCGCGCCGGGGACGGACCGCTGCGCCGCGGTCGACGACGTCATGGTCGACACCGGCTCCACGGGCCTGCGGCTCGAAGCCTCCGCGGTCCCGCCCTGGCTCCGCCTGCCGGCCGTCCTCGGCCCGGACCGCAGTCCGCTCGCCGAATGCCTGCGCTTCGTCCACGACCGGGCCTGGGGGCCGCTCGTCCGCGCCGACCTGCGCATCGGCGGCCTGAGGGCGGCCGACCTGCCCATCCAGGTGATCGACGACGGGGGCCGATCGGAGCCGGCCGAATGCCCGCCGTCCGACGTCCGCCCCACGTCCAACGGCACGCTCGGGATCGGCACGCATCCGTGGGACTGCGGGGGCGACTGCGAGCAGGATCCCGCGCACCCGACCTATTTCGCCTGCGGGGACGGCCGCTGTGCGCCGGTGCGGGGCCGCGTCGCGGCGCGCTATCGCGTGCCCAACCCGGCGTCGCGCTTCCCGGGGCACGACGACGGCGTCGTCTTCGACCTGCCCACGACCCCGCCGGACGGAGCCGGGGAGGTGGCCGGCACGCTGACCTTCGGGGTCGGCGCCGGCGACCTCCGCGCCGCGACGCCCCTGCGCCTCGACGGCACCGGCCGCTTCACGACGCTCTACGGGGGCAGGACCTACCCGGACAGTTTCATCGACAGCGGCACCGAGACCTTGATCGTGCCCGACGACCGGCTGCCCCGCTGCCCCGGGATGGACTGGGCCTTCTGCGCGGCGCCGGCGCTGCGGCGGGGCGCCGTAATGGTCGGGCGGGACGGGGCGCGGATCCCGGCCGCGTTCGACGTGGGCGACTACCGGCGCATCCGGGACCGGCGGTCCGGGGCCTCGGCCGCCGTCGCGGTCGCGGCGGACGCCTCGACGACGGCCTTCGTGTGGGGCGCGCCCTTCTTCCTGGGCCGGCGCGTCGCGCTCGTGCTCGACGGCAGGACGGTGCCGGGCGTCCCCGGCCTCGAAGGGCCGTTCTACGCCTTTCGGGACGATCCCCTGCCCTGACCCCAGCGTCGGCACACATCTCGGCGCCCGCGGGGTGGTGCCCTTCTCCCCGCTGGGGAGAAGGGCAAAACTCTCCGGCCGCCGAGGCTCGCGGTCGGGGATCCCGCGACGTCATCGTGTCCCGGCGGCATCATGGATCCATCGAACCCGCGTTCCGGTTCACCGGTCGCGTGGGCTGAAACTGGTTTTCGGGTCGGCGACACCGCATGGGATGCCACGTGCTCGACTGGGACGACCTCAGGTTCTTCCTCGCCATCGCCCGCCATGGCAGCCTCACCGCGGCCGCGAAGGACCTGCGCGTCGCCCAATCCACCGTCGGGCGCCGCCTGGCCTCGTTGGAATCCAGCCTGGCGGTCCGGCTCCTGCACCGGACGCCGGAGGGCTACCGGCTGACGCTGGCGGGGGACAGCGTCCGGGCCCAGGCCGAGCGGGTCGAGGCGGAGGCGCTGACGGTGGAACGCACCGTCGGCGGGCAGGATGACAGGTTCGAGGGCGTGGTGCGGGTCACCTGCACCGAGACGCTCGCGGTCCACGTCCTGGCGCCCTGCTTCATCGCGCTCCAGCATCATCACCCCGAGATCCGGGTGGAACTGGTCCCGAACCCGGCCGAGGTCAGCCTGTCGATGCGCGAGGCCGACATCGCCGTCTGCCTGTCGCCGTCCGAGCGGAACGAGCTCGTGGTGCGCCGGGTGGGCCGCATGGCCTTCGGCCTCTACGCCTCCCCCCTCTACCTCCAGCGGCAGGGCGAGCCGGACTTCGCGGCCGGCTGCGCCGGGCATCGCCTCATGTCCTCGCTCGACGACGTCGACGGCGACGACCAGAGCCGCTGGCTGGCCGGGCTGACGTCCCGCGCCCGGCCGGGCCTGCAGACCAGCAGCCACGAGGCCCTGGTGGTGGCGGCCCGCAGCGGCGGCGGCCTCGCCTGCCTGGCCCGCTTCCGGGCCGACCCGGATCCCGCCCTGACGCTGCTGGCACCCCCCACCCCGGCGCCCCCGGCCGACATCTGCATCCTGGTGCACAAGGACAGCCGCGGCACGCCCCGCATCAGGGCGACGTCGGCGGCCATCGGCGACACGGTGAGGGCCATGCTGCCGGGGTAGGGCTCCCACGGAGACGCATAGCGTCCCTCGAATGCAACCCCGCATACCGGGTCGCCGGAAATCGAGCGCATCCACGGCGAAGCGGATCCGTTAGTGGGGCATCGCCGACCGTGACCGGGGCCCGCACCGGGTCGAGGCTCACCGCCGGCGATCGCGACCAAGCCCCTCTCGACGAGCGTGGCTCTCCCGCCATGGGGCGCGGAGGCGATGTCGCGCGATCAGGAGAACCATCGATGGCGACCACGACCGCAGACACCCCGCGCTCGCGCGGCGACAGCGACGCCCCGCACCTGAGCCCCGTGTCGCCGGCCGACGACGCCCGCACCATCCTGGTCAACAACGTGTCGTGGGGCGGCGTGCTGGCCGGCGTCGTGGCGGGCCTCGTCACCCAGCTCATCCTCAACATGATCGGCATCGGCTTCGGCGCCTCCACGCTCAACCCGATGACGGGCGACAACCCCTCGGCGGGCGGCTTCTCGCTCGGCGCCGGCCTGTGGTGGGCCCTGTCGGGCATCGTCGCGGCCTTCGTGGGCGGCTACATCGCCAGCCGGCTGTCGGGCCGCCCGAAGCCCTCCACCGGCGGCTGGCACGGCCTCACCTCCTGGGCGCTCACCACGCTGGTGATCTTCTACCTGCTCAGCACGGCGGTCGGCAGCCTCGTCGGCGGCGCCTTCAACACGGTCAGCGGCGCGCTCGGCGGCCTCGGCCACTCGGTGGCGACGGCCGCCCAGACCGCGGCGCCCGCGCTGACCCAGAGCGCCGACCCCTTCGCGTCGATCGAGCAGGGCGTGCAGAGCTCCACCGGCAACGACCCGGCCGCCCTCAAGGCCGCCACGCTGTCGTCCATGCGCGCCCTGGTGACGGGCGACGAGGCCCAGGCCGCCGACGCCCGCGAGCGCGCCGCACAGGCCCTGTCGAAGTCGCAGAACATCACGGTCGACGAGGCCCGCACCCGCGTCGCCTCCTACGAGAAGCAGTACCGCGACAAGGTCGCGTCCGCCCGGCAGCAGGCGGCCGAGACCGCCGACACCGCCGCCCGCACCGTGTCGCGCGGCGCCCTGTGGGGCAGCTTCGCCCTGGTCCTGGGGGCACTGGCCTCTTGGTTCGGCGGCCGCGCCGGCACCGTCGACCCGACCGTGACGGCCCAGTTTCTGCGCACCACCCGCGTCGTCCGGACCGACGCGGCCGAGTGATCCGGCGTCCCACCACCTCCACCGAGCGCCCGACCCCACCCATCCCGACCGAAGGACCCGAACCATGAGCAAGCAGACCATCACGGCCCTGTTCGACACGCGCGCCCACGCCGACGAGGCGGCCGCGCAACTGCGGCAGGCCGGCGTGCCGGCCGCCGACGTCA
>CAXTBR010000047.1:0-37513 GCA_964242785.1 uncultured Lichenihabitans sp. | reverse complement strand
ATAGGCGCTCATTGAGGCGAGAAATACCCCACCCTCCTCATCCTGAGCAGCGCGCGGAGCGCCCTGCTCAGGATGAGGAGGGTGGGGGAAAACAGGGTTTTTGCTTCAATCTCAGCGCCTATGCGCCTGCGCGGGGATGAACGGTCATAGAGAGCGTTCCGAGCCAATCACACGGAAACTGCCTCACACCTTGAAGCTGCCCTCGAAGGCGAAGGCGGAGACCGGGTGGCGGTCGTTCGGCTGCTCGCGCGTCCGGAGCCCCTCGGGCAGGCTCGCCGGGTCGCCGATGCGGCCCAGGGCCACGGCGCATTCCACGCGGTAGCCCTGCGGCACGTCGAGGTCGGCGAAGGCGCGGTCGAAGTCGAGCCCCACCATGCCGTGCGTGTACCAGTCGCGCATCTGCGCCTGCAGCGCCAAGCTCATCCAGGCGGCGCCGGCGTCGAAGGAGTGGGAGTGCGACGGCACGTCCTTGTCCTGGCCGGGCGGGCGCATCAGCGAGTTCGACAGGATGTAGACCAGCGCCGCCGCGTCCTTGGCCCAGGACTGGTTGAAGGGGATGAGCAGGCCGAGCAGCTTGTCGAAGGCCGGCGTGCCGCGGCGCCCGTAGACGAAGCGCGCGGGCTGGGAATTGTAGGAGGAGGGCGCCCAGCGCGCCGCCTCGAACAGGCCGAGCAGGTCCTCCTCGGCGATGGTGTCGGGCGCGAAGGCGCGGGGCGACCAGCGCGCCAGGAAGAGGGGGTCGATCGGGCGGTCGGGCCGGCGGGGAGACGAGGTCGTCATGGCGTTCTCTCGGCTGCACCGGCGAGGCGCCGGCCCGCAGCGGATGCCGCCTTTCCACCGTCGCCGCAAGGCTCAAGATGGGATCGGGAGGCGACGGTCGGGCGCCGGCACACCGCCCCCGCCGACGGCCTCGGCCGCACCGGATCAGGTCCCCGCGAGACGGCGCCGCGGACGTCACGGCGCGGGGCGCTCAGGCCGCCGCCCCGCCCGGCTCGCCGGAGGGCGCCGGGTGGGAGCGGTAGGCCTGCTCGATATAGGCGAGGTTGATGAGCGCGCTGCCCCGGTCGGGATAGACGCCGACATTCATGCGGGGCGAGGCTTCGAGCTCCTCCATCACGAAGTTGAGCGCCGCCCGCAGGTTGGGGAAGGAGCGCGTCTCGGCGTCCTCGCCGCTGACGCCCACCTGCTCGGTGGTCATCTCGGGGCTCCACCTCACGGTCGCGGGCGAGTCCCAATCCATCTCGGCCATCGTGCTGCTCCGTCGTCCTGCGCCCGCGCTGTCCGCGGGCTCAACCCCGCGGCGGCGGGATTGGTTCGGGGCTGCGGCCCAGCCCCCGCGACGCCATCCGTTCGAGCGCCATGTGGGGCAGCGTCAGCGCCGCCACGGCGCGGAGACCCCAGGTCACCACCGCGTCGGTGCCGAGGACGCCCGCGAGCCCGTCCCAGGTGGCCGCCAGGGCGACGAGGCAAGCGAGGGCCGAGGGCAGCACGACGCGGCCGCGACCAGCAGCGCCGCCGCCCGCGGGCGGCGCGGATACATGGCGTGGGCCAGCTCCCGCCTCGCCCCGCGCGCCCGGCCGCGCGGCGCGGGACCGGGTCCGACAGGGCCGGAGGCGACGCGAGCGACATCGTCAGGCCCGCGGCAGGCCGGCACCGGCGGAGATGCGGCGCCCGGGGCGCGATGATGGAGGGAAAGCCGTCGGTGCGGAGGCGGGACAAGGCCGGCTGAGCCTCCACGGCGCCGGTCGCCGGGACCCGTCCGAAGCCGGGCGTTCGCGCCCGGACGCCCCGCCGATCCGGAGCGGGACCTCAAGCGAAGCCCGAGGGATCGTCCGATGTTCCGGTCCCGAGGCGGGGTGCCGCACGGCGGCGTGTTTCACTGGGCCAGCACCATCCGCCCGTGATCCATCCGCAGGGAGGACAGGCGCGACAGGAAGCTCATGCCCAGCAGGCTCTGCCCCTGCGCGCCGCGCGTGCTCACCAGGGCCACCACGTCCCGCAGCACGATGCCGCCGAGCCGCACCGACGGCAGCACCACCTTGGCGACGCTGGCGTGGCCGTTGGCCGTGCTGACGGTGTAGCGGAACTCCGCCGGCATCGGCCGGATGCCGAGCCGTTCGGCGTCCTCGCAGCTCAACGACACGAAGCTGGCGCCGGTGTCCACCATGGTGGACAGGCGCTGGCCGCCGATCTCCACCGCGGTCTGGAACTGCCCGAACCGGTCGGGCACCAGGATCTCGGGGTTGAACTCCGAGGCGAAAGCCGCGGGGGCGGCGGCCGCGGGCGGGACCGCCGCGGCGACCCGGACGGGCGGCGCCGCGGCCGACATGGTCGGGCTCCCTCCGGCCATCCCGCGGGCCGATGCCCAGAGGGCCTCGCGCCGCCCCGGATCCATCGCGGACAGTTGGTGCCCCGCCACCAGGGCCACCACGGCGGTGCCGACCGCGACCGTGACGACGTTCATGACTCTCCCTCCGCCCGCCTGCGCGGCACGCTGGGGGACGGCGCCTTGCCGGAGGATTGACGGCGGGGGAGGCGCCGGCCGTTTCGCGAAACGCGGTGGACAGGGGGTTTCCCGGAAGGGGAGGAGTCGAGCGATCAGCCGCCCTGCGCGGCCAGCAGAGCGTCGACCGCCGCGGCGTCGGGGATCGACGGCTGGGCGCCCCGCACCGTGCAGGCGAGCGAGCCCGCCGCCGTGCCGCGGCGCATGGCTTCGGGGAAGGGCAGGCCGGCGTCGAGCGCCGCCGCGAAGGCCCCGACGAAGCTGTCGCCCGCCGCCGTGGTGTCGAGCGCCTCCACCACCGGGCAGGGGACGCGGTGCTCGGCGCCCCTCTCCCACCCGACCGCGCCCTCCGCGCCCAGCGTCACGACCGTGGCGCCGATCCCGAAACCGGCATCGAGGCGGGCCGCGAGGCCGGCGTGGTCGTCCGCGAGGCCGAGGGCGCGCGCGAGGTCGGCGGCCTCGTGCTCGTTGACCACCATCACGTCGACGAGCCGCAGGTAGCTGTCCGGCACGGCTCCGGAGGGCGCGAGGTTCAGCACGGTGCGCCGGCCCCGGGCCCGCGCCGAGCCGGCCGCGGCCTCGCCCTCGGCGTCCGGCACCTCGCGCTGGAGCAGCAGCAGCCCGCCCGCGCCGGGAGGGAGGTCGCCCAATGCCGCGGCACACGCGAGGGCGTTGGCGCCCGCCGCGACCGTGATGGCGTTGCGCCCCTCGGCGTCCACGCTGATGAAGGCCGCGCCGGTCGGGGCCTCGACCTCGGCCACGGCCGACAGGTCGACGCCCGCCCCGCGCAGCAGCGCCAGCGCCGGGGCCGCGAAGCCGTCGCGCCCGACGGCGCCCGCCATCAGCACGGCGGCGCCGGCGCGCCGCGCCGCCAGCGCCTGATTGGCGCCCTTGCCGCCCGGGAAGGCCGCGTAGGAGGCCCCCATCACGGTCTCGCCCGGCGCCGCGATGCGGGCGACCTCCGTCACGAGGTCGATGTTGATCGAGCCGAAGACCGCGATCACCGGCCGGCCCCGCCGTCCCGCTCCTCGGGCTCGGCGAAGCCCCGCAGCGCATCCGTGAAGGCGCGGGCGCGGCGGCCCACCTCCTCGGGCGTCACGCCCGGCGCGTAGAGCGCGGAGCCGATGCCGAAGCCCTGCACGGGGCCGCCGCGCCAGTCCTTCAGCGTGTCGGCCGCCACGCCGCCGACGACGAGGAGCCGAGTCTTCCTCGGCAGCACGGCCGCCATGGCCCTGGCGACCCGGGGGGTGACGAGCTCGCCGGGGAACAGCTTCACGGCATGGGCGCCGGCCTTCAGCGCCGCGAAGGCCTCGGTGGGCGTGAGGCAACCCGGCAGCGACACCATCCCGCGGGCGCGGGTGCGGCGGATGACGGCGGCGTCGCAGTTGGGCGACACGACGATCTGTCCCCCGGCCTCGAACACCGCGTCGACCGCCTCGGGCTCCAGCACCGTGCCGGCGCCCACGCTGGCGCGGTCGCCCACGGCCCGCGCCAGGCGGGCGATGCTGTCGAGGGGCTCGGGCGAGTTCAGCGGCACTTCGAGGATGGTGATGCCGGCCTCGACCAGCGCCGCGCCGACCGCCACCGCCTCCTGCGGACGGAGGCCCCGCAGGATCGCCACGATGGGCATGGCGGCGAAGCACTGCTCGAAATGGGCCTCGAAGCGCGACGGGTCCGGCATGGTCGGGTCTCTCTCAGGATTGGGAAGGGGTCAGGCGCCGGCCGCCGCCAGGGCCGTCAGCCCCGCCAGGGTGACGTCGGCCGCATCGTGGTGCCGGGCCGCGAGGCCGCGCGCCGCCAGCGCCTCGCGGTAGAGCGACAGTTGCGGCTCGCCCGCCACCAGATGCACGAGGTCGGGCCGGCCGAACAGGTCGAGCGCGCCGGCGATCTCGTGCTCGATCAGCAGGCGCGACAGGAACGGGCGCACGCCCCGGGGCGCGAGCCCGCCGCCGAGCACGCGCGAGCGCGCCTGGAACAGCCCGCGCGTCAGCCCGCCGGGGCTCCGCGCCGCCTCGGCGGCGAGGGGGCCGCCCGCCGCGACGTCGTCCGGCCCCTCCGCGAGGCGGCCCATGAAGGAGGCCGACACGGCGGCGAAGAGCTCGCCCGTGACGAAGGTGGCGAAGCGCAGGATGCGGCCGTCCCGCATCTCGATCCACTTGCCGTGGGTGCCGGGCAGGGCGAGGAGCCCGTCGCGCACGCCGGTGCCCAGCGCCTGCACCTCCTCCCCGCGCATCACGTCGTAGCTGCCGTCGTCCCAGCGGCAGTCGACGCCCGGCACGATGCGCAGGCTGCGGCCGGGGGAGGCGACGGGCGTGAGGCGGGCGGCGATCTCCCCGGCCCCGGCGGGCGTCGGGATGTAGGGCGCCTCGACCCAGCCGTTGCGGCTCCCCACCATGCCGGACATCAGCACCGGCAGCTCCGGATGGGCCGCGAACCAGGCCGCGCAGGCGCCGTCGAGCGCCGCCGGAAAGCCGCCCGCCGGGACGCTCTGCACGCCGGCGTCGGACTGCGTGCGGCCCAGCACGGCGCCGCCCGCGGCCACGAGGCTCGCCCGCAGGCGCGTGGTGCCCCAGTCGACGGCGATGAAGGCGGCCTCGGTCATGGTGCGTCCCGTCACGAACTCGACCCTCGACACCCTCGGATCGCGCCCTTCGCCCCGGAGGGAAGACGGGAGGGCCCCCGCGTCCCGGGCCTTCCTACACCCATCCGCCGTCCACCACGTAGTGCTGGTTGGTGCAGGCGCCGGCCTCGTCGGAGGCGAAGAACAGGGTGGCGCGGGCGATGTCGTCGGGCAGGAGGTGGCGCTTCAGGCACTGGCGCCGCATCAGCTCGGCCTCGGATTCGGGGGTGAGCCACTTCTCCCTCTGCCGCTCCGTCATGATCCAGCCGGGCGCGATGGCGTTGACGCGGATGTCGAACGCGCCGTAGTCGCGGGCGAGCGAGCGGGTGAGGCCGATCACGGCCGATTTCGCGGCCGTGTAGACCGGCATGCCGCCCTGGCCCAGCATCCAGGACACCGAGCCGAAGTTGACGATGGCGCCGCCGCCGGCCGCCTGCATGTCGGGCAGCACCGCCTGGGCGGCGAAGAATTGGTGGCGGAGGTTCACGGCGATGCGCTCGTCGAACATCTCCGGCGTCACGTCCGGCGTGGCGTGGCGCTCGTCGTGGGCGGCGTTGTTGATCAGCACCGTGATGGGGCCGAAATGCTCGCGCACCTCCGCCACGCCCCGGCGCAGGGCGTCGATGTCGCGCAGGTCGACGTGGACGAAGCGGACGGCGCGGTCCGCCGCCGCGAGTTCGGCCGCGAGGGCGCGCGACGGCTCGGCCGCGATGTCGAGGAAGCCGACGCGGGCGCCCTGCTCGGCGAAGCGCCGCGTGATCGCGGCCCCGATCCCGCTCCCCCCGCCGGTCACCAGCACGGTGCGGCCGCGGAGGCTCGGATAGGTGGCGATTGCTGCGGCCATGGCGCGTCTCCCCGGTGGCGTTCTTCTCGGACGATCGCGAGACTAGCCGGAAGGGCCGGGTGGGGGAAGGCGGGGCGGTGGGCCCGCACCGGCGCGGCCCGGTGCCGCCGGGGGGAAGACCGGGACGCGATCCCGAAGCCGGCGTCAGGGGTCGGGCTCGCCGCCCCGGGCGACGCCCCTGAACCCCGCCAGCAGGCCGACCAGCTCGGCCTGCCGGCCCGCCCCGGTCTTGGCGAACACCGCGCGGAGCTGGGACCGCGCCGTCTCCCGCGAGATCCCCAGCGCCGCGGCGACCTCGGGCATCCCCCGGGCACCCCCGGCCAGCGCCGCGGCCAGACGCGCCTCGGCGGGCGTCAGGCCGAAGGCGCCGGCGAGCAGCCGCGCGTCGGGCGCCTCCGCGGTCAGGGCGGGCACGAGCAGCAGCAGCCAGGCGGCGCCCGGGAAGGCATCGCCGGCGATGCCCGGCATCGGCAGGAGGTGCGCGGTCGCGATGACGCCCCCGTGGCCCCGCGCGGCCGTGGAGAAGCTCGCCGCGGACCGCGCCGCGGACCGCGGGGCCAGCGCCCTCGCCAGCATCGCGTCGGCGGCCCGGTCGACGAGCGCGATCCGGTCGGAGCGGTCCATCGCCAGGGCCGGCACCAGGGCCTCGAACAGCGCGTTGCGCGCGACGGCGCGCCCGCCCTGCGCCAGGGCGACGGCCGGCAGACCCAGGGCGTGCAACGCCTGCGTGACGGTCCGGGCCCTGTCGACGCCCACCCGCGAGGAGAACAGGGCCGCCCGAGCGAGGTGAGGCCGCAGCGCGTCGGCGTCGACCCTCATGGCCTCGGAGATCGGATCGAGCGTGGAGTGCCGCTGCACCGTCACGGTGACGCGGTCACCCGTCGGCAGGGCGATCACGGTGCCGAGCTCCCGGCCGATGCCGCGCGGGATCAGGAACTCGTGCGTCAGCGGGTCGATGTCGAGTTCGTCGGCCGCGAAGAGGTCGCCCTCGGTCACGAAGCCCATCGGCATCCTGGCCATCGCGCGCTCCAGCCGCGGATTCCGCCGATGCCAACCGTCCCGGACGAAGTCTCCCATGATGTCGACGAGGCTGTGCGACTGCGCCATGCGCGGGGCGTGCTGACCGGGGGAGGCCGCGAGGAGCAGCGCGCCGACGCCGCCGTAGCGGCGCGCCATGGCGTCGAGCGCGCCGGGCCACCGCTCCGGCATGTACCCCGCCTGGTAGATCCGGTCGATCAGCTCGTCCAAACCGTCCGACATCATGATTCCACCGGACCCGCTCCGCGCATCCCCGTGAGGACGACGATAGACGAGATCGATCGGTCGGCGTCAGGGCAAAGGGTGTCGATGGTTGACGCGACCGTGGGTCCACTCTGGACGTCGATCACCCGATGGGACGGTCGGAGGCGTCGAGGATCCCCTCGTCCCCCACCTCGTGCGATCGATGGACCGTCGACACCGCTCCGGTCCGGGGCCATGAGGGTCCCCGCGGGGATGAGGGCTGAAGCGGGGCAGGGCGAGGAGGCCGGCGAGGGCCGGACGGTGTTCCGACGGGCGGAGGCCGTCCGAGGCTCACCCCGGCAGCGACGCCGCATCCGCGAAGCGCACCGCCGGATGGGCGGCGAGCCGCCGGAGCATCGCGTCCAGCGCCGCCCAGGCGGATGCGTCGTGGGCGAGGTGGTGGGTGAGGATGCCGAGCCTGTCCTGCCGGTCGAGGATCCCCGCGATGCGGCCCGACAGGTCGGCGAGCGGGCGGCCGACCCGGCCGTGGCGCCAGTCGACGATGTCGAGGTCGCTGTCGAGGCGCCGGATCGGGCTCGCCGCGGGCGGCGGGCCGAAGCACGAGAGCGCCGAGTAGCCCGAGCCCGGCAGGCGGGGGATCACGGCCTCGTCGATGCGGTTCCAGGGCGGCACCAGGACGTCCGACAGGGCGCCGCCGAACAGGTCCCGCAGCCTGGCCCGGCCCCGCGCCAGTTCGTCCAGCACCGCGCCCGGCGACCGACCCCCGAGCTCGCGGGCGCGCTCGCCGGGCGCCGCGTGGTTGCGGTGGGCGAAGCCGTGCTGGCAGGGCACGACGGAGGGGTGCGCGGCGATCCAGGGCGCGAGGCCGGGTTCGGCCGGCTCGGGGATCACGGCCAGCAGGATCGGCAGGCCGACGCCGGCGCAGAGCGCGGCCAGCCGCTCCAGGGCCGGGGTGACGGCGACGCAGTCGTCGTCGCGCAGCCAGACCCGCACCCTGCGTCCGGCGTCGAGGGCACGGTCGAGCGCCTCGCGGGCGGGGGCCCAGGGGTCACACCAGCGGCGGTCTGTGCCGACCTGCCCTCCGCCTCCCTCATCCTGAGCCTGCGAAGGACGACACGGCCCTTCGGGCCTGCTCAGGATGAGGACGGGTGGCCGATGGCGTCCTGCGCCGTCGAGAAGCGTCCGGACGAGAGTTCGGCTTCGATCCATTCCATGGCGTCCGATGTCGGCCCGACGTTCACGATCGCATCGCCAGGGTGCCGCGTCTGCGGGTCCCAGCCCTGAGGTTTTCAGACCACCAGCTCGGATCGCCCTCTCCGCCGCTCATCCCCGCGCAGGCGGGGATCCAGCGCCAGGAGGCGGCCGAAGGCCGACACCCTCGATCGCGCTCAGCACGCCGCGCGGTTGCAGGCAGATGACCGGCCTTCGGCCGGACGTTTCGCGCTGGATCCCCGCCTTCGCGGGGATGAGCGGTGGAGGAAGACGATCAGACGGGAAACGGTATGATGTTTGCGGATTATCACGCCCGCGAAGCCGACGGCAACGCGGCCTCCGATGCGGCGACCTCAGGGCCGATGCAGCGTCGACAGCGCCTCGGACAGCCGCGCCGCCGCCCGCTCCACCGTCCTCTCGCCGAGCACCATGCGCTGCCCCGCGGCCCCGAGGCGCTCGCGCCGCGGGGCATCGGCGATCAGCGCCGCGAGCGCCGCCGCATAGGCGCCGAGGTCGCCCTCCGGCGTCAGCACGCCCGTCTCCCCGTCCGCCACCACGCTGCCGATCCCCCCGCAGTCCATGGCCAGGACCGGCAGGCCCGCGGCGGCGGCTTCGAGGTAGGCGATGCCGTAGGCTTCCCCGAAGCCGGGCCAGACGTAGAGATCGGCGGCGCCGAGCACCGCCGCCACGCCCGCGGCGTCGCATTCGCCGGCCCAGGCCACGCGATCCGGTGGCAGGGGGGCGAAACCCGCCGCGACCGCGGGGCGGTCCGGCCCGTCGCCGACGACCGTGAGATGCCAGTCGAGCCCCGGCGGCAGGGCGAGGAGCGCCCCGGCCAGGGCGGCGTAGGAGCGCGCCTTGTCGCCGGGCCGCATCATGGCGACGGTGGCGAGGCGCACCGCCCCGCCGCGGCACCTCTCCCGCCGCACCGCGCCGAAGGGCCCGGCCGCGATGAAGGGCGGCAGCATCGCGACGCGCTCGGGCGCCGCCAGCCCGGCCAGGCCCTCGGCGTCGCGGGGCGTGAAGCAGAGGTGGAGGGCCGCGGCGCGGATCGCCGCCGCGTTGGCGGCGTGCCAGGGCGCCCAGGGGCCGGCGGCGCGCTTGCCGGCGTGGGACGCCTCGGCCGCGACATAGGGCAGGCCGAAGCGCGCCGCGAGGCCCGGCCCGATCAGGTCGGGCGCCTTGTAGTAGGGATGGTAGGCGAAGACGAGGTCGGGCGGCCCCTCGGCGGCAAAGCGCGCCGCGAGACGCGCGCCCTCGCGCTCCGCCTCCGCCGCGACGGCGCGCATGCGCGCCGGGTCGGGCGAGGGCAGGAAGGAGCGGAACGGCGAGGCGAGCGCGACGGCGTGGCCGCCGGCCCGCAGCGCCGACAGCAGCAGCCGCGCCATCTGCCGGTCCCCCGAGGGCACCGGATGGTCCGGCGCCTTCAGGGGGGCCAGGAACGCGACTCTCACCTCAGGACGAGTAGGGGTCGGCCGCGTCGCGCAGCCCGTCGCCCATGAAGTTGAACGCCAGGATGACGAGGATCACCGGCGCCACCGGCAGCAGCAGCCACGGGTAGAGCGCCACCACGTTCATGTTCTGCGCCTCGTTCAGCATCACGCCCCAGGACACGATGGGCGGGCGCAGGCCGAGCCCCAGGAAGGACAGCGCCGTCTCGCCCAGGATCATCGCCGGGATGGTGATGGTGGCCGAGGCGATGAGGTGGCTGATGAAGCCCGGGATGAGGTGGCGCAGCAGCACCCGCGGCGTGCGCGCGCCCATGAGCTGCGCGGCCAGCACGTAGTCTTCCTCGCGCAGCGAGAAGAGCTTGGCCCGCACGGCGCGGGCGAGGCCCGTCCAGTCCATCATGCCGAGGATCAGCGTGATGCCGAAATAGACCAGCATGGGGCTCCACGAGGCCGGCATGATGGCGGCCAGGGCCAGGAAGATCGGGATGTGCGGGATCGAGTGGATGACCTCGATCAGCCTCTGGCTGAGGAGGTCGAACCAGCCGCCGTAATAGCCCGAGAGCCCGCCCACCGTGATGCCGAGCAGGAACGAGATCGAGATGCCGATCAGCCCGATGGTGAGCGAGATGCGGGCGCCGTAGACGATGCGCGAGAACAGGTCGCGCCCGAGCCGGTCCGATCCCCACAGGTAGAACGGCCCCTCGGCCGGGGGGCAGACCACGTGCCAGTCGCCCGGCACGAGGCCCCAGAAGCTGTAGGGGTCGCCGTGGCAGAAGAAGCGCAGCTTCTCGACCTTGCCGGGGTCGGGGCGGTATTCGCGCTGCAGGTTGTCCATGTTGAGGTGGTAGTCGAGCCCGTACACGTAGGGGCCGACGAAGCGCCCCTCGTGGAACAGGTGCACGGCCTGGGGCGGGGCGCGGATGAAGTCGGTGTTGCGGGTGTTGGCCTCGTAGGGGGCCAGGAGCTCCGACACCGGCAGTGTGCCGTAGATGACGAGCAGGAAGATCGACGACACCACCGCCATGCGGTGGCGCCTGAACTTCCACCACATCAGCCGCCACTGCGATGCGAAGTAGATCCGCTCCTGCGCGGGCGTCAGCTTGGCGACGGCGCCGACGTCGAAGGGCTTGTCCGACACGTAATGGGCGAGCGGCGCGCCCGGCGCCGGCACCGGGACGGGGACGTTCATCGGGTGGATCCCCCCTGCATGCGGATGCGCGGGTCGAGGAAGGCCAGCGCCACGTCCGACACCAGCACGCCCACCACGGTGAGGGTCGACAGCAGCATCAGGAACGAGCCCGCGAGATAGATGTCCTGGCTCTGGAGCGCGCGGATCAGCAGCGGGCCGGTGGTCTGCAGCGACAGCACGATGGCCACGAGCTCCCCGCCCGAGATGACGGAGGGCAGGATCGAGCCGATGTCCGAGATGAAGAAGTTGAGCGACATGCGGAACGGGTATTTGAACAGCACCCGCATGGGGGAGAGCCCCTTCGAGCGGGCCGTCACCACATATTGCTTGTGCAGCTCTTCGAGCAGGTTGGCCCGCACCGCGCGGATCATGGAGCCCGTGCCGGCCGTGCCGATGATGATCACCGGGATCCACAGGTGGCTGAGGATCGAGCCGAGCTTCGCCCAGCTCATCGGCGCGTCGAAATATTTCGGGTCCATCAGCCCGCCGATCGACAGGCCGAACCATTGGTTCGAGAAATACAGGAAGATCAGCGCCAGCAGGAAGTGCGGAATCGCCAGCCCGAGCAGGCCCAGCGTGGTGAGGCCGTAGTCGCCCCAGGAATATTGGTGCGTGGCCGAATAAATGCCGATCGGGAAGGCGACGAGCCAGGTGAACACGATGGTGGCGAAGGACAGGAGGATCGTCAGCCACACCCGGTCGCCCACCACCTGCTTCACGGGCAGTTGATACTCGAACGAATAGCCGAAGTCGCCGTGCAGCATGCCGCCCAGCCACCACAGGTAGCGCTCGACCGGCGGCCTGTCGAAGCCGTATTCTTTCTTCATGAAGTCGATGCGGGCCGTGTCGACCTTCTCGCCCTGGGCCTGCATCTCGGAGACCAGGTTGCTGAAATAGTCGGTGGGCGAGGCGCTCATCACCGTGAAGATCAGCGCGCTGGTGACGACCAGCGTCGGCACCATGATGAGCACGCGGCGGATCAGATATCTCAGCATGGGCCGGCGCTCCGGCGCCCGCCGCCGCATCGCCCTGATCCCCGTGCCTCGGTCATGGCGTCAGCCCTTCGATGCGTCGGCGTAGAAGAAGGTGTCGGGCATGTACATGCCGAAGAAGGAGCCCGGCTCGAAGGAGAACAGCCCCGTGTCGGGCACGTTGCGCATGCGGTTCGACACGACCACGGGCTGTCGCGTCCCGTTGACGATGCCGATGGCGTAGGCCCCGTCGGCGTTGATCTGCAGCATCTCGCGCCAGATCTCGCGCTGCCGGTCGACCGTGTCGGCGCGGCGCCAGTCGTGGTACAGGTCCTCGAGCTTCTGGATGTCCGGCATGTCGATCTTCTGGCCCTCGTGGCCGGACGACTGCACCCAGAGGCCGAAGCCCGGCCACTGGTACTGCGAGTCGATGGTGGGCGCGAGGGCGCCGGGCTCGAACTGCGCGGTCGGCACGGCGTTGTCCATGCCGCGGTCGATCGACATCACCGTGTCGCCGCTGGCGATGCGCTGGCGGAAGATGTCGAGGTGGGACGGATGCGCGAAGGTGCGCAGGCCGAGCTTCGACCAGTCGCTCGCGACCAGCTCCAGGATGTCGGTGAAGAGCTGGTTCTCGCCCGACGTCTCGACCGTGATCTCGGCCCGCCGCCCGTCGGCCAGCAGCCGCGTCCCGTCCGCGTCGCGCTTGTCGAGGCCCGCCTGGTCGAGCAGGGCGTTGGCGGCCGCGACGTCGTAGCCCGCGTAGCCGGACGCGAGTTCGGGCTTGAACAGCGGACTCTGCGGCAGCACCGTGTTGTTGCTCTCCCGCGCCAGCCCGAAGAAGATCACGTGGTTGACGTCGCGCCGGTTGATGCCGAGCGACAGGGCGCGCCGGAAGCGCACGTCGCGGTTCAGCGCGCGCCACACGGCGTCCTTGGCGTTGAGGTTGGGGTAGAGCGCCGCGAAGGCGCCCTGGCCCTGCTCCCACAGCCGGGCGCCGTAGCCGTGGACGTGCTCGCCCGCCTTGAGGAACGTGTAATCCTCGAAGTTGAGGTAGCGCGCCTGGAGGTCCGCCTCGCCGGCCGCGACCTTGGCGGGGATGAGGTTGGTGGTGCCGAGCGTCATGGTGGCGGCGTCGAAGTAGGGCAGTTGGTGCCCGGCCGCGTCGACGCGGTGGAAGTAGGGGTTGCGCTCGAAGCGGAACTGCTCGGCCGGCGGCGCCGTGGTGTTGCGCCACGGGTCGAGCGTCGGCAGGTCCGGGTTCTCGGGCCGGTACTGGCGCGACTTGCGCTCGTGCAGCGCCGACCAGCTCGACACTTTGGCGGCCTTGACGGCCTGATCGAGCTTGGCGGTCTCGGCGTATTTGGCGTGGAACTGCTTCAGGTAGTGGGCCGGCATGAAGATGAAGACGGGCTGCGCCGAGGCGATGGCCGGCACGAAGCCGGGGTTCGGCTCGTCCCAGCTGTAGCGCACCGTCAGCGGGTCCAGCACCTCGAACTTCGCCGGCTTGCCGGAGGAGACCAGCGCCAGATTGGGCCCTGAGGGCGACAGCTTGGCGTTGTTGGCGACGTCCTCCCAATAGTAGCGGAAATCCTCGGCCGTGAAGGGCACCCCGTCCGACCACCTGTGGCCCGGCCGCAGGTGCAGGGTGAAGGTCCTGTCGTCCTGGTTGTCGAGGCTGAGCAGGATGTCGGGGACGAGGTTCAGCTTCTCGTCGAAGACCACGAGCCGCGTGTACGAGAACACCGTCATCATGCGCAGGTCGCGCTGGTCGCCCATCAGCATGCGCCAGGTGCCGCCCGGCGTGCCCGTCTCGCGCCCCATGGCCTGGAGGTCGATGACCCGCGGGGCCTGGGGCAGCCGCTCGGCCACCGGCGGCAGCGCCCCGGCCGACACCTTCTCGGCGAAGAACGGCGTCTCGACCGGCGTCGGCGCCGGGACCGCGGCGGCGGGCGCCGCCGTGTCGGCGGGCGCGATGGCCGGCGCCTCGGTTGTGGCCTTGACTTCCGCCGCCTCGTCGGCCCACCCCGTCCGGGGTGGCACCGCGAGCAGCAGGGCGAGGCCCAGGAGGACGGCCGCCCCCCTCACGACGCCAGCAGCTCCCGCCGGCCGACGCTCGGGCGCGCCAGCACGAAGTGGCCCTCGCCGAGGTCGATCGGCGACACGCTCGCGGGGTCGCCCTCGTCGCGGAACTCCGGGGCCCAGGAGGCGGGGTCGGAGGCGCTGCCGCCGGCGATGAGCCGCAGGTCGAGCGGGCGGTCGAGGTCGGGGTAGGGCACGGCCCGCATCAGGGCCTGCGTGTAGGAGTGGATGGGCTTCGAGAAGAGGAGGTGGCGCGGCGCGATCTCGACGATGCGGCCGTGGGCCAGCACGGCGATGCGGTCCGCGATGTAGTCCACCACCGCGAGGTTGTGCGAGATGAACAGGTAGGTGAGGCCGAGCTCCCGCTTCAGGTCCTTGAGGAGGTTCAGCACCTGCGCCTGCACGGAGACGTCGAGGGCCGAGACGGGTTCGTCGCAGATGATGAGGTCGGGGTTCATGGCCAGCGTGCGGGCGATGGAGATGCGCTGGCGCTGCCCGCCCGAGAAGCTGTGCGGGTAGCGGTTGAGGAAGCGCCGGTCGAGCCCCACGGCCGCCATCAGGTCGCCGACCCGCGCCAACTGCTCCTTGGCGGTGCCGACACCGTGGATCTCCAGCGGCTCGCGGATGATGTTCAGCACCGTCATGCGCGGCGACAGCGACGACACCGGGTCCTGGAAGATCATCTGCAGGCGCGGGCGGAACTCCCGCAGGCGCCGGCCTTTCAGGGCCAGCACGTCGATCTCCCGCGCGCCGTCGTTGAACAGGATGGAGCCGCGGTCGGGCGTCATGGCCCGCATCACGAGTTTGCTCAGGCTGGTCTTGCCGCAGCCGCTCTCGCCCACGAGGCCGAGGCACTCGCCCCGCCGGATGTCGAAGGACACGTCGTCCACCGCCACCACGCTGTCGCGCCGCGACTTCAGGAAGCCGCCGCCCTTGATGGTGAAGGACTTGCGCAGGTTGCGGATCGACAGCAGCGGCGCCTCCTGGGGCGCCGCACTCTTGCGCAGCGGCACCAGGGCGTGGAGGTCGGCGCCGCTGTCGCGCAGCGCCACCAGCCGCTCGCCCTGCTTCATGTCGAAGGAGGGCAGGGCCTTCAGCAGCGCCTTGAGGTAGGGGTGCTGCGGGCGGCGGAAGATGTCGGAGGCCGTGCCCGCCTCCGTGATCTCGCCATGGTACACCACCACCACCTCGTCGGCCATGTTGGCCACCACGCCGAGGTCGTGGGTGATGAGCAGGATCGCCATGCCGAGCTCGCCCTGGAGGTCGCGCATGAGGTTCAGCACCTGGGCCTGGATCGTCACGTCCAGCGCCGTGGTGGGCTCGTCGGCGATGAGCAGGGCCGGGCGGCAGATCAGCGCCATGGCCAGCATGGCGCGCTGCCGCAGGCCCCCCGACAGCTCGAACGGGTACATCGTATAGGCGCGGGCCGGGTCCTTGAAGCCCACGAGGCCCAGCATGTGCCGGACCTCGTCGCGCTGCTCCTCCTTGGTGACCTGCCGATGCAGGATCAGCGCCTCGCGGATCTGGTTGCCGATCGTGTGGACCGGCGACAGCGACGACATGGGCTCCTGGAAGATCATGCCCATGCGGCTGCCCCGCAGGCGCCGGATCTCCGGCCCGTCGCGCCGCAGGGACGCGAGGTCGACCGGGTTGGCGGGATCCTTGGGGTCGGTGAACAGGGCCCGGCCGCCGAGCACGAGGCCGTTCTTCGGCAGCAGGCCCATCACGGTCTGGGTGATGACGGTCTTGCCGGAGCCCGACTCCCCCACCAGCGCCACGGTCTTGCCGGCCGGCACCCGGAACGTCACGCCCTTCACCACCTCGGCGGCGTCCCCCTGCATGGCGAAGCCCACCCGGAGGTCCTCGACGCGCAGGATGTCGGGCGCATGCGCCGTTGCGGCGGCCTTGGCAGGGGTCGTCGGAATGGAACGCTCCTGGCGATGCGGCGGCGGATCGTGTCGCTGTGCAGCCTAGTGGGGATCAATCCCCCACGCTAACCAAATTTGCAGACCTGCCATTCGGATCCACGGCTTCCGCCGCCGCGCGGATCTTCCCTCCGTCGGCCGTTCAGGGCCCCTTGCGCTTCAGCGCGGCGGCCGCGACCGCGTAGCCGCCCGCCGCGCCGTCGACGAAGTGGACGTGGTCGGGCCGGCTCGCCGAGGGGACGATGCAGGTGACGAGCGCCTCGGCCTGCCGGTGGAGGCCGAAGCGCACGGCGCCCGCGGCTTCCGCCTCGGCGAGCCGCGCCGCGATGGCGTCGGCCGTGGCGGTCGGGCAGTCGATCGTCATCATCAGCCCGTCGTCGAACTTGCGGAAGTCCGAATTGTCGACGAGCTGCCGCCGGTAGGCGGCGGGCACGAAGCCGCCGACCGGCCGGCCCACGCGCAGCACCAGCGTGTCGAACAGCGACCGCGCCGCCACCCTCAGCCGGCTGCCCGCCAGCGAGCCGCCGCGGCGGCGGTGCAGGCGGGACTCGATGTCGAGGCCGCCCGTCGGCCAGCCGTGCGGCGGGCCCCCCGCCGGCAGGGGGTGGCTGCCGCGCGGGGCCTGGCGGGCGATGGCCAGCACGTCGCCGCAGGCTGCCGCGAAGCCCGCGGCCCCCGCGGCGCCCCCCGCGGGCTTGACGATCACGGAGAGGACGGTGCCGTGGCGGGCCGCGATGGGGCGGAAGCGGCAGGTGAGGCCCGTGAGGTCGGGCCGCGCCCCGGGGGGCGCCGCGGGCAGGGACAGGCGCCCGGCCTTGAGCTCCCGCTCGGCCCAGTCCCGCCCGCCGCCCGCGAACATGGCGTAGTCGACGTTGGCCGAGGCCGCGACGCGGGCGACGCGGAGGTCGACCCCCGCGGCCCGCACGGCGCCCACGCCCACCATGGCGGCCCGCAGGCTCAGCCCGAGCTCGGAGCCCACCCAGGCGGCGGTGGCGGCCAGCGCTTCCCCGGCCGCCGCGGCGTCGCCCGGCCCCACGGCGAAGCTCGCCCCGTCGCCCGTGAACACGAAGGGGAAGGCCAGCGTGCCCAGCGCGTTCGACACGGCCGAGATCACGGCCGCGCCCGCCGTGTTGACGGCCTTGTAGCGCCCCGCCTCCAGGGCTTCGGTCGAGGTCACGACGTCGGCCAGGCCGAGCGACCAGTCGTCCGGCAGGGGTGCGTAGCGGCCCATGTCGACGGCGGCGCCGAAATCCTCGGCCACCGGCAGGGCCGCGTAGAAGCCCGCCGTCGGCCCGGTCCCGGCCCGCCCCGCGCCCGCTTCCCCCTCGTCCATCGCGACCCCTTCAGGCCGGATGCAACCCGCCGGCCGGCGCCTCGTTTTCCCATAGATCCCGCCCGATTGCATGGCATAAGCTTTGCGGAACCGCGCGGCATGCCGCAGGCCGGGGAGGCGCGGCACGCCGCATCCTGAGGAGTCGTGAGTGCCGGCTGATCCAACCTTCTTCGATGAGATGAGCGAGGCGGCCGGGGGGCCGCGGCAGGTCTACCGGCGGCTCGCGGATTGGCTGGCGCAGGTGCCGCCGGGGCTGCTGGCCTCGCGCCGCTCCCAGGCCGACCTCCTGTTCCGCCGCATCGGCATCACCTTCGCGGTCTACGGCGACAAGGACTCGACCGAGCGGCTCATCCCCTTCGACCTCGTGCCGCGGCTCATCGCGCGGAGCGAGTGGGCCCGGCTCGAATCCGGGCTCGTGCAGCGCGTGAAGGCGCTGAACATGTTCCTGGCCGACGTCTACGGCCCCCGCGAGGTGGTGCGGGCCGGCATCGTGCCGCCCGAACTCATCTACCGGAACCCCTATTTCCGCCCCGAGATGATCGGCGTGAAGGTGCCGCACGACGTCTACGTGCACATCGCCGGCATCGACGTCGTCCGGATCGACGCCGACGACTTCTACGTGCTGGAGGACAACGCCCGCACGCCGTCGGGCGTGTCCTACATGCTCGAGAACCGCGAGGTGATGATGCGGCTCTTCCCCGAGGTCTTCTCGGCCCACCGCGTGGCGCCGGTGGAGAACTACCCGGACCTGCTGCTGGCGACCCTGCGCTCCGTCACGCCCCCCACGGCCGACCGCGACCCCGTGGTGGTGCTGCTGACCCCGGGCCAGTTCAACTCGGCCTATTACGAGCACTCCTTCCTGGCCGACAAGCTCGGCATCGAGCTCGTCGAGGGGCGCGACCTGTTCGTCGAGAACGAGGTCGTCTTCATGCGCACCACCGAGGGGCCGAAGCGCGTCGACGTGATCTACCGGCGCATCGACGACGACTTCATCGACCCCCTGGCGTTCCGCCCGGATTCCATGCTCGGCGTGCCGGGCCTGATGAGCGCCTACCAGGCGGGCTCGGTGACGCTGGCCAACGCGGTGGGCACCGGCGTCGCGGACGACAAGGCCATGTACAGCTACATGCCCGACGTCATCCGCTTCTTCCTGGGCGAGGAGCCCATCCTCAAGACCGTGCAGACGTGGCGCTGCCGCGAGGAGGACGCGCTGCGCTACGTGCTCGACCACCTGCACGAACTGGTCGTGAAGGAGGTCAACGGCTCGGGCGGCTACGGCATGCTGGTGGGGCCGCATTCCACCCGGGCGCAGATCGACGCCTTCGCGGCCAGGCTGCGCCAGGACCCGGCGAACTTCATCGCCCAGCCGACGTTGGCCCTGTCGACCTGCCCCACCGCGACGGCGGCCGGCATCAGCCCGCGCCACGTCGACCTGCGCCCCTTCGTGCTCAGCGGCGCCCGCGGCGCCCGCGTGGTGCCGGGCGGCCTCACCCGCGTGGCCATGCAGGAGGGCTCGCTGGTGGTGAATTCGAGCCAGGGCGGCGGCACCAAGGATACGTGGATCGTCGACGACGGAGAGCGCGCGTGACGGGTGAGATGGCTCGGAAGACCGACGGCGGCATGACCCAGACCCTCCCGGACGGCACCACCCAGACCATGGGGGCCGGCGGCATGGCGCAGAGGTCGGGCGGCGGCGTCACGCAGGGCCTCGCCCAGACGATGCAGCGGCCGACGCGCAAGTTCACCATGCTGTCGCGCACGGCCGACAGCCTGTTCTGGATGGCGCGCTACATGGAGCGCGCCGAGTTCCTGGCCCGGACCATCGAGGCGGCGCAGCGCCTGTCGGCGCTGCCCACCGCCTACAACGAGCACGGCACGGAATGGGAGAGCGCGCTCGAATGTTCGGGCGTGGCCGAAGCCTACCACGCCCGGCACGACACCACCGAGGCCGATGCCGTGGTGGACTTCCTGGCCTTCGACGCCGCGAACCCGTCCTCCATCCGCAACTGCATCGAGGCGGCGCGCACCAACGGCCGCTCCGTCCGCACGGCGCTGACGGCCGAGATGTGGGACGCCATCAACGGGGCCTGGCTGGAGCTGAAGAAGTTCGAGGACGCCCACGCCCGCGGCACGGACTGGCGCGAGGAGGTGCCGCGCTTCCTCGACTTCGTGAAGCAGACCTCGCTCCTGTTCGACGGATCGATGATCCGCACCATGCTGCGCGACCCCTCCTTCTGGTTCTCGCGGCTCGGCGTCTTCGTCGAGCGGGCCGACAACACGGCCCGCATCCTCGACGTGAAATACCACGTGCTGCTGCCCGAGACCGAGACGGTCGGGGGCTCGCTCGACTACTTCCAGTGGGCCGCGATCCTGCGCGCCGTGTCGGCGCTGACGGCCTATCACTGGATCTACCGGGAAAGCATCAAGCCCTGGCTGATCGCCGACCTGCTGATCCTGCGCTCCGAGATGCCGCGCTCGCTCCTGTCCTGCTACGAGAACATCGTGATCTGCCTCGACTCGCTCGCCAGGGCCTACGGCCGCCAGGGGGGCGCGCAGCGGCTCGCCCGCAAGACCATGGCGCAGCTCGAGAACGCCTCCATCGGCGGCCTCTTCCAGAGCGGGCTCCACGAGTTCATCACCACCTTCATCGACGACAACAACCGGCTCGGCGTCGGCATCAGCGAACAATATCTGGTGTGACGTCGTGCGGTTTTCGTATGATTGCCGCCCACCGCGGGGTGGCAGGAGAAGGGCGGCCTTCGGCCGGACACATGGCGCCGGATCCCCGCCTGCGCGGGGAGGGGCGGGTGAAGGCGCTCCCCGAGCCGATCAACCGAAGATCGTATGATCCCATGCACCTCCAGATCCGCAACGACCTCCGCTTCACCTTCCCGGCGCCCGCCCGCAACCTCACGGTGCTGCTGCGGCTGTCGCCGCGCTCGCACGAGGGCCAGCACGTCACGGGGAGCCGCATCGACGCCGACATCGACTGCTCGCTCAAGGCCGGCCAGGACGCCTTCGGCAACGTGACGCATTCGTTCAGCGCCGTGGGGCCGCTCGACGGCTTCACGGTGACGGCGGTGTGCCAGGTCGAGACCCACGACGCGGCCGGCATGGTCCGGGGCGCCGCCGAGCGCCTGCCCCTCGACATCTTCCTGCGCGAGACGGAGCTGACGGCGCTCGACGCCGGCCTGCGCCAGTTCGCCGAGCGCGCCACGGCGATGGAAGCCGAGCCGCTCGGCAAGCTCCACGCCTTGATGGGCGCGCTCCACGGCGAGGTCGCCCATGCGGAACGACCGCCCGAACCCGGAGCGCCGATCATCGCGCCCACGGCCGCCCAGGCCTTCGCGGCCAAGAGGGGCGACGCCGCCAGCCACGCCCACATCTTCGCGGCCGCGGCCCGCCACCTCGGCCTGCCCTGCCGCCACGTGACGGGCTACCTGCTCCGCGAGCCCCCGGCTTCGACGGCCCGGGCGGAGCCCGCGTCGGCCGCCCACGCCTGGGCCGAAGCCCACGTGCAGGGTCTCGGCTGGATCGGCTTCGACTCCGTCGCGGACCTGTGCCCCAACGGCCATCACGTGCGCGTGGCGACCGGCCTCGACGCGCTGGGCGCCGCCTTCTTCCGCGCCATCGGCACGGACGGCACCCTCGCCAAGGCCACGATCGCGGCCGCCTGAGGCTCCCCGCCCCGCGGTGGCCTCAGAGTTTGTGAATGTATCGAACTTGTGACTGAATGCCCTCTGAAAAAATTGAGGAATTTCGGCCAGTTTTGGGGCAGACGGGCATTCATTCACAAACTCTCAGCCCTTGGCCTCGACCCGCTCCTTCAGCGCCGCGTTCATGCGCTCCAGCCCGTCCCGCACCGTGCGGGTCGCCACCGCGGAGGCGCCGGGCGCCAGCACGCCGGCGAAGGTCTGCGTCTGGGTGATGCGGCTGCCGCCCGGCGCCGGCTCGACGTCGATGATGTGGTCGCGGTCGAACAGGCCCGACACCGGCAGCTTGCTGTGCCAGGTGAGCCCCGTGTTGACCACGAACCGCGTCACCACGGCCGCGATGGGCAGCGTGCCGACCGGGGAGGCGACCGACACCGTGATCTTGGCGCCCTTGCGGGGCTGGCCCGCGACGGCCCGCAGGGTCGGGTTCCAGTCGGGGTAGCTGGCCCAGTCGACCAGCACCCGCCACACGGCCTCGGGCGGGGCGGCGATGTCGAGTGATGCCGTGATGTGGTTCATGGGGGCTGTCCGCTGTGGAGGAGACCGGCACCGGCCGGGGCCGGCGTTGGCCGACGGGGTGGCAGCGTGCTTTATGGCCCGACCATGACGGATAAGCACCCATGATCGTTCGGCCGCGGCGCAGCGTTCTCTACGTCCCGGGCTCCAACCCGCGCGCCATCGCCAAGAGCCGGACCCTGGAGGCCGACGCGGTCGTGCTCGACCTCGAAGATTCAGTCGCCCCCGCCGACAAGCCGGAGGCGCTGGCGGCCGCGGCGCGGGCCCTGGGCGAGGGCGGCTTCGGCCATCGCGAGATCGTGATCCGCATCAACGGGCTCGGCACGGCCCGGGGCCGGGAGGACCTGCTCGCCGCCGCCGCCGCCCGCCCCGACGCCATCCTGCTGCCCAAGGTGCAGAGCCCCGGCGACGTGATGTTCGCCGCGCAGGACCTGGCGAAGGCCGGCGTGCCGGAGGGCGTGCGGCTGTGGGCCATGGTGGAGACGCCCGCCGCGGTGCTGGGCGCCGCCAACCTCGCCCGCACGGCCGCCGACCCCGCGTCGCGCCTCGACGTGCTGGTGATGGGCACCAACGACCTCGCCAAGGACCTGCGCGTGCGCGTCGGGCCGGGGCGCGAGACGCTGCAGGTGTGGCTCGCCTCCTGCGTGGCGGCGGCGCGCTGCCACGGGCTCGACATCCTCGACGGCGTCTTCAACGGCCTCGACGACCCGCGCGGGCTCGCCGCCGAGGCCCGGCAGGGGCGCGACTTCGGCATGGACGGCAAGACCTGCATCCACCCCGGGCAGATCGCCACCTGCAACGCCGCCTTCTCGCCGGAGCCGGACGAGGTCGCCTGGGCGCGCCGGATCGTGGCGGCCTTCGACGGGCCGGAGGGCGCCGGCAACGTCCTGCGGATCGACGGCCGCATGGTGGAGCGCCTGCACGCGGAGGCGGCGCGGCGCCTGCTCGCGCTGGCCGAGGCCCTCGCCCCGCGGCCCGCCACCGCGCCCCCGCCGGCGCTTTGACCCGGTGGCGGCAGCAGGCTAGACCGAGCGCCCCGGCGAGCCCGCCGCCCGCCGCCGGGGAAAAATGTCGTCCGGGCGGGCCGAAACCGCGGCCGGGGCGTTTGACCCGACGAGCGCGGGGACGGCGTGCGGGCCTCGCGCACGCGGGTCGCGGGCGGCGGGATGCGGTGAGGGAAGCGGGAATGGCGGAGAACGGGAACCGTGGGCCGAACGACTTCCGCTCGCGCAACGTGAGGCGCCGGCGCGAGCCGCCCATCATCGATGCCTCGGCGACCGACGTGACCTCCCCCGCGGAACCCGTCCCCGAGGACGCGGCCCCGATGCCGGCCGCCGCCGACGCCACCGCGGCCGAGGCGGAGCGGGCCGAGACGCCGGAGACCGCCGAACCCGTCCTGTTCGGCAACGCGGTGCGCGACGCCGCCGCGAAGCTGGAGTCCTCCCCGCGCGAGGCCGAGATCGAGGCCGCCCCCGCCGAGGCGACGCCGCCCGACGCCGTCCCGGCGGCCGACGCGCCGAAGGCGGGCGAGGAGGCGGACCACCACGACGACGCGACGCCGCTGCGCGAGCCGCTTCCGCCGACCCCGCCGCATGCCGCGGCGCCGGCCGACAAGCCCGCCCCGCCGGTCTTCGGCGCCCGCGCGGCGACGCCCGTCGCGCCCGCGGCCCGCTTCGGCGGCGCCGTGCCGTGGCTCCTCGGCCTGTCCATCTTCGCCCTGCTCGGCGCCCTCGCCTGGCTCCTCGCCACGGAGCCTCAGCGCAGCGGGCGCGACGAGATCGCCGATCTGCGGACCAAGGTGGCGGCGCTCGAAGCGCGGCCCGACCCCGCGCAGCTTCAGTCCAGCGTCGCGGCCATGGGCGAGCGCGCCACCGCGGCCGACGCGGAGCGCTCCGGCCTCGCCAAGGGCGTGGCGGACCTGACGACGCGGCTCGACGCCGTGGCGCAGCAGGCGCAGGACGCCAAGGACGCGGCCGAGAAGGCCGCGGCTGCGCCCGCCCCGGCCGCCCCGGTGGACGAGGCCGCGACGGCCGGCGCGCTGGCGGCCCTGGCCGCCAGGGTCGATGGGCTCGACGCGCGCCTCGGCGCCCTGTCGGGCGACCAGAGCACGACCGCCCGGACGCTGGCCGATCTGCCCAAGCCCGCGGCGCCCGATTTCGGGCCCGTCGACGCCCGGGTCGGCGCCCTCGACGGCCGGCTGACGGCGCTCGAAGACAAGGTCAACGGCGCCGACGCCCGCCTCAACGGCTTCGACGCCAAGGTCAACGGCGTGGACGGCCGGATCAACGGCTTCGACGCCCGCATGAACGGGTTCGAGAGCCGCAGCAATGGGCTCGAAGCCAAGCTGAACGACGAGGCCGCGCAGTCCGGCAGGCTCCGGTCGACGGTGGCGAGCCTGCCGAAGGTCGACCTCGCCCCGCTCCAGACGGCCGCCGCGGCGCTCGACGACAAGGTCGCGGGCATCGAGGGCCGGCTCTCGGCCGCCAAGGACGGGACGCGGGCGACGGAGGCCCGCGCCGTGGGCAGCGCCGACGAGGCCAAGGCCACGCCGATCGCCCTGGTCGGCCAGTCGATCGGCCGCGCGGTCGCGGAGGGGCGCCCCTACGCGGCCGACCTCGACGCCCTGAAAGGACTCGGCGCCGAGCCCGAGGTCCTGGCCAAGCTGGCTCCGCTGGCCGCCACGGGCGCCCCCACCCTCGCGTCCCTCAAGGAGCGCTGGGAGGCGGTGGAGGGCGACGTCCTGGCGGCCGTGAAGCCGGCCGAGGCCGGCAGCGCCCTCGACCGTTTCGCCGCCAGCGCCCGCGCCCTCGTGCAGGTGCGGCGCGTCGGGGCCGTGCGGGGCGACGATCCCGCGGCGGTCGTGTCGCAGATCGACGGCGCGCTGGCCGCCGACGACGTGCCGGGCGCGCTCGCCGCCTGGGCGAAGCTGCCCCAGGCCGGCCAGGACAAGTCGCAGGACTGGGCCGCGGCGGCCCTCGGCCGGAGCGACGCCGAGGGCGCGGCGCGGGATCTCGTCGCCCGCTCCATCGCGACCCTCGGCCGCACCAAGAGCTGACGTCCAGGGGCGCCCC
Organism: uncultured Lichenihabitans sp.; assembly: GCA_964242785.1. GTDB lineage: Bacteria > Pseudomonadota > Alphaproteobacteria > Rhizobiales > Beijerinckiaceae > Lichenihabitans. The sequence goes on along the minus strand of CAXTBR010000047.1, from coordinate 12,844 downwards.
CGCGCCCCCGCCGACGCGAAGCCCGTTCGCTCCCCCTGCCGGGCCGATGCGGAGCGAGACCATATGAAAGTGGGCGATCCATGATACGCGTGCTGATCTACTTCGCCGTCGTGGTGCTGCTGGCGCTGGGCGTGGTCTGGATGGCCGACCACCCCGGCACCGTGCTGGTGACCTTCGGCGGGCGCGAATACGCCACCTCCACCCTGGTCGGCGCCATCGCGCTGCTGGTCGGCGCCGCCCTGGTGGCGGTCCTGTGGAGCGTCATCCGCTTCGTCTTCGCCATCCCCTCGCTGATGTCGATGGCGTCGCGCTCGCGCCGCCGGCAACGCGGCCTCACCGCGCTGTCGCGCGGCTTGGTGGCGGTGGGCACGGGCGATCAGGCGGCGGCGCTGCGCCATTCGGCCGAGGCCGACCGCTTCCTCGGGCGCGAGCCCATGGTGCTGCTGCTCAAGGCCCAGGCCGCGCAGATGTCGGGCGATCCGGCCGCCGCGGAGCGGAGCTTCGTCGAGATGCTGAACCACCCCGAGACGCGCGCGCTCGGCCTGCGCGGTCTGCACATCGAGGCGCGGCGCCGCGACGACCCCGAGGCCGCCTACGCCTATGCCGAGGAGGCCCTGAAGACCGCGACGCTGCCCTGGGCCGGCGAGGCCGTGCTGGAGCACCGCGCGGCGCGGGGCGACTGGTCGGGCGCGCTGACGGCGGTGGACCGCAACCTCGGCGGGCGGCTGATCGACCGCGCCACGGCCAACCGCCAGCGCGCGGTGCTGAACACCGCGCTCGCGGCCGAGATCGCCGAGCGCGAACCCGAGGAGGCGCTGAGCCTCCTGCGGGGCGCCCTGAAGCTGGCGCCGACGCTGGTGCCGGCCGCGGCCCTGGCGGGCCGGCTGCTGACCCGCAAGGGCGACATCCGCCGCGCCTCGAAGCTGATCGAGACCGCCTATGGGGCGACGCCGCACCCGGACCTCGCCGAGGCCTACCTCGGCGTCCGCTCCGGCGACTCGGCGGCCGACCGCCTCGCCCGCGCCGAGACCCTGGCGCGCCTCGCGCCGCGCGACCCCGAGAGCCTGATGGCCGTGTCGCGCGCCTCCCTGGAGGCGCGGGAGTTCGACCGCGCCCGGGACACGCTGAAGCCGCTCGTCGAGGCCGAGGGCGGCGCGCGCCCCACCGCCAAGGTGTGCCGCCTCATGGCCGAGATCGAGGAGGCCGAGCACGGCGAGACCGGCGCGCTGTTCGAATGGCTGCAGCGGGCGCAGCGCGCCCCGCGCGACCCGGCCTGGGTGGCGGACGGCCTGGTGTCGGACAGTTGGGCGCCCGTGTCGCCCGCCTCGGGCAAGCTCGACGCCTTCACCTGGACCACGCCGAAGGAGCAGATCAGCCGCGGCGGCGAGGTCGAGCACCTGCGGGTGAGGCCCCCCGCGCCGGCCGACGCGCCGCTGCTCGCCGCCCACGGCGCCGCCGAGGCCGAGGCGCCGGTCGAGCAGGGCGAGGACGTCCCGGCGCACTGAGAGTTTGTGAATGAATGCCCTTTTAGCCGAAAACGAGGAGAAATTCCTCAACGTTTTCAGAGGGCATTCAGGAGCAAACTCGATACATTCACAAACTCTGAGAGTTTGTGAATGAATGCCCATCTGCCCCGAGACAGGTAGAAGTTCCTCAATGTTTTCAGAGGGCATTCAGGCACAAGTTCGATACATCCACAGACTCTGAGACGCGACGGCCCGCGCTCGGGGATTCCGTGGTGCCGGTTTCCGAAGGGCTCGCCCTTTGGCGGATCCGGGGCGGAGCCCTGGAGAGGCGCCCCCCACCGCCCCGGCCTTTACCCGTCGGCCTCCCCGCCCCATGCTGCGGCGCGACACAGGAGCATCGGGAATGGCGGCATCGGCCGAGACACTCGCGCGGCGCATCGCCCAGGGGCGGAGCCTGGAGCCCGCCGACCTCGTGATCAGGGACGTGCGGCTGCTCGACCTCGTCACAGGCGCCCTGGTCCCCACCGACGTGGCGGTCTGCGGCGACGCGGTGGTGGGCACCTACGGGCGCTACGAGGGCCGGCGGGTGCTCGACGGGGCGGGGCGCGTGGCCGTGCCGGGCTTCATCGACACCCACCTCCATGTCGAATCCTCGCTGGTGACGCCGCTGGAGTTCGACCGCTGCGTGCTGCCGCACGGCGTGACGACGGCGATCTGCGATCCGCATGAGATGGCCAACGTGCTCGGCACCGCGGCCTTCGACTATTTCCTCGCCTGCGCCGAGCGCACCGTCATGGACCTGCGGGTGCAACTCTCGAGTTGCGTGCCCGCCACGGCGCTGGAGACCGCCGGGGCGGAGATTGGGGCCGCCGACCTCGCCCGCTACGCCCGCCACCCCAAGGTGCTCGGGCTGGCGGAGGTCATGAACTTCCCCGGCGTGCTCGGCCGCGACCCCGCCTGCCTCGCCAAGCTCGAAGCCTTCGCGGGCCGTCCCATCGACGGCCACGCCCCGCTCGTCCGCGGCCTCGACCTCAACGGCTACGCGGCGGCCGGCATCCGCACCGACCACGAGGCCACGGGGGCCGAGGAGGCGCTGGAGAAGATCCGCAAGGGCATGACGGTGCTGATCCGCGAGGGGTCGGTGTCGAAGGACTTGGCGGCCCTGGCGCCGCTGCTCACGGTCGACACCTCGCCCTTCCTGGCCTTCTGCACCGACGACCGCAACCCGCTCGACATCGCCGAGGGCGGCCACATCGACGGCATCATCCGCGCGGCGATCCGGCTCGGCGTGCCGCCCCTCGCGGCCTATCGCGCGGCGTCGCTGACGGCCGCGCGCGCCTTCGGCCTCACGGACCGCGGCATGGTGGCGCCGGGCTACCGGGCCGACATCGCCCTCATCGACGCGCTCGACACTTGCCGCGTGTCGGACGTGGTGTCGGCGGGGCGCGTGGTCGAGGAGGCGCTGTTCGCGGCGCGCGGCGCGGTGGTGCCCATCGGCCTCGACAGCATGCGGGCCCGCGCGGTCGCGGCCTCGGACCTCGCGGTGGCGGGGCAGGGGGCGACGCGCACGGTGCCGGTCATCGGGGTCGTGCCGGGCCGCATCATCACCGAGCACCTCAGCTTCGACCTGCCGGTGGCGGGGGGCGCGGTCGGGCCCGACGTCGCCCAGGACGTCGTCAAGGTCTGCGTGGTCGAACGGCACGGGCGCAACGGCAACGTCGCCCGCGGCTTCGTGCACGGCTTCGGCCTGAAGCGCGGCGCCATCGCGTCCTCGGTCGGCCACGACAGCCACAACATCTGCGTCGTCGGTGTCGACGACGCCGACATGGCGGCGGCCGTGAACCACCTCGGCACCATCGGCGGGGGCTTCGCCGTGGTGGAGCGCGGCACGGTGCTGGCCGACCTGCCGCTGCCGGTGGCCGGGCTGATGAGCGACCGCCCCCACGAGGACGTCCACGCCGCGCTGCTGCCGCTGCGGGTCGCGGCCCTCGGCCTCGGGGTGACGCTGGCCGAGCCCTTCCTCCAGGTGGCCTTCCTGCCGCTGCCGGTGATCCCCCACCTGAAGATCACCGACCGGGGCCTCGTGGACGTGAACCGGATGGAGCTGATCGGATGAGCCAGGACCACGGCGAGGCCCGCTGGAAGCACGACGGGATCCGCGTCATCAAGGGCGACCGGCTCGACGCCAACACGCCGCAGACCCCGGGCATGCTGCGCCAGGCCGCGATCGACCATGCCCGCGTCGGCGCCCAGAGGATCTGGGCCGGCACGGTGCGGATCGAGCCCGACGCCAAGACGGGCGTGCACCACCACGGCGCGCTGGAGAGCGTGATCTACGTGGTGCGGGGCCGGGCGCGGATGCGCTGGGGCGAGCGGCTGGAATATGTCGCCGAGGCCGAGCCCGGCGACTTCATCTTCGTGCCGCCCTACGTGCCCCACCAGGAGATCAACGCCGACCCCGACCAGCCGCTCGAATGCGTGCTGGTGCGCTCCGACAACGAGGCCGTGGTGGTCAACATCACGGACGTCGAGCCCGTGGAGAGGCCCGAGGCCGTCTACTGGGTCGACCCGATCCATCGCCATCCGTGATGGCGTCGCCTCACCCCGCCCGGAGCCGCCGCGCCGCGTAGGCCGCGAAGACGCCGAGCAGGCCGACCGCGAGGCCGAACCAGGTGAGGGCGTAGGAGAGGTGGTCGTTCGGCAGGGCCAGCACGGTCTCGCCGCCCTGCGGCAGGCCGCCCGGGGCGCCGCCGGCGTCCTGGTCGACCGTGAAGGGCGCGGCGTCCTCGACGTGGAGCCATGCCGCGATGGCCGCGGGGTCGCGGGTGAACCACTGGCCGTGCGTGGGGTCGTCGGCCGGCGTGAAGGGGTTGCGGGCCTCGGGCTCGCGCATCAGCCCCGTGACGGTCACGCGGCCCTCGACCTGACCCGGTGCCCGCGTGCCGGGATCGACCCGGTCGGCCGGCACGAAGCCGCGGTTGACGATGACGGTGCCGCCCGCGTCGAGGCGGAGGGGCGTCAGCACGAGGTCGCCGACGCCGTGGAACGGCCCGCGCGCCTCGCCGAGCGGCCGGAAGACGTGGACCTCGCCCGCGTGGTCGAAGGTGCCGGTCGCCGTCACGCGGCGGTAGGCGTAGTCCTCGATCCTCAGCCCCGCCCAGTCCGCGCGCGGCGGCAGGGGGACGGCCGCCGCGAGGACGCGCTCGTCGATCTCGCGGATCAACCCCTCCTTCCAGGCGAGGCGCCGGAGCTGCCACAGGCCGAGCCCGACCAGGAAACCCGCCATCAGCAGCGTCGCCAGGGCCGGGGCCGCGAGGCCGCGCCAGGCGGGGCCGGGCCGCGCCGCCGGGGCCGCGCCGGCCGTCACGGGCCGAGCCTGCCCTGCTCGGCCTTGTTGCGGTACTGCAGGCCGATCATCACGGCCTTGCAGGGCCGCAGCAGGCCGAGGCACAGCAGGAGGATCACGGGGAGCACGGCCAGCATGAGGAGCCAGATCGGCGGCTCGTAATAGGCGTCGACCAGCAGGGCCAGCCCCACCACCACGATCAGCGCCGCGAAGGACACGAAGACGGCGGGGCCGTCACCCGCGTCCGCGAAGCCGTAGTCGAGGCCGCAGACGTCGCAGCGGGGCGCGAGATCGAGGAAGCCGCGGAACAGGCGGCCCTGGCCGCAGTGCGGGCAGCGGTTGCCCAGGGCCGCCGAGACCGGCGACACGGGCGCGAAATCCTCGATCCCCATGGGCTCGGCTCCTCCGGATCGACACGGCGGCCCCGCCCGGCTTCAGCTCAGGCCGGCGCGCCCGTGGTGGCGACGCCCCAGGATCCCCAGACGTAGATGGCGACGAACAGGAACAGCCACACCACGTCGACGAAGTGCCAGTACCAGGCGGCGAACTCGAAGCCGAGGTGGCGCCGCGGCGTGAACTGGCCCGCCGAGGCCCGCATGAGGCAGATCGCCAGGAAGATCGTGCCGATGATGACGTGGAAGCCGTGGAAGCCCGTGGCCATGAAGAAGGTCGAGCCGTAGACGTTGTTGTGGAACGCGAAGGGCGCGTCCATGTATTCGTGCACCTGCACGGCGGTGAAGAGCACGCCGAGCAGCACCGTGAGGATCAGGCCGTTCCGGAGCGACGTGCGGTCGTTCTGGAGCATCGCGTGGTGCGCCCAGGTGATGGTGGTGCCGGAGGTGAGCAGGATCAGCGTGTTGAACAGCGGCAGGTGGAAGGCGTCGATGGTCGAGACGCCCTTCGGCGGCCAGTGGCCGCCCGTGAAGTCCGTGCGCAGGAACTGGCGCGCGAAGCCGGGGAAGAGGCTGACGTCGAAATAGGCCCAGAACCAGGCCACGAAGAACATGACCTCCGAGGCGATGAACAGGATCATGCCGTAGCGGAGCGAGATCTGCACCACGCGGGTGTGGTCGCCGGCCTGCGCCTCGTGCACCACGTCAGTCCACCAGGACAGCATGGTGTAGAGCACGCCCAGCATGCCGGCGCCGAACACGTAGGGGCCGATCTGCACGCCCATCAGGGGCAGGTGCTTCATCCAGGCGATGCCGCCGACGGCCGTCACGAAGGCGCTGAGCGAACCCACGAAGGGCCAGGGGCTCAGCGGCAGGATATGGTAATCGTGGTTCGGCTTGGCGTGTCCGTCGGCCATCGCGTCTTCCTCTGGGGGACGACGGCCGCGCCGGGCCGCCTCGTCACTCGCCGCGGGTCCTGAGGGTCCCCGCGATCCTCGGTCTCAGGCATAGCCGGGCGCGGCCGTGGCGGCAACGCCCGCGTGGGCCGCCGTCACAGCTTCGGGGCGGTCCCGGCGGAGGCGGCCTTGGTGGGTTTCGCGGCGAAGAACGTGTAGCTCAACGTCATCGTGTCGACGTCCTTCATCGTGGGATCGGATTCCAGCTTGGGGTCGAGGAAGAACACCACGGGCAGTTCGGCCGTCTCGTCGGGGCCGAGGCGCTGCTCGTCGAAGCAGAAGCAGGCGATCTTGTTGAAGTAGAAGCCGCCGACGTCGGGCGTGATGTTGTATTGCGCGTTGGCGGCGGTGTCGCGCCCCGCCATGTTGCGCACCTTGAAGAACACCGTCACGGTCTGCCCGGTGCGGACCGGCATTTCGGCCGTCTCGGGCTCGAAGCGCCAGGGCAGGCCCGGCGCCACGTTGGCGTCGAAGCGCACCGCGATGGTCCGGCTGCCGCGCGCCTCGGTGCCGGCCGCCGCCACGCGCGGCGTGCCGCCGTAGCCGGTGGCGCGGCAGAAGACGCGGTAGAGCGGCACGGCCGCGTAGGAGAGCCCCACCATCACGGCCACCGCCGTCAGCACCGCCAGGGCGGTGCGGCGGTGGTGGGCGGCGCGGGGGACGGCGTTGGGGTCGGTCACGCTATAACGCCCGGTCGCCGACGTGCGAGCCGAGCTTGGCGATGGTCAGGGCGTAGACCAGCAGCACCAGCAGGCCGATGGCGATGCCGATCGCCACGTTGCGGGCGCGGCGGCTCCGCTGCTGGGCGGGCGACAGGACGACGCCCGCGGGATCCTCGCGCCGCGCCATGGGCGTCACCAGCCGAGATGGGTGGCGAGGGCCAGGCCGCGTTCGGCCAGGAGCACGGCGAAGAGCAGGAACAGGTAGAGGATCGAGAAGGCGAAGAGGTTCATGGCGGCCTTGTCGGCCGCCGGCCCGACGCGGACCCGGTAGCAGCGCAAAGCCAGGGCCACCATCACGGCGCCGGCGCCGACCGACACCCCGCCGTAGATCGCCCCGCCGAGCCCCGTCAGCCAGGGGGTCACGGCGAGCGGCGCCAGCACCAGCGTGTAGAGGAGGATCTCGAGGCGCGTGCGGGCCGTGCCCTTGCTGTTGGGCATCATGGGGATGCCGGCCCGGGCGTAGTCCTCCGACTTGACGAGCGCCAGCGCCCAGAAGTGCGGCGGGGTCCAGACGAAGATGATGGCGAAGAGGATGAGGCTGTCGAGCGTGACGCTGTTGGTGACGATCGAATAGCCGATCATCGGGGGCAGGGCGCCCGCGGCGCCGCCGATGACGATGTTCTGCGGCGTCGAGCGCTTCAGCCACACCGTGTAGACCAGCGCGTAGAACACGATGGTGAAGGCCAGCAGCGCCGCCGACAGGAGGTTGGCCGCGAGGCCGACCAGCATGACCGAGAGGGCCGCCAGCACGCCGCCGAAGACGTAGGCTTCGGCCGAGGTGACGCGGCCCGAGGGGATGGGGCGGCGGCTCGTGCGCCTCATCACGGCGTCGATGTCGGCCTCATACGCCATGTTGAGCGCCCCCGAGGCGCCGGCCCCCACGGCGGTGGCCAGCAGGCTCACCAGCGCCACCACGAGGTTGACGTGGCCCGGCGCCGCCACGAGGCCGGTGAGCGCGGTGAAGATCACCAGCGACATCACGCGGGGCTTCAGCAACTCCCAATAGTCGCCCGGCAGGGCGAGGGACCCCGCGAAGGCCCCCTCGGGTCGGCCGGCCGTCTCGGTCAGCATGGTCATGCGGTCAGGGATCCATCCGGGGACGGCCGGCCCTCCACGGTGAAGGTCAAGCCGGGCATCCCTCAATCGATCAGGGCGGCCCTCGCGGCCGCCCTGGGGTTCGTCTCAGTGGTCCGCCGCGCCGGTGATGCGGGGCAGGGTCTCGAACTGGTGGAAGGGCGGGGGCGACGACAGCGTCCATTCCAGGGTCGTGGCGCCGACGCCCCACGGGTTGTCGCCCGCGACGCGCTTCATGGCGAAGGCCTCGTAGACGATGTAGATGAACAGGAACACCGACAGGCCCGAGGCGATCGCCCCGACCGACGAGACTTCGTTCCACAGCGCGTAGGCGGCCGGATAGTCGACATAGCGACGCGGCATGCCGGCGAGGCCGAGGAAGTGCTGCGGGAAGAACGTCACGTTGACGCCCACGAACATGATCCAGAAATGGATCTTCCCGAGTCTCTCATTGTACATGTAGCCCGACATCTTCGGGAACCAGTAGTAGAAGCCGGCGAAGAGCGCGAAGACGGCGCCGAGCGACAGCACGTAGTGGAAATGTGCCACGACGTAGTAGGTCTCGTGCAGCGCCCGGTCGACGCCGGCGTTGGCCAGCACGACGCCCGTCACGCCGCCGACCGTGAACAGGAAGATGAAGCCGACCGCCCAGAGCATGGGGGTCTTGAAGGAGATCGAGCCGCCCCACATCGTGGCGATCCAGGAGAAGATCTTGATGCCGGTCGGCACCGCGATCACCAGCGTGGCGAAGACGAAGTAGCGCTGCGTGTCGAGCGACATGCCCACCGTGTACATGTGGTGGGCCCAGACCACGAAGCCCACGACGCCGATCGCCACCATGGCGTAGGCCATGCCGAGATAGCCGAAGATGGGCTTGCGGGAGAAGGTCGACACGATGTGGCTGACGATGCCGAAGCCGGGCAGGATCAGGATGTAGACCTCGGGGTGGCCGAAGAACCAGAACAGGTGCTGGAACAGCAGCGGGTCGCCGCCGTTCGCCGGGTCGAAGAAGGCCGTGCCGAAGTTGCGGTCCGTCAGCAGCATGGTGATGGCGCCGGCCAGGACCGGCAGCGACAGGACCAGGAGGAAGGCCGTCACCAGCACCGACCAGGCGAAGAGCGGCATCTTGTGCAGCGTCATGCCCGGCGCGCGCATGTTGAAGATGGTGGTGATGAAGTTGATGGCGCCGAGGATCGACGAGGCGCCGGCGAGGTGCAGCGCCAGGATGATAAAGTCCATGGCGGGGCCGGGGTGGCCGACGTTGGAGGAGAGCGGCGGATACATGACCCAGCCGCCGCCGAACCCGTACATGCCGGGCGCGCCCTCCATCTGCATGGAGATGATCAGCAGCAGGAAGGAGAAGGGCAGCAGCCAGAACGAGATGTTGTTCATGCGCGGGAACGCCATGTCGGGCGCCCCGATCATGATGGGCACGAACCAGTTGCCGAAGCCGCCGATCAGCGCCGGCATGACCATGAAGAAGATCATGATCAGCCCGTGCATGGTGATGTGCACGTTGTAGAGGTTCTTGCCGGCGTCGATCATGTTGGAGGCGTCGGCCTGCCCGACGAGCTGCGCCATGTGCCCCATGAAGTGCCAGTCGGGGTTCATGAGCTGCAGGCGGATCATCACCGACATGGCGGTGCCCACGCATCCCGCGAAGATCGCGAAGATGAGGTAGAGGGTGCCGATGTCCTTGTGGTTCGTCGAATACAGGTAGCGGCGCCAGCCGTGCGGGATGGCGTGGTCATCCCCGTGGGTGGCGGTTGCGGTCGTGGCCATGGGTGTCCTCAGGCTCGGCGGGGTCGGGGGATCACTGCCGCGCGGCAGGCGTGGCGTCGGCGAGCTTCAGCGGCGTCCCGCCGTTGTCGGCGTATCTCTTCTTGGCGTCCTGGAGCCAGGCCTCGTATTCGGGCTGGCTGACGACCCGGATCGCGATGGGCATGTAGGCGTGGTCCTTGCCGCAGAGCTTGGAGCACTGGCCGTAGTAGATCCCCTCGCGGTCGGCCCGGAACCACGTCGAGTTGAGGCGGCCCGGCACGGCGTCGATGCGGACGCCGAGCGACTGCACGATGAAGCCGTGGATCACGTCGGCGCCGATGACGTTGACCTGGATGTTCTTGTTCACCGGCACCACGGCCTCGTTGTCCACCGACAGGAGGTGGATGTCGCCGGGCTTCAGGTCCTTGTCCTCGAGGCGCGTGGAGTCGAAGCCGAAGCCGCCCTCCTGGTCCTTGGGATAGTCGTAGGACCAGTACCACTGCTTGCCGGTGGCCTTGATGGTGATGTCGGGCTTGGGCAGTTCGAGCTGCTTCGTCAGGAGGCGGAACGAGGGGATGGCGATCACCACCAGGATCAGCACCGGCACGATCGTCCAGGCCACCTCCAGCAGCGTGTTGTGGGTGGTCTTGGAGGGGACCGGGTTGGCCTTCTCGTTGAAGCGGAAGATGCAGATGCCGAGCAGCACCAGCACGAAAAGGCTGATCGCCGTGATGATGGGGAACAGCAGGTTGTCGTAGAAGCCGTGGATGTTGCGGGCGATGTCGGTGACGCCGACCTGGAAGCCGATCTGGCCCGGCTCGGGGTGGCCGATGCCGTCGGCCGCGCGGGCCACGCCGCAGGCGCCGAGGGCGAGGAGCAGCGGGGACGCCGCCGCGCAGGCCCGAACCACACCGTTCTGTCGCATCGACTCGCCACTCCCGCATCGCCGCGCCCGATGCTGTGCCGGGGCGGCGCACCCGCGCCCGCCTCGGAGGAGGCCGCCGGCCGGCTCGCATCCCTTCAAAAACACATCGGCGGAGGGCGCGCAACCGCGAGCCGCGCGCGCCCATGCGTCATAAGTGTAGCTCGGGTTTCCGTCTCCCCCGACGCCGCCCGCGCCGCCGGGAGCCGAGATGCCGCGCGCAAGGCCCTTGGGTCGGCGCGCATCCGGGGCTAGCCTGCCGGGACGACAGCGACATGTTCCCGCCCGAGACGAGCGCCGCGCCATGCAGACCCGCTTCGCCCCCGATCAGCTCGCCGACGCGCAGACGCGGGAGTCGGAGAAGATCCTGCGCACCTGCGTGCATTGCGGTTTCTGCACCGCGACCTGCCCGACCTACCTGCTGCTCGGCGACGAGCTCGACTCCCCGCGGGGGCGCATCTACCTCATCAAGGACATGCTGGAGGGCGGCAGGCCGGCCAGCCCCGCGGTGGTGAAGCACGTCGACCGCTGCCTGTCCTGCCTGTCCTGCATGACGACCTGCCCGTCGGGCGTCCACTACATGCACCTCGTCGACCACGCCCGCGCCTACATCGACCGGACCTACCGGCGCCCGCAGGCCGACCGGCGCCTGCGCGACCTCTACGCGGCCGTGCTGCCGCACCGCGGCCGCTTCCGCGCGGCGCTGATGGCGGCGCGGCTCGGGCGGCCCTTCGGCCCGCTGCTGGGGCGCGTGCCGGGCATCGGCGCCCGGCTCGCGGCGAGCCTGCGCCTGTCGCCGACGGGGCCGCTGCCCAAGGCCCGCCACAGGCCCGGCGACGTGGTGCACCCCGTCCCGGGGCCGCGGCGGGGCCGCGTCGCCGTGATGACGGGCTGCGCCCAGCAGGTGCTGCGCCCCACCATCAACGAATCCGCCATCCGCCTGCTCGGGCGCCACGGCATCGAGGTGGTGCTGCCGAAGGGCGAGGGGTGCTGCGGCGCCCTCGTGCATCACATGGGCCGGGAGCACGAGGCCCTGGGCTACGCCAGGGCCAACATCGACGCCTGGATGCGGGAGATCGAGGGCGAGGGGCTCGACGCCATCCTCGTCACCACGTCGGGCTGCGGCACCACCGTGAAGGACTACGGCTTCATGCTGCGCGAGGACCCCGCCTACGCCGTCAGGGCGGCGCGCGTCGCCGCCCTGGCCAAGGACGTGACGGAATACCTCGGCACGCTGGCGCTCGACCCTCCGGTGCGGACGCTGAAGGGCCCGCTGGCCTACCATTCCGCCTGCTCGATGCAGCACGGGCAGAAGATCACCGACCTGCCGAAGCGGCTCCTCAGGGAGGCCGGCTTCGCGGTGCGGGACGTGCCGGAGGGGCACATCTGCTGCGGCTCGGCCGGCACCTACAACCTGCTCCAGCCCGAGATCGCCGATCAGCTCCGCGCCCGCAAGGTCGCCAACATCGACAGGATCGCCCCCGTGGCGGTGGCGGCCGGCAACATCGGCTGCATGACGCAGATCGGCATCGGCACGGCGATCCCGGTCGTCCACACGGTGGAGCTGCTGGATTGGGCGCGCGGCGGCCCGGCGCCGCACGGCTGGGCCATCCCGGACGCGCTCGTCACGGTGCCGCCCCCGCCCGCCGCGGCCGCGCCGAACCCGCTCACCGCCGCGCTGCGCTGACCCGGCCCTCCCCAGGCCGGCGCCACACGGCCCCCGTCCGAGCGCTCCCCCTCTCCGCTCGTCCCCGTGCATCTAGCGTTGGCACACATATCGGCGCCGCGGGGGTTGCCCTTCTCCCCAGCGGGGAGAAGGTGGCGCGCAGCGCCGGATGAGGGGGATCCACCCCCTGTAGAATCCCCCTCATCCGCCCTGCCGGGCACCTTCTCCCCGAGGGGAGAAGGGCGCCAACGCCCAGCCTCAGTGATGTGTTGATGCGATTTCAGAGCGCGCGTCCCGCGCCGCGCGGTTGTAGATCGAGGATCGGCCTCCGGCCGGACATGTTGCGCTGGGTCCCCGCCTGCGCGCATAGGCGCTCATTTAGGCGAGAAATGCCCCACCCTCCTCATCCTGAGCAGGGCGCGGAGCGCCCGTGTCGAAGGACGCACACCCGGCACGCTGCTGAGCGAAGGGCGCCTGCGTCCTTCGACACGGGTCCTTCGGACCCTTGCTCAGGATGAGGGAGGGTGGGGGGAAAACAG
>CAXTBR010000046.1:12838-37821 GCA_964242785.1 uncultured Lichenihabitans sp. | reverse complement strand
GGTACATGGAGGGCAAGATCAACATCGACGACCTGATCACCCACACCATGCCGCTGGAGAAGATCAACGACGCCTTCGACCTGATGCACGAGGGCAAGTCGATCCGCTCGGTCGTGACGTTCTGACGGCAGGCGTTCAGGGCGCGGCGGAGGCCACGGGCTTCGCGCGGCAGCGCAGCGGCAGGATCGCCGGCCGCCAGCGCGCCGCGGCCTCGCCGGGCGGGAGGGCGCCGCCCGCGGCCGGGACCGTCGGCACCGCGGCGTCGCGCAGGAAGGCCGCGATGCCGCCGGCGCCGGCTACCCCGTAGCGGGTCTCGGCCACGACGCCGCCGATCCTCATGCCGGCCTCGCCCCGCCCCGCCGTGAGGCCGGCCAGCGCCCCGGCCCCGTCGAGCAGGACCGCGCCGGCGTCGGCGCCCTGCAGCGGCGCGCGGACGGAGCCCGGCGCCTCCCCCGCCACGCCCGCGACCGACAGCACCGGCGCGGCCGCGGGATCCTCGGCCGGGACGGGGAACAGCGCGAGCCGCGCGGGCTCGTCCCCGGACGAGAGCGCGACCGGCGAAGCTTCGGCGTGCCCCGGCAGGGCCAGGAGGGCGAGGCCCGTGGCGGGATCCTGGCGCAGCCAGCGCGCGGGCGCGCCGCCCGCCTCGGCGCCCTCGCAGCGCGCGGCGTCGGAGCGCGTCAGGGCGAGGCCCGGCCCCACCAGCACCGCCGCCCCCGACAGGACGGCGGGCGGCGGAACCGCCCGCGGCGGCGGCGTCGGGGCCGGAGGCGCCGGGGCTTCGACGGCCGGGAAGGGGTCGAACGAGGCCGCGACCGCCAGCGCGATCCGGTCCAGGTCGGCGGCCTCCTTCGGATAGGATAGCGTGAAGCCGCGCAGCACGCTCCCGCCGCCGGGCGCCACGCCCAGCGCGTAACGGCTGTAGAACTTGCGGTCGGCGGCCTCCCCCGACACCACGACGACGTCGGGCTTGGACAGCCTGTAGGTGACGCGCCGGCCCGGCGCGTCGCGCGTCAGCCGCGCCAGGACATCTGCCAACCCCTCCGGCCCCGCGGCCCGCCCGGAGGTCTCCGCCACGGGCCCGTCGTCCGCCGCCGCGTATCGGGTGCCGGCGGGCAGCGTCGAGCGCGTGGGCAGGAGCTTCAGGGGCAGGCCGATCGCCACGCCGGCCCGGGGATCGCGCAGCATCGCGAAGCCGACGGCGCGGCGGGCGGCCTGCGCTTCGGCGAGGAGCCCGGCACGGGCGGGGGCATCGATCGCGCCGCCGGGCGCGATGCCGGCGCGCTTCGCGTGGGCCAGCAGGGCGCCGCGGGTGCGCGGCCCGTAGCTGCCCGCCACCGCGCCGTTGAAGTCGCCGGTCCAGACCAGGGCGTCCTGGACCGCGCGGCGCTCGGCCTCCGGCAGGGCCTCGAAGGCGGCTCTGAGGGGATCGGGCTCGGCGGCGGCGTCGGGGGGCGGTGCGGCCGGAGCCGCCGGGGCCGGGACGGGCGCCGACGCCAGGGCGGCGAGCGCGGCGACGGCGATGATCGTTCGTTTCCGCATCGCAGGACGTCGCTCCCGTGCCCCGTGGTCCGACCCGGACGCATGATCCACCCGCCCGGGTCGGGCCGCCAGCCTCGTGTCGGTGCCCACGACATCCTCCCCTCACGGCGGACTGCGCGGGGCCTTCGGGACTTGGATCGACGCGGCCGTCAGCTCGACAGCTCCTTCGCCCGGCGGAAGGCCGCCTCCACGGCGCGGTCGAGCAGCGGCCCGAGCGCGTCGTCGGCCATCAGCACCGCCAGGGCCGCGGCCGTGGTGCCGCCCGGCGAGGTGACGTTCCGGCGCAAGGCGGCGGGCGCCGCGTCTGGGTCGCGGTGCAGCAGCTCGCCCGCGCCCTCGACCGTGGCGCGGCCGAGCCGGGCCGCGAGGTCGGGCGGCAGGCCGAGCCGTTCGCCCGCCCGCGCCAGCGCCTCGGCCAGCAGGAACACGTAGGCGGGTCCCGAGCCCGACACGGCCGTCACCATGTCGATCTCGTCCTCGCGCGACAGCCGTTCGACGCGGCCCACGGCGCCGAGCCAGCCCACGACGCGGCCGAGCGCGGCCTCCGACAGGCGCCCGTCCGACGCCAAGCCGGTGATGCCGCGGCCGACCGAGGCCGGGAGGTTCGGCATGGCCCGGACCACGCCGGCCGCGCGGGGGAAGTGCGCCGCGACGCCCGCCAGGGTCCGGCCCGCCAGGATCGAGACCACGGCTGTGCCCGGCCCGGCCCAGGGCTCGACGGCGGGGGCGGTGGCGTCGAGCATCTGGGGCTTGACGGCGAGCATCAGCGTGTCGACGGGCGACGCGGCGCCGGGGTTCAGCGCCACGTCCCGGTCGCGGCAGAGCGCCGCGATCGCCGCGGAGGGCGACGGGTCCAGCACCGCGATGCGCGACCCCGCGACCCCGCGGGCGAGCCAGCCTTCGAGCAGGGCGCCGCCCATGCGCCCGGCCCCCACCAGGAGGATCGTGCCGGTCCCCGCGGCATCCTCGGCCGCGTTCAAGGTCCCGCCTCCGCCAGCCCCGGACTCACGCCTCGCCCTGGGTCTCGAACATGGCCCCGTCGAGGGCCTCGCGGGCCGGTTTGCCGGCCCAGAGCACGAATTGAAACGCCTGGAAATAGCGGTCGCAGGCCGTGACGGCCATCTTGAGGATGGCCTCGCACTGGCGGCCGTCCGGGTCGGCGCCG
This sequence comes from uncultured Lichenihabitans sp., assembly GCA_964242785.1. Classification (GTDB taxonomy): domain Bacteria; phylum Pseudomonadota; class Alphaproteobacteria; order Rhizobiales; family Beijerinckiaceae; genus Lichenihabitans. Next base: position 35,114 of record CAXTBR010000046.1, on the reverse strand, counting down.
CCCGCCATGAGGAGGGAGTGGCGGAACATCACCACGCTCTCCTTGTTCCACAGGTCGAAGTGGCCGATCCAGAGCTGCTCGTTGATCATGGCGACCAGCGTCTGGATCTCGACCCGGCGCCGCTCCGGCACCTTGAGGTCGAAGGCGCAGCCCACGTGCAGGGCTTCGAGGTCGGACAGCCAGGTGAAGGCGACGTGGTAGTCCGCCGCCGTGCCCTCGACCGAGATGGAGATCTCGTCCTCGTCCTCGCGGTCGAACGACCATTCGCGCATGGAGGCCAGTCGTTCCACCACATCCACGGGATGTTCGGCGCGGCTGGGTTCGAAGGGGAGAAGCGACATGCGGGGGCTCATCGTGCTTTGGGCTGCGAGGATCGCGGCGGAGCCTTGCCCCACGCTCTCCTCCTGCATCCGGCCGTGGCGCCGGCCCGGTGGGCACGGCGGTGGATCGCGGTCGAATCAGCCCTCCCGACGACTATAGACCCAAGACTCGGCGGAAAGAACGAGGCGCGACCCGCCCCGGCCCGACATGCCTGCGGAAAACGCGACCTAGCTTGTGGACGACTTGGCTCGTGGAGAAGACGGCATGGCGAGCCGCCGGCCGTCCCGGCTGCGGCGCCCTCCCCTCGCGAGGCGGGAAGACCCTCAGGCGCGGGCGGAGGCCGCGGCGGCGGACGAGCGGCGGTGGGATTTGCGGTCGAAGAACAGCACCTGGCTGATGACGGCGCGCAGGGTCTCGACCGAGAAGGGCTTGGCGATCAGGAAGGCCGGCTCGGGGGGCGCGCCAGTGAGGAAGCGCTCGGGATAGGCCGTGATGAAGATCACCGGGACCTCGAAGGCGCCGAGGATCTCGTTCACGGCTTCGAGGCCCGAGCTGCCGTCCGCGAGCTGGATGTCGGCCAGGATCAGGCCCGGCTGGTGGTGCTGCACGGCCTTCAGGGCCTCGCGGTGCGTGCGGGCCACGTCCACCACCTTGTGGCCGAGGTCCTCGACCACGTTCTGCAGGTCGAGCGCGATGAGCGGCTCGTCCTCGATGATCAGCACGTCGGTCGAGATCTGCTCGGCGATCTCGCTGTTGGCGGTCTCGAGCAGCGCCTTCGCCCGGTCGACCGGGCAGTCGAGCGTGCGGGCCACCTCGTTGATGTCGAAGCCTTCGAGGGCGGTGAGCAGCAGCGCCACGCGCGGCATGAGCGAGATGGCTTCGAGGCGCCGGCTGGTGCCGACCTCCTCGGCCGATGTGCCGGCGGCGTCCGTCGCCGTGTTGACCGCGACGGAGTTCCACAGCTTGAGGAAGAGCTTGTAGAGGCTGCAGCGCACGTCGGCGCCGGCATCGAGGTTGCCGGGATCGGCCACGATGGCCTCGAGCGTCTCGACGACATAGGCATCGCCGCCCTTCTGGCTCCCCGTCAGAGCCCGCGCGAAGCGGCGCAACTGCGGTAGATGCGGGGCGATCGCCTGTGAAATCGACATTCTATCCTCAGTCTATCCACGCGGAACACAATGCTGCGCAGGATAACGCGCGAGGGCGAAAAGAGTTTCCAGAGTCGGAACATTAAATTCGGCGCGGCGTTCTCAAGCGGCGACAGTCGCACGGCCTCGCGGGCGGCGACTCTGCGGCGGCGCTGACACTAATCTGCGGGCTGCCGGATCGCAAGCTGCGGCGCGACGCTGGCGAGTGCGATTGGACCGACGATGAACCGAGACAAACCGAGCGAGCCTCCCATGCTGTCAGATCAGGAGCCTGCCGCCGTGTCCGAGCCCGACGCGAGGGTTCCGGGCGCGTCCGACACCCCGGACGGCGACAGGCCCGGCGCGGCGGACGTGCAGGCCTATATCGGGAGACAGTTGCGCGCGGTCTACGACGACGTCGTCAAGCAGCCGATCCCGGACCGCTTCCTCGCCCTGATGGAGCAACTGGAGGCCAAGACCCCCCGGAGCTAGGCTGACGCGAAGCCGTCGCGCCGCCCTCGGTCCGGGGACCGCCCGGCCGCTCCCGGCCGCCGGCCATGTTTCCTCCACACCTTTGCGCGAGGAGGCGGCAGGCCGGGACCCGAGGGAGATCAGGGCTTCGACCTTTGCGGTCGCCCCAGAGGGGAGCGCCGCCTCGGTCGCAGCACCGATCTCCGTGGGAGCCCGTCGGCGAGGAGAACGGCCCGATGCGGCGGTGGTTGAAGATCGGGGGGGCGATCGTGGTGCTCGGCCTCGCCTACTGGGCCTGGCCCCTGGTGGGGGCCGCGCAGCTCGCCGGCGCGGCCCGGGGCGGGGATGCCGCGCAGGTGTTCGACCGCGTCGACGTGGACGCCCTGCGCCGGTCGCTGTCCCGGCAGATCGCCACGGCCTACCTCGACGTGACAGGCAAGGGCAAGAAGATGGGCGCGTTCAGCCGCAGCTTCGCGGGCGCCGCCGTCACCACGGTGGCGGACCCCTACGTGGCGCAGCTCCTCACGCCCGACAACGTCATGGCGCTGCTGTCGGCGGGGCGGGTCAACCAGGTGAAGCTGGGCGACAGGACCGTGGCGGTGCGGGGCGACCTGCCGAACTTCGCCACGCTGCTCGACGACCACATCCTGTCGGCCGTGACGGGTTCCTACTTCGACCAGGTCCGGGACTTCGTCATCCCGATCGACGGCGGCCGCGGCGCCGACGACCAGTACGGCGTCCACATGCACCTCGTGGGCCTGACCTGGAAGCTCGGCGGCCTCGACCTGCCGCCCGGGGTGGTGAACGGGATGGCGCGCGACATCCTGGCGAGCGAGCCGATCCCGACGCTGTGAACGGAGGGCCGGTCCCAGTGTCAGGGCGGTGATCCAGCGCTTGGGAGCGGCGCCTTCATACGATATCCGGATGGTTTCTGCCCTCCACCGCTCCTCCCCGCGCCGGCGAGGAGCCAGCGCAAAAAGGCGGCCGAAGGCCGACGGAACGCCCTCGCGTGCCGCTCGTCGTTCGGTCGCAGGATCAGGGCGGCCTTCGGCCGGGCGTCTTCGCGCTGGGTCCCCGCATGCGTGAGGACGAGCGGGTGATAGGAGCTGACCGCGCGGGCGCCGCATCACACCGGCAGCCGCACGGTCGCGCGCAGGCCGCCGATCGGGCTCACCCCGAGCTGGATGTCGCCGCCGTGGGAGCGGGCGATGTCGCGCGCGATGGCGAGGCCGAGGCCGGTGCCGCCCTGGTCCTGGTTGCGGGCGGCGTCGAGCCGGTAGAAGGGGCGGAACACGTCCTCGCGCTTGTCGGCCGGGATGCCCGGCCCGTCGTCGTCGACGTGAATGGTGAAGAAGCGGTCGTCGCGCCGCGCCACGATCTCGATCCGCGCGCCGTGGCGCTGGGCGTTGCCGACGAGGTTCGACAGGCAGCGCTTGAGGCTGTCCGGCCGCACGATGACGCCGGTCTCGCCCGACACCGCGACGGCGGTGGGGTGGCCATGGCGCTCGGCGTCCGATTTCAGCTCCTCGAGCAGCCCCCGCATGTCGGTCATGACCGAGGCCTCGCCCCCGTCGCCGCGCGCGAAGGCCAGATAGGCCTCCAGCATGCGGCCCATCTCGTCGATGTCGCGGTGCATGGCCTCGGCGTCGGGGCCGTCGTCGATGAGTTCGAGCGACAGCTTGAAGCGCGTCAGCACGGTGCGCAGGTCGTGGCTGACGCCGTTCAGCATGGTGGTGCGCTGCTCGACGGCGCGCTCGATGCGCCGCCGCATCTCCAGGAAGGCGTAGCCGGCGCGCCGCACCTCGGCGGCCCCGTTCGGCCGGTACTCGATCAGCCGCCCCTTGCCGAGGTTCTCGGCCGCCACCGCCAGGCGCAGGATCGGCCGGATCTGGTTGCGCAGGAAGGCCGTGGCGATGACGATCAGCACCGCCGAGGTGCCCACCATCCACAGGATGAAGATGTAGGAGTTCGACGCGTAGGCGGCCGAGCGCCGGGCGACGACGCGCAGCACCGCCGAATCGAGCTGGATGCGGATCTCGATGAAGTTCGAGCGCCCCACCGTGTCGATCCAGAAGGGCAGGCCGATCTGCTTGCGGATCTCGACCGACAGCGAGCGGTCGAGCAACTGGAGGAAGGGCTTCGGCAGGGCCGGGGGGAGCGGCTGGGGCGGCAGGAAGTCGACGTCGAGCCCGAGCCGGTTGGAGTCGATCCGCTCCAAGGCCTCCGTGTCTTCGCCGGGCGGCAGGCCCCGGTAGAGGTCGATGGTGGCGGCGATGTCCTGGACGAGCGCCTGGCTCAGGCGGAAGGTGACGGACTGCCAGTGCCGCTCCATGAAGAAATACGCGATGACGCACTGGAGCAGCACCATCGGGATGATGAGGATGAGCAGCGCCCGCGAGTAGAGCCGCTTCGGCAGGGCGTCGGCGACGAGCCGCATCGCCCGGAACCACGGGGGCCGCCGCCGGACGAGCGGCCCCGGGGCGTCCGGCACGCCGGGTGCCGCGGCGGTGCGCGCCGCGGGCGCCGCCTCCTCGCCCGAGAAGCGGGTGGGCCGGAGGTCACGGATCGAGGAGGAGGCGATAGCCCAGCCCTCGCACGGTTTGAAGGTAGGCCGGGTTGGCCGGGTCCACCTCGATCTTGCGCCGCAGCCGGTTGACCTGGACGTCCACCGTGCGCTCGTTGCCGGCCCCGCCGCCCTGGGCCGCGGCCGCGAGGTCCTCGCGCGACACGGTGGCGCCCGCGGCGGCGCTCAGCATGGCCAGCATGTCGCGCTCGCGGTCGCTGATGCGGACCGTCTCGTCGCCCTGCCGCAGCTCGCCCCGCTCGGCGTGGAACGCGAAGGGGCCGAAGCGCGCCGTGCCGTCGGGCTTGGGCGCGCGGGGCGCCGCGCGGCGCAGGATGGAGGCGATGCGCAGCAGCAGCTCGCGCGGCTCGTAGGGCTTGGCGAGGTAGTCGTCGGCCCCGGCTTCGAGGCCGCGCACGCGGTCGTCCGCCTCGTCGAGCGCCGTCAGCATCAGGATCGGCACCTCCGAGGTCTGGCGCACGTCGGCCGCGAGGGCGATGCCGGTCTCGCCCGGCATCATCACGTCGAGGATCAGCAGGTCGAAGGCGAAGGTGCGGAGCTGCGTGCGCGCCTCCGCGGCCGTCGCCGCCAGGGTGACGCGGTAGCCGTTCTTGCCCAGCACGCGCGACAGCAGCTCGCGGATGCGCCGGTCGTCATCGACCAGCAGCAGGTGCGCGGCGTCGTCCGCCAGGGGCGCGGGCCGCTCGGCCTGGGTCGCGGCTTGGGTCGCGGCCTGGGTCGCGGCTTCGGGCGGCGGGCCGTTCACGCCGCATGCTCCCGCGGCACGTCGCCGGGCGGATCGCGCCGCTCCCCCGGGTCCGGCGGCGGCGCGCCCCAGACGAGGTCCATCACCCGCACGCGCTCGCCCTCGTCGATCATGCCCAGGAGGAAGCGCGCGGCCTGCGGATGCGCGTCCGGCGGCAGGGGCGCCAGAGCGCGGGCGAAGCGCTCGGAATGGAGGTGGGCGAGGTCGAGCGCCAGGCGGGCGCCCGCGGGGGTGGCGTGGAGCAGGCGGCGGCGGCGGTCGTCCATCCCCGTGCGGACCTCGATGAAGCCGCCGCCGATCAGCTCCTTCATGACGCGGTTGAGGCTCTGCTTGGTGATCTTCAAGATGTCGAGCAGCGCCGCCACCGTGAGGCCGGGGTGGCGGTAGACGAAATGCAGCACGCGGTGATGCGCCCGGCCGAAGCCGAGGCCCTCCAGCCGCCGGTCGGCATCGGCCGTGAAGTCGCGGTAGGCGAAGAACATGAGCTCGATGAGGTCGAAGAGCGGGGGCAGCTCCGCGCCGGGGCGCGCCGCCTCGCGCCGCTCCTCGCCGGGCAGCGCCACCGTCGGAATCGCCGGATCAGCCAAGGGCCAGCCCCGGCGCCGCAGAGTACGTCAGCATTGTTGACATATCTCAGGCCGCTCGCTAACCGTCAAGCACGCGGCGCGACCCCGAAGGTCCGCCGTCGCAGTGCCGCCCGGACGGGGGCGCGGCGACGGGGCGGAGCGCCGAATCCCCAAGACATCGCCCCGGGCGCCCTCGCGCCGGACGATGGATTCAGGCGCCGCGGCGCCGACGATAGTGGAACGGGAGCCTCGCCATGTCCATCCTGCCCTTCGACCAGCGCGACGGCACCATCTGGATGGACGGCGTGCTCGTGCCCTGGAAGGACGCGCAGCTCCACGTCCTCAGCCACGGGCTGCACTACGGGTCGGCGGTGTTCGAGGGCGAGCGGGCCTACGGAGGCACCATCTTCAAGTCGACCGAGCATTCCGAGCGCTTCCGCATCTCGGCGGAGCTGCTCGACTTCGAGATCCCCTATTCGGTCGAGGAGCTCGACGCCGCCAAGCGGGCCGTGCTGGCCGCCAATGGCGCGAAGGACGTCTACGTGCGCCCGATCGCGTGGCGCGGATCCGAGATGATGGCGGTGGCGGCCCAGAACGCCACCGTGCACGTCGCCATCGCCTGCTGGGACTGGCCGAGCATGTTCGACGTCGAGCAGAAGATGAAGGGCATCCGGCTCGACATGGCGGACTACCGCCGGCCCGATCCCCAGACCGCGCCCTGCCGCTCCAAGGCGGCCGGGCTCTACATGATCTGCACGATCTCCAAGCACCGCGCCGAGCGCCGCGGCTACGCCGACGCCCTGATGCTCGACTGGCAGGGGCGCGTCGCCGAATGCACGGGCGCCAACGTCTTCTTCACCAGGGACGGCACGCTGCACACGCCGATCGCCGACTGCTTCCTCGACGGCATCACGCGCCGCACGGTCATCGACCTCGCGCGGGAGCGCGGCATCGCGGTGGCCGAGCGGCGGATCATGCCGGAGGAGCTGGACGGCTTCAACGAGTGCTTCATCTGCGGCACGGGCGCCGAGGTGACGCCCGTGAGCGAGATCGGCCCCCACCGCTTCACCCCGGGCAACATCAGCCGCGCGCTGCTCGAAGACTACGCGGCGGCCGTGGGGGCCTGACGGAGCTTCGGAGCCGGTCTACTCCGGCTCGGCCGCCACGAAGCGGCCCGACGCGTCGCGCCGCTCCACCGTGGCGCGCTGGCTGCGCAGCGGCACGGTCTCGCGCTTCACCTCGCGCTCCAGGACGTGGCGGATGTGCAGTTCCTCCTTGAGGAAGAGCTGCTTGACCACCACGAGCCGCTCCTCCAGAACCGGCACGATGGTGGTGTCGCCCTCGGAGCGGGCCGCGGGCGCCGCCTCGACGAGGCGGCCGACCGGCACGCGGGTCACTTCCACCCGGTAGCGGTCGACTTCGAGCTCCGCGACCTCGTCGTGGACCTCCGTCCGGGTGGAGATGCGGATGGCGCCGCCCGCCACCTGTCGCTTCGTCAGCGCCAGCCGCTCCTCGATCAGCGGGACCAGGAGCGCCCCCTCGACGCGCTCCGATCCCGTGACGATCCCGACCGACGTGTCGAGGGCGAGGGTTCCGCCCGCGACGCGGACGGGCTCCGGCCCCGCGACGCCCGCCGCCGCCGCAATGGCGTCTTCGTCCCGCTCGTTCATCACGGTTCCAGGGTCAGCCGGCCGAGGTCCAGCGGGTCTTGGCTTCCGCCGCCGTGACCGACAGCATGACCTTTCCCGCCACGGACTTCACGAGATCCGTCGACAGGAGATGGTGCTCTCCGCCCGCCGCGGGATCGATCTTCTTCAGCTTGATCTGGCCGCCCTGCGTGTGGTCGACCGTGCCGACATGGGCGCCGTCCGAGCCGACGACCTCCATGTCGTCCTCGATGCCGGCCGCATGGGCGCCGGTCAGGCCCGACACGGCCGCCGTGGCGCGGGCGTCCTCGATGTCGACCACCGTCGAGCGCAGGGTGTCGCGCACCGTCTCGACGCGGTCGGTCGCCTCCTTGCGGATGCCGATCTCCTCGACGACGTGGGCCGACTTGGCGACGACGGCCTCCTCGTCGAACTCCTCCATCTCGATGGTGCGCTCCTTGAAGGGGTCGACCGCGAAGGCCGTGGCCGACACCGGGATGTCGACGGCGCGGCGCTCGACCGAGACGGTCTCGGCGTGGAGCGTGATTTTCTCGGACACCTGCTTCTCGACCACGTAGCTGTGCACCCGCACCTTGCCGCGGCTGACGGAGCGCTTGCCGATGTCGAGGCGCTCCTCGATCACCTGGAGCACGTCGCCGACGGCCCCGCTCACCGCGCCCAGGACGGCGTCGGAGGTCGTCGTCGCGGTGCGGCCCGTGACGGTGGCGCGGTCCGTGACCGCGGTCGACAGGGCCACGGCGGGCGCGGTCGACGCCACGGTGGTGTCGCGCGTCTCGGTGTAGCCGGCCGTGCCGAGGGCGCCCGCGCCGATCGCGCCGGCCCCGAGCGCGCCCACGCCCGCCGTCAGGCCGGTCGCGTCGCCGGTCCAGCCCTCGCTGCGCCACGACGTCTCGCGCTCGTCGAGGTCCACGGAGCCGTGCCGCTCCAGGATGTCGACGACGCGGTCCATCTCGTCGTCCTCGACCCGGACCGACACCACCGTGCCGCCGCGCCGCAGGCTCTCCGCGTAGGTGGCATGGTCCCCGGTGCCGCCGAACAACTGTTCGAGCGAGCCCCAGAAGCCCTTGCCGGTGCCCTCGACGGTGTCGGTCGTGTCGATCGAGGTTTCGCCGGCCGCCGGAAGGAGAGTGATGTCCCCCATGGGAACGCCGGACGTCGTGAGCTGCGCGACCGCCTTGTCGGCGTCTGCGCGCGTGTCGAAGACGGCGGTGATGCTGTGCTTGGCCATCGTGAGACCTGTCGTTGGCTGTGATCGAGATGCATCGATGCCGCGCGGTGGAGGGATCCACCGTTCAGCGTCGACAAGGCTGCCCGCGAGCGCGGCATCGCGTCGCCTCAGGTCGAGGCGAGGGTCGCCGCTCGAAATTCGAGGCCGTTGACCGCAGCCGATACCATCGTGGGCGTGTCGGGCTGAAAAGCCAGGATCGCGACTCTATGTTCCGGAGGCGACGAACTTTCTTTGCCGCGGGCGCGGCTGTACTTTTCGGCCGGCGCCGCACCTTGACGATCCCATGCGGGATCCCGAAGGGCTCGCCCTTCGGCGGGTCCAGGGCGGAGCCCTGGCGGTGACGACTATCCACCTTCCACGGGGCCCGCGTCTGCTCCCCTCCCACCACCGCTCATCCCCGCGCATGCGGGGATCCAGCGCCAGGAGGCGGCCGAAGGCCGACACTCTCAAGTGCGCCGCGCGGTCGCGGAGGGAGGACCGGCCTTCGGCCGGACATGTTGCACTGGATCCCCGTATGCACGGGGATGAGCGGCCGAGAGGGGGAACCGAACCGATCGGAGCCGGAGATCGTCTCGGCCCTGTCCGGGCCGGACGCCATAGGCTCTGACCTCAGGCAGGACAGACCCCCCACCCCGCTCAGTCCAGGAAGGGCTCGACCTCCTCGCGCCGGCCCACCAGGAAGGCGTCGGCCACGAGCTCGAAGGGCGCGGCGTCGACGTGGCTCGTCCCGGCGTCGAGCAGCGCGGCGAAGCGCGCGTAGATCCGGTCGTATTCGTGGCGCGGCGCGTCCTCGACGATCGCGCCGTCGACGTCGAGCCGCGTGCCGCCGCCGGTGAGGCGCAGCGCCGTGCCGTCGTCGAGGTCGACCGCCACATCCCAGGTCTGGTCGCCGGTGTGGCGCCAGTCGAAGGCGGCCGACAGGACGCCGCCCTCGACGAGGGCGGGGCTCGCGAAGCCGATGGTGGCGGCGATCGGCATGGCGCGGTTCGCGGGCGTCAGCAGCCGCGCCTCGCGCACGAAGACCGGCGCCGGCATGACCCGCGTCAGGATCGACAGGGCGTTGATGCCGGGGTCGAAGACGCCGAAGCCGGCCGCCTCCCAGATCCAGCCCTGGCCGGGGTGCCAGCGGCGCACGTCCTCCGTCCAGGTGATGGCGAGGCGGCGCAGCCTGCGACCCGCGAGCCGCGCCCGCAGCGCCTCGACGGCGGCGTTGTACTGCGAGTGCCAGGTCGTGAAGAGCACGCGCCCGGCCTCGTCGGCCCGCGCCGCCACGTCGCGCAGCTCACCCACCGTCGGGGTCGGGGGCTTCTCCATCAGCACGTTCACGCCCGCGTCGAGCGCCTGGCGCACCAGCGCCGTGCGGGCCGTGGGCGGGGTGCAGACCGCCACGGCGTCGAGCCCGGGCAGGGCGGCGTAGAGCGCGGCGGCGTCCCGGAAGGTCGGCACCCCCGGCGCGGTGGCGCCGCTGCCGCTCACCACCGCGGCGAGCTCGAAGCGCGGATCCCGGGCGATCGACGGCAGGTGCTCGTCCCGGGCGATCTTGCCGACGCCGATCACGGCGATGCGATAGGGCGCCATCCCGCCTCCGTCCGCGGCCGACGCGATCCCCGGGCTCAGCCCAGCGTTTCGGCGAAGAGCTCGCGCATCGCGGCCCAGGAGCGCGCGTCCGCCTCCGCGCTGTAGCGGATGGCGTCGGGCATGTTGCGCTTGGCCGCGCCCTGGTTGGTGAAGCTGTGCACGGTGCGGCCGTAGAGGTGCATCTGCCAGTCGACGCCGGCGTCGCGCATCTCGCCCTCGAACGCGGCGCGCTGCGCGGCGTCGATCATCGGGTCGTCGGCACCGATGCACACCAGCACCCGCCCCTTGATGGACTCGGCATCCGTCTTGGGCGCGCCCGTGCCGAGGCCGCTGTGGAAGCCCACCACGGCCTTCACGTCGGCGCCCGAGCGCGCGAGTTCGAGCGCCATCGTGCCGCCGAAGCAGAAACCGATGGCGGCCACGCGGGCGGCGTCGACCTCCGGCCGCGCCGTCAGCGCCTTCAGGGCGGAGGCGGAGCGGTCGCGGATGCGCTCCGGGGCCTTCATCAGCGGGCCGATGAGGCCGATGGCGGCCGGCAGGTCGTCGATGAGCCGGCCCTCGCCGTGGAGGTCGCAGGCCAGCGCCGCGAAGCCGAGCTCGGTCAGCCGCTTCGCCCGCGAGATCGCGTGCTCGCTGAGGCCGAAGGCTTCGGGGAACACCAGCACCGCGGCGCGGGGGCCCTCACCCTCGGGGGCGAAGAACTCGCCCCTCATGGCGAGGCCGTCGGCCTCGTAGTTCAGCGTCTCGTGCCGCATCGGGTGTCGGTCCTCGCTCGGGGGCGTTACGCTTGCCCCAGCGCGCCGGCCGCGTCCAGTGCCGCCTTCAGGGATTTCTCCCGCTGCTCGGGCCCGTAGGCGATGCCCTCGGCGCGGATGACCTCGACGTCCTGGAGGCCGATGAAGTTGAACACCGCCTTCAGCCAGGACTCCTGGTGCTCGACGGCCGCCGCCGGCGTGCCCTCGTACATGCCGCCGCGCGAGATGCCCAGGAGCGCCCGCTTGCCGTGCACCAGCCCCTCGGCGCCGGTGGCGGTGTAGCGGAAGGTCTGGCCGGCCACGAGGATGCGGTCGACCCAGGCCTTGAGCTGGCTCGGCACGGCGAAATTGTACATGGGCACGCCGAGCACGATCACGTCGGCGGCCTGGAACTCGGCCAGCGCCTTGCCGCCGAGCGCGACGTCCTCCTGCAGGGCCTGGTCGTGCTTCACGTCGGCGCTCTGCCCGGCGAGGTAGGCGCCCGACAGGTGGGAGATCGGCGCCGCCGCGAGGTCGCGGTAGACGACCTCCGCGCCGGGGCTCTCGGCCTTCAGACGCTCGACGATGGCGGCGGAGATCTGTCGGCTGACGGAGGCTTCGCCGAGGATGGAGGAATCGACGTGGAGGATCTTCATGGGGGCCTCGTGGTTACACGATGTGACCAGGGCTGTATGAGTCACCCGTCGAGGGCGCGCAAGAAGGCACATCCGTGGAGCTTGATCACAGCCGTGATACCGGCCGGTCCGTCCCGGCGCCGCGCGCCGCGCCTCATCCCGAACCCGCCTGCCGGGCGGTGGCGCCCGTTCTGGCCCGCGTGGGCGACAAGTGGAGCGTGCTGATCGTGCGCTCGCTCGGCGAGGGGCCGCGGCGCTTCAACGAGCTGAAGCGCGCGGTGGCGGGCGTCTCGCAGCGCATGCTGAGCCTGACGCTGCGGGGCCTGGAGCGCGACGGCCTCGTGACCCGCACGGTCACGCCCTGCGTGCCGCCCCGCGTCGACTACGAGCTGACGCACCTCGGGCGCTCGCTGTGGGAGCCCGTCGAGGCGCTGGGCCTCTGGGCGCAGCGCCACCACGGCGAGATCGAGGCGGCGCAGCGCCGTTTCGACGGTGCAGGGCCCGCCGCAACGAACCGTTGACAGCGGCGCCCCGACCGAAGACCCTCCCGCCGTCGGACGGAGATCCGAGCATCCGCGGCGGCCGGCAGGCTCCCGCGCGGGAGCGGCGATGGCGACCCAGGGGACCCTGCGATTCGACGACGTGGCCAAGAGCTTCGGGGCCACGCGCGCCCTGAAGGGCGTGAGCCTCGACGTGCATCGCGGCGAGGTGCTGGCGCTGCTGGGCGAGAACGGCGCCGGCAAGTCCACCCTCATCAAGGTGCTGGGCGGGCTGTTCCGGCCGGACCGCGGCCAGGTCACGATCGATGGCGTGCCCTACCGGCATCGCGTGCGGGGCGGGGCGCGCGCGCAGGTCGCCTTCATCCACCAGGACCTCGGCCTCGTCGAATGGATGAGCGTCGCCGAGAACATCGGCCTCGCGGGCGGCTTCGGCGGCGGGCGCCGCCTCGGCGCCATCGACTGGCGGGCCCTGGGCGAGCGCGCCCGCGACGCCCTGAAGCGCGTGGGCTGCACCTTCGACCCCGAGACGCGCGTGGGGGCGCTGAGCCGCACCGAGAAGTCGCTCGTCGCCATCGCCCGCGCCCTCACGGTCGACTGCGACTTCCTGGTGCTCGACGAGCCCACCGCCAGCCTGCCGGCCGACGAGGTCGACCGGCTGTTCGAGGCCGTGCGGCGCCTGAAGGCGCGGGGCGTCGGCATGATCTACGTGTCGCACCGGCTCGACGAGGTGTTCCGCATCGCCGACCGGGTCGTGGTGATGCGCGACGGGCGGGTGGTGGGCGAGAAGCCCGTGGCCGAGACGACGCCGGCCGAACTCGTCGGCCTCATCGTCGGCCGCTCCGACCTGGAGCTGTTCCGCAAGGCCCCGCTGAAGCCCGGACCCGTGCGGGCGCGCGTCGACGATCTCGTGACGCCGGCGGCCGGCCCCGTGTCCTTCGAGGTGCGCCAGGGCGAACTCCTCGGCCTCGTGGGCCTGCGCGGCGCCGGGCAGGAGGAGGTCGGCCGCGCGCTGTTCGGCGCCGTGCCGCACCGGGGCAGGGTCGCGCTCGACGGGGCCGAGCCCGACCTGTCGTCGCCCGGCGCGGCGCTGGCCGCGGGCGTCGGCCTCGTGGCGCGCGACCGGGCCGAGGAATCGGTCTGCCCGTCGCTGTCGGTGCGCGAGAACCTGTTCCTCAACCCCGGGGCCGCGGGCCGCGGGCTCTTCGCGCCGCTGCCGCCCGCCGCCGAGGCCCGCCGCGCCGCGGCGCTCGGCGCCTCGCTCGGGCTGCGCCCCAACGATCCGGCGCTGGCCGTCGAGGGCCTGTCGGGCGGCAACCAGCAGAAGGTGGTGGTGGGCCGCTGGCTCGCCACCGGCCGCCGCCTGCTCGTCGCCGAGGACCCCACGGCCGGCGTCGACATCGGCGCCAAGGCCGACATCTACCGGCTCATCGCGGCGGCGCTCGACGCCGGGCTCGCGGTGGTGGTGGTGTCGACCGACTTCGAGGAGGTGGCGGGCATCTGCCACCGCGCGCTGGTGTTCAACCGCGGCCGCATCATCGCCGAACTCAGCGGCCCCGCCCTCACCACCGAGGGCGTCATCACGGCGGCCTCGGCCTCCGAGGCGGCACCCGCCGCCTCCGCCGCCTGACGCCCCGGGACCGCCATGTCGTCGAACTCCGTCAAATCGGACGCCCTGGAGCCCACGCGGGCGGATCTCGCCGGCCTCTCGGGCGGCGCGCGGCTGGCGCGGCGGCTGCCGGCCTACGGGCTGCCGATCCTGACGCTGCTCCTCATCGCCTTCTACTCGGCCCTGCTGCCCGCCACCTTCCCGACGCTGCTGAACCTGCGCTCGATCGTCTCCGACAAGGCCATCATCGCGCTGCTGTCGCTCGCCGCCACCATCCCCATGGCGACCGGCAAGATCGACCTCACGGTCGGCTACGGCATCGTGCTGTGGCACATCCTGGCGATCAGCCTGCAGACGGTCTACGGCGTCCCCTGGCCGGTGACGGTGGCCGTGGTGCTGCTGCTCGGCGCCCTGATGGGCGCGCTCAACGGCGTGCTGGTCGAGGTGGCGCGCATCGACAGCTTCATCGCCACGCTCGGCACCGGCACGGTGCTGTACGCGGTGGCGCTGTGGCACACGGCCGGCCGGCAGGTCGTGGGCGTGCTGCCGCAGGGCTTCCTCAGCCTCAACGGCACGCTGGTCTTCGGCCTGCCGATCACCGGCTACTACGTGGTGGCGGTGGCCCTCGTGCTGTGGTTCGTGCTCGAATACATGCCGCTCGGCCGCTACATGTACGCCATCGGCGGCAACCCGCGGGCGGCGGCGCTGAACGGCATCCCGGTCGAGCGCTACACGATGCTGGCCTTCACGCTGTCGGGCCTGCTCACGGCCGTGGCGGGCGTGCTGCTGGCCTCCAAGCTCCGCATCGGGCAGGCCAGCGTCGGGCTGGAGTTCCTGCTGCCGGCCCTCGTCGGCGCCTTCCTGGGGTCCACCACCATCAAGCCCGGCCGGGTCAACGTCTGGGGCACGCTGGTGGGCGTGGTGATCCTGGCGGCCGGCATCTCGGGCATCCAGCAGCTCGGCGGCTCCTTCTGGGTCGAACCCCTGTTCAACGGCGTGACGCTGCTGATCGCCATCGGCATCGCGGGCTACGCCCAGCGCCGGCGCGCGGCGGCCGGGCGCGCCACCCTGCTCGAAGCGCCGCGCCCGACGGGCGGCGGGGCCGAGGCCGCGGCGCGCGCGGCGGAATGATCACCGGGACCGCGCCACACGAGCGCGGACCGCTTCACGGAGGGACACACGCCATGAGAACGATCCTGTTGGGGAGCATCGGCGCGCTGGCGCTGCTGGCCGCAGCACCCGGCGCCCGCGCCGACGAGATGGCCGACGCCAAGGCCCGCATCGCGGCCGCCACGTCCCGCGCCGCCCGCTGGGACGGGCCGACCACCGGCCCGAAGGCGACGCCGGGCAAGACCGTGATCTACCTCGCGGGCGACATGCGCAACGGCGGCACCGAGGGCGTGTCGCGCGGCGTCGAGGAGGCCGCCAAGGCCGCCGGCTGGACCCTGCGCGTCCTCGACGGGCGCGGCGACATCTCGGCCCGCACGGCGGCGCTGAACCAGGCCATCGCGCTCAAGCCCGACGGCATCGTCGTGGGGGGCTTCGACGCGCTGGAGCAGAACGCGGCGCTGCAGGGCCTGAAGGAGGCCGGCATCCCCTACGTGGGCTGGCACGCCACGGTGGAGCCCGGCCCCGATGCCAAGACCGGCATGTTCGCCAACGTCAACACCCGCATCGCCGACGTGGCGCAGACCGCCGCCGACCTCGCCATCGTGGATTCGGGCGGCAAGGCCGGCGTGGTGATCTTCGGCGACAGCAACTACGAGATGGCGATCGGCAAGGCCCGGATGATGGCGGCCGACATCGCCAAGGTCCCGGGCTGCACGGTGCTGTCCCTCGAGGACTCGCCCATGACCGAGGCCTCGACCCGCATGCCGCAGCTCACCACCTCGCTGCTGCAGCGCTTCGGCGCCAAGTGGACCTACTCGCTGGCCGTCAACGACCTCTACTACGACTTCATGGCGGCCTCGCTCGGGGCGGCGGGCCTGGGCGGCACGGACGCGCCGCACAACATCTCGGCCGGCGACGGCTCGGAATCGGCGTTCCAGCGCATCCGCGCCCAGCAGAACCAGATGGCCACCGTGCCGGAGCCGCTCCAGGAGCAGGGCTGGCAGTTGATGGACGAGCTGAACCGCGCCTTCAACAAGCAGCCGTGGTCGGGATACGTCTCGGGCATCCACCTCGTGACGGCCGACAACATCGCGTACGACGGCGGCCCGAAGAACCTCTACGACCCCGACAACGGGTATCGGGACGCGTACCGGAAGATCTGGGCCGGGCAATAGCGTCCGGCGTCGGGCCCCCGGCACCGTGGTGGAGCGCCTCCGTGCGCCGGGAGATCATGCACCAGGAGATGACGTCCGACCTGTGGGCACCATCCTTCCCCGTGAGGCTAGCGTTGGCACACATCACTGACGCTGGGCGTCTGCGCCCTTCTCCCCGCTGGGGAGAAGGGCACTCCCCACGGGCGCCGAGATGTGTGCCGACGCTAGCCCTCGCGGGGGCGGGTGCGCCCGCCACGGTCATCGGCTCACGGCGGACCCCATCCGGCTCGAAGCTCAGCGGAACGCGGCGTCCACTGGTTTCGATCGGTAAAGGGCAGTATCGACACATTCTGTGCTCGACAGGTGGCGGATACCATCCCTCGCGCCTCGAAACACCACGGTTTGAGCGCGTGGTCCGTCCCTGCGCTTCGGAGAGCTCCCATGACGATGATCGATGTCTCGGACGCTCGGACGGAGCTGTCCCAACTCCTGGACAGGATCCTCACCGGCGAAGAGATCGTCTTCACGAGGGGCGGTACGCCGGTGGCGAGGCTTGCGTCGATCGAACCTCCGGAGATGCCGCGTCGCCGTCTCGGCATCCTCGAAGGTCAGATGACGACGACGCCCGACTTCGACGATCCGCTCCCGGATGACGTCCTCGCCGCCTTCGAAGGGCGGTGATGCGGCTCCTGCTCGACACGCATATCTTGATCTGGGCGCTGGCGAACACGTCGAAGCTGTCGAAAGAAGCGCGAGACCTGATCGGCGACGCCGACAACGAGGTGCTCTTCAGCGCTGCGAGCATCTGGGAGATCGCCATCAAGGCCCGTCTCGGGCGCGTGAGCTTCGTGTTCGAGCCCGACAGGATCCTCTCCGCCGCCGAGGATGGCGGGTGGAGGGAACTCCCCGTGTCGGCGGCTGCCGCGCTCCGAGTCCGGCGCCTGCCACACCACCACAACGATCCCTTCGACCGCCTGCTCGTGGCCCAGGCCATCGAGGCCGGTGCAGAACTGCTGACCTCCGACGCATCCCTGCCGATCTATGGGCCCCTCGTCCGGCTGGTCTGATCGCGTCCCATGGACACGATGTAATCCACCCCTCTCTTGATCTTCGCGCCCCGCAGAGGCACATTCATCTCACGTGATCCGGGCCCCTCTGGCGCATGGCCGAAGCATTCGGCGGCGCGATGTCGGATCAGTCTGCGCTGTGTGCTGTCGTGGCGGCACGTGCATTCTGTCCGGGTCCGGGGCTCAGCCTTGGGGACTGCGGGACGGGGCGGCGATGCTGTGCAGTCCGCCACCGTTCCTTGGAGGTTCTTTTGGTCCATCGTTCCCCTCGCCCCGCCGTGTCGGCGGAATCCATCGCGGCCGACGCCGCCGAGTTCCGCACGCCGGAGTTCCGGCAGGCGCTCGTCGCCGCCGTGGCGCTCGTGGCCCATGCCGACGGGGCACTCGCGCCGGTCGAGCGCAGCCGCCTGCTGTCGCTGATGGAGGAGAATTCCGCGCTCTCGGCCTTCTCCCGCGACGAGATCATCGACGACCTCGCGCTGCACGAGGCCAACTACCGGCTCGATCCCGAACTCGCGGCCGAGATGGCCCGGGAGACGCTCCTCGCGATCGCCGGCCGCGCCCGGCTCTGCTCGGCGGTGGTGCGGGTGTGCCGGGCCATCATCCCGGCCGACGGGGTGATCCACCCGGCCGAGCACCGCGCCCTCGCCGACATCCGCGCGCTGCTCGGCCTGTCGGCCCGGCCCGTCGTGTTCGGGGCCTATGCGGGGTCGGGCTTCGTCACGTCTCCGACGGAGCGCGGCTCCGCGGACTGATGCGGTTTCCGGCCGATCGGCCCGGACCGCCCTCTCCGCCGCCTGTCCCTGCCTGCGCGAGGACGAGCGGGGGAGGGAAGCGATCAGACGGAAACCGTACGATCCGTCACGCCTTCATCAGCCATTCGTGGTCGGGGTCGTTGTGAAAGCGCCAGGTGCGGCGCGGCCCCGCCATGACGTTGAGGTAGTAGAGCGTGTAGCCGTGCGCCGCCCCCACCGGGTGGTAGCCGCGCGGCACCAGCACGACGTCGCGGTCCCCGAAGCTCATCGTCTCGTCGAGGCTGCGGTCGTCGGTGTAGACGCGCTGCACCCCGTAGCCCTGCGGCGGGTCGAGGCGGTGGTAGTAGCTCTCCTCCAGCAGCGTCTCGCAGGGAAAGTCGTCGCGGTCGTGCTTGTGGGGCGGGTAGCTCGACCAGTTGCCGGGCGGCGTCACCACCTCGACGACCAGCAGGCTCTCGGCCCGGTCGTCCGCGTCGGCCAGGATGTTGCGGACGTGGCGGGTGTTGGATCCCCGGCCGCGGGTCTCCTCCGGCACGTCGGCGGGCGGGATCAGCAGGGCCGGCTTCGCGCCCGTGCCCGGCGCCGAACAGACCGCCACCTCGCAGGCGCCCTCGGCCGCGATCCTGAAGCGCGAGCCCGCCGGCACGTAGACCGACCAGGGGGGCCCCGCGAAGACCGACGCGCGCTCGCCGATGACGCCGAAGTCGCGCTCACCCGCCGTGACGCGGGCGCGGCCCGCGATCACCACGATGCAGACCTCGCGCTCCCCCGTGTCGCGGGCGAGGGTGCCGCCCGCGGGCAGGTCGTAGGCCTCGAAGCCCACGTAGGTCCAGCCGGCGGAGGCGGGCGTGACGCGGTGCACGCGCCCTTCCGCGTCGGGCGCGGAGGGATGGAGCAGGAGGTGGGATGGCGGCATGGCGGATCGTCCCGTTCGATGGTGGTCCCGAGCCCCTCATCCGCCCTCGTCGCGGCGCGGAGGGACGGGCCGGCACGGCAGTTCAGAGTTTGTCGATGTATCGAACTTGTGCCTGAATGCCATTTGACAACACTGAGGTCTTTCTGCCCGTTTCGGGGCAGATGGGCATTCATTCACAAATTCTCAGTGCAGCCCCGCCTCGGCGAGGAAGCGCCTGAGATTCGCCACCCCCATCGTGGCGTAGCGCAGCGGATTGGCCTTCTCGGGGTCCTGCTCGGCCTCGATC
The DNA here is from genome assembly GCA_964242785.1 of uncultured Lichenihabitans sp. GTDB lineage: Bacteria > Pseudomonadota > Alphaproteobacteria > Rhizobiales > Beijerinckiaceae > Lichenihabitans. The sequence continues at coordinate 16,064 of CAXTBR010000046.1, read as the reverse complement.
ACGACCCAGCCCGCATAGTCCGGCAGGACGCGGAACAAAGCCGGATAGTCGATCATCCCGTCGCCCGGCACCGTGTAGATGCCGATCTCCCGCCCCGGCCCCAGCACGGCGTCGAGGAAGCTCCAGTCCTCGCGCCGCGCCCGCTCCATCACGTCGCGGCGCACGTCCTTGACGTGGACGTGGCCGATCCGGTCGCGGTAGCGGGCCGCGAGCGCCGCGGGATCCGAGCCGCCCCAGGTGGCGTGACCGGTGTCGAGCAGCAACTGGGCGGGCGCGCTCGTGTGGGCCATGAAGTCGTGGATGTCGGCCTCCGACTCGACGATCGTGCCCATGTGGTGGTGGTAGCACAGGCGCAGCCCCTCGGCCGCCAGGAGCCCGGCGAGCTCGGTGATCCTGGCCCCGTAGCCCGCCCAATCGCCCGCGGCGAGCCTCGGCCGGCGCGACAGCGGCACGCCGCGCTGCCCGTGGATGCAGTTCGACGTCTCGGCCACGATGAACACGTCCGTGCCCATGGCGCGCAGCAGCGCGCGGTGGGGTGCCGCGAGGTCGAACTCCTCGCGCGCGGAGCGGCGCAGCAGCTCGATCGAGTGCCAGCCCGCCACGCAGGCGAGGCCGTGGGGGGCGAGGGCGGCCTTCAGCGCCTCGGGCTCGCGCGGGAACTTGTGGCCGAGCTCCATGCCCTCGATCCCGGCCTCCCGGGCCTCGGCGAGGCAGGTCTCCAGCGGCGTGTCGCCGCCGATCTCCTGGAGGTCGTCGTTGGTCCAGCCGATCGGGTTGGCGCCGATGCGAATCGTCATGTGATGGATCCCGAGGTCGGATGGTCTCAGTTGGCGAAGCGCTGGCCGCGCTGCTGGGCTTCGTAGCGCTCGCGCGCGGCCCCGACCTCGCGGCGGGGCGAGACCGCCGGCACCGCCACGTCCCACCAGGCGCCGCCCGCCGTCGTCGAGGGGCCGGCGTCGGTGTCGATGAGGATGAGCTGCGTCACGTCCCTCGACCGCGAGGCCGTGAAGGCCTCCTCCAGCTCGGCGACGCTGCCCACCTTGCGGGCCTCGGCGCCGAGGCTGCGGGCGTGGGCCACGAAGTCGACGGCCGGCAGGGCGACGTGGCGCGTGTCCACCAGCATGTTGTTGAAGGGTGCGCCGCCGCATTCCTGCTGGAGGCGGTTGATGCAGCCGTAGCCGCCGTTGTCGAGCAGCACGATCGTCAGCTTCAACCCCAGCATCACCGAGGTGACGATCTCGGAGTTGAGCATCAGGTAGGAGCCGTCCCCTACCATGACGATGACCTCGCGGTCCGGCAGCGCCATCTTCACGCCGAGCCCGCCGGCGATCTCGTAGCCCATGCAGGAATAGCCGTATTCGAGGTGGTAGCCGAGCGCGTCGCCCGTCTTCCAGAGCTTGTGGAGCTCGCCCGGCAGCCCGCCGGCCGCGCAGACCACCACGTCGGAGGGACAGCCCGCACGCTGCACGGCGCCGATCACCTGGGCGTCGGACGGGCGCCCGGCGTCCGTCGGCCCCGTGAACCCCGCCGCCGTCTCGTCCCAGCCGCGCTTCTCCCGCGCCATGCGCTCGGTCCAGGACGTCGGTGCACGGGCGTGACTGAGGACGGCATCGAGCGCCTCCAGCCCGACCGCGGCGTCGGCGACGAGCGGGGCGGCGCCGAACTTGCCGGCGTCGAAGCCGCCGACGTTGAGCATGACGATCCGGGCCGGGAGACCGCCGATCAGCGCGGCCGAGCCGGTCGTGAAGTCGGCGAGGCGGGTGCCGACGGCGAGGAGCACGTCGGCGTCGCGCACCAGCGCGTTCGCGGCGCCCGTGCCGGTGACGCCCACCGCCCCCATGCAGTGCGGATGGCCGTCGGGCAGCGACGACTTGCCGGCCTGGGTCTCCACCACGGGCATCCCGTGGGCTTCGGCGAAGGCCGCGAGCGCCGCCTCGGCCCCGGCATAGAGCACGCCGCCGCCCGCCACGATCACCGGCCGCTCGGCCTCGCGCAGGACGGCGGCCGCGGCCTCCAGCTCCTCCGCGTCCGGCGGGGGGCGGCGCGTGCGGCGCAGCCGAGGTTCGAAGAAGCTCTCGGGGTAGTCGTGGGCCTCGGCCTGGACGTCCTGGCAGAAGCCGAGCGTGACGGGGCCGCATTCGGCGGGGTCGGTCAGCACGCTCAGGGCGCGCTCCAGCGCCGGCATGATCTGCTCGGGCCGGGTGATGCGGTCGAAGTAGCGCGACACGGGGCGGAAGCAGTCGTTGGCCGAGACGGTGCCGTCGCCCCAGTCCTCGACCTGCTGCAGCACGGGGTCGGGGCGGCGGTTGGCGAAGACGTCGCCGGGGATCAGCAGCACGGGCAGACGGTTGACGTGGGCCAGCGCGCAGGCCGTCACCATGTTCGTGGCGCCCGGGCCGATCGAGGTCGTGCAGGCCATCATGCGGCGGCGGCGGCTCGCCTTGGCGAAGGCGATGGCGGCATGCGCCATGCCCTGCTCGTTGTGCGCCCGGAAGGTGGGGAAGCTGTCGCGCGCGCCGTGCAGCGCTTCCCCCATGCCCGACACGTTGCCGTGGCCGAAGATGGCCCACATGCCGGCGAAGAGCGGCACGCGGGCGCCCTCGACCTCCGTCATCTGCGCCCCGAGGTAGCGCACCATGGCCTGAGCGGCCGTCAAGCGGATCGTGCCCATGCGGTCCTCCCTGTCGTGTCGGTGGGTCAGGCGGTCGGCCGGAGCTGAGTCCAGGTGTCGACGAGGCTGCCGAAGCGCTCCGCCATGCGGTCCACCACCCCGGCGTCGGTGAGCCCGCCGTTGAGCCAGGCGCGGGCCGGCTCGCCGAAGATCGTGCGGCCGACCGCGAAACCCTTGACCATGTCGCAGCCGGCGGCCGAGCGGAACTGCCCGGCCAGGACCTCGGCCGGCGCGTCGAGCCCGAGCAGCATGATGCCGCGGCAGCGAGGGTCGTGCTCGCGGATCGTCGCCGCCACCGCCTCCCAGGCGGCCGCCGAGGGCTGACCTTCGAGCTTCCACCAGTCCGGCCGGATGCCAATCGCGTAGAGCCGGGCCACGACCCGCGCCACCGTGTCGTGGCCGAGCGGGCCGGTCTTGCCCGCGATGATCTCGACCAAGAGCTCGCGGCCGATGACCCGGGCGGCGTCCTGGAGGCGCAGGAGCTCGCGCTCCTGCCGGTCGCGCCGCTGGTGGCTGCGGTCGAGTTGCTGTTAGAGCTGCGCTGGTCTCCTGAGC
>CAXTBR010000046.1:0-12828 GCA_964242785.1 uncultured Lichenihabitans sp. | reverse complement strand
GTCGCGCAGCTCCTCCGGGTCGTCCGGGTGCATGAAGCACAGGCACTTGATCGTGTGGTCGACCGGCCACTCGATCAGCTTCGCGGCCAGCGAGCCGCCGCCGTCGATGTCGAGCGGGCGCGAGCCCGGCAGCTCCACCGGGCGGCCGATCCAGAACGGCTGTTCGGAGGCGCGGAACAGGGCCTCGCGCCCGTAGGTGCCGTCGATCAGCATGCCGAAGCCGCGGCGCCCGCCGGCGACGCGGGCCGCGGCCTCGACCGCCAGGACCTTGAGGTCGCAGAGGCGCTCGCGCGGCACGCCCGCCTCGTCCGCCATGGCTTCGAGCTGCATGCGGTGGTCGATGGCGAAGGCCATGACGCTCGTCGGGCGGGCGGCCTCGCGCGTGCGGGCGTCCCGCGTCGTGGCCCAGTGGAGGTCGTTCAGCGCCGCGTCGTGGCGCAACTGGCGCGTCGCGGGGCCGTGGCGGAGGAAGTGCTGCAGCTCGTCCCAGGTGGGGTATTCGACCGAGCAGAGCAGGCGCGACACCGCGAAGGCCCCGCAGGCATTGGCATAGGCGCAGGCCCGCTCGATCGGCTCGCCGCGCAGGTAGCCGCGCAGGAAGCCCGACAGGAAGGCGTCGCCGGCGCCGAGCACGTTGTAGACCTCGACCGGGAAGCCGGGGCCCTTGATGCCGGCCTCGATCTCGTCGGGGATCGGGCCGTCGAAGGCCACGCATCCCATGGGGCCGCGCTTGCACACGATCAGCGCCGTGGGCGACAGGGCGCGGATGGCCCGGATGGCCGCGAGCGGATCCTCGACGCCGCCCGCGATCATCAGCTCCTCCTCGGTGCCGACGATGACGTCGCAGTCGCCGAGCACGGGGGCGAGGTGGGCGCTGACGGCGTCGGACGCGATGAAGCGCTCCTCGCCCGCGCCGTGGCCGGCGAGGCCCCACAGGTTCGGGCGGTAGTCGACGTCGAGGACGATCCGGCGCCCGTGCGCCCGGGCGTGCCGCATGGCGAGCCGCTGCGCCGCGGCCGTGTTCTCCCTGGCGAAATGGGTGCCGGTGACCACGATGGCGGCCGCCGAGGCGATGTAGCCCTCGTCGATGTCCGCCACGTCGAGCGCCGAATCCGCGCAATTGTCGCGGTAGAAGATCAGCGGGAACTGCTTGGAGTTGCGGATGCCGAGCAGCACCAGCGAGGTGAGGCGCTCCGGGTCGGTGTGGACGCCCGCCACGTCGACGCCCTCGCGCGCGAGCTGCTCGCGGATGAAGCGGCCCATGTGCTCGTCGCCGACGCGGGTCACGAGGCCGCTCCTCAGCCCCAGCCGGGCCGTGCCGACCGCGATGTTGGTGGGGCAGCCGCCGACCGCCTTGGAGAAGCTCGCCATGTCCTCCAGCCGCCCGCCGACCTGGGCGCCGTAGAGGTCGACCGAGGAGCGCCCGATGGTGATGACGTCGAGCCGGGGTGTCGTCACGGGGGCCTCCCTGGGGTGCGCGGCGACGGGTTGGGGTGCGCGGCCGCGCCGTCCCGTTCATGGTCGTACGAAACACCTTTTCCGTTTTTCCGTCAATACGGAACGGCCATGCCGATTCAGACGGCACCACCCCGCAGCACCCGGCCGTCGTGGCCCGCGACCGCGACCTCGACGATCCGCCCCGGGGCGACGCCGCCGCCGAGGTCCACGGCTGAGAAGTCCTCCGTCCGGCCCCGTCCGCCCCGCTCGGCCAGCACCGCGGCCGTGGTGCCCAGGTGGCGGTCGAGGTGGCGCGCCAGGGCGGCGTCGCCCGCGGCCCGCAGCGCCGCCGCCCGTGCCCGGACGACCTCGCCCGGCACCGCCGGCATGCGGGCCGCGGGCGTGCCGGGGCGCACCGAGTAGGGGAAGACGTGCAGGTGGGCGATGCCGCACTCCGCCACGAGGTCGAGCGAGCGGGCCGCGTGGTCCTCGGTCTCGGTGGGGAAGCCGGCGATGAGGTCGGCGCCGAGCGCCAGGCCGGGGCGCAGGCGGCGCGCCTCGTGGCAGAAGGCCAGGGCCTCGGCGCGGCTGTGGCGGCGCTTCATGCGCTTGAGGATCAGGTCGTCGCCGTGCTGGAGCGACAGGTGCAGGTGCGGCATGAAGCGGGGCTCGTCGGCCAGCACGTCGAGGAGGTCACGGTCGGCCTCGATGCAGTCGAGCGAGGACAGGCGCAGCCGCCTCAGCGCCGGCACCTCGCGCAGCACGAGCTTCAGCAGCCCCCCGAGCCGCAGCCCGCCCGGCCCCGCGAAGGACGTGACGTCGACCCCCGTCAGCACGGCCTCGGCGGCGCCGGCCTCGACCGCCGCGCGGATCTCGGCGACGACCCGCTCGGGGCGCGACGAGCGCGAGGGGCCGCGGCCGAACGGGATGATGCAGAAGGTGCAGCGGTGGTCGCAGCCGTTCTGGACCTCGACGAAGGCGCGGGTGTGCCCCCCGGCCGCGGCCGGGCCGAAACCCGACGGTGGCGGGAGGGCGGCCGGCGCCTCGCCCGGCCGCGCCCAGGCCGCGGGGGCTATCTTGCCGGCGTTCGGCAGGGCGCGCGACACGCCCGGCAGGGCGGCGAGGCCGGGGTCGACCTCCGCGGCGCAGCCCGTCACGACGATCTCGGCGCCCGGCCGGTCGCGCGCGGCGCGGCGGATCGCCTGCCGGGCCTGGCGCACCGCCTCGGCAGTGACCGCGCAGGTGTTCACCACCACGAGGTCGCGGTGGCCCGCCGCCAGGGCCGCGGCCCGCATCGCCTCGGATTCGACGATGTTGAGCCGGCAGCCGAAGGTCACGACCTCGACGCCGCGCCCGGGCGCGGAGGCCGTCACCACGGCGCGATCCGGCCCGTCGCGAGGTCGAGCCGGCCGCGGTGTTCGAGCTCGACCGGGCCCGCCATGGTGACGTGGCCGTCAGGGCGCCAGCGGATCGACAGCTCGCCGCCCGGCAGGGCGACGCGGGCCTGCCGCCCCGTGAGGCCGCGGAGCGCCGCCGCGACGAGGGTCGCGCAGGCGGCCGAGCCGCAGGCGCGCGTCGGCCCGGCGCCGCGCTCCCACACGCGGAGCAGGATGTCGTCGGGCGCCCGCACCTCGGCGAAGGACACGTTGGCGCGGTCCGGAAACAGCGGGTGGCGCTCGAAGCGGGGGCCGAGCGCCGCGAGGTCGATCCCGCGGGCGTCGGGCACGAAGAAGACGGCGTGCGGGTTGCCCATGCTGACGGCCGCCGGCGCCTCCAGGCCCGTGCCGGCGAGCGCGTCGCCGAGGTCGAGCGCCAGGGTGTCGGCCGGCCGGCCGAGCGGGATGTCGCGCCAGCCGAAGCGCGGCGCCCCCATGTCGACCGTGAAGGCGAGCGGCCCGTCGCGGCGGCACAGCACGGCCGTCCCGTCCACGTCGAGGCTGAGGTCGTCGGGACCGCCGGTCTCGCCCACGTACCAGGCGACGCAGCGCGTGCCGTTGCCGCAGGCGCCGGCGCGCGACCCGTCGGTGTTGAAGATCCGCACGGCGGCGTCGACGCCGGGCTCCGCGGCGTCGGACAGCACCATCATCTGCTCGAAGGCGAGCGGACCCCGACACAGGGCGCGCGCCCTCTCGCCCGTGAGGGCCGGGAGGCGGCCGCGCTCGTCCACCACCAGGATGGAATTGCCGATGCCGTTCATCTTGGCGAAGGGGAGCATGGCGCGACAGGTGGCACGCGGGACGGCCCGCGGCAAGGTCGCGACGCGGGGCAGGGTGGCGTCCGTCTCCCCTCCGGGGAGAAGGTGGCGCGCAGCGCCGGATGAGGGGGGATTCACCTCCCTGTGGAATCCCCCTCATCCGCCCTTGGCGGCTTCGCCGCCGGGCACCTCCTCCCGCAGGCGGGAGAAGGGCGCTGACGCCCAGCCTCAGCGATGGGTGAATAGGGCAGCTCACGAGCCCAGGAAGATCGAGCCGCGCACCACGCGGGCGGAGCGGGTGTGCGTGCTTCGACACGGCCCCGCGGGCCTCGCTCGGCACGAGGCACGGTGGGCCGTTTCCGCCGCCGGCGTCAGTCCGTCAGCACCAGCGCCCAGTAGGTCTTGAACCGCGTGCCCGGCGCCGAGGCCGCCGCGATGCCGATGCGGCGGACCGGCCGGTAGAGGAGGTTGGCGTCGTGGCCGGGCGAATGCTGCCAGCCGATGAGCGCGCGCTCGAAGCTCGGATAGCCGGCCGACACGTTCTCGGCCTCGGCGCCCGGCGCGAGGCCCTCGGCGGCGAGCCGCGCCGAAAGGTCGCCCGCCACCGTGTGGCTGAGCGTGTCGGCCCGCGCCATGGCCTCGGCCTGGCGCTCGGCCACGCGGGTCAGCGCCGGGTCGAGTGCCACGGGGCCGAGCCCGTGGGCCGCGCGGTAGAGCGCGATGGCGCGGCTCGCCGCCGCGGCGTCGACCGGCAGCGGGCCGACGCCGATCCCGGCCGGCCCCGCCGGGACGCCCGCCTCGGGCAGCGCCGCGCAGCCGGCGAGCGCCAGGGCGAAGGCCGCGGCCGCGGCCGCGGGCCCGGCGCTCCCCCGCAGCGTCATCGAGGGAGCCCGCCCGTCACTTGAGGAAGACGTAGATGTCCACTTCGAGGGAATTGTCGTCCGAACTCTTGGTGCGGTTGAGGTATTCCTCGGCGAACATGTTCTTGGCCTCCAGCCCCTTCTCGTCGAGGTAAGCCGTGATGGCCTCGTAGGTGGAGTCGATGTCGTCGTAGGCGCTGCGGTGCTGGAACTTCATCACCTTGCCGCCCGGCGACTGGGCGAAGGCGACGTCGGCCGGCATGTCGGCGGGCTTCGGGTCGGGGGCGGCCGCCACCGGCACCATGGCGGTGAACTTGAACCCGGCGTCGTCCGTCTCGGTGAAGACCGCCATGGGATGGCCGCTGGGCTGGATCTTGGCCTTGCCGAGCGCGTCGTTCAGCTTGGTGAAGCTGTCGTTCAGCGTCCGGAAGCCGTCGTCCCAGGTCGACTGGCCGCTCACCTGCACCACGGGGTGGGGCTGCAGCACCATGGTCTGGCTGATGGAGGTGTCGGGCGGTGATCCCGGCGTCGCGGCGTCGCCCTCGGGCGGGGCCGGGGGCACGGCGGCGGCCGGCGGGGCAGGGGTGGCGACCGGCGGCGTCGCGGGCGTGGCCGGGGCCGCGGGGGCCGAGGGCGCGGCGGGCGACGGGGTCGTCGGCGCGGCCGGGGAGGCCGGCGTCGGGGTGGTCTGGGCGTCGGCCACGGGCGCCGACGCGGCGAGGCCGCCCACGACGGCCGCCATCAGGGCCAGCCGGCGAAAGATCGTGTTGAAGGCCATGTGCGTCGTCCCCGAAGTGTGCCGCTGGTGGCCGCGGCCGCGCTGCGGGGCGACCTTATCCGACAAGGGGGCGGCGATTCAAAGAGCGTCGGAGCGGGGTCGCCTCAAAGCCCGCCCTTGCGGCGGATGAAGTCGATCACCGCCTCGACGCCCTCGCCCGTCTTCATGTTGGAGAAGACGAAGGGCTTGTCGCGCCGCATCCGCAGCGTGTCCCGCTCCATCACGTCGAGCGAGGCCCCGACGTGGGGCGCGAGGTCGGTCTTGTTGATGACGAGCAGGTCCGAGCGCGTGATGCCGGGGCCGCCCTTGCGGGGGATCTTCTCGCCGCCCGACACGTCGATCACGTCGAGCGTGAGGTCGGCGAGCTCGGGCGAGAAGGTGGCGGCCAGGTTGTCGCCGCCGGACTCGATGAGGATCAGGTCGAGGTGGGGGAAGCGGCGGTTGAGGTCGTCCACGGCCGCGAGGTTGATCGAGGCGTCCTCGCGGATCGCCGTGTGGGGGCAGCCGCCCGTCTCGACGCCGAGGATGCGGTCGAGCGGCAGGGCCTCGGCCCGCGCCAGGATCTCGGCGTCCTCCTTGGTGTAGATGTCGTTGGTGATGGCGGCGATCTCGTGGGAGCCGCGCAGCCGCTTGCACAGCTGCTCCATCAGCGCGGTCTTGCCCGACCCGACCGGGCCGCCGATGCCGACCCGCAGGGGTCCGTGTCGCGATGTCATGAGCGGAACAGCCTCGAATAGAGCGTCTCGTGTTGCAGGGCGGCGATGTCGGACCTCAGGGCACAGGCGCCGAGGTCGTCGAGCGTCGTGCCGGCCGCCCGGGCCCCGAGCGCCCGCGCCTCGGGCAGCAGCGCCGCCGTGACGCGCTGCCCCTCGGTCTGGCCGATGGCGCCGAGCCGCGCCGCCGCCGAGACGAGGTTGCCGACGAAGCCGAGCGCCAGCGCCGCGAGGCTCGGGCCGAGCGGCAGCCCGGCCGCGCCGGCCGCCGCCCCGAAGGCCACGGGATAGGCGAGGTCGCCGTCGCGCGGCAGGGCCGGACAGTCGGCGTCGGGCCAGGCGGCGCGGATCGCCGTGGCGAATGCCCGGCCGGTGCCGCCCGTCTCGAGGCGCCGCTCGCGCGAGGGCGCCAGCGCCAGCGCGAGGTCGTTCAGCTCCGCGAGGGCTGGGGCGAGGGCGGGGGCTGCCCGCTCGCCCGAGGCGAGCCTCCAGGCCTCCGCCGCCAGCACGCCGTCCTGCCGGGCGGAGCCGTGGCGCAGGAGGTCGCCGATCCAGCCCTCCAGGCTCGCCGCGTCCCGCACCAGCCCCGCGTCGACCGCCGACTCCAGCCCGTGCGAATAGGCGAAGGCCCCCACGGGGAAGGCGGGCGACAGCCAGGCGAAGAGCGGCAGCAGCGACGGCTCAAGCGCGGTCAATGGTCGTGCTTGTGCCCATGTTTGTGATCGTGCCCGTGGTCATGCTTGTGCCCGTGGTCGTCGTGGTCGTGCTTCGCCTTGGGGTGCTTTTTCTCATCCTTCGGGCCGTCGCCGTGTTTGTGGTGATCGACCGTGCCGTGGCCCGCACCCGCATAGGCGCCGCCCTCGGGGTCGAAGGGAGCCTCGATCTCCGTCACGGAGGCACCGAGGCCGCGCAGCATCTCCTCGATGACGTGGTCGCCGCGGATCCGCAGCGCGTGGGCCGTGACCTGGGCCGACAGATGCCGGTTGCCGATGTGCCAGGCGAGCCGCACGAGGTCGCCCGGCGTGCGGCCCCGCACCTCGATCAGCGTCTCGGCGGCCGCCACGACTTCCACGAGGCGACCGTCGTCGAGCACCAGCGCGTCGCCGCCGCGCAGCGCCACGGCCTCGTCGAGGTCGAGCAGGAATTCGAGCCCGCCCGTGCCCGTCATGGCGATGCGGCGCCGGTGGCGATCGTCGAAGTCGAGCACGACCGTGTCGGCCACGGTGGCGGTGGCATGCGTGTCGGACCAGTGCCCGTGGGGCAGGACGGCGGTGGCGCGGATCAAGGGTGGGTCCTCGGCTGTGGAGAGGTCAGGGCTGGCCGGCGGCATCGGGTTGGCCGGGCAGGAAGTCCGGATCCAGCACTTCGGCAGCCGTGAAGGGGAGCTGTTCGGGGAACAGGGTGAAGTCGATGCCGGTCTCGTCGGCTGCCGCGAGGCGTGCGCCGATATAGGCATCGTCCATCTGCGCCGCGGGATAACGACGTAGGCTCGGATTGTCGTCCAAGACCTTGCCGATCTTCTTTCTTTGACCCCGGATCGTGTTGCGCCAGGAGGGCGTACGTCGTCCGGGCTGATACCGCCACTTCAGCAGGTGGGCGATGAGCACTTCCAACCGACTGCGGATTTCGCGCTTATCGGAATTGCCCAACGATCTCACCTCGTCGATCAGGTTCTCCAGATCGAGCTCGCCGAAGCGCCGCTCCTCCAGAAGTCGCGCCTGCTCCCGCGACCAGAGCAGGAAATCCTGCTCATAGAGGCTGTCAGCGGGCGGTACGGAGACTGCGTGCGACATGGCGGTCGCTCCAGGACGACTCAATTGTAGGCTTCGAGGTCGGGTTCGCGCGGCAGGAAACCGTCGTCCAGAGCCTCGGCGAGCTCGAAGGGGGGGCTGTCCGGAAAGAGCATCAGATCGATCCCGGTCTCCTCGGCGGCGCGAAGGCGTCCTGACGGATAGCAGCTCTCGAAGATCTCGGCAGGATAGCCGCGCAAGCTCGGAGATTTCTGGATCGAGCCGGCGATCTGGCGCCTTTGCTCGCCGATGATGGCGCGCCAGTTCGCCGACCTTTCGCCGGGCTGGTACTTCCACTTGAGCAGTTGCGCCAGGAGCACGACCATGCGGTGCTCGATCGCCTCGCGCTGCCCGTGACCCAGCGCCTCCACGGCCTCGACCAGATGCGCCAGGTCGAGATGACCGAAGCGCCCTTCCCGCAGCAGCCGCGCCTGCTCCTGCGACCACAGGACGAAGTCGTCGTCGTGGCGCGTGGTGTCGGAGGACGCGACGGCAGCATGCGGCATGGCGGCGACTCCCGTCCTCAGGCGACGCTCAGAGCACTTCGACCTTCTCGGAGTGGATGACCTCCACCTTGCTGTCGGCGACATAGTCGGCCGACAGCCGGCGCCATTCCAGGAGGTGAGGCGTCTCGAAATGGGCCGCCAGCGCCTCCCGCGAGGTCCAGCGCTCGACGAAGAGGAACTCGTTCGGCTCCGTGATGCTGCTCAGGAGGTCGTAGGACTCGCAGCCCTCCTCCCTGATGGTGTGGGCGATGACGGTGCGGGCGTCCTCCAGGAAGTCGGCGCGCTTCTCGGGGTGGATGTGCAGGGTGGCGATCACGTAGACCATGAGGTCGGATCCTCGCATTGATGCCTGAGCGGGTGCGATCACGAGCGTCACACGCCCCTTCGACGGGAGCCCGCCCGGGAGCGCCGCCCGTCGGCCGGCGGTGATGTAACGCCCGAGCCCGCCCTTCGGCAACAGGCCCGCATCGGCGGTTTGATCCGCGGCCCGGCCTGCCGCTATAGACTCGCCCGTGCCGGCCACCGGCGGGCCGGGCGAGACCATGCGGGCGGGACGGGACACGACGACGGGGCACGCCGCGCTGACGCTCCTGGGGGCACTCGCCCTCGCGGGTGCGGCGCTGCTCTTCGTGCTCCGCCCCCTGTCGCTCGTCCTGCCGGCGGGCGGGCTCGACACGTCCTGGATGGCCGTGCTGGGCGAGGCCGCGGCGCGGCCGGCCCGCTGGGGCGTGGACCTCGCCTTCACCTATGGGCCGGCCTCGGCCCTGGTGACGCGCTATTTCACCGACGGCTACCTCGCCCGGGCCCTGCCGGTGCTCCTCGGCGTCGCCCTGGTCGCGGGGGCCTGCTTCGCCCGCCTCGCGCAGCTCGCCGCGGCGGGGCGGCGCCGCGGCGGTCTCGTCCTCCCCGTCGCGCTCGCCGCCGAGGCCGCGGGCCTCGCGGCCGAGCTCGCCCAGGATCAGGACAGCTTCTACTTCGCGCTCGGCCTCGCCCTGCTCCTGCTCGACCTCCGCCGCCCGCCGGGAGACCGCGCCTCCCGCACGGTCGTCCTGGCGGGCGCCGCCCTGCTGGGGATCATGGCACTGGCGAAGACGAGCTTCGGCGTCCTCGCCCTGGGCCTCTTCGTCCTCGCCGACGCCCGGGCCGCGCTGGCGCGGCGGCGGGTGCCCCTCGCGACGCCCGTGTTCCTGCTCGCCGCCCTGGCGGCTTTCCTGGCCTGCGGCCAGCGCCTCGGCGACCTGCCGGCCTACCTGAGCCTCCAGGGTCAGGTCGCGGCGGGCTACGGGGAGGCCATGTATCTCGCCCCCGGCCGCGGGGAACTCGCGGCCTTCCTGGCGGGGAGCGCCGCCTTGGCGGCGGTGGCGGGGCTCGCCGGCGCGCCGGGCCGCGGCGGGCGGGTCTTCGCGGCGCTGGGCACGGGTTTCGTGCTCGCCATCGCGCTCAAGGCGGGCTTCGTCCGGGCCGACACCCACCCGCAGATCGCCTGGTCGCTGCTGGGGCTGGCGGGGCTCGCGGTCGGCGCCGGGCTGGTGCTGCCGCGCTCGCCCGCCGGGGCGGCCGCGCTGGGCGCGGCGTCGCTGGCGGTGCTGTGGGTCGTGGCGCCGCTGTTCCTCCTCGCCGCCACCGACCGCGGGGCCGGCCTCGCCGACCTCCCCGAGATCTACCGCGACATGGGACAGGGGCTCGACGCGGAGAGCGGCGCCTGGGCGCGGTTCCTGCGCGACCCTTCGGCCTTCGCCGCGGAGGCCAGGGGTGCCAAGGCGGAGGCCTGGGCGCACATCCGGGCCGCCCAGCCCCTGCCGGCGCTCCCCGGCGGCGTCGACATCCTGCCGTCGGAGCAGGGCGCCGTGCTGGCGGCCGGCCTCGACTACCGCCCGCGCCCGAGCTTTCAGGACTATTCCACCTACACGCCGGGGCTGATCGCCGCCAACGCCGCCTTCTACGCCGGCCCCGAGGCGCCGCGCTGGGTGATCGTCGGCGGCGGCGCACTCGACGACCGCTATCCCACCTCGACCGAGGGGGCGCTCTGGCCGGAGCTGCTGCGGCGCTACGAGCCGGTGCGGCGGGCCGGCCCCGGGGTGGCGCTGCGGCGCCGGGCCGAGCCGCTGCCCGAGGTGCTCGGCGCGCCGCTGCGGGTCGAGGCCGGGCTCGGCGAGCGCGTCGTCCTGCCGGTGGCGGGTCCGGTCTTCGCCCGCATCGCCGTGCGCAAGACCCTGCTCGGGCGGCTCGCGGCGGCGGCCTTCCGCCCCCCGGCCCTGGCACTCCGGGTGACGCTCGCCGGCGGCGCCGAGCGCGCCTATCGCTTCGTCCCGGCCCTCGCGGCCGGCGGCTTCCTGCTGTCGCCCATCGTCACCGACGCCGACGGCCTCGCCGACCTCGGCTTCGGCGGGGACGCGGGGGGTGCCGTCGTCGCGAGCCTGACGGTCGGCGGCTCGGCCTGGGCGCGGTTCTTCTACGACCCGGCCGTCGCCATCGAGCTGCGGCCCGTCGCCGTCCCGGCCGTGCCGCCCTCGGCCGAGGCGAAGGCGCTGTTCGCGGATCTCGCCCGCGCCCTGCCGTGGCGCCGGCTCGTCCGCGACCTCGGCCGAGGCGACGCGCTCGACGGCGACCGCCTGTCGGTGCCGGCCCCCACGGCCCTGGCGATCCCGACCGGCGGCACCCGCCGCCTCCGCGTGCGTTTCGGCATCGAGGACGGGGCCTGGACGGACGGCCGGGTGCAGGGCGTGTGCTTCGCCGTGAAAGCCGCGCCGGACGCGCCCGCGCCGCTGTGGCGGCGCTGCCTCGACCCGCGCGAGGCTCCGGCCGACCGCGGGCCGCAGTCCGCCGCCGTCGACCTGCCGCCGGGCCTCGCCGCCGTCACGGCCGAGACCTCCTGTCCGCGGAGCTGCGACTGGGGCTGGTCCTACTGGAGCGGCATCGGCCCGGACGAGTGATCCCTCAGCGCGGCCGCATCATCACGAACTTCTCGGCCTCCGTGACCTTGAAATAGTCCCCCGGCCCGCCGCCGCGCAGGATCGGCTCGGCCGCGGCCGTCTGGTACAGGCCGTCCTTGAGCAGGGCACGGTCGATGTGGACCGCCACGACCTCGCCGAACATCATCCAACTGTCGACCGGCCGGCCCTCGGCCGTCGCGAGGCGGATCATCTGGGTGAGCCTGCACTCGAACGACACGGGGCTCTCGCCGACCCGCGGCGCCCGGATGAGGCGCGACGGCGCCGGCGTCAGGCGAGCGAGGGCGAATTCGTCGACCTCCGGCCCCACGGCCGCGCAGGAGGCGTTCATCGCCTGGGCGAGCCCGAACGTGGTGAGGCTCCAGCCGAACTCGCTCGTCGCCTCGACGTTGCGCACGCTGTCCTTGTAGCCGACCGAGCAGAAGCCGACGATCGGGGGCACGTAGTTGAAGGCGTTGAAGAAGCTGTAGGGCGCGAGGTTGCGGCGGCCGTCGCGGTCGACCGTCGAGATCCAGCCGATCGGCCGCGGACCCACGATGGAGTTGAAGGGGTCGTGGGCGAGGCCGTGGCCCTTCCCGGGTTCGTAGAAGTGGAAGTCGTCCGCCATGGCGCGTGTCCCGTCCCTGCGAGCGCTCCTGTAGCGGATCCGGCCGGAAGCGCCAGCGTTGGATTCAGGCCGGCCGCCGCCTCTTTTCGCGCCACTTTCCCCTTTTTCCGGGCCGGGCGTGCCCCCACATCCGTCTCAACCGATCGCCGCACCGGGATCGGACTCTGGGGCTCCCAGGGCAGTCAGTGCTTCGATCGAGAAGGCTTTCGCCTCTCGGGCCAGCGTCGAGGACGAAGCACCGATCGCCGTGGGGACCCTCATCGGTCGATCCGCGCCGCTTCGGGGCCGGGCCGACATGGAGACATCGCCCATGAACGTCGAGAAATTCACCGAACGCGCGCGCGGCTTCGTCCAGTCCGCGCAGTCCCTGGCCCTGCGCGAGGGCCACCAGCAGTTCACCCCCGAGCACGTCCTCAAGGTCCTGCTCGACGACACCGAGGGGCTCGCCTCGGGCCTCATCGACCGCGCGGGCGGCCGCTCGCGCGACGCGTTGCAGGCCACGGAGGCGGCGCTCGCCAAGCTGCCCAAGGTCGGCGGCAACGGCGCGGGCCAGCTCTACCTCGCGCCCGGCACGGCGCGGCTCTTCGGCGAGGCGGAATCCATCGCCGTCAAGGCGGGCGACAGCTTCGTCACGGTGGAGCGGCTGCTGCTCGCGCTGAGCCTCGACAAGGGCACGGAGGCCGGCCGCATCCTCGCGGCCGCGGGCGTCACCCCGCAGGTGTTGAACAGCGCGATCGAGGACCTGCGCAAGGGCCGCAAGGCCGACAGCGCCTCGGCCGAGAACGGCTACGACGCGCTGAAGAAATACGCCCGCGACCTCACGGAGGCGGCGCGGGCCGGCAAGCTCGACCCCGTGATCGGCCGCGACGAGGAGATCCGCCGCTCGATCCAGGTCCTGTCGCGCCGCACCAAGAACAACCCCGTGCTGATCGGCGAGCCCGGCGTCGGCAAGACCGCCATCGTCGAGGGCCTGGCGCTGCGCATCGTCAACG
>CAXTBR010000045.1:0-38461 GCA_964242785.1 uncultured Lichenihabitans sp. | reverse complement strand
CTACCTGCAGCGCTTCCCCTTCGACACGATCAAGATCGACCAGAGCTTCGTGCGCCAGAACGGCCGAGGCGCGCGGCCCATCATCCTGCGCTCCATCGTCGGGCTCGCCCACGACCTCGGCATGGAGGTGGTGGCGGAGGGCGCGGAATCCGAGAGCGACGTGATCGAGCTCAGCCAGCTCGGCTGCGAATACGCGCAGGGCTTCGCCTTCGGCCAGGCCATCACGGCCGCCGAGGCGCGCCGGCTCGTCGGCGCCACGAGCGAGGCCGCCTAAGGGGGATCCGTGCCATGACGGACGGCGCCGAACGGCCCCCGGTCGCGGCCGGCATCGTCTCGTTCCATCCGGACCCCGGACTGCTGCTCGACCTCGTGGCGACGCTGAGCCGCGACGCGGGCCGGATCTACCTCTTCAACAACGCGCCGCTCGACCCGGCGCTCGTCATGGTGCTGGCCGACTATCCGGCCCTGGTGGCGCTGGACGCGGGCTCGAACCTCGGCGTGGGCGTCGGGCTCAACTTCATCGCGCTGGCGGCGAGCCGCGACGGCTTCGAGCGATTGGTCGTGTTCGACCAGGACTCGCGCCCCTGGCCCGGCCTGGTGGGTCAGCTCGGGGCAGGGTTCGACCGGCTCGCGGCGCTGCGCCGCAACCCGGCGGCGATCGGGCCGCGGCTCGTCGCGCCGCGCGGCGGGACGGCGGGCGCGGCGAAGCCGCCGCGCTACCGGGCGCGGCGCGGCGCGGCGCCCGACGGCGCCCTCCGGCCGGTCGACTTCCTGCCGACCTCGGGCACGCTGTTCAACCTGCGCATCCTGCGCGAGACCGGCCTGTTCCGCGCCGACTTCTTCATCGACGCGATCGACGTCGAGTGGTGCTTCCGGGCGTGGCGGCGCGGCTTCTCCTGCTGGCTCGCCTCGGACGTGCCGATGGAGCACACGGTGGGGACCGGCACGATCCCGCTGGGCTTCGGGCTCACCATGCCGAACCAGAAACCGTTCCGCATGGGCACCTACCTGCGCAATACGCTCTACGGCTTCCGCCTCGGCCACGTGCCGCTCGGCTGGAAGGCGAAGCAGCTCCTCTACCTGCCGCTGCAGTGCTTCGGCTTCGCGCGCCACCACCGGTTCCGGGCGGCGGCCGTGGGGCCGATGCTGGCGGGCCTGCGCGACGGTCTGCTCGGCCGGCTCGGCGTGCCGCCGACGCCGCCGGAGCCCTGATGCGGGTCAGAGCGATTGAGAACAGGGCCGTGCGGTCGAAGCTCAGCATCAGTCCGGTTTCAGAAGGCCCCCGGCCTTTTGCGGGTTCCAGGGCGGAGCCCTGGGAAAAAGAGGATCGAAGGCTGAACATTGCGCTCATCATGCATCTTCAGGTAGAGAATTCGTCGTCAGGGCGCAGGCGGGATATCACCCCGGACTCCGATGAGAGCCCGTGGCGTCGATGCCGCTTCGCACTTTCGACCCGGATGTGGACGCGCGCGGTGCGGGGTGAAACGGGGCCGGGATGACGGACGACGAGGTGCTGGCCCACTGCCCGCGGCTGTTCCACATGGCGGAGGACGGGGCGTGGCCGTCGATCCGGGAGCACGGGCTCCTGTCGACCTCGGCGCTGCTCGACCTCTACGGCGTGACCGGCGAGGCGCGTCAGGCGGTCGAGGCGCGGCGGCGCCCCGCGGGCGTGACGCTGGTGCGCGGCGGGCTGCCGGGCGCCACCGTGCGCGACCAGTCGCCGATGAGCGACGCGGCGCTGCTGCGCTGCCTCGACGACGGGCTCGCGCCCTCGGACTGGTACAGGCTGCTGAACGGGCGCGTGTTCTTCTGGGTCTCGGCGGCGCGGTTGCGGAAGCTGCTCGGGGCGCGGGCCTACCGCGGCAAGGCGCATTGCGTGCTGACGCTCGACACGGGGAGCCTGCTGGCCGCCCACCGCGGCCGCGTGGAGCTCAGCCCCATCAACAGCGGGGCCACGATCTTCTCGGGGCCGCGGCGGGGGTCGGGCACCTTCGTCCCGCTCGCCGCCTACCCGTTCGCGGCGTGGCGGGCGAAGCGGCCCGCGGCCGATGCCGTGGTGGAGTTCACGGTGGTGGGCGGGGTGCCGGACGCGGCGCGCCACGTGCTCCTGGTCGAGCGGATCGCGGGCGGCGCGGCGACCGTGGTCTGGCGGCGGGACGGAGCCTCCGTCCCGCGGTTCGCGGCGGAGGGCGAGCCGGCGTAGGGCCGTCCCGGGCGGGTGGTCCCTTTCACCGGTGGGCCGCCGCGGCGCGGACCGGGGCCTCGTCGAGCCCGAAGTCGCGGCAGCCCTCCAGCAGCGCGGCGAGGTAGCCGGGCTCGGGCGGCGCCTCGTGGGTCGCCGTCATGCGGTAGACCAGCGCCTCGACGGGGTCGGCCACCTCCTCCGGCCGGACGGCGACCGGGAGGCGGCGGTAGAGGCCGCCGGCCACGTCCTCGTAATCGTCCAGCGCCGCGAGGCAGGCCGGCGTGATCCGCCACAGCCCGCCCGCGACGCTCCCCCCGGGCCGGGGCGCGACGTCGGCCCAGAGGCGGAACACGAGCCGGTGATCCGGGAGGACGGCGCGGCCGAGCGGGGTGGCGGCCGGGCAGCGGGACAGCATCCCGGCGCGGTGGAGGTTCGATCCATAGGCGAAGTAAAGCATCGATCATCCAAGTCTACATCATTGAATTTAGCTCTCAAAGGATTGTAGGATAAAAACTACTGACGATCGGTTTCCAAAGGGCTCGCCCTTTGGCGGGTTTCAGGGCAGAGCCCTGAGTATAGAAAGCCGATGGCCGCTCGAATTCTTCTTCGTGAGCTTCACTGCACCCTCACGCTCCCGTCCTCCGCCTCCACGGTCAGGTTCGGCGACCCGTAGGGATCGTCGAGCAGCCGTTCCCCCCACCGCGTCCGCAGCGTCGCCACCTCGCGGTTGAAGCGCTCGGCCGTGCGGGGGCTGAGGTCGCGGCCGCGGCTGAGGCTCTCGTGGTGGACCAGTTCGGCGAAGGGCGTCCAGAGGTTGCGGTAGCCGGCCGCCGCCACCTTGAGGCAGAAGTCGACGTCGTTGTAGCCCACGGCGAAGCGCGCCTCGTCGAGCCCGCCCACCTCCTCGTAGACGCTCCGCCTCACCACGAGGCAGGCGGCCGTGACGGCCGACACCTCGTTGACGGTGACGAGGTCGTCGCGCCCGCCCCGCGCCCCGCGGGGGCTGCGCTTGTGGCGGTGGCCGGCCGCCCCCGCCACCCCCACCACCACGCCGCCGTGCTGGAGCCGCCCGTCCGGATACCAGAGCTTGGCCCCGACGCAGCCGACGCCGGGCTGGCACGCCAGCCCCACCATCTCCTCCAGCCAGTGGGTGTCCGTGACCTCGACGTCGTTGTTGACGAGGCCGAGCAGCGTGCCCTTGGCCCCGGCCGCGGCGGCGTTGTTGAGGCGGGCATAGTTGAAGGCGCCGCCGTCCCGCAGCACCCGCACCCGCGCGTCGCCCACCCAGGAGTCGAAGAGCTTGAACGTGTCGTCCTCGACCGAGCCGTTGTCCACCACCACGACCTCGAAGCGCCGGTAGGCGGTCTTCGCCAGGATCGTGCCGACCGACACGCGCAGGAGGTCGGCCCGGTCGCGCGTCGGCACGATCAGGGTGACGAGCGGCCTGTCGTCGGCCGCGTAGGCGACGCGCGGGTCGGGCGAGCGGGGGTCGGACAGGACGCGGGCCGCGGCGCCGCGGCGCGCGAGGGCCCGGCGGATCGCCGCCTTGCGGGCCTCGGCGGCCGGCGGCGCGGCCGGCCCGACGCCGTGGCTCAGCACCTGGGCGAGGTGCAGCGTGTCGCGCGGCTCCAGCCCTTCGCCGAGCCGCAGCATCAGGTCGTGCCGCCACGCCGTGGCCCCGAAGCCGCCCCCCTCGTCCCCCTCCCGGCCGAGGCCCACCGCCCGCAACGCGGGCAGCGCGATGCAGCAGGGGTCGCCGAGGTAGTTCGCGGTGAGCAGCCGCTGGGGCGACCACGCGGGCTTGAAGGCGGGTTCGCTCCGCCCGCCCGCGCCGGGCTCGGCGCCGCGGTCGGTGCGGTCCTCGTCCGCGGTGACGAGCTTGAGGCCGGGGAAGCGGTCGAGCGCCAGGGCCAGCACCAGGAGGGCGTGCGGCCGCAGCCGCGTGCCTGGGCGCGGCAGCAGGGCGTGGGTGCCGCGGGCGCCCTCCAGCGCGGCGTCCGGCGCCGCGGGGTCGTAGGGGCGGACGCGGGGGTCGGCGGGGGCCGCGTCGGCTTCAGTCCTCGGCAGGAGCAGCTCCCACTCAGGGTAGATCTGACCCGCGAGGCTCAGGCGCAGGGCCGCGATATCGGCGGCGTCGATGTCGGGCCCCGCCATCACGGTGAAGCGCGGGCGCCGGGTGAGCCCCGCCGCGCGGGCCGCGTGGAACGCGGCCTCGTCCTCCGGGCGCTCGTCGAAGCGCTCGCGCCACAGGGCGTAGGCGGCGGCGGGGTCGCGGGCCTCGACGGCGAGCGGGATGGTGGTGCGGCCCTGGCGGCTCATCTGCACGGCGAAGCGCGCGAGGCGCCACGGGAAGGAGCGCGGCTCGCCGCGCAGCACGCCGAGCGCGCGGCTCAGCAGGGCGCGGCGCTGCTCCCAGGCCGGCACGGCGCGGAACTCCAGCAGGCTCGGGGCCGCGAGCGCCGCCGAGCCCGACACCGCGACCGCGATGCCCGCCAGGGGCCGCACCGGGCGGAACATGCCGAAGAAGGCGTTGCGGCCGGTCTTGGCGAGGTGCTGGAGCAGCGTCGAGCCGTCGTCGAAGGCGAGGAGCAGGCGGGCGTCCGCCACCCCCGGCCCGTCGTAGCGCAGCGTCACGGCATACCAGCCGACCGGGCAGGCCGGCGCGAGGTCCCGCACGAGCCGCAGCGGGGGCTCCGGGTGGCGCAGCGTGGCGGGCTCGGCCCCCGCGGGGGGCGCGGGCCCGGGTTCGGCGCGCCAGCCGGCCGGCAGCGTCACGGGGATCAGGCGGGCGGGCGCTCGGCGGGGCCGCGCTCGGCCAGGACCTTGAACAGGTACTGCCCGTAGGTGCTCTTGCGCAGGCGCTCGGCCTGCCGCACGAACAGCGCCTCGTCGATCCAGCCCTGGCTCAGGGCGATCTCCTCCGGGCAGGCGATGCGGAAGCCCTGGCGCTTCTCGAAGACGCGCACGAACTCGCCGGCTTCGAGCAGGCTGTCGGGCGTGCCGGTGTCGAGCCAGGCGAAGCCGCGGCCCATGCGCTCGACGCGCAGCGCGCCGCGCTCGAGGTAGATGCGGTTGAGGTCGGTGATCTCCAGCTCGCCGCGCGGCGAGGGCTTCAGGTGGCGGGCGAGGTCCACGACCTCGGCGTCGTAGAAGTAGAGGCCCGTCACGGCCCAGCTCGTCTTCGGCTTGGCGGGCTTCTCCTCGATCGACACCGCGATGCCGCGCGCGTCGAAGTCCACGACTCCGTAACGCTCGGGGTCGGTGACGTGGTAGGCGAAGACGGTGGCGCCCTCGGTGCGCGCCGTCGCGGGGCGCATCAGCTCGGGCAGGCCGTGGCCGTAGAAGACGTTGTCGCCCAGGATCAGGCAGGACGGCTGGTCGCCGACGAAATCCGCCCCGATGACGAAGGCCTGGGCGAGGCCGTCCGGCGAGGGCTGCTCGGCGTAGCTCAAGCTGATGCCCCACTGCGCGCCGTCGCCGAGCAGGTCGCGGAACAGCGGCAGGTCGCGCGGGGTCGAGATGAGCAGGACCTCCCTGATGCCGGCCAGCATCAGGGTCGACAGCGGATAGAAGATCATCGGCTTGTCGTAGATCGGCAGCATCTGCTTCGACAGCACATGCGTCATGGGATGCAGCCGCGTGCCGCTGCCGCCCGCCAGGATGATGCCGCGCATGTCCGCCTCGCCTCCTTCCGGGCCCCGCACGTGCGAGCCCGTCGTCCGCCGCCATAACGCCGCAGCCGCGCCGGGGCAACCGCGTTGGGTCGGGTTGGAGGGGTGAGGCGCCATATGGTGAAGAGCGGCGTCGACCCTCACGCCTTGACGATCTGCGGCCCCGTCGCGCCGGCCCGCGCCATGGCGTTGCGGGTGTCGACCACGAGCCGCGCGGCCGCGGCCAGCCCGGGATAGTCGATGCCGTCGTGGTCGGTGGCGATCAGCACGGCGTCGTAGGAGGCCACGGCCTCGGGATCGAGCGCCCGGCTCCGGCGCCCGGCCAGCGCCGCGTGCTCGCGCGTCGGCGGGATCGCCGGCACGTGGGGGTCGTGGAAGTCGCAGGCGGCGCCCCGCGCCTCGATCAGCTCCATCAGCCGCAGCGAGGGGCTCTCGCGCGTGTCCTCGATGTTCTTCTTGTACGCGACGCCGATCACCAGCACGCGGGCGCCGTTGAGGCCCCGGCCCCACTGCCGGTCGAGGGCGAGGGCGAGGCGGTCGACCACGTGGGCCGGCATGGCGGTGTTGATCTCGCCGGCGAGCTCGACGAAGCGCGTGGGCTGGGCGAACTCGCGCGCCTTCCAGGTGAGGTAGAACGGGTCGATGGGCACGCAATGGCCGCCGAGGCCGGGGCCGGGATAGAAGGGCATGAAGCCGAAGGGCTTGGTCTTGGCGGCCTCGATCACCTCCCACACGTCGATCCCCATGGCGTCGTAGATGAGCTTCAGCTCGTTCACGAGGGCGATGTTGACCGAGCGGAAGATGTTCTCGGTCAGCTTCACGGCCTCGGCGGTGCGGGCGGACGACACCGGCACGGTGCGGACCACGAGCCGGCCGTAGAGCGCCTCGGCGACCCGCAGCGCGTCGGCGCCGTCCCCGCCCACCACCTTGGGGATGGTGGAGGTGCCGTAGCGGCCGTTGCCGGGGTCTTCGCGCTCGGGCGAATAGGCGAGGAAGAAGTCGGCGCCGCTCTCGAGGCCCCCGGCTTCGAGGATCGGCTTCACCACCTCGTCGGTGGTGCCCGGCCAGGTGGTGGATTCGAGCACGACGATCTGCCCGCGCCGGAGCCGGGGCGCGATGGCCCGTGCGGTGCGCTCGATGAAGCTCATGTCGGGCTCGCGCTGGCGCGTCAGCGGGGTCGGCACGCAGATCAGGATGGCGTCGGGCTCGTCGAGCCGCGCGAAGTCCGCCGTGGCCTCGAAGCGCCCGGCGCGGGCGGCGGCGTGGAGCGCCTCGGTGGGGATGTGGCTGATGAAGCTCGTGCCGCCGTTGAACTGGGCGACGCGGGCCTCGTCGATGTCGAAGCCGAGCACCGGCAGGCCCGCCCCCGCGGCGGCCAGCGCCAGGGGCAGCCCCACATAGCCGAGCCCCACGATGCCGACGAGCGCGCGTCCGGCGGCGACGCGGTCGAGGAGAGCGGCAGCGAGGGGGGACGGGGGAGGCTGGTCCGGCAACGTGTGATCCCTCGGGGGCGCCCCCCGAGCTATAGCGGGGCCCTGCCGCGGCGGCCAGCGCGGGGCGGGCGCGGGCGAGGGCCGTGCGCTCGCCTCCGCAGCCCGTAGCCGCGGGGGCGCTCGCGTGACATGGTCGCGGCCGACGACCCCGCGAACCGAAGCGACTCCCTCCATGGCGCATGATCCCGACGAGGCCCTGTTCAGCCGCAAGGACGTGCGCGCCCTGCTCGACCGCTTCCGCGTCACCTCCGGCAAGGGCTTCAAGCTGAAGCACCATTCCACCGGCAACCCGGTCCCGGACCTGATCGACAAGAGGCAGGCCCCGGGGCTGCTGGGCCGGGGCACGGCCGAGCTGTCGGCCCTCCAGGAGACGCTCTACGCCAACGCCACCTGGTCGCTGCTGGTGGTGTTCCAGGCCATGGACGCGGCCGGCAAGGATTCCACCATCAAGCACGTGATGACGGGGGTGAACCCGCAGGGCATCGCCGTCACGTCCTTCAAGCAGCCCGGCCCCGAGGACCTCGCCCACGACTTCCTGTGGCGCGTCAACCGGGCCCTGCCCGGGCGCGGCACGATCGGCATCTTCAACCGGTCGCACTACGAGGAGGTGCTGGTGGCGCGGGTCCACCCCGAGATCCTGGCCCGCCAGCGCCTGCCCCCGGCGCTGACCGGCGGCAAGCGGTTCTGGGACAACCGGCTCCAGGACATCGCGGGCTTCGAGCGCCACCTCGGCCGGCAGGGCACGAAGGTGCTGAAGTTCTTCCTCCACGTCGGCCGCGACGAACAGAAGAGCCGCTTCCTCGACCGTCTCGACGAGCCCGACAAGCACTGGAAGTTCAGCCCCGCGGATCTCGGCGAGCGCGAGCGCTGGGACGACTACATGGCGGCCTACGAGGCCGCGATCGGCGCGACCGCCACCGAGGAGGCGCCCTGGTTCGTGGTGCCGGCCGACCACAAGTGGTTCATGAGGCTCGTCGTGGTGGCGGCGATCGTCGAGGCCCTGCGCGACCTCGACCTGTCGGTGCCCGACGTGTCGCCCGAGGTGAGGGACAGCTTCGCGGAAGCCCGCGCGGCGCTCGAGAACGAGGGGTGAGGCCGTGGGCGCGCGAGGGGGAACCATGACCATCCCGGACACGATGACGGCGATCGCGATCCACGCGCACGGCGGCCCCGAGGTGCTGCGCCCCGAGGAGCGGCCCGTGCCGCGGCCCAAAGCGGGCGAGATCCTGATCCGGGTGGCGGCGGCGGGCGTCAACCGGCCGGACGTGCTGCAGCGCGCCGGCCACTACGCCCCCCCGCCCGGCGCCTCCGACCTGCCGGGGCTGGAGGTGGCGGGGGTGGTGGCGGCGCTGGGCGAGGGCGCGGCGCGGTTCGCGGTCGGCGATCCGGTCTGCGCGCTCGTGCCGGGCGGCGGCTACGCGCCCTACGTGGCGACGCCCGAGCCCCAGGCCCTGCCGATCCCCGGCACGCTGTCGATCATCGAGGCTGCGGCCCTGCCCGAGACCTTCTTCACGGTCTGGGTCAACGTCTTCGACCACGGCCGCCTCGCGGCGGGCGAGACGTTCCTCGTGCACGGGGGCACCTCGGGCATCGGCACGGTGGCGATCCAGCTCGCCAAGAGCTTCGGCGCCACCGTGCTGGCCACGGCCGGCGGCGCGGCCAAATGCGCCGCCATGCTGAAGCTCGGGGCCGACCGCGCCATCGACTACAGGAGCCAGGACTTCGTCGCCGTCGCCCAGGAGGCGACGGGCGGCCGCGGCGTCGACGTGATCCTCGACATGGTGGGGGGCTCCTACGTGGAGCGCAACTATCGGGCCGCGGCCGACCGGGGCCGCATCGTGCAGATCGCCTTCCTGGGCGGCGCCAAGGCCGAGGTGAACTTCACGCAGTTGATGACCAAGCGCCTGATCCACACGGGCTCGACGCTGCGGCCCCGCACGGTCGCCGAGAAGGGCGCCATCGCCCGCGCCCTGGAGGAGAAGGTATGGCCGCTCCTCGCCGAGGGTCGGGTGAAGCCGCTGATCGACAGGGTGTTCCCGCTGCGGGAGGCCGCCGACGCCCACCGCTGGATGGAGAAGGGCGACCACATCGGCAAGATCGTGCTGAGCCTAGAGGCTTGAGCGTGGCGCGCGACGCGGACGAGAACCGCCCTGCCCCGAAGCCCAACCACGCGATCGGCGAGCCGCTCGACGCGATGTCGGTCGAGGAACTGCGGCTCCGGATCGACCTCCTGCGCGACGAGATCGCCCGGCTCGACGCCGCGGTCGCGACGAAGCAGGCGTCCCGCAGCGCGGCCGACGCCGCCTTCAAACGGTGACGGGGGCCGCCTTGCGCCGGCCGGGCGAAAGCGCTACATCCCGTCCCGTACCGATGATCCTTCGGTATGGTCCGGGCGATCGATAGAGAGTGGGCTCCTGCCGGACCCGCTCTTTTGCTTTTGAGCCCGACCCTCCAGGGACAGCGCCGTCTTGAACTCCCCTTCCCCCGATCCCGCCGCGCCCGGGGACGACGCCCTCACCGTCGAGGCCCCGCTCGACGAGCCGCGCTTCGCGTCCGAGCACGGCGCCGCGGCCCGCGCCGGCCACGCCGCCGTGCCGGTGCTGGCCGACCTCGGCTTCCGGCTGGTGCGGGTGAAGATCTCGACCGGCTCGCCCGCGATCCTGCAGATCATGGCCGAGCGGCCCGACGGCACCATGACGATCGACGACTGCGAGGCCGTCAGCAAGGCCCTGTCGCCCGTGCTCGACCTCGACGACCCGATCGCCGGCGAATACCGGCTCGAAGTCTCGTCCCCCGGCATCGACCGGCCGCTGGTGCGCCTGTCGGACCTCCGCCGCGCGCTCGGCCACGAGGCCAAGCTGGAACTCGCCGTACCGGTGGACGGCCGCCGGCGCTTCCGGGGCAGGCTCGAAGCCCTGGGCGACGACGGCCGGCTCGTGCTCCGGCGGCTCGACAACAAGGCGAGCGAGCCCGACACGGTGGAGGTGCCGGTCGCCTCCATCGGCGACGCCCGGCTGGTGCTCACCGACGCGCTGATCCGCGAGGCCCTCAAGGCCCAGGCGGAGGCCGAGGCCGCCGACCTGGCCCCGCCGTCGGCCGCGGACGGCGAGGCGGCGCAGCCCGAACCGCGGCGCGGCCCCGGCCGCTTCGCCGAGCGCAACAAGCAGAAGCGCGCCGTGCCGGCCGGCGTGCAGGCGCGCCCGGTCCCGCGGGGACCCGCGTCCAAGGCGCCGCCGCCCCGCGGGCGCTGAGGGTTCCCACGGAGATCAGCGCTTCTTCACCGAGGCTCGACCGAGAGACCGACGGCCCATCCATCGACGCACTGATCTCCGCGGGAGCCCTCAGCGCCCCATCCGGAACAATCGAGGAGACACCCCATGGCCGTCAGCGCCAACAGGCTCGAACTCTTGCAGATCGCCGACGCGGTGGCGCGCGAGAAGAACATCGACCGCTCCATCGTCATCTCGTCCATGGAGGAGGCGCTGCAGAAGGCGGCGCGCTCGCGCTACGGCCAGGAGACGGAAGTCAGGGCCGAGATCAACCCGCGCACCGGCGAGACACGCTTCTCGCGCCTGCTGCTGGTGGTCGACGAGATCGAGAACGACGCCGTCCACATCACCCTGCCGGAGGCGCGCCGCCGCAACCCCGCGGCCCAGGTCGGCGACTGGATCTCGGAGACCCTGCCGCCCTTCGAGTTCGGCCGCATCGCCGGCCAGTCGGCCAAGCAGGTCATCGTGCAGAAGCTGCGCGAAGCCGAGCGCGACAAGCAGTACGACGACTTCAAGGACCGCATCGGCGAGATCATCAACGGGGTGGTGAAGCGGGTCGAATACGGCAACGTCGTCGTGGACCTCCAGGCCAAGGGCGAGGCCATCATCCGCCGCGACGAGCTGATCCCGCGCGAGACCTTCCGCCCCGCCGACCGCATCCGCGCCTACGTCTACGACGTACGCCGCGAGCAGCGCGGGCCGCAGATCTTCCTGTCGCGCACGCATCCGCAGTTCATGTCGAAGCTCTTCGCCCAGGAGGTGCCGGAGATCTACGACGGCATCATCGAGGTCAAGGCCGTGGCCCGCGACCCGGGCTCGCGCGCCAAGATCGGCGTGACGTCGCGCGATTCGTCCATCGACCCCGTGGGCGCCTGCGTCGGCATGCGCGGCTCGCGCGTGCAGGCCGTGGTGAACGAGCTCCAGGGCGAGAAGGTCGACATCATCCCCTGGTCGCCCGACGCCGCCACCTTCATCGTCAACGCCCTCCAGCCGGCCGAGGTCGTCAAGGTGGTGCTGGACGAGGATTCGTCGCGCATCGAGGTCGTGGTGCCGGACGACCAGCTCTCGCTCGCCATCGGCCGCCGCGGCCAGAACGTGCGCCTCGCCTCCCAGCTCACCGGCTGGGACATCGACATCCTGACCGAGGCCGAGGAATCCGAGCGCCGCCAGAAGGAGTTCGTCGAGCGCACCAAGCTGTTCATGGAGGCGCTCGACGTCGACGAGGTCGTGGCGCAGCTCCTGGCCTCGGAGGGGTTCCGGTCGCTGGAGGAGCTGGCCTACGTGGACGGCTCCGAGCTCAGCAACATCGAGGGCTTCGACGAGGACACGGCGGCCGAGATCCAGTCCCGCGCCCGCGCCCACCTCGACGCGATCGAGAAGGAGTTCGACGACAAGCGCGTGGCGCTCGGCGTCGCCGACGAGCTGAAGGAGGTCGACGGCATCACCACGGCCATGCTGGTCAACCTGGGCGAGAACGACGTCAAATCCGTCGAGGACTTGGCGGGCTGCGTGCCCGACGACCTCATCGGCTACACGGAGCGGAAGGACGGGGAGGCCACGCGGGTGCCCGGATACCTCGAGAGCTTCGAGATGTCGCGCGAGGACGCCGAGGCGATGATCATGGCGGCCCGCCTCAAGGCCGGCTGGATCGAGCCGGAGCCCGAGGCCGAAGAGATGGCCGACGAGGAGGTGCCGGACCACGCGGGCGCGGCCTGACGCCCGGAGCCGGATGATGGAGCGCGACGAGGCGCCGCCCGCGGGGGGCGGCCCGGAGGCGGAGGACCTGTCCGACGCCGAGGCGTTCCCCGACAGGGGGCCGCGGCGGACCTGCATCGTCACCCGGCGGGTGGGCGCGCCGGACGAGTTCGTCCGGTTCGTGCTGTCGCCCGACCGCGTCGTGACCCCCGACCTCAGGTGCCGGCTCCCGGGCCGCGGCGCCTGGGTCACGGCCGAGACGGCCGCGGTGCGCGAGGCCGTGAAGCGGAAGAGCTTCAGGCGCGCGTTCAAATCGGACGTGGAGGTGCCGCCCGCGCTGGCCGAACTGGTTGACGGCCTCATGGAAAAGGATGCATTGCAGGCGCTCTCCCTCGCCAACAAGGCGGGCCTGGTCGTGGCGGGATCCGCCAAGGTCGAGGCCTCCGCCGGGCCCAAGGTGCCGTCGGCGCTCGTCCACGCGAGCGACGGCAGCCCCGACGGCACCCGCAAGGTGGAGGCATCGGTCCGTCGCCGCCTCGGCGACGCCGCCGACGCCATCCCCCGCATCCGAGATTTTCGCTCCGACCAGTTGGATTTGGCCCTGGGGCGCACAAATGTGGTACATGCTGCGGTGGCCGGGGGAACGGCCGGCGACGGATTCGTGTCGCGATCGCGGCGACTCCGTCGATACCGCGGGGAACCGCCGGCGGAAGCCGCGGCTCCGGCAGGATCACCCGAGGATTGAGCGAGACACTTGCCGAAGATCGGCTTCGGCGCTCGCAGGTTTGGGGCACGGACACGGCCCTCAGGACGAATGACTGATGAGTGAACCGAACAACGTCGGCGAGAAGACTCTGAGCGTGAGCCCGAAGACCACTCTGTCGCTGAAGCGGCCGGTCGAGCAGGGCACCGTGCGGCAGAGCTTCTCCCACGGCCGTACGAAGCAGGTGGTGGTCGAGAAGGTGAAGAGCCGCGTCGTGGCGCCCGGCAAGCCGGCCCCCGCCGCCGCTGCCCCCGCCGTGGCCCCGCGCCCGGCCGCGCCCGCCGCCGCACCGCGGCCCGCCGTCGTGCCGTCCCAGCCCGCCCCCCTCCAGTCCCGCCCCGCCATCCCGGCGCCCGCGGCCGTCCAGGCGCCCGCGGCCGTCCAGGCGCCCGCGGCCGTCCAGGCGCCTGCGGCCGTCCAAGTGCCCGCGGCCGTCCAGGCGCCGGTGGCCGTCCAGGCGCCGGTGGCCGAGAAGCCGGCAACCCCGGCCGTGCCCGTCCCGGCCCCGCAGGCGCCCGTCGTCCGGGCGGACGCTCCGGTCGCGCCGTCGCCCGAGCCGGCTCCCCCGGCGCCGGTCGCGTCGGCGGCCCCGGCGGTCGCCGCGGCACCGGTCGCCTCGGCCCCCACGGCCTCGGCCGCCCCCCCGGCCCCGCAGCAGGCTGCCGCTCCGGCCGCCCGCCCCGCCGCGCCCCGCCCCGCTTCGCCGTCGGGCGCCGTGCCGCCCCGCGGCGCGCCAGCCCCGGCGCGCGGCCCGGCGTGCCCGCCCGGTCCGGCCAGGCGAGCGCGCGCAGCCCCGTGCCGTCGGGCGCCGGCGCCCGGCCCGGTTCGGCTCCGCCCGCGGCCGGCGGCCGCGGCGCCCCCCCGCCGGCCCGGCCCGGCGGCAACCGCCCGCAGACCGGCGTGGTGCTCCGCACCCTCACCGAGGAGGAGCGCGAGGCCCGCGCCCGCGCCCTCGTGGGGGCCAAGTCGCGCGAGGAGGAGGACCGCCGCCGCGCCGAGGACGACGCCCGGCGCCGCGCCGAGCGCGAGGCCCGCGACGCCGTCGAGCGCGAGGCCGCCGAGGCCCGCAAGCGCGACGAGGACGCCCGCCGCGCCCAGGAGATCGAGGCCAAGCGCCGCGCCGAGGACGAGGCCGCGCGCCGCCTGTCGCCGAACGGCGGCCCGCCGACCGCCAGCGCGGCGCGCCCGGCGAGCGAGGGCGGGCTCACGCCCGTCATCCGCCGCCCGCCCATGAACGCCCCGGCCCGGCTGGCCGTGCCGCGGCCGTCGCGCTCCGGCCCGCAGAAGGACCGCGGCCGCCTCACGGTCACCAACGCCACCACCGAGCAGGAGGACCGCACCCGCTCCGTCGCGGCCTTCCGCCGCCGCACCCAGCGCATGAAGGGCTTCGGCGCCCAGGAGGCGAAGGAGAAGCTTCTCCGCGAGGTGGTCCTGCCCGAGACCATCACGATCCAGGAACTCGCCAACCGCATGTCGGAGCGGGCCGTGGACGTGATCAAGATGCTGATGAAGCAGGGCCACATGGCCAAGATCACCGACGTGATCGACGCCGACATGGCCCAGCTCATCGCCGAGGACCTCGGCCACACGGTGCGCCGCGTCGCGGAATCCGACGTCGAGGAGGGCCTGTTCGACGAGCCCGACGCCGCCGAGGACCTCATCTCGCGCCCACCCGTCGTGACCATCATGGGCCACGTCGACCACGGCAAGACGTCGCTGCTCGACGCCATCCGCCACGCCAACGTCGTGTCGGGCGAGGCCGGCGGCATCACCCAGCACATCGGCGCCTATCAGGTGAGGGCGCCGAACGGCGGCGCCGTGACCTTCATCGACACGCCCGGCCACGCGGCCTTCACGGCCATGCGGGCCCGCGGCGCCAAGGTGACGGACGTGGTGATCCTGGTGGTGGCGGCGGACGACGGGGTGATGCCCCAGACGATCGAGGCCATCAACCACGCCAAGGCCGCCAAGGTCCCGATGATCGTGGCGATCAACAAGATCGACAAGCCGGGCGCCAAGCCCGAGCGCGTGCGCTCCGAGCTGCTGCACTACGATGTGCAGGTGGAGAGCATGGGCGGCGACACGCTCGAAGTCGAGGTGTCGGCCCTGAAGCGCACCAACCTCGACAAGCTGCTCGAATCGATCGAGCTGCAGAGCGAGGTGCTGGATCTGCGGGCCGACCCGACCCGGGCCGCCGAGGGCACGGTGATCGAGGCGAGGCTCGACCGCGGCCGCGGCCCCGTCGCCACCGTGCTGGTGCAGCGCGGCTCGCTCAAGGTCGGCAACATCGTGGTGGCGGGGTCCCAGTGGGGCCGCGTGCGCGCGCTGCTCGACGACAAGGGCGACACCGTGCCGGAAGCCGGCCCGTCCTTCCCGGTCGAGGTGCTGGGCTTCTCGGGAGCTCCCGACGCGGGCGACCGCGTGGCCGTGGTGGAGAGCGAGGCCCGCGCCCGCGAGATCACGGAATACCGCGAGCGCCAGAAGCGCGAGAAGCTGTCGGCCCGCGGCGGCTCCGTGCGCGGCTCGCTCGTCGACATGATGAGCCAGTTGAGGACGGTGGGGAAGAAGGAGTTCCCGCTGCTCATCAAGGGCGACGTGCAGGGCTCGGTCGAGGCCATCATCTCGGCGCTGGAGAAGCTCGGCACCGACGAGGTCGCGGCCCGGGTGATCCACGCGGGCGCCGGCGGCATCACCGAGTCGGACATCACGCTCGCCCAGGCCTCCGGCGCCGCGGTGATCGGCTTCAACGTGCGCGCCCACAAGGAGGCCCGCACCTCGGCCGAGCAGAACGGCATCGAGATCCGCTACTACAACATCATCTACGACCTCGTGGACGACGTGAAGAGCGCGATGTCGGGCCTGCTGGCGCCGATGCTGCGCGAGGAGATGCTGGGCAACGCCTCGATCCTGGAGGTGTTCAACATCTCCAAGGTCGGCAAGGTGGCGGGCTGCCGGGTCACGGACGGCAACGTCCAGCGCGGCGCCAACGTGCGGCTCATCCGCGACAACGTCGTGGTGCACGAGGGCAAGCTGTCGACCCTCAAGCGCTTCAAGGACGAGGTCAAGGACGTGCAGTCGGGCCAGGAATGCGGCATGGCCTTCGAGTCCTACCAGGACATGCGGGCCGGCGACGTCATCGAGTGCTATCGCGTCCACGAGGAGAAACGCTCCCTCTGACGGGGCGCCCCTCGCGGGATCCGGCGGGAAGGCGGGCCGATGGGCCTGCCTTCCCGCATTTCGTTTCGGCCGCCGCCCGCCGCCTCGTTGGCCCGCGGTGCGGCCGCCCCACCGGTCCAGGACCAACGTCACCCATGTCCAGAGCTCACCATTCCGGGGCGCAGCCCTCGCAGCGCATGCTGCGCGTCGGCGAGTTGATCCGGCACGTCATGGCCGAGATGCTGTCCCGCGGCGTCCTCAACGACCCCGTGCTCGACAAGCTCGTCATCACGGTGCCGGAGGTCCGCATGTCGCCGGACCTCAAGATCGCCAACGTCTACGTCATGCCGCTGGGCGGCGGCGGCGTGCAGCCGGTGATCGAGGCGCTCGACAGGCAGAAGAAGGTGCTGCGGACGGAACTGGCCCACAAGGTGAACCTGAAGTTCGCGCCGGACCTGAAGTTCAGGGTGGACGAGAGCTTCGAACGATCCGCCCGCATCGACGCGCTGCTGGACCTGCCCGTGGTGCGGCGCGACCTCGAAGCGTCGGGCGGCCATGACCGTGATCGGGATTAGACCAGAGATGATGACGACGGAGCCCGATGCGGCGCAGGCCGATCCGGCGCGGCCGCCCCGCAGGGCGAAGGCCGAGGTGAACGGCTGGATGGTGCTGGACAAGCCGGTCGGCATGACGTCGACCCACGCGGTCGGCCGCCTGAAGCGCCTGTTCAACGCCAAGAAGGCCGGCCACGCCGGCACGCTCGACCCCCTGGCGTCGGGCCTGCTGCCGGTCGCCTTCGGCGAGGCCACCAAGACCGTACCCTTCGTGCAGGACGGCGCCAAGACCTACCGCTTCCGCATCCGCTGGGGCGTCAAGACCGACAGCGACGACACGGAGGGGGCCGTGACCGCGACCTCCGACCTGCGCCCGGCGCGGGCCGAGATCGAGGCGCTGCTGCCCTCCTTCGAGGGCACGATCCTGCAGCGCCCGCCGAGCTACTCGGCCATCAAGGTCGACGGGGAGCGCGCCTACGACCGGGCGCGCGACGGCGAGGTCTTCGAGCTCCAGCCGCGGCCCGTCACGATCCACGCGCTGCGCCTGATCGAGGCGTCGGTGGACGAGGCGGTGCTCGAAGCCCATTGCGGCAAGGGCACCTACGTGCGGTCCATCGCGCGCGACCTCGGCGACGCGCTGGGCTGCCTCGGCCACGTCAACGCGCTGCGGCGCACGCGCGTCGGCCCCTTCCTCGAAGCCGATTCCCTGACGCTGCCGGGCGACGACGAGGACCCCTCGGCCTTCCTCGGCGCGCTGCGCCGGGTCGAGGCGGGTCTGGGCGAGGTGCCGGGCGTCGACGTGGTCCGCCAGGACGCGGCGCGGCTGCGGCGCGGCCAGCCGCTGATGCTGCGCGGCCGCGACGCGCCGAGCGAGGGCATGGCCTACGCGGCCTGCGGGGGCGTGGTGGTGGCCTTCGGCCCCATCGAGCAGGGCGCGCTCCAGCCCTACCGGGTGTTCAACCTGCCGTTCTGATCGGATAGATCGACGAGCGGCTCGCCCTTCGCGACGGAGCGAACCTGCCGTTTCATCGATCGTTAACCGCGATGTGAAAGCTTTGTGACGTTCTCGGATCGCCCAAGCAGATGAGACAGCGTCAATGCGCGAAGCACAGTCGCCCAAACCCGACCTCGCCGTCTCCGGGAACCCGGCACCCCTGATCTGGGTGCTGGCGCAGACCTCGCCCACCTTCAAGGTCCTGGCGGCCAGCGACGACCGCGAGCGACTGCGCTCGGAGCTGGCGGAGCTCTACGGCTGCGACCACGACGGTGGCCGGATCGGCAACGTCCGCTTCGCGATCAGCCCGACCAACCGCCTCTTCGCCCGCTGACCCTGAACCGCGGGACGGGCGGCCCGTGGGCCACCCTTCGATCGGAGCCCGATGAGGGCACCCTCAGCAGGGCTGCGTTGGCAGACCGACGCTTCACCTGCTTGGATTTCTGTTTTGTCGCAGGTTTTCATCGGAAGAGCGTGGAACGCTCTTCCGAAACCTGCTGGGCGTCATGCCTTGGCGGTGGCCTTCTTCTTGGCCGGGGCCTTCTGGGCGGGCTTCTCCGCCGCGGCGTCGCCGTCGAGCTCCGCGTGGGCCTCCTCGTCCTCTTCCGCCTCGCCGTCCTCCTCCTCGACCTCGCCCTCCCCGCCGGCCGCGTTGGCGGTCTTCTCGGCGATGTCGCTGAGGGTCTGGTCGGCCTTCTTCTCCTCCTCCAGCGTCTCGCCGAGGAGCGTCTCGGCCTCGGCGAGGCCGAGCTGCTTCGCCCAGGACTTCAGCGCACCGTAGCGGGCGATCTCGTAATGCTCGACCGCCTGGGCGCAGCCGATCAGCACGGCGTCGGCGGCCTCGGTGTCGCCAAACTCCTCCAGGTCTTCGGTCATCTCCTCGGCGATGCCCTTCATGGCCTCGCAGGTCTTGGCGCGGGCTGTCTTGCCGATGATCTCGAACACCTGCTCCAGCCGCTCGATCTGGTGGGCGCTCTCCTCGCGGTGCTGCTCGAAGGCCCGCTTCAGCTCGGGCGCCCTGGCGGCCTTGGCGGACTTCCCGAGCGAGCGCGTGCCCTGCTTCTCGGCCCAGTACACGTCCTTCAGCGTCTCGTAGAAGGCGTCGCTGAGGGTCTTCTCTTTCGCGGCCATGGTGCAATCCCTGTTGGCGTCGTGTCTCGGCGGACGAGCGGCGCCCGCGGGGGAGCGCCGGGACGAGTCCGACGGGCTGAAATCCCGTCCCGTCCCGGCCGACTCAAGTCGGTCGGGACAGGTAAGGTTCAGGGCCGATGGCGACGATCCACAGGGGATTTCGAGCCCACGTCCCGGGGCGGAGATCTATCGATCAAACGTTGCGCAGCGCGCCGCCGTCGACGCGCAGCGTCGTGCCGGTGACGTAGGAGGCCTGCGGGCTCGCCAGGAACACGGCCGCGGCGGCGAACTCGTCGGGCTCGCCGTAACGGCCGGCCGGGATCGTGGCCAGGGCGGCCTTCTCGACCTCGTCGCGGCTCCGGCCGGTGCGCTTCGAGGCGGCCTCGTCGAGCGCCGCGACGCGCGAGGTGGCGATGCGGCCCGGCAGCACCATGTTGACCGTGACGCCGTCGGCCGCGACCTCGGACGCCAGCGTCTTCGACCAGCCGAGCAGCGCCGAGCGCAGCGCGTTCGACAGGGCGAGGTTGGGGATCGGCGCCACGACGCCGGAGGACGCCACCGTGATCACCCGCCCCCAGCGCCGCTCGCGCATGCCCGGCACCAGGGCACCCGTGAGGTCCACCAGGGACATCACCATGGCGTCGAACTGCGCCCGCCACTGCTCGACGGTGGCGCCGAGCGCCGAGGTGGGGGGCGGCCCGCCGGAGTTGTTGACCAGGATGTCGACCCCGCCCAGCGCCGCGAGCGCCCGCCCGGCGAGCGCCCGGCCGACGCCAGGGGCCGCGAGGTCGGCGGCGAGCTTCGGGAAGCTCTCGTGGTCCGGGAACAGCGCGTCGAGCCTGTCGGCCGAGCGGCTCGACACCGCCACGCGGGCGCCCGCCGCCCCGAGCCCCCGGGCGATGGCCGAGCCGAGCCCGCCGCTCGCCCCCAGCACCAGGGCGCGCCGGCCCGACAGATCGATCCTCATGCCTCTCGTCTCCCGCTGACAGTCTGCGGCATATAGGCGATCACGATCGCCGGCGCGAGCCGGGCGGAAGCCTGCGCTCAGAGTTTATAAATGTATCGAACTTGTGCCTGAATGCCCTCTGAAAATACTGAGGAATTTCTGCCCGTTTTGGGCCAGATGGGCATTCATTCACAAACTCTCAGGGCGCCTCGGCGTGGACGACGTCGAGCGCCACGACCGGCGACACCACGAGCGTCGCCAGGAGCGCGCGCCCGCGGTGCGGATTGGAGGGGCCGAGGCGCGACGCCAGCAGGGCGCCGTCGAGCGCGTCGCCGAGGACGCGCGTCCACAGCCAAGCCTGCGGATCGCGCGCCGCCAGAATGACGGCGCCCGAGGCGATCTCGCGCAGGCCGTAGAGGCGGATCACCTTGGTGTGCCCTTCGAGGCCCGTCGCGCGGGCGACGCTGCGGGGCGCCACGAGTTCGACCACGCCCAAACCGATGCCGAACCAGGCGAGCCCGCGGGCGATGTCCTTCGGCGTCATGCCGTCCCTCTCGATGATCGGTGGAGTTCCGGAGCCTCAACAGGCGACACCCATCGCGGTGTCCCCGGCCGAATCCTGCCGACGAGCGCCGCGCATGAAACGCGAGAGCGGTGCAGAGCGTTGCTCTGCATCACGACCACAGGCCAGCCCTGCCATGCCCGACAACACCACGATCGACACGCGCCCCACCACCGAGACGAAGGTCGAACGGCCGAAGCTCCACAAGGTCATCCTGATCAACGACGATTACACGCCGCGCGAGTTCGTCGTGATGGTGCTCAAGGCCGAGTTCCGCATGGGGGAGTCGAAGGCCAATTCGGTGATGCTGACGGCGCATCGCCTGGGCTCCTGCGTCATTGCGGTCTACCCCCGCGACGTGGCCGAGACCAAGGCGGGCCGCGCCACCGAACTCGGCCGCGCCAAGGGCTTCCCGCTGCAGTTCACGACCGAGCCCGAGGAGTGAGCGCCTCCCCTCGCGGGAGCGTGGCGCCCCCGGCGCACCGGGACGAGTCCTCCGCCGGACATGTCACCCCCAGAGCCCGATCCACGTCCGATTTCGTCATCGCCCCGCCGCCGGCGGCTTCGGTCCCGGTCCGCGGCGGGGGCCGCTTCCCCGTGCGGCGGATTTTCTGCGTCGGCCGCAACTACGCGGAACACGCGCGGGAGATGGGCGGGGATCCGACGCGCGAGCCGCCGTTCTTCTTCACCAAGCCCGCCGACGCCCTGGTGACGGGCGGCGCCGACACCCCCTACCCGACGGCGACGGCCGAGCTCCATTTCGAGCTCGAACTCGTGGCCGCCATCGGCCGGGGCGGCGCCGACATCGCGGCCGAGGACGCCCCCGCCCACCTGTGGGGCTACGCGGTCGGGCTCGACATGACGCGGCGTGACATGCAGGGCCACGCCAAGACGGCCGGACGGCCCTGGGACATGAGCAAGGGCTTCGACGGCTCCGCGCCCATCGGCGACCTCGTCCCCGTGGCCGATTGCGGCCCGATGGCGAGCGGCGCCATCACCCTCGCGGTCAACGGCGCGGTGCGGCAGGACTCGGACGTCGGCCGGATGATCTGGTCGGTGCCCGAGACGATCGCCGCCCTGTCGGGCCTCGTCCGGCTGGAGCCGGGCGACCTCATCTTCACCGGCACGCCCGAGGGGGTCGGCGCGGTCGTGCGGGGCGACCGGCTCGACGGGCGCATCGCCGGCCTGCCGCCGCTGTCGACCCGCATCGCCTGACCGCCTCCTCTCACCGCTCGTCCCCGCCGCAGGTGCCGGGAAGTGTGCCAACGCTAGTCCCGAGGGGAGAAGGGCGCCAACGCCCGACGTCGGTGATGTGTGAGCCCGATAGCCGCGCGCGGGGACGAGCGGCGGAGAGGGTGGTCCGAGCTGAGCGGCCGGAAAGCGGCTCAGGCCTCACCGCCGCGGTGGCGGAGGAAGAACCGCAGCATCTCGCGGCTCGCGTCCGGCCCGCGGGGCTCGGTGTAGGAACCCGCCGCGCTCCCGCCCGACCAGGCGTGGCCGGCGCCGTGCAGTTCCCACAGCTCCAGCGCTTCCACCCCGGCGGCGTCGGATTCGACGGTCCGCGTGTAAGAGAGGCCGCCGGCCGAGCGCCCTCGCGTCACCGCGGCACGCAGCGCCGCCCCGGCGCGCGCCTGCGCGATCACGGACTCGCCGTTCGACGGGTGGACGGTCCGGTCGGCGTCGCCGTGGAACACGATGGTGGGGACCGGCCGGCCGCCCCGGGCAGCGGCGCGCGGCGCGGCGCCCTGGCGCATGGCCGCGAAGGCGGAGGGCATGTCGGCCGCGGCGCCCCGGGCGAGCCCCGAATGGACGCCGGCCGCGGCATAGAGGTCCGGGTAGCACTGGGCCATGATGGCGGCCGCCGCCCCGCCGGCCGACAGGCCCGCCACGTAGACCCGGGCCGGATCGGCGCCGAACCTCGACACGATCTCGCGCGTCAGGCCGGCGATCAGCGCGGGTTCGCCGCGGTCGCGGGCCTGGTCCTTGGCGTCGAACCAGTTCCAGCACTTCTGGGCGTTGGCCGACGCGGTCTGGCGCGGATAGGCGACCAGCACGCCCTCCTCCTCGGCGACCTCGTTCATCCTCGTGCCGGCCGCGAAGTCGTCCGGCGACTGCGTGCAGCCGTGGAGCATGACGACGAGCGGGAGGCCTGGCTCCGCCCCGCGGCTCGGCACGTAGAGCTTGCAGCCGATCGCGCCCGCGCCGCCGCGATGGGTGAGCTCCTCGAAGCGCGCGCCCTCCGGCACCGGCACGGCGGCGTCGCCGAGCGGGCCGCGCGGCCCCATCTCGCAGAGGCCGGCGCCGGGCTTCAGCGCGGCCAGGCGGTCCAGCATGTCGCGCATCGCCGGAGGCAGGGCGCCGGTCGCGGGCCCCCCGAGCGGGGGCGCCTTCGGCAGCGCGTCCCGCAGGCGCGCCAGGGCGGCGAGGCGGGGCAGGCGGCCGAGGTCGAACTTGAGGTCGGCGATCATGGGCGTGGTCCTTCGATGGGGCGTGGTTCGCGGGGGAGGCGATCAGGTCGTGCGGTCGCGGAGCGCGTCCTTGACGGCGGCGCTGGCGTGCAGCGCCCCCAGCACCTGGACCGAGGCGATGGTCTGGCGCGCCAGCTCGGGCGTGACGTCCGGCGCGATGCTGGCGAGGCCGAGCACCTGGATGT
Source organism: uncultured Lichenihabitans sp. (assembly GCA_964242785.1). Classification (GTDB taxonomy): domain Bacteria; phylum Pseudomonadota; class Alphaproteobacteria; order Rhizobiales; family Beijerinckiaceae; genus Lichenihabitans. Next base: position 15,389 of record CAXTBR010000045.1, on the reverse strand, counting down.
CCAGGGTCTCGCCCGCGGCCTTCACGGCTTCGAGGTCGCGCCGGCTGTAGTGGGACAGGCCGAGGCTCAGCCGCTTCCGGGCCACCGACTGCTTCACGGTCTCGCCATGCCGGTCGAGCTGGTTGCGGATGGCGGTGCGGATGAAGTCCGTCCGGTTGGCGTAGAAGCCGTCCTGCACCATGAGGTCGATGTGGCCGAGGTCGACGAAGCCGAGGTTGATCGTGATCTTCTCGCTGTCGGCCGGCCTGAGCCGCGTCTCCCCATCCCGTCCCGCCACTTCGCCCATCCCATCGCCATCCGTATGGATGGTAGATCGGGACGAAGCTTGCGGGCGCAAGGGGGGAGGAGATTCGTTTCCGCCCCATCTCTCGCCATCGATGAGTTGGCGGCTCGGGACAGGTGCGGCCGCCTCACCGCCGCGCCAGGACGATCGGATCACCCATCACCCACGCTGATCGCGCCATTCTCCCCTCGGGGAGAATCGGGTCCCATCCCGGCTTGCCGGGATGGGACCCGGGTGCCCGTCGCGGCGAAGCCGCGATGAGGGCGGACGAGGGGGAGACCCCACAGGTCGTGGATCTCCCCTCATCCGGCGCTGCGCGCCACCTTCTCCCCGCTGGGGAGAAGGGCGAAACCTCTCACCCGCCGAGACGGTCGTCCTAACTTTCCCCGCCGTCATGCCCCACCAGCGCGGCCAAGCCGTCGCGGTAGGTCGGGTAGCCGAGCGTCACGCCGAGGCCCTCCTTCATGGCCCGGTTCGAGACGCGGCGGTTGGCGCCGTAGAAGCTGCGTGCCATGGGCGACAGGTCCGCCTCGGCGAAGGGGATGACGGGGGGCGGCGCGAGGCCGAGCAGCTTCGCCCCGTAGGCCACCACGTCGGGCGCGGGGGCGGGCTCGTCGTCGGCGATGTTCCAGGCCCCGCCGACGCCGTCCTTCATCAGCGCGGCCGAGATGGCGCGGCCGATGTCGTCGACGTGGATGCGGTTGAACACCTGGCCGGGCTTGCCGATGCGCCGGGCGGAGCCGTCGCGCAGGTCCTCGACCGTGTTGCGGCCCGGCCCGTAGATGCCGGCAAGCCGCAGCACCGTCACCTGCCGGCCGCTGCGGGCGCCGAGCGCCAGCCATTCGTCCTCGACGGCGAGGCGGTGCCGGCCGCGCTCGCTCTCCGGCACGGGGCGCACGTCCTCGTCGATCCAGGCGCCGCCGTGGTCGCCGTAGACCCCGATGGTCGACAGGTAGGCGATGCGGCGCAGGCGGGGGGCGGCCTCGACCGCGGCGCCGAAGCGGCGGAGCACCGGATCGCCCTCCGGCCCCGGCTGAACGGAGACCAGCAGCGCGTCGGCCTCGGCCAGCGCACCGTCGATGGCGGGGTCGGCCTCGGGCGGGTCGAAGCGGTGGGCCGCGATGCGGTCGCGCGCGAGGTCGGCGATCCTGGCGTCCGAGCGCACCGTGCCGGACACGCGGTCGAAGTGGCCGGCGTGGTGGCGCAGGTAGTGTCCCGCCGTATAGCCGATGCCGAAGACGAAGAGGTTCATGCGGGCTCCCGGTGAGATATTCGAGTCGGTCGGCGGCGGTCCTGAAAAGCAGGTCAAATCTCTCCTTCAGGGCCCTGCCCTGAAACCCGCAAAAGGCCGAGGGCCTCTTGAAACCATTCTACTGATCGACGTCACGTCCATTCGGCCGCGACCTCCGGGTCCGTCTCGGCGGCGCGGCGACCCGGGGCCTCCGCGGCGAGTCGCTCGACGCCGATCAGCCGCCGCCCGGCCCAGACCGCCATGGCCCGCACGAGCGGCGACGGATGGGCGAGCAGCGCCACGGCGCGGGGCGCGAGGCCGGCGTCACCCGAATTGCCGATGGCGATGAGCACGTTGCGCAGGAAGCGGTCGACGCCGATGCGCTTGATGGGGCTGCCGGAGAACAAAGCCCGGAAGCCGGCGTCGTCGAGCCGCGACAGCGCGTCGAGCGGCGGCGCCGCGAGGTCGTCCCGCGCGCGCAGCTTCGCCTCGCGCCCAGCCTGGGCGAACTTGTTCCAGGGGCAGGCCGCGAGGCAGTCGTCGCAGCCGTAGATGCGGTTGCCCATCAGCGGCCGGAACTCGGGCGCGACGTGGCCCCTGTGCTCGATGGTGAGGTAGGAGATGCAGCGCCGCGCGTCGAGCCGGTGGGGCGCCGGAAAGGCCCCCGTCGGGCAGGCGTCGAGGCAGGCCCGGCACGACCCGCAGGCGTCGGTGCCCGGCGCGTCGGGCGCGAGCGGCAGCGTCGTGAAGATCGAGCCCAGGAACAGCCAGGAGCCGAAGTCGCGCGACACGAGGTTCGTGTGCTTGCCGGCCCAGCCGAGACCCGCGGCCTCGGCCAGCGGCTTCTCCATCACGGGCGCGGTGTCGACGAAGACCTTGACGGCGGTGTCGCCCCCCGCGTCGAGCCGCTCCACGAAGCCCGCGAGGTCCTTCAGCTTGCCCTTCACCACGTCGTGGTAGTCGCGGTGGCGCGCGTAGACCGACACGGCGCCGGCGCCGCGCCGCGCCAGGGCCGCGCGCGGGTCCGCCTCGGGGCCGTAGTTCAGCCCCAGCATGATGACGGAGCGGACCTCGGCCCACAGCGCCCGCGGGCTGCCCCGCCGCGCCGCCGTCTCGGCCATCCAGTCCATGGTGCCGTGGTGGCCGGCCGCGAGCCAGGCGTCGAGCCGGGCGCCGGCCTCGGGGATCGCGTCGGGCGAGGCCACGCGGCAGGCGTCGAAGCCGAGCGCCGCGGCCCGCGCCGCGATGCGCCCCTTGAGGTCGGCCGGTCCCGCCGCGATGCCGGCGGCGCCCGTCAGAAATCCAAGTCCGCGTAGACCGGGCTCGGCACGATGCCCGGCACCCGGTCGGCCAGCAGGGCGCGGAAGGAGGGGCGCGACTTGATGCGCGCGTACCAGGACTTCGCCGTCTCGTCCTCCGCCCATGGCACGTCGCCCAGAAAGTCGATGCTGGAGAGATGGGCCGCGGCCGCGAGGTCGGCGTAGGTGAGCCGGTCGCCGCAGATCCAGTTGCGGTTGCGGATGAGGAAGCCGACGTAGCGCAGGTGGTAGCGGATGTTGGCGCGCGCCACCCGCACGGCGTCCATGTCGGGGGCGCCCCCGCCCTGCTCGGGGGTCATGAAGCGCTTGTAGACCTTCTCGGTGATGAGGTGGCCCGACACTTCGGAAAAGAACTTGACGTTGAACCAGTCGAGCAGGCGGCGCGTCTCGATGCGGCCGGCCGGGTCCTCGGGCAGGAGGCGGCGGTCGCCGAGGCCGAGGCCGCGCGTCTCGTCGAGGTATTCGGCGATCGGCCCGGCGCCGGGGATGGCGCCCAGCGCCCCGTCCGCCATCACGGGCGTGGTGCCGGCGGGGTTCATGACGAGGAAGTCGCGGCGGCGGTCGAAGACGCGCTCCTCGATGAGATCGGGCTCGATGCCCATCTCCCCGAGGATGAGGCGGATGAAGCGGGAATGGGGGCAGAGAGGGTGGTGGTAGAGGTCCGTCATCTCGCCCGTGCTGGCAATGTGGCCCGGCCACGGCATCGGACGGCCGCGGACCCGAGCCCCTGGGTCCGAGCGCCCCGGGCCGGAGGCCTGCCCCGGTATAGGCCGGCGCAAGGTGAGCGACAACCGGTTTCGGGTCGGCCCGCGGCCCCCGAGGCCGCGCGTCGGCGCCGTTCACACCCGCCGGTTCCGGCTCTATATTGCGGACGACAAGACGTTCCGGGGAGGACATCATGGCGGCCATCGCGTTCCCGCAGCCCGACGGTGCCGTCCTGGCGCGGCGTCCCGAGATCCTGGCGGGCCTCGCGGCCCTGCTGCCCCCCGCTTGCATCGTCGACAGCGAGGACGAGCGCCGCGCCTTCGAGACCGACGGGCTCACGGCCTACCGGCAGGTGCCGCTCGCCGTGGTGCTGCCGCGCTCGACCGAGGAGGTGTCGCGCGTGATGCGCTTCCTCCACGCCGAGGGCGTGAAGGTGATCCCCCGCGGCGCCGGCACGTCGCTCTGCGGCGGCGCGATCCCCCAGCCCGACGCCGTGGTGGTGGGGGTCGGCAAGCTGAACCGGATCCTCGACGTCGATTTCGCCGACCGCATCGCGCGCGTCGAGGCGGGCGTCACCAACCTCGCCATCACGGGGGCGGTGTCGCACGAGGGCTTCTTCTACGCGCCCGACCCCTCCTCGCAGCTCGCTTGCACCATCGCGGGCAACATCGCCATGAACTCCGGGGGCGCCCACTGCCTCAAATACGGCGTCACCACCAACAACGTGCTGGGCGTCCGCATGGTGATGGTGGACGGCACGGTGGTGGACATCGGCGGCCGGCACATGGATTCCGGCGGGCTCGACCTCCTCGGCCTCGTGGTGGGGTCGGAGGGCCAGCTCGGCATCGTCACGGAGGCCACGGTGCGGATCCTGCGGGCCGCCGAGGGCGCCCAGCCGGTGCTGTTCGGCTTTAACTCCGTCGAGGAGGCCGGCGACACGGTGTCGGCCATCATCGGGGCCGGCATCGTGCCGGTGGCGATGGAATACATGGACAAGGTCGCCATCGAGATCTGCGAGGCCTTCGCGCATGCCGGCTACCCGCTCGACGTCGAGGCCATGCTGATCATCGAGGTCGAGGGCTCGCCGGGCGACATGACCGAGCAACTGCGCAAGATCATCGCGATCGCGCGGGAGCACGGCGTCGTGACCATCAAGGAGAGCCGCTCGGCCGCCGAGACGGCCGCGATCTGGAAGGGGCGGAAATCCGCCTTCGGCGCCACGGGCCGGGTCGCGGACTACATCTGCATGGACGGCACCATCCCCACCGGGCGGCTGCCAGAGGTGCTGCGCCGCATCCGCGAGATCACCGACCACTACGGCCTCAGGGCCGCCAACGTGTTCCACGCCGGTGACGGCAACCTCCACCCCCTGGTGCTCTACGACATCAACGATCCGATCGAGCAGGAGAAGGCCGAGGAGGCCGGCAACGACATCCTCAGGCTCTGCGTCGAGGTCGGCGGCTGCCTCACGGGCGAGCACGGCGTCGGCATCGAGAAGCGCGACCTGATGCGCCACCAGTTCGGCGAGGCGGACTTGGCCCAGCAGATGCGCGTGCGCGCCGCCTTCGACCCCGACTGGCTGCTCAACCCCGCCAAGGTGTTCCCGCTCGACGGCCGCGTGCCGGCCCCACCCCGCGCGCCCCTGCCCCGGGCGGCCGAATGAGTCTTCGCGAGCCCGCGAGCGAGGCCGAGGCGCGGGACGCCGTCGCCGAGGCGCGGGCGGCGAAGCGGCCCCTCGCGCTGCGGGGCGGCGGCACGCGCTCGGGGCTCGGCCGGCCGTCGAACGCGACCGACGTCCTGTCCTCGGCCCGGCTCACCGGCATCACGCTCCACGAGCCCTCCGAGCTCGTCATCGGGGCGCGGGCCGGGACGACGGTGCGCGCGCTCGAAGCGGCGCTCGCCGCGGAGGGACAGAGGCTGCCCGTGGAGCCGATGGACCACCGGCGGCTCTACGGCACGGCGGGCGAGCCCACGGTCGGCGGCCTCGTGGCCGCCAACGCCTCCGGCCCGCGCCGCTTCGCCTCGGGCGCCGTGCGCGACCACCTGATCGGCGTGCGGCTCGTCAACGGGCTCGGCGAGGCCGTGAAGTCGGGCGGCCGCGTGATGAAGAACGTAACGGGGCTCGACCTCGTGAAGCTCGAATGCGGCGCCCACGGCACGCTCGGCTTCCTGACGGAGGTGACGTTCAAGGTCGTGCCCCGCCCCGAGACGGCCGCGACGCTGGCGTTCCGCGGCCTCGACGACGCGCGGGCCGTGGCGGCGCTGACGCGGGCGGTCGGCTCGCCCTTCGAGATGACGGGCGCGGCCCACCTCCCCGCCCGCGGGGGCGAGCCGGCCCTGACCCTGCTGCGCTTCGAGGGCTTCGCGGCCTCCGTCGCGGACCGCGCCACCCGGCTCGCCGCGCTGCTGGCCGCGTTCGGCACCCCCGAGCGCGTGCCGGACGACGTCGCGGCGCCGCTCTGGGACGACCTGCGCGACGGCGTGGCGCTCGGGGCCGCGGCGGACGCCGCCGTGTGGCGCGTGTCGGTGGCGCCGACGCGCGGCCCGGCCGTGGCGGCGCGGCTGCGCGGGGTGGCGGAGCGCCACTGCTTCGACTGGGGCGGCGGGCTGCTGTGGCTCGCCACGCGGCCCGACGGCGACGCCGGCGCCGCGGCGGTCCGCGCCGCGGTGGCGGAGGTCGGCGGCCACGCCACGCTGCTGCGGGCGCCCGACGCCGTGCGGGCCGCGGTCGCGGTCTTCGAGCCGCTGGCGCCGCCGCTGCGGGAGGTCACGGCGCGCATCAAGGCGAGCTTCGACCCGGAGGGGGTGCTGAACCCGGGGCGGATGTACGGCGGGATGTGAGGAGCGCGGAGGAAATGCGGCGCTGGCTTTGGCATCATACCATGGTACGATCGCGTGGGCCTGGGGTGCGGCGATGATCGTGAGCTTCAGGGACAGGGTGACGGAAGCTGTCTTCCAGGGTCGTGCGCCGAAGGGATTCCCCGCCGATATCGAGCGGATCGCGCGCCGAAAGCTTCGAGTGCTGGATGCAGCGGATACCCTCGCAGATCTCCGCAGTCCACCGGGCCATCGACTGCATGCCTTGGAACGGGAGCGCTTCGGCCAGCACGCCATCTCGGTCGACGATCAGTTCAGGATCTGCTTCCAATGGACGGACGCCGGACCTGCGAACGTAGAGATCACCGATCACCACTGAGAGTTTGTGAATGAATGCCCATCTGCCCCAAAACGGGCAGAAGTTCCTCAATGTTTTCAGAGGGCATTCAGGCACAAGTTGGATACATTTACAGACTCTGAGGAGTCATCTGATGACGGAAGAGGCGCCGTTGCTTCCACTTCATCCCGGAGAGGTGTTGCGGGAGGACTTCATGGTGCCGCTCGGCCTGTCGGCCTCCGCGCTGGCGAAGGCCTGCGGCGTGCCCCGCACCCGCATCGAGCGGGTCGCCGCGGAGGAGATCGGCATCAGCGGCGACACAGTCATCCGGCTCGGACGGGTCTTCGACACGACGCCGGAGCTCTGGATGGATCTCCAGCAAAGGTTCGATCTCGAACGCGCGGCCTGCGTGCTGGGTGCGGCGATCAACAGCATCAAGCCGCTTGAACGGGCGGCATGAAGTTGGAGAGTCGATATCAAATATAGTCTTTGTCTGACGAAGCAATATCGAATTGAATTTTATGACTACAGCATGATGGACCTGACAGACTGAAGGATCAATCGTCGCTGTCCATGAAATTCACGCGCAAATCCGTTCAGCTCACGCCGCCTCCCGCACCCCCGCCATCATCCTGAACCGCACCTCCTCGCACAGCGCCGCCGCACCCTCCGAGTGGCCCGACGACCCGCGCAACAGACCCAGCCGCGCCGGCGGCAGCGGCGGCAGGCCGGACTCCGGCCCCAGCACGCGCTGGGTGGCGGGGTCGACCACCGCGGCGGGGAGGACCATGACGGCCTGCCCGGCCCGCACGATGGGCGCGATGGCCGCATAGTTGGTGGACGTCAGGAACACGCGCGACGCGATGCCGGCCGCGTCGAGGGCCGTCAGCGCCATCTGCCGCCACGCGCAGCCCGGCGTCGACAGGGCGAGGGGCAGCGGGCGCTGTCGCTCGATGGGCCCGGCCCGCAGGCCCGCCACCCAGTGCAGGGGCTCCTCCCGCAGGATCTCGATGCCGGCGATCTTGGGGCAGTCGGTGACGATGCCGACGTCGATCTCGCCGGTGCTGACGCGGGCCGCCACGTCGATGCTGGGGTGGCACAGCACCGACAGTTCCACCTGCGGGTGATGCCGCGTGAAGCGTCCCACGATCTCGGGCAGGAACAGCTCGGCGTAGTCGTCCGGGATGCCGAGGCTCACCCGACCCGTGAGCCCGGCGGCCGTCATGTCGGCCAGGGCGGCGGCCTCCACCTGAAGCATGCGGCGGGCGTGCTCCACCAGCCGCTCGCCGTCGGCCGACAGCCGCGCGCCCCGCCCCTGCTTGACGAAGAGAGGCCGGTCGAGCCGCTCCTCCAGCCGCCGCACGTGCATCGAGACGGCGCTCTGGGTCTTGTTCACCCGATCGGCCGCGCGGGTGAAGCTGCCCGTGTCCACGATGGCCAGGAAGGAGCGGAGCTGGTCGGTGTCGAGCATGATCGATATCATTTCGCGATCGAATGTATGACACACATTCGTTGGACGCATCGATGCCCCGGATCCATCGTCGCGTCAAGGGCCGCCGATGCCGCCCCGTGCCGGAGGGTTCCGCCATGCTGCTGATGCTCGAAAAGCCCCGTCCCTCCTCCGCCGAGCGCGCCTGGTCGGGCGCGTCCCGCGCCGCCCGCCTCGCCCTGGCGGCGGCCGACGCCGTCCTCCTGTGGCCCTTCCGCGTCGGCGAGAACCGCCGGCTGCTCGGCACCCTCGCGGCCCTGAGCGACCGCGACCTGCGCGACATCGGCCTCACCCGCGGCGACCTGCGCGACGCCACGGCCCTGCCGGCCGCCGCCGCCCTCTCGCCGTTCCTCGCCCGGCGGCGGCCGACGGACGCCGTCGGCTCGGCCGCGTGCTGCCGGTGACGCCGGCGGCGCCCCTGGAACCGCCGGACCGCGACGGCGTCATCAGGGTGCAGGGGCCCACGGGGCCGATCCTGCTCGGCTGCGGCACGCTGCCGGGGAATCGGCTCGTCTTCAGGGGGGCGTGGCGCCATGCGGGAGATCCTCACCGAGGGGCGGGCGGCGCGGTTCGCGGGGATCGCGCTCGGCCACGTGACGCGCGAATATCCCAGCAAGCTCGACCACGTGCTCGACGGGCCGGGGGACGCGATCGGCCCCCGCGCCCTGCACCCCGCCTTCTTCGGCTCCTTCGACTGGCACAGTTGCGTGCACGGGCACTGGATGCTGGCGCGCCTGCTCGTCCGCTTCCCCGGCATGGGCCCGGCCGCCGAGATCCGGGCGCTGTTCGACCGGCAGCTCACGGCCGACACGCTCGGCGCCGAGCTCGCCTACCTGCGCCGCCCCTCGTCGCGCGGCTTCGAGCGGCCCTACGGCTGGGCCTGGCTGCTGAAGCTCGCCGCCGAGCTGCGCGCCCTCGACGGCCCCTGGTCGGTCGCCATCGCGCCCCTGGCCGAGGCTTTCGCGGACCGGTTCATGGAGTTCCTGCCCCGGGCCACCTATCCGATCCGCACCGGCACGCATTCCAGCTTCGCCTTCGCGCTGGCGCTCGCGCGCGACTACGCGGTGGCGGGCGGGGACGACGCGCTGCTGGGCCTGCTGTGGGGGAAGGCCGTCGACTGGTACGGCCGCGACCGCGGCTGCCAGGCCTGGGAGCCGGACGGCGACGCCTTCCTGTCGCCGGCCCTGATGGAGGCCGAGTGCATGCGGCGCCTGCTGCCGCCCGGCCAGTGGCGCCCCTGGTTCGACGCCTTCCTGCCGGGGCTGGCCGAGGGTCGGCCGGAGACGCTGTTCCACCCCGCGGCGGTGAGCGACCGCACGGACGGCAAGATCGCCCACCTCGACGGGCTGAACCTCAGCCGCGCCTGGTGCTGGCGCGGCCTCGCCGGCGCCCTGCCCGAGGACGACCCGCGCCGCCCCGCGATGGAGGCCGCGGCGGAGGCGCATCTCGCGGCCGGGCTGGGCGCCGTGGCCGGGGACTACATGGGCGAACATTGGCTCGCGAGCTTCGCGGTGCTGGCGCTGGAGGCGTGAGGGGGATGACAGGGCGTCGCTCCACCATCGCGGGTTGCGTCGCCGGGGCCGCATCCGCTATCGTCGGGACACGCTCACCGGCCGGCCCCATGACGCGACAGACATCGATCTTTCCGCTGCTCCTCGCCGCGCTCCTGGCCCTCGCGGCGTCCCTCCGTCCGGCCGCGGCCTTCACGCCCGCAGAGGCCACGGCCCCGATGACGGTGCAGCTCGTGCGCAGCGACGCGCCGGACTGCGGCGCCGACTGCCCCGAGTGGCTGGCCCTCACCGGGGCGATCGGCCCCGGCACGCCGGCCCTGCTCTCGGCCGCGCTCGCCCGGCTGGGGGATCGCCGCGTGCCCCTGCTGGTCGATTCGCCCGGCGGCCGCGTCGAGGCCGCCCTCGCCATGGGCAAGGCGATCCGCGCCCGCAGGCTCGACGTCGCGGTGGCCGGGACGGCGCTGACGGACTGCGCCCCGACGGACCGCGCCTGCGCGACCCGCCGGCGCGGGGGCGAGCGGCCCGGCTACGTGGCGGGCGGCATCGCGGCCTGCGCCTCGGCCTGCGTGCTGGTGCTCGCCGCCGGCACGGATCGCGCCGTCGGCCAGGACAGCTACGTCGGCGTGCACCAGATGATCGTGCACAGGACCTTCACGCGGGTGATCAACACGTTCCGCGTCACGCGCCGGCTCGTCGGGGGCCGCCCCGTCGAGGTGAGCCGCACGCTGATCGCCACGCGCCCGGTCTCGTCGCGCGTGGTCCAGAGCGCGGCGCCCGAGGGGCTCTATTCCGAGGTCGACCGCTATCTCATCGCCATGGGCGTGGCGGAATCGATCATGCCGCTGATGCGCGCCACGCCGTCGACCGGGATCCACTGGATGACCCCGGCCGAGGTCGCGGCGACGCGGATCGCCACCGACACCACGGATGCCCGGACGCTCGTGGCCCGCGCGGCGGAGCGCAGGGCGCCCGCGGCCCCTCCGGCGCTCGCCCTCGCGGCCTTGACGCTCAAGGACGGGCACCGCTGGATGGGCATCGTCGACTGGCGCGTCGACCGCGCCCCCGCGGGCGGCGCCCCCGGCCCCGCGCTCGTCGGCACGGTCGACGTGCCGGAGCGGCACCTGCACGGGACGGTGTCGATCCGCCGCAGCACCGATCCGGAGGCGGCGGAGGGCTTCGCGCTCGCGGCGGATTTCGGCCCGGGCACGGGCGACGGGGCCGTGTCGGACCTGCTCCCGCCGCGGCTCTGCGACGGGACGATCTGCTACATGCCGTTCACCGCCGCGCCCCCGCGCGACGGCGAGGGGAGCGGGCATCGCTTCACCGTGACGCGGGCCTGGGGCGACACCTTCCTGTCGACCCTGGGCGACCGCGACTGGCTCACTTTCGGCGTGACCGCGGGGGATGGGCGGCGGGGCGACGTCGGCCTCTCCCTGTCGCTCGCGGCCCGCACCGCCGTGGGTGAATGGGAACGCCTGTGCTGCGGCCTCGCCCCCTCGGTCGCGACGACGGTGTCGCCACCGCCCCTGCCCGCCGCCGCCCCGGCCCAGCGGCCGCCCGCGCTCGCGCCGCAGCCCTCGGAGGCGCGCGTCGCCTATCGCCTGCAGTCGCTCGACGGGGACGCGACGCCCCTCGCCGGCACCGCGACCATGGCCTGGATCCCGCTCGCGGCGCCCGACCCGCCGGCCGCGGCGGGACGGGCCTCGCTGATCGGCACGCTGGAGATCCCCGGCGGGGTCCGCGTCTCGATCCAGGCGGGGATCACGGCCCCCGGCGACGCGGGCGACGTCGCCCTCGACCTCAGCCTCGTGCCGGCCCCCGACCGCTTCGGCCCGCTCGGCGCCCTTTCGATCCCACCGGTCTGGGGACCGGACGGGCACGTCGTGATCGGGGGCGAGCGGCGCCCGCCGGCCCGCTCCGGCGGGAGCTGCGGCGCCGCCCTGACGCTGGCCGCCGACACCATCCCGGACGGGGCCGAGCTCATCCTGGAGCTCGACGACCGGGCGGGGCGCCGCCTCACCCTCACCCTGCCGGTCGACGGGCCGCTCCGGGCGCTGCTCGGGACCGGGCGGAACGCGCGGGGCGCGACCGGCTGAGGGTCGGACCTCGCCCGCGGGTCACGGTGGCGCAGCGATTGGAACGGCGCGGGTGTCTCGTCCATATGTCGTGGTGCGAAGCCGCCGCGTCGCACCGCGGCCGCGCCACAGGACCGATCCCCGCCATGCACCCGACGTCCCTGCCCTACCGGCCCAACGTCGGGATCGCGCTGTTCAACGCCGTCGGGCTCGTCTTCGCCGGCACGGCCGTGAACGACGGGCCGGAGGTGGTGGTGGCGGGCCACGAGTGGCAGATGCCGCAGGGCGGCGTCGACCCCGAGGAGGAGATCCAGGCCGCGGCCCGGCGCGAGCTGTGGGAGGAGACGGGCATCGCCGACGTGTCGGTGCTGGCCATCACGGAGGAATGGTGGCCCTACGAGTTCCCGCCCTATGGCGGCAGGCCGCACAAGCTGTCGGCCTTCCGCGGGCAGACGCAGCGCTGGGCGGCGCTGCGCTTCGAGGGCGACGAGCGCGCCATCGACCTCACCCGCCCGCCCCCGGGCTGCGTGGTCGAGTTCACCTCATGGGCCTGGGTGCCGCTGGCCTCCCTGCCCGACCGGGTGATGCCGCACAAGCGCGCCAACTACCTCAGGGTGGTGGAAGCCTTCGGGCGCTTCGCGGCCTGAATCGGCGCCGTCACGACAGCAGCCGTCGCCGCTTCGCCGGCTGGGCGGCGGCGTCCCGCGCGAAGACCGCCACCAGCTCGACGTGGGCCGCGTAGCGGAACTGGTCGACCGGCACCACGCCCTCGATCCGGTAGCCGCCCGCCACCAGGGTCGCGGCGTCGCGCGCGAAGGTGCCGGGGTCGCAGCTCACCGCCACGACGCGCGGCACGGCCGAGCGGGCGATCTCGGCCGCCTGGGCGGCGGCGCCCGCCCGCGGGGGGTCGAACACCACGGCGTCGAAGCCCGCGAGCTCCGCGGCCGTCAGCGGCCGCTTGAACAGGTCGCGCGCCTCCGTCCGCGGTTGGCGCAGCCCGGCCGTCCCGGCGGCGGCGCGCACCAGGGCCGCGAGCGCGCGGGCCTCGCTGTCCACCGCCGTTACGGCGGCCCGCTCGGCGAGGCGCAGCGCGAAGGTGCCGACGCCGCAGAACAGGTCGGCCACCCGCCCGGCGCTCCCCAGTGCCGCGACGACGAGCGACGCCAGCGCCTCCTCTCCCTCGGCCGTGGCCTGGAGGAAGGCGCCGGGCGGCAGCGCCAGGGCGGCGCGGCCCATGCGCAGGGTGGGGCTGCGCGCCTCGATCAGCACCTCGCCGTGGTTCGACAGGCGCGCGAGGTCGAGCGCGCCGGCCGCCGCAACCAGGGCGCGGCGCTGCGCCTCGCCGGCCGGCCCGAGGCCGCGCAGGTCGAGGTCGAGCCCCGCGTCGCTGGCCGTGACGACGATGTCGAGCGGCTTGGCCGAGGAGCTGAGGATCGCGGCGACGCGCCGCGCGGCTCCCAGCGCCCCCGCCATGGCGGGCGCCAGCACGGGGCAGCGGTCGATGTCGACGATGGCGTGGGCGCGGGCCTGCATGAAGCCGACGCGCGGCGGCGCCCGCGGCCCCTCCAGCCGGGCGTGGAAGGTGGCGCGCCGGCGGCCGAGGCCGTGGGCGTCCCGCGTCGGGGCGACCGTCCCGTCGAGCCCCGCCGCGTCGAGCCCCGCCTTGGCGAGGGCCGTGCGGACGAGGTCGCGCTTCCAGGCGGCGTAGTCCGGGGCCGGCAGGGTCTGCACGGCGCAGCCGCCGCAGGTGCCGTAATGGGGGCAGATCGGCGCGACGCGGTCGGGGCGCGGCGCGAGGAGGTCGAGGATCGTGCCGCGCTCGCCGTCGCGCTCGACGAGAACCGTTTCCCCCGGCAGGCCGTAGGGCACGTAGACGGGCGCGCCCTCGTGGTGGGCCACGCCCTCGCCGCGGCGGCCGAGATGCTCGATGGTGAGGCGCAGGGCGTCAGTCGCCACGGCGGCGCGCCCCGAGCAGGAACTCGGCGTTGCCGTCGCCCCCCGCGATGGGCGAGGGCGCGACGCCGATCACCGCCCAGCCGGCCGCCTCGACGAGCGCGCGGGCGTCGCGGCACGCGGCGGCGTGGACGGCGGGGTCGCGCACGATGCCCTTCTTGGCGGCGCCGCGCCCGGCCTCGAACTGCGGCTTGACCAGCGCCACCAGCCGCGCGCCCGGCCCGGCCAGCGCCAGGGCGGGGGGCAGCACGACGCGCAGCGGCGCGAAGCTCGCGTCGCAGACCACGAGGTCGACCGGGCCGGGGAGGTCGGCGGGCGTCAGCGCGCGGATGTCGGTCGACTCGCGCGAGGCGACGCGCGGGTGGCCGCGCAGGGTGGCGTGGAGCTGGTCGCGGCCGACGTCGACGGCCGTGACGTGGGCCGCGCCGCGCCGCAGCAGCGCGTCCGTGAAGCCCCCCGTCGAGGCGCCGACGTCGAGGCAGGCGAGGCCCGCGGGGTCGATGCCGAAGAGGTCGAGCCCGGCCGCGAGCTTCACGCCGCCGCGCGACACGTAGGGGTGGGGCGCCGTGGCCCGGAGGACGGCGCCGGCCGGGATGCGGCTCGACGGTTTCTCGACCGGCGCGCCGTCCGCCGTGACGAGCCCGGCCGCGATGGCGGCGCCCGCCCGGGCCCGGCTCTCGAAGAGCCCCGCCTCGACCAGGACGACGTCGGCGCGGCGGCGGTCTCGGCCCGCGACGGCGGGAGCGGCGGCCGAGGCGCGGCTCAGGGCACCCACGTCGATGAATGCCGCGAATGAGCGCTCGTTGCAGAGCGGCAAGGCCGGCAAAGCGCAGCACTCATCGATGCGGGAACCCTCAGCCGGCCGCCTTGGGGACGGCGCGGGGCGCGCGCTTGGCGGCCGGGCGGGCCGCGTCGACGCCCATGCCCAGCACCGCCTGGACCTTGCCGACGATGCCCTTGGCGTCGAGCCCGGCCTGGGCGTACATCTTCTCGGGCTTGTCGTGGTCGATGAACGTGTCGGGCAGCACCATGGCGCGGACCTTGAGGCCGCCGTCGAGCAGCCCTTCCTCGGCCAGGAACTGCATCACGAAGGACCCGAAGCCGCCGACCGAGCCCTCCTCGATCGTGACGAGCACGTCGTGCCGCTCGGCGAGGCCGCGGATCATGTCGCGGTCGAGCGGCTTGGCGAAGCGCGCGTCCGCCACGGTGGTGGAGAGGCCCATGCCGGCCAGCGTCTCGGCGGCCTTCAGGGCCTCGGCGAGCCGGGTGCCGAGCGACAGGATGGCGATCTGCTTGCCCTCGCGCAGGATGCGCCCGCGGCCGATCTCCAGCGGCACGCCGACCGCCGGCATCTCCATGCCGACGCCCTCGCCGCGCGGGTAGCGCAGCGCCGAGGGGCCGGCGTCGTAGGCCACCTGGGTGGCGACCATGTGGACGAGGTCCGCCTCGTCGGCCGCCGCCATGATCATCATGTTGGGCAGGCAGCCCAGGAAGGCGAGGTCGAAGGAGCCCGCGTGGGTCGGGCCGTCGGCGCCCACGAGGCCGGCGCGGTCCATGGCGAAGCGCACCGGCAGGTTCTGGATCGCCACGTCGTGGACGACCTGGTCGTAGCCGCGCTGGAGGAAGGTCGAGTAGATGGCCACGAAGGGCTTGTAACCCTCGGTGGCGA
>CAXTBR010000044.1:0-38857 GCA_964242785.1 uncultured Lichenihabitans sp. | reverse complement strand
GGAGCTGGCGGGTCTGCGGGTGCGTGATGGCATCATCGTGCCGCTGTGGCGCTTGTCCGCTGCCTCCATGATGTGATCGAGCCCTGTCCTGATTGCCCTGGCGGCCCGGACAGCCGAGTCGAATCGGCCTGTTCCGAGCGAGACCGTCATTTCGCTCCGGCCAGCCGGCTTGTGCAAGCGCAGAGGGATCCTGACCCGGAAATGGTAGGTGCCGCCACGAAGGCGGAGATAGCTGCCGACAGACACGAGATGCTCCTGTGGACCAGTGTGTGGACCACAGCCGTCGGTCAGGCCTTGCGCATTCAGCTAACCTGTTGGTCTTGCTCTAATTCCGTCTATCTTGGCTTGGGGTCCAGGTCCTTCAGCCGTACATGGGCGGGCAATCGTTAGACGAGAGAACACCCACTTTGGAAATTGGGCATGCCCTCCGTGATGAGTGGGATATGACTGAGGGCCTCAATCATTTCGTCGAACTTCGGAGGTGGCGTGTAATGCCGACCATGGACGTCCTTCAGCGCATGACCCATGCTGTAGTATCGCGTGGAGTCGATCACCTTGCCGCTGATCATGGCACCGTTTCCGCCCTTGCGGGTGGAGTGCATCGTTTTAAGCTGTGTTCTGGCATCGGGCAAAGCCTTGTCGAGCGTCTGGACCCATCGCTTGTTAAACATGACCGTTGGAGCTGTGGCATGTCCATACAGCTCGGAAAATAGGGCTGTATTTCCAAGCTTCTTCTGGTGTGAGACGTATTCGACGAACCCGAGCCTGATCAACTCGGGATGGATCGGGATCGTTCTTTCTGACGCCTTATTCTTCACCCTCCTCAGCACGTTATGGCGAATGATGATCACTTTCACAGTCAGGTCAACATCATCGACCATGAGCCCGCAGATCTCGCCGAGACGCATCAGCATGTACTAGGCGATTGGGAATACCCAAAACTGCGAATCAGTATTGCTCGGAGAGTAATGGAATGAGGGAGACGTCGTGTCGCAACGTGTCCAAGGAGATCCCGCGATGATCTTGCGGCCATCCCCGATGGTGAAGAGGTTCCTCTTCTCGTCCGGCGACCTCGTATTCTTCGCCATGCTCTTCTTGCCGATGACGCCGATCGAATGGCCGTTTTCATCCATATGAGCCAGAATGGATGACAGCTGTGTTCGATGGCGATTGATGGTCGGCGTGGACAGACCGATCTCGTCGTCGTCCAGTTCTTCCACTCGCGCCATGATCTCGTCGATGGTCCGGTCGGCGTCGTCGGCGCTCTTGCCCCAGTGAGTCGGCAGCTGGGCGAGAAGCGATATATACGCGCCGACATGAGCCTGCGTCATGCACCATGGGTCATCAGTGCTGGCACATTTGGCGAACAGCTTCGCAATGGAGACGTGCTGCCCAGCTGTCTTGTCGGTCCAACTGCGTGCCTTGGGATTGGTCTTGGTTCGGGCCAACTCTTCGACGAGAGCGACGAACGATGCCGCGGATCTTTCGTCCTCGGCAGGGGCGGGGGTCTTCTGTTCCTTGCCATTCGCACGATCGAACGATGATGTCGGCTCACGGGCGACGCTCAGCCGTTCGGTCGCGGAGATGTCGACGGCTCGACGTAGCTCGGTCGGATGATCCGGCTGTCGAAGCACCTCCGCCGCGATCTCGCCCACGTGGATCGGCACGGCTGTAAAGCGATCGGCAGTTCGCTCGAGCAGGTCTGCCATCAGACAGAGCGCACCGGCGCGGAGGCGCTGGACGTTGTCATCGGTGGGAGCGATCCCGACTGAATCGAGGTGGAAGAGAGGCACTTCGCGTTCCGGACCGATCAGCCAGTCCCGCTTGTCTTCCACCTTGGCGTGACGTCGCGTGGCGGCGTCGATTTGATCGATCTCCCTTTCGGGCCAATTTTCGGCGCGGAGCCGTTCACGTTCGTCTGGCCGAAGGTGCGCGGAGGTCCCCATCATCCCGAGAAGGCGGCAGACTTGAGCCTGGATGCGGTCCGACCCGATCGCCTCATCGACCCAGTCGACGGCCACTTCGGCAAAAACGAGGACGTGCCTCGACCTCACATCCACCGCACGGCGTTGCAGGATGTCGAGCACGTGGCGGCCGAAGGCCGTCAGCATGGCGCGTTCGCGGTCGAGCGTGTAGGGCACGGTCGACGGGCGGCGTTCACCCCGTTCATCGGCCTCCAGGGTTCGATCGACAATGCTCCGTTCAAAGTAAAATCGCTTGCCCGCTCCGGCCTCGATGAAATGCTCTCTGACCTCCTCGATCGACATTGCACCGGCCCTCACTCTCTCTCGCGCGCGGTTCGCAAGGCCGTTGAGCCTCGCCCCCAACGATCGGGCTCGATTTGGATCACGCGTGCCAAGGCTCATCGCCACGGTTCGCGAACTCTGGCTCGGACCG
The DNA here is from genome assembly GCA_964242785.1 of uncultured Lichenihabitans sp. Lineage (GTDB taxonomy): Bacteria > Pseudomonadota > Alphaproteobacteria > Rhizobiales > Beijerinckiaceae > Lichenihabitans. Next base: position 36,460 of record CAXTBR010000044.1, on the reverse strand, counting down.
CCGAATCGCCCTCGCCACCAGTATACCGCACCTCGCCGATATACGTTCTCGCACAAGCCCATGGCAGTCCCCGCGGACAGGGGCGCGTACAGTCCTGCGGACAGCTGAGACTCATCCGCCGACCGGCGGACGAAACAGGCAGCTTGATCAGAAGTTTGGCTGAGTACTGGCTGGGGCGGGAGGGTTCGAACCTCCGGATGGCGGAATCAAAATCCGCTGCCTTACCACTTGGCTACGCCCCAAAATCGTCCGCGAGGATCGAGAGCCACCGTCCCACGACGCGATGGAACCATAATCTCCCCCCCTCGACCTCGCAAGCGCGCTCGGACATGTCGATGCCCGAACCGGGATGGTCCCCCGAGCCCGTGGGGGTTGGAGCGTGCGTGCTGACCGGAGTCGTGAGGATGAGCGCCGCGGCCGCCATGGAACCATGATCCGGCACTCTCTCGAGAGCCCCGTCTGAAGCCATCGCCCTCGACCGATGATCATCTCGCCGCCGGGCCTGCCGGACCCCGGAGGCGGCTCGTGGAGTTCGAACGGAAGGGCGAAGCAGGCCCTGGTCCGCGGGACCGACCGTGGGCACGACGGCGGTCCCCTGCGGCATCATCGAAGGATCTCGCGCCCATGACGCTCCATCCCAAGACCGTCGAGACGCTGAAAGCCGTGTCGACCGCGACCGTCACGACGGTGCTGCTGAAGAAGGGCCTGCGCAACGTCTGGATGAGGGGCGCGCGCCCGCTGCGGCCGCACCAGCCCCGGGTCGTCGGCCCGGCCTTCACGCTCCGCTTCGTGCCGGCGCGGGAGGATCTGGCGACCCCCGCCAGTTGGGCCTCGCCAATCTCGACGCGGGCCGCCATCGAGGCCATGCCCGAGGACGTCGTCGCGGTGGTGGACGCGATGGGCGTGACCGGGGCCGGGATCTTCGGCGACATCCTGTGTGCCCGCATGGCGAAGCGCGGGGTGGCAGCGCTGGTGACGGACGGCGTCGTCCGCGACGCGGCTGGCGTCCTCGGCACGTCGCTCCCGGTCTGGTGCGATGGCGCCGCCGCACCGCCCTCCGTCGCCGGTCTGACCTTCGTGGGCTGGCAGGAACCGATCGCCTGCGGCGGCATCGCTGTGTTTCCGGACGACATCGTCGTGCTGGACGGCGACGGCGCCGTCCTGATCCCCGCGGCCCTCCTGCCCGACGTGCTCGCCGAAGCGCCGGAACAGGAGCGGATGGAGGCCTGGATCATGGGGGAGGTCGAGCGCGGCGCGTCCCTCCCCGGATTGTATCCGATGAACGCCGAGACGAAAGCGCGCTACGACGCCGCGAAAGCCGCGGGGACCGCCTGACCTCATCGGGTCCTCGGATCGAAGGACCCGCACCCCGACAGGCCGCCGTGCCTCGGACCCGCCGAAACCGGCGCCCCCACGCGGGGAGGTGCAGGTGGGATCAGCCGTTGCCGAGCGGCGCCAGATCCAGCACCGGCGTGGTCTGGCCGCCGAGGAAGTCCGGGTGCTTGGCGGTGGTGTCGAAGAAGGCCGTGGTCTTGAACAGCTCGTACTTCCCCTGCGCGGCAGCCGCCTGCGTCCGGGCGAGGAGCGCGGTCATCTCGGGCTCGGCCATGGGCTTGAAGCCCTTGGCGACGCTGAAGGCCTGGTCCATGGACCGGCGATCGTCGATGCCGGTGATGAGCACCGACACCGGGAGGCTCAGCGAGAAGGTCAGGCATTCGACGGCCGACACGGTGCCGCTTTTCAGGATCACGCCGTCGCCGAGCGACTTCATGCCCAGGATGCCGATGCCCTGCTTCACCGCCACGGGCGCCACGAGCTGGCCGAAGGAGCGGTAATGGGCGTCCATCACGTTGACGGGCATCTGCACCGTGTCGAAGTGGAAGCCGCGCGCCTGCGCCACCTCCATCATGTAGAGGTGGATACGCGGGTCCTTGTGGCCCGTGAAGCCGACGTAGCGGACCTTGCCGGCCTTCCTGGCCTCCATCACGGCTTCGAGTGCCCCACCCTCGGCGAAGACGCGGTCGGGGTCGTCGAAGCGCAGGATCTCGTGGAACTGCACGAGGTCGAGGTGGTCGACCTTCAGGCGCTTCAGCGAGTCGTCGATCTGGCCCGCCGCCGATTCCTTGGTGCGGCCGTCGATCTTGGTCATCAGGAACACCTTGTTCCTGTAGCCGCCCTCCGCCAGGGCCTTGCCCATGCGGAGCTCGCTCTGGCCCTCGTTGTAGTCCCAGGAATTGTCCATGAAGGTGATGCCGCGGTCGATCGCCTCGTGCATCATCTTGATGGATTCGGGCTCGGTGACCTTCGGCTTGCCGATGTGCGAGCCGCCGAGCCCGATGGCCGACACGGTCTCGCCGGTCGTGCCGAGCTTGCGGTAGAGCATCTCGCCCCTGAGCTCGCCCGGGTCTGCCGCCCTGGGCAGGGCCGCGGCGGCGGCGGCCGGCGTCTGCTCCGCGCCCGTGGTGGGCAGGGTCTCGGTCGCCAGGGTCGGCGAGGCCGCCTGGGCGGCGTCGAGGCCGACGCCCGCGCCCGCCACGCCGGCGAGAGCGGTCTTGATGAAGGTGCGGCGTTCCATGGGGGTCTCCGGGTCCGGCAGTCCCCGAAGCAACGCTCCCCCGCCGGCCCGGGATCCCGGCTCCGGCGTCGCAGACCGGCCGGGACGGTCAGGCCGCCTCGGCCTCGATCTCGTCGTAGCGCTTGTAGCGGTAGATCGCGACCGACACGAGCCAGCTCACGACGAACAGCGCCACGATGACGTAGCCCAGCACGCCGAAATTGTCGTTCAGCGCGCCGATCCCGTCCCAGAAGCCGCCTTCGAGCTTCAGCCGGTCGGCCGCGAGCCCCAGGGCCTCGATGCCGCCGACCAGCAGCGCCACCACCACCGACACCAGCGTGATGGTCATGTTGTAGTAGAGCTTGCGGATCGGCTTCACGAAGGCCCAGCCGTAGGCCCCGACCATCAGCACGCTGTCGGTCGTGTCGAGCAGCGTCATGCCGGCCGTGAACAGGGCCGGGAACACCATGATGCTCCACACCGGCAGGCCCTGGCTCGCCTGGGCGGCCGAGATGCCGAGCAGCCCCACCTCGGTCGCGGTGTCGAAGCCGAGGCCGAACAGCAGCCCCAGCGGATACATGTGCCAGGACCGGCGCACGATGCCGAACACCGGCCGGAAGATGCGCCCCATGAGGCCGCGCCCCGCCAGCAGGCGGTCGACGTCCTCCTCGACCAGCGGCCCGCCGCGCTTCACGCTCTGGAAGGTGCGCCACACGCCGGACAGGACCGCGACGTTGGCGGCCGCGATGGCGAAGAGAAACGCGACCGACACGCTCGTGCCGACGAGCCCGCCGATGTCCTTCATGGCGTCGAACCGGTCCTGCAGCTCCGCCGTCGTGGCGGCGATCAGCAGGGACAGCGCCACCACAACGGTCGAGTGGCCGAGCGAGAACCACAGGCCGACCGACACGGGGCGGCGACCCTCCTGCATCAGCTTGCGGGTGACGTTGTCGATGGCCGCGATGTGGTCGGCATCGAAGGCGTGGCGCAGGCCGAAGCTGTAGGCCAGCGAGGCCGTGCCGAGCAGCACCGGGTGGTCGTGGAAGGCCGCCACGGCCCAGAGCCAGGCGGCGGCGTTGGCGCCGATCAGCAGGGCGTAGACCCCGATCACCTTGCCGCGGAGCCCCCCATCCCCTCGGCCCACCCGCACGCCGTCGATCGATGTCATGCTGTCCCCGCCCTTCCCCGTCACGGCGTCACCGCGTGGGTCGAGCCCACGGGCGGCGAGGCCTCCCCCCGCCCGGCGAGCAGATCGCAGATCCGCAGCGCCGCGCAGGCCGCGCCGTAGCCGTTGTCGATGTTCACCACCGCCACGCCCGGCGCGCAACTCGCGAGTGCCGCGTGCAGCGCCGGCAGGCCGCCCTCGGCCACGCCGTAGCCGACGGAGGTCGGCAGCGCCACGACCGGCGCCCGCACGAGCCCCCCCACGACGCTGACCAGCGCGGCGTCCATGCCGGCCGCCACGATGACCACGGGGGCGCGGCGGATCTCCTCGATGCGGTCGAGCAGGCGCCACAGGCCGGCGACCCCGATATCCGTGAAGGCGCCGTGCGGCTGGCCGTTGAACGCGAGGGTGCGGCAGGCTTCCCGCCCCATGGGGATGTCGGAGGTGCCGGCCATCACCACGGCCACCGGCGCCCCGGCCCGCGCCGGGCGCGGCGCGCCGAAGACGGCCGTGCGCGACAGGGGCTCGTAGTCGAGCGCATCCCGCAGGCGCCCCGGCAGGGCGTCCCGCTTGCCGGCGTCGAGCCGCGTCAGCAGCAGCCCGCCGCCGGGCGGGAAGGCGTCCAGGATGGCGGCGATCTGGTCGGCCGTCTTGCCGGCGCAGAAGATCGCCTCGTCGAGGCCGATGCGCTCGCGGCGCGCGAGGTCGAGCTTGAACTCCGCCATCAGGGCCCGTGCCCCTGCTCGAACCCCTGGAGAAACGCCGAGCCGTTGCGGTAGGCCGAGAAGGTCAGGGCCGCGGAGGGCAGCAGGGGGCCGAAGCGGCGCGCCACGTCCGCCGCGACGGCGGCGCGGCGCGGCGCATCGAGGGCCGCGAGCGTCGCGGGATCGAGTTCCACCACCACGCCCGCGGCCCGCACCCGGCACCGCACGGTGCCGCGGGGGAAGTCGCCGGCGAGGTCGCGCTCGACCGCGTGGATGGCGCGCAGCACCTCGGGCCGGATGGCGATGCCGGTCTCGACGCGGCTCGACAGGCAGGGCGCGGCCTGCAGCTCGCTCAGTTCGCCGAGCCCCGAGATCCGGGCCAGCGCCCGCACCGTGCGCTTGTCGATGCCGGCCTCGAGGTAGGGGTGGCGCACGGCGTGGTGGCGCGCGGCGTCGAGGCCGGGGCGGTACTCGCCGAGGTCGTCGGTGTTGGCGCCGGACAGCATCCGGGCGCGCGTGTGCCGACCGATCGTGCCGTAGAGGTTGGTCTTGCAGAAGAAGCAGCGATTCGTCGGGTTCGCCGTGTAGCTCGCGTCGTCGAACTCGCCCGCCTCGACCACGCGGAGCCGCCAGCCCCGCTCGGCCGCGACCCGCTCGACGCGGGCCGTGGCGTCGCCGGGCACGGCCGGCGATACGGCGTGGAACATCTCGACGTCGTCGCGCTCAAGCGCCGCGAGGGTCGCCAGCGTCAGGCTGTCGATGCCGCCGCTGACCGCGACCGCGAGGCCGCCCTCGATGCCGCGCAGCACCTCGGCGAGCCGCCGGGCCGCGGTGCCGGTCTCACCCTCCATCAGCGCGTCTCCCCCGCGTCGTCGCTCGGGCGGGCCAATGCCAGCGCCTCGGCGTCGCGCCGCAGGCGCGTGCGGGCCGCGTGGCCCGGCTCGGCCGCGACGTCGGCGGCCTCGGCCTTGGCGGTGCGGCTGCCGTCCGGCCGCGTCACGGCCTTGGTGCGCAGCGCGCGGCCGTCGACCGCCACCGTGTCGAAGCCGCGCGGCAGCGCCGCGCCCCGCACGGCGTGGAAGCGCAGGCCGATGGTCGTGGTCTCGGCGAAGCAGAGCCGGATCGCCTCGTCGAGCCGGTCCGGCGCCACCAGCACCTGCACCTGGGTGGCCATGCGGCCCTTCTTGCCGAAGACGGCCCCCTGCACGACGTCGTGGACGCCCGGCATGGCCCGGACGTGGTCGAGGCCGGCCGCGAGGTCCTCGGCCGACTGGTCGTCGACCTCGAAGGTGATCACGCCGAGCTCGCGGTGGGCGAAGGCGCTCGCGGGCGCCTCCTCGGCGGAGGCCCCCTCGAAGACGAGGACGCGCAGGCAGTTGGACAGGCCGGGCATCTCGCGCGTGCCGAAGCCCGTGCCGGTGCGGGCCAGCCGCCGCGGGCCGCGCGATCGCGCGCCCGCGCCCCCGAGCAGGAGGTGGCGCGCCACCGCCGCCCCCGTGGGGGTGACGCGCTCGCCGGGCACGCCGTCGTCCACCGTGTCGAGCCCGCGCAGCAGCAGCGCGGTGGCGGGCGCCGGCACGGGCAGGATGCCGTGCGCCGTCCGGACCCGGCCGGAGCCGAGCGGCATGGGCGCTGCCGTCCAGCGGCGGGCGTCGACGAGGGCGATGAGCCGGGCCGCCGCCACGATGTCGACGATGGAATCCACCGCCCCGACCTCGTGGAACGCGACCTCCTCGGGCGGCACGCCGTGGACCTGCCCCTCCGCCTCGGCCAGCCCCGCGAAGATCGCCACCGCCTCGCGCCGGGTGCGGGGGTCAAGCCGCGATCCCTCGATCAGGCGACGGATCGACGACCAGGCGCGGTGGCCGTGCCCGCCATGGTCATGGTGATGGCCGTCGTGATCGTGGCCGTGATGGTGGTGCGCGTCGTGGTAGTCGTGACCGTGCTCCTCGGCCCGCACGAGGAAGCGGCGGCCCGTGAGGCCGGCCCCGTCCCGGTGCGGCGCGATGCGGCAGGCGGCGTCGGGCCCAAGATCGAGGGCCGCGACCGCAGACTCGACGGACGGCCAGTGCTCGGGAAAAGCGTCGAGCAGCGCCGCGACGAACATGTCGCCCGACCATCCTCCGAGCGGGTCCAAATGAACGTCCAACCGCGACTCCGGTGCACCACAACCTTCGTGGTCCGACAACGTTTACCACCCGAGCGGGATCCCGGGCGCGGCGGCGAAGGCCAGGCCGCATCGTCGCGGGCCGGACCACGCCACGATACCAAGTGAGAGGACATCATCATGGCGCAGCCGCAGGACACCAAGGCCGACCTCCCGCCGGCGCTGCCGCCGGGCCTGAACCGCCCCGCCGATCCGGCCGACCTGCCCTTCGTCGCCCACGCGGGCGAGAAGCGCGGCGAGATGCTGTACCGCCCCCTCGGCCGCACCGGCGAGACCGTGTCGGCTATCGGCATGGGCGGCTTCCACATCGGCAAGAGCGTCCTCACCGACGAGGAGGCGACCCGGCTGATCCACCAGGGGATCGACCGCGGCATCACCTTCATGGACAATTGCTGGGACTACAACGAGGGCGGCAGCGAGCTGCGCATGGGCGTGGCGCTCGACCAGGGCGGCTACCGCGACCGGGTCTACCTGATGTCCAAGATGGACGGGCGGAGCAAGAAGGAGGCCGCGAAGCAGATCGACACCTCCCTGAAGCGCCTGCGCACCGACCGGATCGACCTCGTGCAGCACCACGAGATCCTGCGCTACGACGACCCGGACCGCATCTTCGGCGAGGGCGGCGCCATGGAGGCCTTCGTCGAGGCGAAGCAGGCCGGCAAGATCCGCCACATCGGCTTCACGGGCCACAAGGACCCGCGCATCCACCTGCAGATGCTCGACGTCGCGGCCGAGCGCGGCTTCCACTTCGACGCCGTGCAGATGCCGCTCAACGTCATGGACGCGCATTTTCGCTCCTTCGCCCACCTCGTGCTGCCCTACCTCGTGGAGCACGGCATCGGCGTGCTGGCCATGAAGACCTTCGCGGACGGCGTGCTGCTGAAGAGCGAGGCGCCGATCCAGCCGATCGAGTACCTGCACTACTGCCTCAACCTGCCGGCCTCGGTGGTGATCACCGGCATGGAGCGGCAGTCCGACCTCGACCAGGCCTTCGCGGCGGTGGCGAGCTTCGCGCCGATGGACAAGGCCGCGGTGGCCGAACTGCTGTCGCGCTCCCGTCCCTACGCGACCGAAGGCAAGTACGAGCTGTTCAAGACGAGCTCGACCTTCGACGGCACCGCCAAGACCAGCGCATGGCTCGGCGAGGAGGTCGAGAGCGTGAAGAGGCTGGCGCCCGTGATGGAGTGAGGCCGGGGGCGGCCCCCTCCACCCGCTCGTCCCCGCGCAGGCGGGGACGAGCGGGTGGAAGGCAAAGATCATTCGTAAGCCGTATCAGAGCGGCCGCGTCGACTCGTCGAGCCAGGCCCGCACGTCGGGCTCGACGAGCGGCCCGACGATCTCGCGCACCCGCGCATGATAGCCGTCGACCCAGGCGCGCTCGTCGCGGTCCAGCATGTCGACGGCGATGAACTCGCGCCCGAGCGGCGCGAAGGTCAGCGTCTCGAAGCCCAGCATGGGGCGCTCGCCGCCGGGGATCTCGCGCTTCTCGACCAGCAGCAGGTTCTCGATGCGGATGCCCCAGGCGCCGGCCCGGTAGAGACCCGGCTCGTTCGACAGCATCATGCCCTCGAGGAGCGGCGTCGTGCCGGTCTTGGCGAGGCGCTGCGGCCCCTCGTGCACCGACAGGTAGGAGCCGACGCCGTGGCCCGTGCCGTGGTCGAAGTCGAGCCCAGCCCGCCACAGGCTCTGGCGCGCGAGGGGGTCGAGCTGCGCGCCCGTCGTGCCGGGCGGGAACACGGCGCGCGCCACCGCGATGTGGCCCTTCAGCACGCGGGTGAAGCCGTCCACGAACTCCGGGTCGGGCGCACCGATGCACAGCGTGCGGGTGATGTCGGTGGTGCCGTCCTCGTATTGCCCGCCGCTGTCGATCAGGAACACGCCGGGGCCGATGGGCAGGTTCGACGCCGACGTGACCCGGTAGTGCGGGATGGCGGCATGCGGGCCGAAGCCCGCGATGGTGGGGAAGGACAGGTCCTTGAGCGCGCCCGTGTCGCGGCGGAAGCTCTCCAGCGCCGCCACGGCGTCGATCTCCGTCAGCCCCCCCTTCGGGGCCTCGCCGGCGAACCAGTGGAGGAAGCGCGCGAAGGCCGCGGCGTCGCGCCGGTGCGCGTCGCGCGAGCCCTGCCGCTCGGCCTCGCTCTTCGCGGCCTTCAAGAGCGCGATCGGGTCGGTGCCGACCGTGGCGTCCCCGCCCGCAGCCTTCAGCGCCTCGACGAGCCGGTGCGGCACGGTGGCGGCGTCGAAGCGCAGGGCCCGGCCCTCGGCGCCGAGCCGCGCGAGGTCGGCCGTGAGCCCGGCCGGGTCGGCGACCTCGGCGGCCCCCTCCAGCACGTCGCGCACGCTGTTCGACAGCTTGGCGCCGTCCACGTAGAGGAGCGGCCTGCCCGATTTCGGCACCAGGGCGTAGCTCATCGGCAGGGGCGTGTGGTTCACGTCGGCGCCGCGGATGTTGAACAGCCAGGCGACCGCGTGGGGGTCGCTGACCAGCAGCGTCTCGCCCTCGGCGAGCTCCGCGCGCACGGCCGCGACCTTCTCGCCGCGCCCCTGGCCCGCCAAGTGCTCCGGATGCAGCGACACGGCGCCCTTCGGCAGGGCGGGCCGGTCGGGCCAGACCGCGTCGATGGGGTTGCCGTCGACCGGCACCAGGGCGGCCCCGCGGGCCTCGACGGCGCGGGCGAGGCGTTCGACCTGGGCGGGCGTGTGCAGCCAGGGATCGAAGCCGATCCGCTGCCCGGAGGTCACGCGCTCGCCGAGCCAGGCCTCGGGGGGATGGTCGAGCCAGGCTTCGGGTGTGAAGGCCGCGGGGTCGATCTGCTGGCGGACCTGCACGGTATAGCGCCCATCGACGAAGACCGCGGCCTCGCCCATCAGCACGGCCGCGATGCCGGCCGACCCCGTGAAGCCCGTCAGCCACGCCAGCCGCTCGGCGGCGGCCGGGACGTATTCGTTCTGGTGCTCGTCGGCGCGCGGCACGACGAAGCCGTCGAGCTCGCGCCGCCGGAGCTCGGCCCGCAGCGCCGCGAGGCGGGCGGCGCCCTGCGACGGGTCGGCGGTCTCCGTGAAGGATTGGAGGCGGGCTTCGAACATGGCGGGTCCTCGGACGGCGGGAGCCCTTCCAGCATAGCGGGTCCGCCCGGCCCGCGAAACGCGGGGGAACTCCCGGCCTCCCCAAAGCCAGATCGGCACGGCCGAGGCCGCGAGCAGCAGGCCCGGCGCGTTGTGGCCCTTCGCCCCGCCGGGTAGGATCGGGCCGACGACGAGGCCCTCCATGCTGATCGTGTTCGCCGGACTCCCCGGCGCGGGCAAGACGACGATCTCCCGTGCGGTCGCGCGGGAACTGTCCGCGACCTATCTCCGCATCGACGCGATCGAGCAGGCGATCCGCGATGCCGGTGTCCTGGCCGGCGGGGCGGGGCCGTCGGGCTACGCGGCCGCCCAGGCCATCGCGGCCGACAACCTGGCTCAGGGTCGGACCGTCGTGGCCGACTGCGTCAATCCCGTCGCGGCGAGCCGCGAGGGCTGGCGCGCGGTGGCGGCGCGCGGAGCGGTCCCCCTGCTCGACGTGGAGGTCGTCTGCTCGGACCCCGCGGAGCACCGCCGACGGGTGACGACCCGCGTGGTCGACATCGCCGGCCTCGCGCCGCCGTCCTGGGAGTCTGTCCTGAAGCTCGACTACTACCCCTGGGACCGCCCTCGCCTCGTCCTCGACAGCGCGAAACTGTCGGCCGCCGGGGCGGTCGCGGGCGTGGTCGAGGCGGTAGCTCGTGCATCGGGGCGCCGATCCGGGTAAGCGTCGGGGCGAGAGAGAGACGCGCACCCCATGATCCCCAACCTCCTGTCCATCGCGGGCTCCGACCCGAGCGGCGGCGCCGGCATCCAGGCCGACCTCAAGACCTTCTCGGCGCTGGGCTGCTACGGCATGGCGGCGGTGACCGCGCTGACCGCGCAGAACACCCGCGGGGTCGCGGCCGTGCACGTACCGCCGCCCGACATCCTCGGCGCGCAGCTCGACGCCGTCTTCGCCGACGTGTCGGTCGCGGCGATCAAGGTCGGCATGCTGGCGACGGGCGACATGGTGCGGACCGTGGCGCAGCGCCTCGCCGCCCACCCCGCGATCCCCGTCGTGCTCGACCCCGTGCTGGTGGCGACGAGCGGCGACAGCCTGGGCGCCCCCGACGTGGTGGAGGCCATCGTGGCGCACCTCCTCGGCCGGGCGACGGTCATCACGCCGAACCTGCCCGAGGCCGCGCGGCTCGCCGGCCTGCCGGTGCCCGAGGACGAGGACGGCATGCGGGCGACCGCGGAGGCGCTGCTGGGGCGCGGCGCCCGGGCCGTGCTGGTGAAGGGCGGCCACCTCGGGGGCCGTGAGGCCGTGGACCTGCTGGCCGAGGCGGCGGGCCTCCAGTTCTTCCGCGCCCCGCGCGTCGAGACGCGCAACACCCACGGCACGGGCTGCACGCTGTCCTCCGCCATCGCCTGCTATCTCGCGCGCGGCCTCGCCCTGGCCGATGCGGTGGGGGCCGCTAAATCCTATCTCACATCCGCCATCGCCGAGAGCGGAAGCCTCGACGTGGGCGGCGGGCACGGCCCCGTCCACCACTTCCACGCCGTCTGGCCGCTCTGACTCCTGGGGATCCCGCGTGAACGTTCAGTCGACGATCGAGCCCGCGGTGGGGCCGCTGCCGCCCGGCCACCCGGCGGTGAAGCCGCGCCGCATCGGCGTGCTGCTCACCAACCTCGGCACGCCCGACGCCACCGACTACTGGTCGATGCGCCGCTACCTCAAGGAGTTCCTCTGGGACCGCCGCGTCATCGAGGTGAACCGCGCCCTGTGGTGGGTGATCCTCAACGGCATCATCCTGACGGTGCGGCCCGGCCGCAAGGGCAAGGACTACGACACGATCTGGAACCGGGAGCGGGACGAGAGCCCGCTGAAGACCATCACGCGCTCGCAGTCCGACAAGCTCGCGGCCTCGATCGCGGCCGGGCTGCTCGGCCCCGAGGGCGCCGACGTCGCGGTCGACTGGGGCATGCGCTACGGCAACCCGTCCGTGAAGTCGGCCCTGGAGGGGCTGCAGGCGCAGGGCTGCGACCGCATCCTGCTCGTGCCGCTCTACCCGCAATATGCCGCTGCCACGAGCGCCACGGCCTGCGACAAGGCCTTCGAGGCGCTGATGACCATGCGCTGGCAGCCGGCGCTGCGCGTCGCCCCGCCCTACGCGGACGACCCTGCCTACATCGAAGCGGTGTCGGACTCGATCACCGAGGGCCTGGCCAGGCTCGACTTCGAGCCCGAGGTGGTCATCGCGTCCTTCCACGGCGTGCCGAAGGAGTACCTCCTCAAGGGCGACCCCTATCACTGCCAGTGCGCCAAGACGGCGCGGCTCATCCGCGAGAGGCTCGGGATGACGCCGGACAGGTTCATGCTGACCTTCCAGTCGCGCTTCGGCGGCGCCGAATGGCTGCAACCCTACACGGACGAGACCATCAAGGGGCTCGCGGCCCGGGGCGTGAAGCGCCTCGCCGTGGTGACGCCGGGCTTCTCGGCCGACTGCCTGGAGACGATCGAGGAGATCGGTGGCGAGAACGCCGAATATTTCCACCACGGCGGCGGCGAGAAGTTCGCCCGCATCGAATGCCTCAACGACAGCCCCGGCGGCATCCGCGTCATCGAGGCCATCGTGCGGCGCGAGCTGATGGGCTGGATCTGACGGCCGATCTCCTCTCCGCCGCTCATTCCCGTGCATAGGGGAATCCTGCGCAAGATGTCCGGCCGAAGGTCGGTCCTCTCCCTGCAACCGTGCGGCGTGCGGAGCGGGATCGAAGCGTCGGCCTTCGGCCGCCTCCTGGCGCTGGGGTCCCGCAGGCGCGGGAACGAGCGGTGAAGGGAAGGGATCGGACGAAGACCGTATCGGATCCCCGCCCGCCTCCTGCGCGGGACGGAGACGGCCCTCGCTCACGGGCGATGGCCCGGCACGAGCTCAGGGCAGCTCGAAATCCAGGACCGTGAGCCCGGCGAGCCCGCCCTCGGCGGCCTTGACGAGGCGGGCGCCCGCGGCCTCGTGCGCGGGCAGGGCGAGATAGGCATCGCGGGCTGCGGCGTCGACGAAGTCGATGGTGAAGGCGTGGGTGAAGCCCCGCGCGAGGCCCTCGGGGCTGACATTGGCGCCGCAGGCGAAGGTCAGCATGCCGGGCAGCTGCGCACGCAACCCCCGGAGCTCGTCGAGGATGGCGGTGACGTCGCCGGCCGGCAGGTCTCCTCGGAACCGCACCAGCACCACATGTCGGATCATCGCGCCCCACCCCGTCTCATCCTCCGCCCAGGATAGGGCGCGGAGGCGCGCGGCTCAACGCTCGTCCAGGCTTGGCTGCGATGCGGCAGGGCGATGGACGGCGGGACCGGCGCCGTCACGGTCCTCGACGAATCCCGTCGCCGGCGCAGATGCAGAGTGTGTCGATGTTATCGAACTTGTGCCTGAATGCCCTGTGACAACATCGAGGAATTTCTGCCCGTTTTGGGCCGGATGGGCATTCGCTCACAAACTCTCACATTCACAAACTCTCAGTGGGGGCGGCCCCGTCGTTGGCGGAGGGCCGCCCCCGTCACCCCGCGACGGGCGAGGGCGTTTCAGCCGCACGGAGTGACGCGGCCAGCATCTCGACGGGAGGTTAAAAGATTCACTTGTACCGATCGGGGCCGTTGCCTCGATACGGGCCAGGAGACGGGCCACGGGCGAGGTCCCGGGCCGCTGTCGAGACGCGCCTCCGGCCCGTCCCGGGATCGGATTGACGCGTCGCTCCGGCCGGGCGACACCGGTCCGCCGATGTCGCCACGCGGGGCCGCCGGGGGGAGGGTCGAAGGCATGCCGATCTACGCGCTCGGGGACCACTCCCCCCGCCTGCCGGCCGCCGACCGGTTCTTCGTGGCGCCGGACGCGCATGTCGTCGGGCAGGTCGAGGTCGGCGACGAGGTCGGCATCTGGTTCGGCGCCGCGGTGCGCGGCGACCGCGAGCCGATCACGCTCGGCGCCCGCACCAACGTGCAGGAGGGCGCCGTGCTCCACACCGACATGGGCTTCCCCCTGGTCATCGGCGAGGGCTGCACCATCGGGCACCGGGCGGTGGTGCACGGCTGCACGGTCGGCCCGAACAGCCTGATCGGCATGGGGGCCATCGTCATGAACGGCGCCCGCATCGGCGCCGACAGCATCGTCGGCGCGGGCGCGCTCGTCACGGAGGGCAAGTCCTTCCCGGACGGCAGCCTCATCGTCGGGGCTCCGGCCCGCGCCGTGAAGACGCTCGACGCTGCGGCACTGGACGGGCTGCGGCGTTCCGCGCAGTCCTACGTCGACAACTGGCGGCGTTTCCGCGCCGAGCTGAGGCGTTTCGACTGAGCGGCGCCTCGGCCCGCGGGCACCCCCTCACGTCGACGGCCGTCTCGGGTGTTCGGATCGGCGGGCTGAACTCGCGCGCATTCGCCGCCTCGGGCGCCTTTGGATTCGGGCCGCGCCCTCCCCAGATGAGATCCGCGGGCCGCATGGCGCGTTCCCGCCCCGTGACATGCGCGGGCCGGGGCCACGGTGCCCCGCGCCGGCCGATGAGGAGTGGCAGATGACCCCCGACGAGCGCAGCGACAGCGGACCATCATCCGATCCGGCACCCAAGCCCGCCCCGCCCGCGCCGAGCGTCAAGGACAGGATCATCGAGGCCACGATGGAGCTCGCCGCCGAGCGCGAGTGGGACGACTTCGGCCTGACGGACGTGGCGACCCGCGCCGGCGTCACCCTGGCCGAATTCCGCGACGCCTTCCCGTCCAAGGGCGCCGTGCTGGCCGGCTTCTCGCGCAAGATCGACCGGATCGTGCTGGACCAGGCGGGCGAGACCCTGGCCGACGAGGCCCCGCGCGAGCGGGTCTTCGACGTGCTGATGCGGCGCCTCGACGCCATGGCGCCCTACAAGCTCGGCCTCCAGGGCGTCGCCGAGGGCGTGCGGCGCGAACCGCTGACGGCCGCCGCGCTGAACGGCGTCGTCGTCAACTCGATGCGCTTCATGCTGGCGGCCGCCGGCGTCGACGTCGAGGGCAACATGGCGGGCATCAAGCTCCAGGGCATGGCGGTCGCGTGGCGCCGCGTGACGGAGGTCTGGTTCGAGGACGACGACCCCGGGCAGGCCCGCACCATGGCGGCGCTCGACCGGGAGCTGTCGAAGGGCGAGACCTGGGTGGCGCGGCTCGACGACTTCGACCGGCTCGTGTCGCCGCTGCGCATCATGGGGCGGGCCATGATGGACGCCCGGCGCCGCTCGCGCGACCGCAGGCCCCGGATGCGGCCGGATCCGCTCGACGGGGCCGACGCCGGTACGGCGCCGTGACGGAGCACGCCGAACCGGTCGCGGAGGTCGTCGGCTACCACGACTTCCGCCGCATCGACGTCCGGGTCGGCACCGTGGTGGCGGCGGAGCCCTTCCCGCAGGCCCGCAAGCCGGCGCTGAAGCTCGTCATCGACTTCGGCCCGGCCATCGGCCGCAGGACCTCCTCGGCCCAGATCACCCGCCACTACGACCCCGCGGCCCTCGTGGGTCGCCAGGTCTGCGCCGTGGTGAACCTGGGGCCGCGGCAGATCGGCCCCTTCCTGTCCGAGGTGCTCACCCTGGGCTTCCCCGATCGGGACGGCGAGGTGGTGCTGGTCGGCCCGAGCCTCGGCGTGCCGGACGGCGGCCGGCTGTTCTGACCCCCGCGCCTTAGTTCCGGGCGAATCGTCGTGGATAGGGACCGCGCTGCAGCGGGCGCGGCGCGGGCCCTCGGGCTCGCCTTGACGCTCGAACCGCTGTTCCGATAGACGTGCCGCGCCGCCGCCCCGTCCGGAACTCGTCGGGTTCACCAGTTCGCGGAGCCAGGATGCGTAGTACCGAAGCCCTGCCGGCCCTGCGGGCCGCCCCGCCCGTGGAGCGGCCCTGGGTCCGTGAGTGGCGGCTGGCGGGGCAGGACCTGTACCGTTGCTTCAAGGGCTGGCACGTGTGGGCCCTGCTGGGCGTCAGCGACATCCGCCTGCGCTACAAGCGGTCCCGCTTCGGCCAGTTCTGGATCACGCTGAGCATGGCGTTCTTCGTGGCCGGGATCGGGGCGGTCTACGGCGGCCTGTTCCACCAGAACATCCACGACTACATCCCCTACCTCGCCGTCAACATGACGATCTGGACGCTGATCCAGACGACGATCTCGGAGAGCTGCAACGCCTTCATCGAGGCCGCCCCCTACCTGCGGCAGGAGGGGTTGCCGAAGTCGACCTTCGTGATGCGGGTGATGGTGCGCAACCTGATGGCCTTTGGCCACAACATCATCATCATCCCGCTGGTCTTCATCCTGTTCCTCTACCCCCCGAGTGCGACGGCCTTCCTGGCCATCCCCGGCCTGATGCTCGTCATGGCGGGCGTCTTCGCGACCTCGGTCAGCCTGGCGCTGCTGTGCACCCGCTTCCGCGACATGCCGCAGATCGTCGGCAACCTGCTCCAGCTCGCCTTCTTCGTGACGCCGATCATGTGGCACGTCGAGCAGCTCGGCCAGAACGCCTATTACGTCGAGGTGTTCAACCCCTTCGCGGCCTTCCTGCGCGTCGTGTCCGAGCCCCTGCTGGGCCACGTGCCGACGCCGCAGACCTACCTGTCGGTGTTCATCGCCTTGGGCGTCCTGTTCCTCATCGCTTGGCCCGTCTTCGCCAAGTTCCGCGCCAGGATCGTCTATTGGCTGTGAGCGGAGACTCCTGACGTGGCTTCCATCGAACTCGTCGATGCTTCGGTCGAGATCCCCATCTTCAATTCGCGCGGCCGCTCGCTCAAGACGACGCTGATCCGCCGGGTCGGCGGCCAGGTCGAGGCGAACGACCGCGACGTCGTCACCGTCAAGGCCCTGCGCGGCCTCAACCTGTCGCTGAAGCCGGGCGACCGGCTCGGGCTCATCGGCCACAACGGCGCCGGCAAGTCGACGCTGCTGCGCGTCTTCGCCGGGTCCTACGAGCCCTCGACCGGCCGCGCCGACATCTCCGGCACCGTGTCGTCCCTCATCGACATGGAGATGGGCATGGACCCCGAGCTGACCGGGGCCGACAACATCATCCAGCGCGGCGTGTTCCTGGGCATGTCGCTGAAGGAGGCGCGGCGCAACATCCCCAGGATCGCCGAATTCTCGGAGCTCGGCCCCTACCTCCACCTGCCGATGCGGACCTATTCCAGCGGCATGCGGATGCGGCTCGCCTTCGCGACCTCGACGACGCGCCACCCCGACATCCTGCTCTTCGACGAGATGATCTCCTTCGGCGATGCCGCCTTCGCGTCCCGCGCCAAGGCACGCCTCAACGCCATGATGGACAACGCCAAGATCCTGGTCCTGGCGTCGCACGACCGGGAGTCGCTCAGGTCCTACTGCAACCGCGCCGTGCTGCTCGAAGCCGGGTCCATCCTGGCGGAGGGGTCCGTCGACGAGGTGTGGGAGCGCTACATGGAGGGTGTCGCCCGGGCGGACGACCTGCCCCCGGCGGAGATCGACGAGTCCGTCGCCGACGACGATGTGCTCGACGCCCCCGAGCTTCGGGCGAGCGCGATCATGTCGGCCGACCTCCGAGGCTGAGCCTGACCGGAGGTCGGCGCGATCCCATGCTCCTCGCGCGCAAGCTGAAATCCGCCGCCGTGATGCTGCGGCGCAAGGGACTTTCCGACGTGGCGGATCTCACGCGGATCCGGGCGGCCCAGCTCCTCCTCACCCACCGCCTCCTGCCCTCCGACCCCGCCCGCCGGGCCAGGATACTCGGCGCGGTGCTGAACCGGCACAGCCTCGCCTCGGCCGTGACGGTCGGTGCGGCCGACCTCGCCGGCCTGCGCGACGCCGTGCTGGTGCCCTACCTCCGGCACCGCTTCACCGAAGCCGCGGCCGCGGCCGGGCGCCTCGGCGCGCTCAGCGCGATCGAGGTCGCCATCCTGGCCGACTGCCTGCTGACCACCTGGGACTTCCACGGCATCGCCGAGGCCCTGCCGGGCTGGAACCAAGCGGTCGCCGGCACGCCCTTCGCGCTCCGCGTCGCCCAGGTCGGGCGCCGCGCCGCGCTGCGGCTGGGGCGGCTCGCCGCCGCCGCCGACGGGATCGACCGGGAGGGCGACGACCTCGGGTCGCTGGTGCTGCGCGGCGACGTGCGCGACGCGATGGGGCACATGGACGGGGCCCGCGCCGCCTACGAGGCGGCGATCCGCCGGGACGGCTCCGACCCGCAGGCCCGGGAAGGCTATGCCTTCCACCTGATGAAGGCGGGCCGCCTGCGCGACGGCCTCGCCGAGTGGAGCGCCGCCGACGCGCTCTCCGGCACCTACCCGCTCCGCCGACACCGCCCGCACTGGGCGGGCGAGCCGCTCGGCGCGCGGCGGCTCATGGTGCTGTTCGAGCACGGGCTCGGCGACATGCTCCAGGTCGCGCGCTTCCTGCCGCGCCTGACCGCGCGCGAGCCCGACGCCACCCTGCTGGGGCGTGTGCCGGCGCCGCTCGCCGGGCTGATGGCCCGGGCCTTCCCGCGCGTCAGCTTCGTGACGGAGGACGAGCGCGAGCCGGATTACGACCTCTTCGTCCCCTCGATGCAGCTCGCCGCCGTGCTCGACGCCCCGGACCTCGAGCCGCGCGGGCGCTACATCGACCTCGGGGTGCCGGCGCCGCGCCCGCCCGCGGGCCGGCCGCGCGTGGGGATCTGCTGGCGCGGCCACCCCCGGCAGTACGACCTCACGCGCTCGGTCCCGCTCGACCTCTTCGCGCGGCTCTTCGCCTCCCGCGAGGTCGACTTCACCGTGCTGCTGAACCGCCTCACGCCCGAGGAGGCGGCACGGCTCGCCGCCTTCCCCGCGGTCGCGGTGCCGTCGATCCGCGACTTCGTCGACCTCGCGAGCCTCGTGGCCTCCTGCGACCTCGTGGTCACGGTCGACACGGCCGTGGTCCACCTGGCGGGGGCCGGCGGGGTGCCGACCCTCCTCCTGTCCCGGCCCGATAGCTGCTGGCGCTGGGGCGTCTCGGGGAGCGATGGACCCTGGTACGACACCGTCGAGGTGCTGCGCCACGGCGGCGACATGGATTGGCCGCGGGTGCTCGACGCCGCCGCCGAGCGGATCCGGGCCCGCTGCCTCCGCCTCGCTGCGGCCGGCGCGTGACCGCGCCGCCGGCCGAGCCCGTCGACGGGCCCTGGCGCGTCGCGGCCCGGTTCAGCGTGGCGCTGCGCGGCGGGGGCGATGCGGCCGCCGTCCTAGAGGCCGCCCTCGCGGGGGCCGGATTGCCCGTCGCGGAGGCGCGCGCCGTGCGGGCCGGGGAGGCGCTCGCGGCCCTGCGGGAGGCGGCGGCCTCGGGGATCGACGTCCTCCTGCTCGACGGCGGCACCGCCATCGCGCCCGACGCGGTGGCCGAGCTTCGCCGCGTCGCCGACGGCGACCCGATGATCGCGGCCGCGGTGCCGACCTTCGCGGCCGGCCCGGAACGGCTCCCACC
Source organism: uncultured Lichenihabitans sp. (assembly GCA_964242785.1). GTDB lineage: Bacteria > Pseudomonadota > Alphaproteobacteria > Rhizobiales > Beijerinckiaceae > Lichenihabitans. Next base: position 17,362 of record CAXTBR010000044.1, on the reverse strand, counting down.
CGGGGCCGTGCCGGACGTCGACTACGTCCTCCTGCCCGACCATCGCTGCCTCTACGCCAAGGCCTCGGTCCTGGCCGAGCTCGGCGACGCCGCGGCCTGGAGCGGCGCAGACTGGGGCGGGGCGGCCGACGATGTCGCCGGACCGCTGCTGGCGCTGAACCGCCTCGGCTTCCGCGTCGCGGCGGCGGGGCGGGCGGGAGCCTCGCATCCCGAGGGGCCGGGCCCCGGCGAGCCCGCGGCGGTGCCGGCCGCGTGGCGCCCGGCGTTCCGGCGCCACCGCGACGCCGCACCCCGGCTCGCCGATGCGCTGATGGGCGCGCTGCGACCCGGCCCGGATGGCCGGCGGGCGATCGCCTTCGACCTGTCCCACCTCGGCCCGCGCCATTCCGGCACCGCCGGCCTGGCCCGCGCCCTGCTGCGCCGCGCCGCGACGCGCTGGACGGACCTCGCCCTCCACGTCGTGGCGACGCCGGAGGTCTTCGCGTTCCACTGCGGCGGCCTCGGCGGCGCGGTGGCGCGCGTCGATCCCGCCGAGCCGCGGCGCTTCGCGGCGCTGATCCGGCTCGGCCAGCCGTTCCTCTGGGGAGAGATGGACGCCGCGGCGCGGCGCGCGCCCGTCCTGGTGCTGTTCATGCTCGACGCGATCGGGCTCGACTGCCAGCAGGACGCTCCCGACGAGCTCGACGCCCTGTGGCGCTTCTGCCTCGCCGAGGCCGACGGCCTCCTGTTCAACAGCGCCTTCACGCGCCGGCAGTTCGCGCGGCGCTTCGCGCTCCCCCCCGGCCGGCCGGCGTCGACCTCGCTCCACTCGCTCGACCTCGCCGACTACCGCGTCGCCGACGCGCTCGACGCCCCCGCGGACGGCGCCGTGCTGGTCATCGGCAACGCCATGCCGCACAAGCGCCTGCGCGAGACGGCGCGGCTGCTGGCCGCGGCCGGGCTCCCCCGCCCCGTCACGGCCCTGGGCCTGGAGCCCGGCGCCGTCGCGGGCGTCGAGTCCCTGGCCTCGGGGGCCGTCACGCCGGAGCGCGTCGCGGCGCTGCATGCGGCGGCCCGCGTCGTGGTCTATCCCTCGGCCTACGAGGGCTTCGGCTTCCCCATCCTGGATGCCCTGGCGCACCGCCGGCCCGTGCTGGTCCGGCGTCTGCCGCCCTATGCCGAGATCGCGGCAGGGCTGCCGGAAGGGGCCAACATCCACGGTTTCGACCGTGACGCCGACCTGCTGCGCCTGCTGCGCCATCCGCCATCCTGGACGGAGGCGCGCCGCGGCGGGCCGGTGCGGGATTGGGGCGACGCCGCCGCCGACCTCCGCGCCGTGCTGGACGCGGCGCTCCTCGGCGCCGACCGCGCCCGCGTCGTCCGGCGCATCGATCTGCTGCGCGGCCGCATGGCGTTCATGCGGGCGCGGGCGTTCGACGACGACGGGAACGATGACGGGCTCGACCGCCTGGCCGGCGCCGCGGGGCGTGTGGCCCGCGACGGCGTGCTGTGGGCCGGACGCCGCCTGCCGGGCGCGCGGGGACTGCTCGGCAGGATCGGCCGCGCGGCGCGGCGCCCGACGTGACGCGCGCGCGGGACCTGATGCCGCGGCGGCTCCGCGCGGCGGTCGGCGCCGCGGGCCGGCGCGCCTTCGCGGCCCTCGGCGGGCCGCTGCAGCCCGCCGTGGCGCCGGGGTCCGTGGTGGCGATCTGCCACTGCCACTATCCCGACCTCGTGCCCGAACTCGCGACGCGCCTCCTGTCGCTCCCGCGCGGCGCGGAGCTGCACGTGTCGTCGAGCGACGAGGCCGTCCTGCTGGCCTGGGAGCGTTTCCGCCGCGGCTCGCGCGCGCCCGTCCGCTTCCACCGCGTCGAGAACCGCGGGCGCGACCTCCTGCCCTTCGTCACGGTGGCGCGCCGTCTGGCGCTCGGCCCCGACGCGGCCGTGCTCAAGATCCACGGCAAGCGCAGTGGCTATTCGGACCAGGGGTTCTGGTGGCGGCGCGACACGCTGCGCGGGCTGCTCCCCGGCCCTTTCGCGGCGCGGCGGGCGCTCCGCGCCTTCGCGGGCGACCCGCGCCTGGCGCTGCTCGGCGCGCCCGGCTCGTTCATCGCCCACCCGGCCTATTGGGGCCGCAACCGCCCGCGCGTCGCCGAGCTGATGCGGCGGATGGCGGGCGTGGAACCGGCCGAGGAGGACCTCGGCTTCATCGCCGGATCGATGTTCTGGATCCGCGGCGGCTACCTCGCGGCGCTGCTGCCGCACATCGACGCCGACGCCTTCCCGCCCGAGCCGATCGGCCAGGACGGCAGCCACGCCCACGCGCTGGAGCGGGTGATCGGCATGGCGGCGCTGGCCTGGGGCTGGCACGTGGGCGAGATGGGGCACGCCGGCCCGCTCACGCGCGAGGCGGTGCGGGACCGCACGGTCCGCTACATCTGAGGGCGCGCCAGGGGAGGTCCGCGCGACACGCTTCGTTCACCACGATCCGTCACCGATCGACCGATGCGCCGCGGGACGACCCCGGCGCCACAATCCGACTGCCTTCGGCGGGCAAGGTCTCGCCCCGTCCAGGCTGGAACGATGGCACCGACCCCGATGCGCTTCCCCGTCCTTCGGCTCCTGCGCCTGCTCCCCGCGCTGGCGGTGTTCCTGCTGCTGGCGGGCTGCGCCGGCGACATCGCCGAGCACGTCAACATCGGCACGGTCTACCCCGACACCCTGGCCCTGATGGACGCCAAGGACATGGACCGGGACGCCCCGATCCTCATCCGCATCTTCAAGGAAGACGCCGCCCTGGAGGTGTGGAAGCAGGACCGCGCGGGCCGCTACCGCGCGCTCAAGACCTACCCGATCTGCCGCTTCTCGGGCGCACTCGGCCCCAAGAAGGCCGCGGGCGACCACCAGGCCCCCGAGGGCTTCTACGCGGTGACGCCGCGGCAGATGAACCCGCATTCGCGCGAATACCTGTCGTTCAACGTCGGCTATCCCAACGCCTATGACCGCTCCTTCGGCCGGACGGGCGACTCCCTGATGGTGCACGGCGGCTGCCGCTCCGTCGGCTGCTACGCGATGACCAACGGCGAGATCGAGGAGATCTACGGCCTCGCCCACGAGGCCTTCGCGGGCGGGCAGACGGCGATCCAGCTCCAGGCCCTGCCGTTCCGCATGACGGCCACCAACATGGAGCGCCACGCGGACGACCCGAACGCGCCCTTCTGGGCCATGCTCAAGTCCGGCAGCGACGTCTTCGCCGCCACGGCCCGGCCGCCGCGGGTGGCGGTCTGCGACCACCGCTACGTCTTCACCCCGGCCGACGGCGCGGCGCCCGAGGACGGCGGCGCCTGCACGGCGGCGTCCTGACCGGACTTGGCTCCCGCATCTGCTCTGGAGTTTCACATTCAGTATTGGAGCTGACGCCCCATCCGGTCGCAAAAAGCCCCGGCCTTTTGCGGGTTCCAGGGCGGAGCCCCGATAGAAACCCCGCAGGGGGACGAGCCCTTCGGCGATCACCGCGCGGAGATCCGGCTGGCCGCGACGGCCCCCATGGTGCAGCGCACCAGCCCACCCCATCTCCGCGGGAGCCGCGCGCCCGTGCCGCGCCTCAATCGGGGGAGCCCGCCATGTCCCACGCCGATCCGGACGAGCTCCGCGACACGGGCCTTTGGCCGAGCCGCCGGACGGCCGTGCTGGACTGGCTCGTCAATGAGACACGCGGCGAGCGCTTCCTCGACAACATCTTCGTGGCCTTCTGCCGCAAGCTCGGCGAGCACGGCGTGCCGGTGGCCCGCGCCGGCATGTTCCTGGAGACCCATCACCCACAGTGGCTGGGCGTCCGCATCCAGTGGCGGCGCGGCCTGGTCGAGGCCGAGATGCAGCCGATCGAATACGGCACACGCGACAGCGACGCCTATCTCCGCAGCCCCGCGTCCGACATCCACGGCGGCGCCCCCGAGATCCGCGCGCGGCTCGGCGCGACGGCGCCGGCCGATGACGCCTATCCGCTGTTCGACGAGCTGAGGCTGCAGGGGCTGACCGACTACGTGGCCTGGCCCCTGCCCTTCACGCTGGACAAGCGCCACTTCATCACCTTCTCGACCGACCGGCCCGGCGGCTTCCACGACGGCGAGGTCGCCCTGCTCGCCGAACTCCTGCCCGTGCTGTCCACCGTCGTCGAGGTGCGGCTCAAGAACCGCCTCGCGCGGCTGCTGCTCGACACCTACGTGGGGCCGCATGCGGGGGAGGCGATCCTCGCCGGCGCCACGCAGCGCGGCAGCGGCTTCACGGTCGAGGCCGCCATCGTGGTGGTGGACCTGCGCGGCTTCACGGCCATCTCGGACCTGTGGCCGCGCGACGACGTGATCGCGCTGCTCAACGACTATTTCGATGCCCTGTCCGAGCCCATCGAGCGGCACGGCGGCGAGATCCTGAAGTTCATGGGCGACGGCCTGCTGGCCATCTTCCCCGACGACGCGGCGGCCGCCACCCAAGCGGTCTCGGACATCTGCCGTGGCATGGCGGCGCTGAACGCGGTGCGCGAGGGTCGGGGGCAGGAGGCGCTGGGCTTCGGCATCGGGGTGAACTACGGCGACGTCATGTACGGCAACATCGGCTCGCGCACCCGGCTCGACTTCACGGTGATCGGCCCGGCCGTCAACGTCGCGTCGCGCCTGGAGGCCCTCACCAAGGAGGTGGGCCCCAACGTGCTGTTCTCCTCGGCCTTCGTGGAGAGGGCCGGATGCGCCGGCGCCCTCCGGTCCGTCGGCACCTTCCCGCTGCGCGGCGTCGGCCGGCCGCTGGACGTCTTCGCCTTCGCGGACGAGCCGGGGAGAGCCCCGCCCGCGTGAGCTCCGTATTCACACATCGCTGACGCTGGGCGTTAGCGCCCTTCTCCCCGGAGGGGAGAAGGGTATCCCCCGCGGGCGCCGCGATGTGCCGACGCTAGCCCCGGAGGGGAGAAGGGCGCCCCCCGGTTGCCGAGATGTGTAAGTACGGTAGCCCACGTGAGGGAGATGCGGCCCCGGCGAACCGGTCAGCTCTGCTTGCGGAGGCTCCGGATGAAACGGCGGGCGACGGTGCGGACGGCCTCGTCGTCGCGCGTGTCGTCGTCGGCCTTGTCCCAGAGGTGTTCGAGGCTGCCGTCGAGCTCGTCGAGCAGCTCGGGGTGGCGATGCGCCACGAAGCGCAGGGTGCCGAAGAGCAGGTGCTCGATCGCCATCTCGCGGTGGCGGGCGTCGACGATCTGGGCGGCGTCTGAGTCGGGAGTGTGGTTCGTCATGCCGGGGTAACGGCCGCGACGGAGACTGGTTCACCGGCGGCGCGGGGACGTCAATAGAGGCCCCGGATCATCCCGTCGGCATCGACCCCGATGTTCTCGGCGGCCGGGTGGCGCGGCAGGCCCGGCATGGTGACGATGTCGCCGCAGAGCGCCACCACGAACCCCGCCCCGGCCGACAACCGCACGTCGCGCACCGGCACGGTGAAGCCCTCCGGCGCGCCCACCAGCGCGGGATCGGCCGAGAAGCTGTAGGGCGTCTTGGCCATGCAGACCGGCAGGGTGCCGTGGCCCTGGGCCTCGAAGCGCGCGAGCTTGCGGGCCGCCGTCGGCGCCAGCGCCACGCCCTCGGCCCGGTAGATCTCGCGCGCGACCGTCTCGATCTTGCCCCGAAGGGACGTGGCGTCGGGGTAGAGCGGGCGGAACCGGGCGCTGCCGCCCTCCGCCAGGGCCGCCACGGCCTCGGCCAAATCCACCGCGCCGGCGCCGCCCTCGGCCCAGTGGCGGCACAGATGCGCGCCGACGCCGAGATCCGCGCAGCAGGCGAAGACGGCGGCGAGTTCGGCCTCGGTGTCGGCCGTGAAGTGGTTGACCGCCACCACGACGGGCACGCCGAACTTCCGCACGTTCTCGACGTGGCGCCTGAGGTTGGCGGCGCCGCGGCGCACGGCCTCGACGTCGGGCCGGCCGAGATCCGCCTTGGCGACCCCGCCGTGCATCTTCAGCGCCCGCACGGTCGCCACCACCACGGCCGCGGCGGGTTCGAGCCCGGCGGAGCGGCACTTGATGTCGAAGAACTTCTCGGCCCCGAGATCGGCGCCGAACCCCGCCTCGGTCACCACGTAATCGGCGAGGCGCAGGCCGAGGTCGGTCGCCATCACGGAGTTGCAGCCGTGGGCGATGTTGGCGAAGGGGCCGCCGTGCACGAGGGCGGGCGAGCCGTCGATCGTCTGCACGAGGTTGGGCTGGAGAGCATCGCGCAGCAGCGCCGTCATGGCGGACGTGGCCCTGAGGGCCCGCGCCTCGATGTCGGCCCGGGCGAAATCCTGGCCGATCACCATGCGGCCGAGCCGGGCTTCGAGGTCGCCGAGCGAGGTGGCGAGGCAGAAGGCCGCCATGGTCTCGGAGGCGACCGTGAGGTCGAAGCCGTCCTGGCGGACGGCGCCGTTCGGACCGAGGCCCACCACGACCTCGCGCAGCGCGCGGTCGTTCATGTCGAGGGCGCGGCGCCAGGTGACGCGCGCCGGGTCGATGCCGAGCGGGTTGCCCCAGTAGACGTGGTTGTCGATCATGGCGGCCAGCAGGTTGTTGGCCGCCGTGAGGGCGTGGAAATCGCCGGTGAGGTGGAGGTTGATCTCGTCCTGCGGCACCACCTGCGCCCGGCCGCCGCCGTTGGCGCCCCCCTTCAGCCCGAAGCACGGTCCGAGCGAGGGTTCGCGCAGGCAGATCACCGTGCGGCGGCCGACGCGGTTCAGGGCGTCGCCGAGTCCGATGGTCGTGGTGGTCTTGCCCTCGCCGGCGGGGGTCGGGCTGATGGCCGTCACCAGCACCAGCCGGCCGCGCCGCGCCGGCAGGGCCGCGATGGCGTCGAAGCTCACCTTGGCCTTGTGGGGCCCGTAGCGGTAGAGCGCCCGTGCCGGGAGGCCGGCGCGGGCGCCGATCTCCTCGATGGGCTTCAGCACCGCGGCACGGGCGATCTCGGCGTCCGAGGCCAAGGCTCAGGCTCCCGCCGTCGCCGTCATGCCCCGCCCGGCCCGCTTCCCGTCCCGCATGCCCCGATCCCGTGTCGCCCGTCACGTCGGACGACACCTAGACCATCGCGGCCGGTGCCGCTACGGGGCGCACCGGCCGTCTTCGTCTCGCGTGGGACGGGGCCAGTCTGCACCGCTTCAGCGCGGACGGAAACCGCCGGAGTTGCGCCGGACCTCATCATGCTGTTGCTGAGGCGCGCGGAACCCTGGCGTCGACGGCCCGCGGGCGGTGCAGCGACAGACCGAAAGCTCCCACGGGGGCGAAAGGCGAAATCATGGTGCGGGGCCTCACCATCCTGCTGGTGTGCCAGTTGATCGGGGAGGTCGCCGCGCGCGGGCTCGCCCTTCCGGTGCCCGGACCGGTGCTGGGGCTGATGCTGCTGGTGGCCGGCCTGCTCGCCTGGGGGCGGGGGCGTCCGGACGCCGAGGTGGCCGAGACCGCGGTGGCGCGGGTCGGCGACGGGCTGCTCGCCAACCTCGCCCTGCTGTTCGTGCCGGCGGGCGTCGGGGTGATCCAGTATGGCGGGCTGCTGCGGGCCCAGGCGCTGCCCATCGCCCTGGCGCTGGTGGGCTCGACGGCCCTGACGCTGGTGGTGACGGTGCTGGTCTTCGTGGGCGTGTCACGCCTGATCGGCCATTCGGCCGCCGACGAGGAGGCCCCCGCGCGGGAGGAGGCCCGGTGAGCCCCTTCAACCTGTGGGTCTATCTGTCGGCGACGCCGCTGCTGTGGCTCGCCGTCACCCTGGTGATCTGGCTCGGGGCCGACGCCCTGGCGCGGGCCTCGGGGCGCCATCCGCTCGTCAACCCGGTGATGATCGCGGTCGTCGCGGTGGGGGCGCTGCTCGCCGCCTCCGGGACGAGCTACCCGGCCTATTTCGCGGGCGCGCAGTTCATCCACTTCCTGCTCGGCCCCGCCACGGTGGCGCTCGGCGTGCCGCTCTACCGCAACCGCGCGCTCGTGGTGCGCAACCTCCTGCCCATGCTGGCGGCGCTGTTCGCCGGGGCCGCGACGGCCGTCGGCTCGTCGGTCGGCATCGCGGCGCTGTTCGGGGCGCCGCGCGAGCTGATGGCCTCCCTGGCGCCGAAGTCCATCACGACGCCGGTCGCCATGGCGGTGTCGGAGCGGCTCGGCGGCCAGCCCTCGCTGACCGCGGCCCTGGTCATCCTCACGGGCATCGTCGGGGCCGTGATGGTGACGCCGCTGATGGACGCCATGGGCATGACGGACTATGCCGCGCGCGGCTTCGCGGCCGGGCTCGCGGCCCACGGCATCGGCACGGCGCGGGCCTTCACGGTCGACCGGGTGGCGGGCACCTTCGCGGGTATCGCGCTCGGGCTCAACGCCGTGGTGACGGCGGTGCTGGCGCCGCTGGTGCTGGGGCTGTTCTGATCGGGCGTGCGTAGATGGCCGGCCGCGACCATGATAGATCGGCCCCATGGCCACGACCGTCGATCCCGTCATGACCCGCTTCCGCGCCGCGCTCGACGCCGCCTACGGCGCGCGGATCGAGCGCGTCGTGCTGTTCGGCTCGCGCGCACGGGGCGATCAGCGGCCGGATTCCGACTACGACGTGGCGGTGTTCCTGAAAGACTATCGAGAATTCGGCGACGAGTTGACCGCACTCGTCGACATCGGGACTGACCTGCTCTGGGACACCGGCGCCGTGATCAACGCCTTGCCGCTCGCCGCGGGAGCGTATCGCGACCGAACGGGGCTGATGCACGAGTTGCGTCGCGACGGTGTGGACCTGTGAGTCCCGAGGCCGAAGCTCACCTCCAGCGAGCCCACATCGAACTCGATGACGCGAAACGGGCCGTCGCCCACGATCTCGCCAAGATGGCAGCTCGCACAGCCTACTACGCGGCGTTTCGTGCCGCTGAAGCGCTCATCGTCGACCGGACCGGCAAGGTCGCCAAGACACACAGCGGCGTTCGGACGGTCTTTGCACGCCTCTGGCGAGAGATGCCCGGCGCCGATCGGGACCTGTTGAAAGTGTTGCAGCGCGGCTACGCTTATAAAGAGGTCGCCGATTATGGCTTCGGCCCCGCGGACGCTTTCACCGGCCGTGTCGCTGCCGAGATGATCGACGAGGCGGCCCGCTTCATCGAGAGCGTGACGATCGTGCTGTCGGCTTCCCCTCTCTCCACCGACGGCGAGTGAAGACCGGGATCGGGAGTGCTCTGTACGAAAGACCGACAAGAGCCGAGGCTCAACCGTCCACCCTCCGACTTGAGGCCGACGCTTGGAGCCCTTTCAGCGCGAAGCCGAGGCGACCGGACGAAGGCGGGCGACCGGCACGGGGCGGCGCAAACACCTCCCCGCGGCGGCCCGGCCCGTTGACGGCCCGCCCTCCGGGGCCACAATGGGCGGACGATCATGAGCGCGACCGGCCGGCCGAGGCCTCGCCGTGCCGCTGGGGGGAATACACAGTGACCGAACTCTGCGATCTCGGCGTCATGGGGCTGGCCGTCATGGGCGCCAACCTCGCCCGCAACGCGGCCCGCAAGGGCTTCGGCGTGGCGCTCTACAACCGCCACGGCGGGCGCACCGACAAGCTGGTGGAGGAGTTCGGCCACGAGGGCCGCTTCACCCCCTCGAAGGACGTGGCGGGCTTCGTGGCCTCGCTCGGCAAGCCGCGCGTGCTGATCATCATGGTCAAGGCCGGCCAGCCGGTCGACGACGTCATCGCCGAGCTCGTGCCGCACCTCGAGGAGGGCGACATCGTCATCGACGGCGGCAACTCGCTCTTCTCCGACAGCGACCGGCGCTACGCGGCGCTGAAGGAGAAGGGGCTGCGCTTCGTCGGCATGGGCGTGTCGGGCGGCGAGGAGGGCGCGCTGCTCGGGCCCAGCATGATGCCGGGCGGCGAGCGCGACGCCTACGACCGCATCGCCCCCATGGTGACCAAGATGGCCGCCCAGGTCGAGGGCGTGCCCTGCGCGGCCTATATCGGCGTCGGCGGCGCGGGCCACTACGTCAAGATGGTGCACAACGGCATCGAATATGCCGACATGCAGCTCATCACCGAGGCCTACGACCTGTTCAAGACGGTCTACGGCCTCGACGCCCCGGCCATCGCCGAGATCTTCGAGGGGTGGAAGTCGAGCGACCTCGACAGCTACCTCATCGACATCACCACCGACGTGCTGAAGAAGCGCGACGCCAGGACCGGCGGGTCGCTGGTCGACAGCATCGTCGACGAGGCCGAGCAGAAGGGCACCGGTCGCTGGACCGCCGCCAACGCGCTCGACCTCGGCGTGCCGCTGACCGCCATCACCGAGGCGGTCTTCGCCCGCGCCCTGTCGGGCCGGCGCAAGCTGCGCGGCGAGGCCGAGACACTCCTGCCGTTCCGGGCCCCCGCGGGCCGGAAGCCCTCGCAGGCCGACATCGACGCCGTGCGCGACGCGCTCTACGCCTCCAAGATCGTCGCCTACGCCCAGGGCTTCGAGCAGATGACGGCCGCCTCGAAGGACTACGGCTGGGACCTCAAGCTCGGCGAGGTCGCCACCATCTGGCGCGGCGGCTGCATCATCCGGGCGCGCTTCCTCGACCGCATCCGCGACGCCTACAGGGCCAGCGACTCCATCCCCAACCTGATCCTGGAGGACTACTTCCGCGACGCCGTGCTGAAGGCCGAGCCGGCGTGGCGGACCGTGGTGGGGCTGGCCGTGGCGCACGGCGTCGCGATCCCCGCCTTCTCGTCGTCGCTCTCCTACTACGACGGGCTGCGCCGCTCGCGGGGACCCGCCAACCTGCTCCAGGGCCTGCGCGACTATTTCGGCGCCCACACCTACCGCCGCCTCGACGCCGAGGGCTCGTTCCACACGCGCTGGAGCCAGGACGGGTCGGAGGTCCGGACCGACGCCCCGGAGCCGGGCACGCCCCGGAGCTGAGGACGGCCCGCGGCCGGGGATCGCGGCGGTCCGGCCGCGAAGGTCGCGGCCGCGCGGGGCTACGGCGCCGAGGAGATGATCGAGGAGGCGGGGCCGCTCGACCTGCTGCTGGTGTGCCTCGGCGGCGGCGGGCTCCACGGGCGCTGTGGACTGCCGGGACAAGCGGGTCGGCGTGGTGGTGGGCGGCGGCAACGTCGACCTCGCGCGCTTCGCCACGCTCATCGCGGGGCGAGACGCCTGAGGCGGCGCGGGCCTCAGTCCGCCCCCTCCTCGGCCCGGACGTAGCGTCTGAGCACGGCGTCGATGCGGGACTGGCGACCCTTGCCGGTGCCGCGGACGTGCCGCGACACCTCCCGATCGAGGCGCAGGGTGATCTGCTCCTTCGTTTCGGCCTCGGCGACCTGCGCCGCATCCCAGACACCGGGCGGGATCGCGCCCGCGTCCGGGTCGTCCGCGGCCCGTCGTTCCGCCTCGTCGTCGGTCAGGGACCTGAACGCCGGGCTCAACGGCTCGACCGCGGGCATATCATCGAAATCGTCAAACCGGACGAGCGTGTCGCACCGTTGCACGGGCTTGTCGGTCCTATTGACCTGCCGTCCATGCCGGGAGGATCTCTTCCTGAGTATCTGATCGCAAAGGGCGAGCCCTTGGGCGGGTTTCAGGGCAAAGCACTGACGACAAATCGTCGGCTTTTTCAGGGCTCTGCCCTGAAACCCGCAAAAGGCCGAGGGCCTTTTGAATCCAGACTGACGCGAGGCTCGAGACTCGGCATCATCACCCGGAGTCCATCATGAGCTTTCCAGCGACGTCGATGCGCCGCTCCGCCGCACCATACGTCATTCGACGTATGTCCTCCCGCGCGACCGCGCCGCACAGTGCGCCCCAGCCCCACCGCGGCTCCGGCCGCAGCGACGCGAGGACGACACGATGGACCGGATGACCCTGAACCGCCGGCAGGCCCTGCTCGGCGCCTCGGCCCTGGCGGCCTCCGCCACGCTCGGCGCCGCGTCCCGGGCCTTCGCGGCCGGCGAGACCGTGAAGGTCGGCATCCTGCACTCGCTGTCCGGCACCATGGCGATCAGCGAGACGACGCTGAAGGACGTCATGCTGATGCTCATCGACGAGCAGAACAAGAAGGGCGGCGTGATGGGCCAGAAGCTGGAGGCCGTCGTCGTCGATCCGGCCTCGAACTGGCCGCTCTTCGCCGAGAAGGCCCGCGAGCTCATCACCCAGGACAAGGTCGCGGCCTGCTTCGGCTGCTGGACCTCCGTGTCGCGCAAGTCCGTGCTGCCGGTGTTCAAGGAGCTCAACAACATCCTGTTCTACCCCGTCCAGTACGAGGGTGAGGAATGCGAGCGCAACGTGTTCTACACGGGCGCGGCGCCGAACCAGCAGGCGATCCCCGCCGTCGACTACCTGATGAGCGACGACGGCGGCGCCGTGAAGCGCTGGGTGCTGGCCGGCACCGACTACGTCTACCCGCGCACCACCAACAAGATCCTCGAAGCCTATCTCAAGCTCAAGGGCGTCAAGCCCGACGACATCATGATCAACTACACGCCCTTCGGCCAGTCCGACTGGCAGACGATCGTCTCCGACATCAAGAAGTTCGGCTCGACCGGCAAGAAGACCGCCGTGGTCTCGACCATCAACGGCGACGCCAACGTGCCCTTCTACAAGGAGCTCGGCAACCAGGGCCTCAAGGCGACCGACATCCCGGTCGTGGCCTTCTCGGTCGGCGAGGAGGAACTCGCCGGCATGGACACCAAGCCGCTCGTCGGCCACCTCACGGCCTGGAACTACTTCGAGTCGATCGACACGCCCGAGAACAAGGCCTTCATCGAGCGCTGGAAGGCCTTCACCAAGAACCCCAAGCGCACCACCAACGACCCGATGGAGGCGCATGTCATCGGCTTCAACGCCTGGGTCAAGGCGGTCGAGAAGGCCGGCACCTTCAAGGCCGATCCCGTCATCGACGCGCTGATCGGCGTCTCGGTGCCGAACCTCAGCGGCGGCTACTCGACCGTGATGCCGAACCACCACATCACCAAGCCGGTCTATATCGGCGAGATCGGGGCCGACGGCCAGATGAACACGGTGTGGCAGACCCCCGGCCTCGTCGTGGCGCAGGAATGGTCGCCCTACCTCGAAGGCTCGAAGGACCTGATCGGCGACTGGCGCCGCCCGATGAGCTGCGGGAACTTCAACGTGAAGTCCGGTAAGTGCGGCGGCGCAGCCTGAAACTTGCATGGGTGGCCTGACCGCCCGTCCGAGCTGATCCGATGGGGCGGTGCGCCCCATCGGCACCCTTCGAGGAGCCACGCCATGATCCGCACGCGCGGCCCGGGGATGATCCGATCGATGGCGGCGGCCGTCCTGCTGGCCGCGCTGGCCTCGCCGGTGCTGGCCCTGGCGGCGCAGGCCGCGCCGGTCGACGACGCGCTGGCGCATTTCGCCGCCGACAAGTTCCCCGAAACCGACCGCGGCATCGACGAGTTGATCGCCAGCGGCGCCCCGACGGCCCCGGCCGTGCTCGGCGCGCTGTCGGACGGGCGCCTATTCTTCGATGCCGGCGCGCTCAAGGTCTACTACCTCGACGCCGCCGGCGCGCTCGACGACGCCGCCACGGGCAGCCCGGCCGCCGGCGTGGTGCAGGGCGGGCTGAAGAAGGTGCGGCTGAACAACGGCCTGCGCTCCAAGATCGCGGCCGCGGTCGGCGCCCTCGACATCCTGTCTCCCGATCCTGCGAAGCGCCTGGCCGCCGCCGACACGGCCTTCCGGGCGCATGACCCGAAGGCGCGCGGCCCCGTCGACGCGGCGCTCGGCAAGGAGACCGATCCCGCCGTCAAGGCCGCGCTGCTCCAGGCCCGCGCCGCCATCGTGGCGAGCGCCGACGAGGGGTCCGAGGAGGACCGGCTCGCCGCGGTCGCGACGCTGAAGGCGCGGGGCGACGGCGACGCCCTCAACCTCGTCACCCGCCTGTCGGCCGCGCCCGACGCCTCCCCGGCCGTGAAGGCCGCGGCCGCGGCCGCGGTCTCCTCGATCCAGTTCTCGCTCCACCTGTGGCAGGGGCTGCAGAACGCCTGGTACGGGCTGTCGCTCGGCTCGGTGCTTCTGCTGGCCGCCATCGGCCTCGCCATCACCTTCGGCGTCATGGGCATCATCAACATGGCCCACGGCGAGATGGTGATGGTGGGCGCCTACACGACCTACGTGTGCCAGCAGTTCATCGCCACCCACGCGCCCGCGTGGCTCGACGGCGCGCTGATCGCGGCCGTGCCGCTGGCCTTCCTGGTCGCGGGCGCGGTGGGCGTCGCCATCGAGCGGCTCATCATCCGCCACCTCTACGGCCGGCCGCTCGAAACCCTGCTGGCCACCTGGGGCGTGTCGCTGATGCTCCAGCAGCTCGTGCGGACCATCTTCGGGGCCGACAACCGGGCCGTGTCGGCACCGGGCTTCATGGCGGGGTCGTTCCGCCTGGGCGGGCTCGAGATCACCTCGGGCCGCATGTGGATCGTGATCTTCACCGTGCTGGTCTTCGCGGCCCTCCAGCTCGTGCTGCGCGCGACCCCCTTCGGCCTCAGGATGCGGGCCGTGACGCAGAACCGCCGCATGGCCTCCGCCATGGGCATCTCGACGGGGCGCATCGACGCGCTGGCCTTCGGCCTCGGCTCGGGCATCGCCGGCATCGCCGGGGTGGCGCTGAGCCAGATCGACAACGTGTCGCCGAACCTCGGCCAGAGCTACATCATCGACAGCTTCATGGTGGTGGTGTTCGGCGGGGTCGGCAACCTGTGGGGCACGCTGGTGGCGGCCCTGTCGCTCGGCGTCGCGAACAAGTTCGTCGAGCCCTTCGCGGGCGCGGTGCTGGCCAAGATCGCCATCCTGGTCTTCATCGTGCTGTTCATCCAGAAGCGCCCGCGCGGGCTGTTCGCCCTCAAGGGCCGGGCCGTGGAGGCTTGACGCCATGCCGAACGCCCGCCTCCTCGCCCCCCGCGGCCTCGTCTTCCTGGCCGTCCTCGCGGCCGCCGCCGTGCTGGTGCCGGTGCTGTCGCTGCTGACCCCGCCGGGCTCCCCCCTGCACCTCTCCACCTACGCGGTCACGCTGGTGGGCAAGTACCTGTGCTACGCCCTGCTCGCCGTGTCGCTCGACCTCGTCTGGGGCTATTGCGGCATCCTGTCCCTCGGCCACGGCGCCTTCTTCGCGCTCGGCGGCTACGCCATGGGCATGTATCTGATGCGGCAGATCGGGGCGCGGGGCGTCTACGCCAACCCCGACCTGCCGGACTTCATGGTGTTCCTGAACTGGCACGAGCTGCCTTTCACGTGGTGGGGCTTCGGCGCCTTCCCCTACGCGATGCTGATGGTGGTGCTGGTGCCGGGCGTCCTCGCCCTGGTGTTCGGCTATTTCGCGTTCCGCTCGCGGGTGACGGGCGTCTACCTGTCGATCATCACCCAGGCCCTCACCTACGCGCTGCTGCTCGCCTTCTTCCGCAACGACATGGGCTTCGGCGGCAACAACGGCCTCACGGACTTCAAGGAGATCTTAGGGTTCGACGTCCAGTCGGACGGCACCCGGGCGGCGCTGTTCTCGGCGAGCTGCGCGGCGCTGGCGCTCGGCTACGCCATCTCGGCGGCCGTGACGCAGTCGAAGTTCGGGCAGGTGATCGTGGCGATCCGCGACGCCGAGAGCCGCACCCGCTTCCTCGGCTACCGGGTCGAGAACTACAAGGCGGTGGTCTTCACCCTGTCGGCCATGATGGCCGGGGTGGCGGGCGCGCTCTACGTGCCGCAGGTCGGCATCATCAACCCCGGCGAGTTCGCCCCCGCCAATTCCATCGAGGCCGTGATCTGGGTCGCGGTCGGCGGCCGCGGCACGCTGGTGGGGGCGGCGCTCGGCGCCGTGCTGGTGAACTGGGGCAAGACCTTCTTCACCGGCGCCCTGCCCGAATACTGGCTCTTCGCGCTGGGCGGGCTCTTCGTCGTGGTGACGCTGTTCCTGCCCCAGGGCATCCTGGGCCTCATCGACCGGCTGACGGCCCGGCGGCGGCCCGAGCCGCCGGCCGAGCGGCCCGTAGCGCCCGAGGAGCAGCGGCTCCCCTCGCCGGTGGCGGAGTGACGCCGTGACCGACCCCGTCCTCACCTCGTCCCTGCTCTACCTCGACGACGTGCGCGTCTCCTTCGACGGCTACAAGGCGCTGCGCGGGCTGTCGATGGTGCTGGCGCCCAACGAGATGCGCGCCATCATCGGCCCCAACGGCGCCGGCAAGACCACCATGATGGACGTCATCACCGGCAAGACCCGACCCGACACGGGCGAGGTGTTCTTCTCGGGCCACATCGACCTCACGAAGCGCGACGAGGCCGAGATCGCCACCCTGGGGATCGGCCGCAAGTTCCAGAAGCCGACGGTCTTCGAGAACCACGACGTCGAGACCAACGTCCACCTGGCGCTGAAGGCGCCGCGCGGCGCCTTCGCGACGCTGTTCGGCCGCGCGGCCCGCGACCGGCGGGAGAAGGTCGAGGGCGTGCTGCGCCGTATCCGCCTGTGGGACCACCGGGCGCGGCGCGCCGGGGACCTCAGCCACGGGCAGAAGCAGTGGCTTGAGATCGGCATGCTGCTCGCCCAGGACCCGAAGCTGCTCCTCGTCGACGAGCCCGTGGCCGGCATGACGGACAGCGAGACCGCCACCACGGCGGAGCTGCTGCGCGAGATCGCCGTCGACCACGCCGTGGTGGTGGTGGAGCACGACATGGCCTTCGTGCGCGACCTCGGCGTCAAGGTGACGGTGCTGCACGAGGGCGCGGTGCTGGCCGAGGGCGCGCTCGACCAGGTCAGCGCCGACCCGCGGGTCGTGGAGGTCTACCTCGGGCGGTGAGGCCGCTCGCCCCGCGCGCCAGGGCGGGGCCAGCCGTCACAGCGGCGGGGCGTTGCGGGGGTTGACGAGGAGCACGTGGCCGGGGACGCGCATGAACAGCACGTCCTCGCGGGGGACGGCGGCGGGGAGCTGGCGCGCGAGCGCGTCGCGCACGCTGCGGCCGATCACCGTGTCGCGATAGGCTTCGCGGATGCGCTCCTCCGGGATCATCACGGCGGGTTCGGTGACGAGGCGCTTCAGGGTGGCGGCGAAGGGCGTGACGAGGTCGCGCATGGGGTCCTCAAGGGTGGTCGGGGGATGTCCGGCTGACCCCTGATATGGGTGTTGAGCGCTGATTTTGCGAGGTTTTCGCCCATGCTGAACGTCGATTCCATCGACCTTTTCTACGGCGCCGCCCAGGCACTGCGGCGCGTGTCGCTCACCGCCGAGCTCGGCCGCGTCACCTGCGTGCTGGGCCGCAACGGGGTCGGCAAATCGTCCCTGCTGCGCGCCATCGTGGGGCACCAGCCGATCCGCGCCGGCCGCATCCTGTGGGGCGACCGCGACATCGCCCGCCTGCCCACCCACGCCCGCGCCGCCGCGGC
>CAXTBR010000043.1:0-38935 GCA_964242785.1 uncultured Lichenihabitans sp. | reverse complement strand
CCGTCCATCTCGCAGCCGCAGCCATCTGGCTCAATTGACGACACGCCCTAGCCTGTGAAGGGAAGGTGGCGCCCACAACCTCAGTGCGCGACCGAAGCCGCCAGCGGCTCCTGCATGGCCCGCAGCTCGCGCGGCAGCGGGAAGAACATGGTCTCGGTGACGGTCGCGACCGTCTCGACCTCGATGGCGTAGCGCTCGGCGAAGGCGTCGATGATCTCCTCGACCAGCACCTCGGGCGCCGAGGCGCCGGCCGTGATGCCGATCGTGCGGATGTCGCCCAGCGGGGTCCAGTCGATGTCGGAGGCGCGCAGCACGAGCTGGCTGTTCTTGCAGCCGGCCCGCTCGGACACCTCCTTCAGGCGCTGCGAGTTCGACGAATTGGCCGACCCCACGACGAGCATCGCGTCCACCGAATGGGCGATCTGCTTCACGGCATCCTGGCGGTTGGTCGTGGCGTAGCAGATGTCCTCCTTGTGGGGACCGACGATGGCCGGGAAGCGGCTCTTCAGCGTCTCGACGATGCCCTGCGTGTCGTCGACCGACAGCGTCGTCTGGGTGACGAAGGCGAGCGGCTTGGCGAGGAACTCCGGGGTGGCCTCGTCGGCCATGCGGTGGACGTCGGCGATGTTCTCGACGAGGAGCACGGCGCCGTCCGGCAGTTGGCCCAGCGTGCCCACCACCTCCGGGTGGCCGGCATGGCCCACCAGGATGATGGTGTAGCCGCGGCGGTGGTGCAGCTCCGCCTCGCGGTGGACCTTGGTGACCAGCGGGCAGGTGGCGTCGATGGCGAAGAACTTGCGGGCGCTGGCCTCGAGCGGCACGGCTTTCGCCACGCCGTGGGCCGAGAAGATCACCGGCGCGTCGGTGGGCGGGATCTCGTCGAGCTCCTCGACGAAGATGGCGCCCTTCTTCTTCAGGGACTCGACGACGTATTTGTTGTGGACGATCTCGTGGCGCACGTAGACCGGCGGCCCGTAGATCGACAGGGCCTGCTCGACCGCGTCGATGGCGCGGATCACGCCCGCGCAGAAGCCCCGGGGGGCGCAGAGCAGGACTTGGAGCGGCGGCTTGGTCATCGAGCTGGTCCGGGCGGCGTCTGGCTCGGGTTTTGCGGGAACGGGGGCCGAGGGTCAAGCCGACCGACCGTCGCGCCGGCCACTTTCCGAAGGCCGTGGGCGCAGCGGGCCCGTCGGGTTCCCGCGCCGTTCGATCGCCGGACGCGCCGGGGTCGGGCGCGTTGTCGCGCCGGGGTGGAGCGCGTTGGCGCCGCGGGGCACGGCAGGCTATGTCGACCGGCGCCGAAGGGCGGCCTCCACCCCGCGAGCGACACCGCCCCATGACGCACAGCCCCCACGGTCCGGCATCGTCCGGCGCCGAGCCTCTCCGCCGTGCCGCCGCCTCCGGATCCGCGAGATCCCGGCCGGCCGCCCCGGGACGGGCCGGCGCCGCGCTCGCCGAAGCCCGCTTCACGCGCGGCGCGATCCTGCGCCACGTCCTCGTGATGACGGCGACCGGCACGGTCGGCACGCTGGCGATCTTCGCGGTCGACCTCCTGTCGCTGGTCTACGTGTCGTGGCTCGGCAGCACGGAACTGAAGGCCGCCGTGGGCTTCGCCACCCAGGTCATGCTCTATCCGGTGGCGGTCAACATCGGCCTCGCCATCGCCATTACGGCGGCGGTGTCCCGCGCGCTGGGAGCGGGACGGACCGGACGGGCGCGGCGCATCGCGGCCTCGGGCCTGCTCATCGCCGGGGTGCTCAGCACGCTCGTGGCGGGGGCGGCCCTGGCCGGCGCGGGGCCGCTGCTGGCCCTGTTCGGCGCCCAGGGCCACACGCGCGAGGTCGCGGAGCGGTTCCTGATGATCGCCCTGCCCGGCAACGTGCCCTTCGGGCTCGGCATGGCGCTGTCGGGCGTGCTGCGGGCGGTGGGCGACGCGCGGCGCGCCATGTACGTCACGCTCTCGGGCGCGCTGGTCGTGGCGGCCGTCGACCCGCTGCTGATCTTCGCCCTCCACCTCGGGATCTACGGCGCCGCGGTCTCCACCCTGCTGTCGCGCTTCGTGTTCCTGCTGGTGGGCCTGCACGGCGTCGGGCGCGTGCACGGCCTGCTGCGGTGGCCGCGCCTGCGGGCGCTGCGGCTCGACGGCCCCGTCCTGATGGCGGTGGCCCTGCCGGCGGTCGCCACCAACCTCGCGACGCCCTTCGGCAACGGCTACGCGCTCCACGTCTACGCCGGCTTCGGCGACGCCGCGGTGGCGGCCAGCGCCGTCATCGACCGCACGGTCTACGTGGCCTTCGCGGCCGTCTTCGCCCTGACCGGGGCGGTCGGCCCCATCATGGGCCAGAATCTCGGCGCCGGCCTTCACGCCCGCGTCACCGAAACGCTGACGCGCTGCTTCGCCGTCACGGTGGGTTACGGGCTGGCGGTGTGGCTCGTGCTGGCCCTGGCCTGGCCGGGGATCGCCGCGGGGTTCCGGGCCTCGCCCGAGATGGCGGATTACCTTCGGTTCTTCTGCCTCTGGGGCGTGTCGGCCTGGGTCTTCGTCGGGGTGCTGTTCGTCGCCAATGCGGCCTTCAACAACCTCGGCTTCCCGCTGCTGTCGCTGCTGTTCAACTGGGGGCGGGCGACGCTCGGCACCGTGCCCTTCGTGACGCTCGGGGCGCATCTCGGCGGCGTCAAGGGCGGGTTCGTGGGGATGACGGTGGGGGCGGCCCTCTTCGGCACCGCGGCCGTCGTCACGGCCTACCGCGTGGTGGGCCGGCTCGCCGGGGCGGGACGCGGAACGTGATGCCCCACACCCATCCGTCGGACGGAGGGTGCGGGGATCGATTCATCGTTTCTCAAGATATCAGGCGGCGCGCCGCGCCGGCGAAGTCCCGGCCGTGCGGGTGTCGGCCCGCGGCGTCGGGTTGGCCCAGGCCTGGGCTTCCTGCGCCATGGCGCGCTGGTGCCGGCGAAGGCTTCCCACCCGCTCGGCCAGAACCAGGGTAGCGTCGTTGAAGGCCGGCTCCACGAGTGCGGAATCGACGTCGAAGCGGGTCAGGCCGATGTCGCGCAGCATGTGATCGTCGAGCGACGCCAGGCCGATGACGACCCGGCGCCGCTCCTGGGCCTCGCGCAGCCGGCCCACGAAGCGGGACGCCGTCGCGAGGGCGGAGGAGAGATGAGTGGAGAAGCTGGGGGAAAGCATGGTCTCGTTTCCTTTCGATGCCCCGATATAGGCGCGAATCGATGATCGGAAAAACGAATGTTCTTGATGTCTGCCATCGTATTCCGTCATAGATGGGCTTCGCGCGTCGCGGCCTCCTCCGCGCTGCCGCCTCCGGATCGGCGAGCACCACCATGACGGCCCTCCTCGACATCGACCAACTGCGGAGCTTCATCGCCATCGCGGACACCGGCACGTTCACGCGGGCCGCGGAAGCGATCCACAAGACCCAGTCGGCCGTGTCGATGCAGATCAAGCGGCTCGAGGAGACGGTGGGCCGCCCGCTGTTCGAGCGCGACGGGCGCACGTCGCGCCTGACCGAGGAGGGCGAGCGCCTGCTCGACTACGCACGGCGCATCGTTCGCCTGTCGAACGAAGCCCTGGCGAGCTTCGCCGAGACGGAACTGGCCGGCCGCGTGAGGCTCGGCCTGCCGGACGACTATGCCGAACGCTACCTGCCCGAGATCCTGGCGCGGTTCTCGCAGTCGAACCCCCGCGTCGAGGTGACGGTGGTGTGCGAGCCCACGCCCATGCTGGTCGAGCGCATCGAGCACGCCGACCTCGACCTCGCCATCATCACGCACGTGTCGTCGCGCGGCTCGGCCTCCGTGATCCGGCGCGAGCGCCTGCTGTGGGTGACGTCGGGCCGCCACGCGGTCCATGAGCAGGAGCCCCTGCCCCTGGCGCTCGGGCGAACCTTCTGCACGTGGCGGCAGGCCGCCACGGCGGCGCTCGACGGACGCTCCAAGCCCTATCGCGTGCTCTACTCGTCCTGGAACTCGACGGCGGTCGGCGCCGCCGTGCTGGCGGGCCTGGCGGTGTCGGTGCTGCCGGAAAGCGCGCTGCGGTCCGGCATGCGGGTGCTCGGGCCGGCCGACGACTTCCCCACCCTGCCCTCCTGCAAGATCGCGCTGGTGCGCAACCGGGCCGACCCGTCGCCCCTGACCGACGCCCTCGCGGGCCACATCGTGTCGAGTCTCGACAACCTGTCGGCCGCGGCCGACAATTCGGTCTGAGAGTTTGTGAATGGATGCCCATCTGTCCCAAAACGGGCAGAGATATCTCGACGTTTTTCAAAAGGCATTCAGGCACAAGTTCGATGGATTGAGAAACTCCGAGGGTTCAACTGAGGCCGTTGGCGACCGGCTGGAAGTAGCGGGTCTGCAGCCTCGTGCCGATGGCGGTGGCGCCCAGCACGACGGAGAGGGCGATGAAGCCGGCGATCAGGCCATATTCGATCGCCGTGGCGCCTCGGTCGTCGAGCCAGAATCGGAGCAGCACAGGCGTCATCCCGCTGAAATGACCCCTACGGTCTCACGCGACCCTTAACGCTTCGATGCCAAGGCGCGGTGCCGACGAGCCCAGAACCCGACCTCTGGGCGAGGCCGGGGCGTGTTCGACGATGCGATGGACGAGGATCACATGGCCTTCTTCGTCATCTTCTTCTTGGACGTCTTCTTCATCGACATCTTCTTCATCGGCTTCTTCGTGGCATCGCCGCTCATCGCGGCGTCGCCGGCCGCCGGAGGATCGCCGGCCGCGGGGGCGGGCGCAGGCGCGGCACCGGCATCCGGGGCCGTCTGGGCGAACGCCACGCCGAAGCTGAGGACGGAGGCCGCGCAGGCCAGGGCGATGGTCTTCTTGAACGCGTTCATGGTGACTCCCTTCGTCGTCCGTCGCCTCCCAGCCTGAAGGTTGGCGCGAGGCTCGACGTGCTCGCAACGCGCGGCCTCGGGGTTGGTTTCCCCTGACTTAAGCTTTGCTCATCTTTGGGCCGAGGTGATGCCGATGGAGCACGTTGCCAGTTCACACGGGGTCGCCTAACTGAGTCACGCGCGGCCTGGACCGGCCGTCATCCCGGCCGCCGGCGGCCCCGACCACGGCGTGGAAGCACTGCATGGCCCGCGACACCACCGACACGACGCCGATCGCCACGCGGGACGACCTCGTCGGCTGGTTCGAGGCGGGCTGCAAGCCCGGACAGGCCATCGGCATCGAGCACGAGAAGCTCCCTTTCTACCGCGCCGACCTCGCGCCCGTGCCCTACGAGGGCGATCCGGGGACGGGGCGCGGCGGCATCCGGGCGCTGCTCGACGGGCTGGCGGCGCGCCAGGGCTGGGAGCGGATCCTGGAGGACGGCAACCCGATCGGCCTGTCGGACGACGCGGGGGCGGGCGGGGCGGTGTCGCTGGAGCCGGGCGGCCAGTTCGAGCTGTCGGGCGCGCCGCTGCGCACGCTGCACGAGGCCCGCGACGAGCTCGCCCGCCACCTCGCCGACCTGAAGGCCGTGGCGGAGCCGCTCGGCATCGGCTTCCTGGCGCTGGGGTCGAGCCCGAGATGGCCGCTCGCCGCGGCGCCCATGATGCCCAAGGGCCGCTACCGCATCATGGCGGCCTACATGCCCAAGGTCGGCACGCGTGGCCGGGACATGATGTTCCGCACCTCGACCGTACAGGCCAACCTCGACTTCAGCAGCGAGGCCGACATGGTGGCGAAGCTCCGCGCCTCGCTGGCGCTGCAGCCGGTGGCGACCGCGCTCTTTGCCAACTCGCCCTTCAAGGACGGCGCGCCGAGCGGATACCTGTCCGAGCGGTCGCACATCTGGCTCGACACCGACGACCGGCGCTCCGGCATGATGCCTTTCGCCTTCGAGCCCGGCATGGGGTTCGAGCGCTACGTCGATTACGCGCTCGACGTGCCGATGTACTTCGTCAAGCGCGGCGCCCGCTACCACGACGTCAGCGGGATGAGCTTCCACGACCTCCTGGCGGGCCGGCTCGAGGCCCTACCGGGCGAGCGCGCCACCCTGTCGGACTGGGCGAACCACCTGTCGACCATCTTCCCCGAGGTGCGGCTGAAGCGCTACCTGGAGATGCGCGGCGAGGACGTCGGGCCGCCCGAGATGATCACGGCGCTGGGGGCGCTCTTCGCCGGCCTCCTCTACGACCCGACCGCCCTCGACGCCGCGGCCGAGCTCGCCGGGGCGTGGTCGGGCCCGGAGGCGGCCGGCGCGCGCCAGGCGATGCGCGAGGCCGTGCCGGTGCTCGGCTTCCGCGCCGAGATCGCCGGGCGAAGCCTGCGCGACGTAGCGCGCGACATGCTCGCCATCGCGCGCGGCGGCCTCGAACGCCGCGGCTTCCGCGACGCCGACGGCCGCGACGAGACGCAGTATCTCGCGCCGCTGGACGCGCTCGTGGAACGGGGCGAGACGCAGGCGGATTCGCTGCTCGCCCGCTACCGCGGCGCGTGGGCCGGCAGCGTCGATCCCGCCTTCAGCGAATGCGCCTATTGAGGGCCGCGCCCCTCATACGCTCTGGATCCGACCGATCCCGCTCCCCGCTCGTCCCCGCGCAGGCGGGGACCCAGCGCCGGGAGGGGGCCGAAGGCCGACACTCTCGATCGCGCGTCCATCGTGCCGCGCGGTCGCAGAGGAAGGACCGGCCTTCGGCCGGATATTTCGCGCTGGCTCCCCGCCTGCGCGGTCCCGGCAGCATCGTCACTTCGCCGCCGGGACCGCGCCCGACGGGCAGGTGCCGGCCGGCTTGGTGCCGAAGGGGTTGGCGATGAAGTAGTCGGCGCACTTGTCGCAGCCGCTCAGCGCCGAGGCGACGAGGAACAGCGCCAGGATGCGGCAGGCGTGGCGGTGGATCATCGAGGGTCCTGTGCGGGCGGCGGGCCCGCCGCCGATGGCGGGACCCTGATGCGGGACGGTTAACAGCCCGTGCGGCGCCTGTCAGGAGCGGGATCAGCGCCCGCCGGATGCCGCCGAGCCGCCGATCTGCCGCACGACCTCGACCCGCACGCTCCCCGACAGCCTCACGCAGGTGTCGGAACCCGCGAGGCGGACGTAGCCCTCCCCCATCTCGGGGCAGGACCGGAGTGCGGGGGCGGGATCGCCCTTCGGCAGGGAGCGGGCGAGGGCCGGGCCCGCCGGGGCGGCGAGCAGGAGGCAGAGGAGCCCGACCATCATCCGCCCCATGCCACTCTCCGCCTGCCTCGAACCCGTCCGCAGGATAGCGCCCCGGCCGGAGCCTCGCTGTGGCCCGCGCGCCACGACGAGGCGGGAAAGAGGCGCTCTCCCGCGCGAGTCGTCCCGCGTGGCTTGCCGGAGACACAGGGCTTTCTCATTTTGCGCGTCGCCGCCGCGCGAGTCCCGCCCGGCGGCGGATCGACAGCACAGGGAAGCGAAACGCCATGCTCACCAGATTCACCTTCGCGGCCGCGCTCGCGCTCGCGCTGTCGGCCGGCGGCGCTCTCGCCCAGACGGCGGCGCCCGCCGCGGCCCCCGCCATGGCCCCCGCCGCGGGCGCCCCGATGACGAAGGGCGCCAAGCCCCGCACCGCGCAGTCGATCGAATGCTCCAGGAAGGCCGACGCGCAGAACATCCACGGCAAGCCCCGCTCGGCCTTCATGCGCAAGTGCAAGGTCGGCAAGGCCTGATCGGCCGAGGGTCCGGCCGCCGAAGGGGATGGGGTCGAGGCGGTCGGGACGGGAAGCGGGGGCCGTGTAGCCCCGCCCTTCAGGGCTCGCCGCCCGGCGTGACGCGCGGGAAGCGGGCCATGGCTTCGAGGTCGTCGAGCGCCATGGTGTTGCGCATGTAGAGCTTCGCGGCGTCGCGGAACGGCTGATAGTCCCAGGGCTGCGCGGCCCCGGTCGTCAGCGCGGCGTCGACGAGACGGCGCCGGCGCTGGCTGTCCCTCACGGCGCGGTCGAGCGCCGCCAAGTCCCAGCGCCGCGCCACGTCGGCCCGGAAACGCGCCACGGCGTCGGCCGACGCGGGGTCGTCCGCGAGGTTGCGGAGCTCCTCGGGATCGGCGTCGAGGTCGTAGAGCTGGTCGGGGTCGGCCGGCGAGTGGATGAACTTCCACCGGCCGCGCCGCAGCATCACCAGCGGCGCCACCGCGCCCTCGGCGAGATATTCCCCGACGACGCCGTCGTG
Organism: uncultured Lichenihabitans sp.; assembly: GCA_964242785.1. Taxonomy (GTDB): domain Bacteria; phylum Pseudomonadota; class Alphaproteobacteria; order Rhizobiales; family Beijerinckiaceae; genus Lichenihabitans. Next base: position 30,788 of record CAXTBR010000043.1, on the reverse strand, counting down.
GCCGCCCGCGCCGGTGAGGTGGGGCACGAGGCTCCGCCCGTCGATGGGGCTCGCCAGCAGCGCCGCGTCGCCCCCCGCGAGCTCCACCAGGGTCGGCAGGACGTCGACCATCGACACGGAGGCCGCGACGCGGCCCGGCTGCGCCAGGCCCGGCGCCGTCACCACGAGGGGGACGCGGCAGGCGCCCTCGAAGAAGCTCATCTTGTACCACAGGCCGCGCTCCCCCAGCATCTCGCCGTGGTCGCCGAGGAACATCACGATCGCGTCGTCGAGGCCGGTGGCCGAGAGCGCGCCGAGCAGGCGCCCGACCTGCGCGTCGCAGAACGAGATCGCGCCGTAATAGGCGTGGCGCGCGCGCCGCACCTGCTCGTCCGTGACCGTGACGGCATCCATGTCGCAGACGTGCCGGATCCGCGCCCTGTGCGGGTCGAGCGGGACGTCGCCGGGGCCCACCGCCGGCCCGTCGACCGCGGCTTCGGGGTAGAGGTCCCAGTAGGGCCGGGTGATGGCGAAGGGGTCGTGAGGATGGGTCAGCGACGCCACCATCAGGAAGGGGCGGTCGTCCTTCGAGCGGACGTGGTCGTAGATGGCCCGCTCGGCCGCGAAGGCGACTTCCTCGTCGAAGTCCATCTGGTTGGTGCGCACGCAGAGGCCCGCGTCCGTGACGGACCTCATGTTGTGGTACCAGCTCGGCCGGTCGAGCGGGCGCTCCCAATCGGGCGTCCAGCCGTAGTCGGCGGGGTAGATGTCGGTCGTGAGCCGCTCCTCGAAGCCGTGGAGCTGGTCGGGCCCGCAGAAGTGCATCTTGCCCGACAGAACAGTCCGGTAGCCGAGCCGCCGCAGGTAATGCGCGAAGGTCGGGATGTCGGAGCGGAACTCGGCGGCATTGTCGTAGCCGCCGGTGCGGGACGGCAGCGCGCCCGTCATGAAGGCGGTGCGCGAGGGCGAGCACAGGGGGCTGTTGCAATAGGCCCTGTCGAAGACGACGCCGCGCCGCGCCAGCGCTTCGAGGTTCGGCGCCTTCACCAGCGGGTGGCCGTGGATCGGCAGGAAGCGCGGCGCGAGCTGGTCCACCATGACGATGAGGATGTTGCGTCGTGGATCGGCCATGGGTCCCGCTTCGTGAGGTCGCGCCGCATCTCACCGATGCCGCGGGGCGCGGGCTGACCGGGAGCCGGTCGATTCTGGTTCGGAAGCGACCGGCTCGCGCGTCACATACCCTTGACCATCTGGCCCCGCATCTCGCCGCCCTTGTTCATGGGCGTGTGGATGTTGAAGTAGAGGTCGCCGTTGGCGAGCGCCTTGGCTTGGTCTTCGGTCAGCTTGACCGAGCCCTTCAGCGGGCTCGCGAGGTCGCCATTGATCGGCACCATCACGCCCGCGTTCTTGCCGGCCGGCGCGGGGCCGTGGAAATGCGCCATCAGGGCCGGGCCGGTGAGATCGGCGTAGCCGACCTCGTAGGTCAAAGTCATCGAGTCGGTGTCGTAGGTGGCCGACAGCGAGCCGGTTGCCTTGCTGTTGGTGACGGGCGGCACCTCGGTCGAGGGGCTGACCATGGCCTTGTACTTGACGGTCTCGGCCGAGGCCGGAGCGGCGGCGAGCAGGCCGGCCACGGCCAGGCCGGCGAGGGTGACGTTGGAGCGCATGGACGATCCTCCCTGGTGTGCCGAAGGCCGGCGCCGCCCCGTTATGGGGCGGAGGCGCGCGGGAACCAGACTCGGGCGGGCCGGTCGGCCCCTCGGAGGCGAAGCCCGCAGGTGCCTCGCACGTCCATGTCGGATCACCGCGACGGCGTCCGCCCGACGGCCCCGCGGCGGCGGCGCCTCGCCTTGACGCCGAACCCTCCCTCATGCTCCCTCCTCCCATGGCCCTTTCGACCGTCGAGCGCGAACGGCAGTGGAATCTGCCGAACCTCCTGACCTACGCCCGCATGGCGGCGGTCCCGTTCGTCGCGGGATGCCTCTTCGCGCCCGACGACTTCCGCATGCGCTGGCTGGGGCTGGCGGTCTTCGTTGTGGCGGGGATCACGGATTTCTTCGACGGCTACCTCGCGCGGGTGTGGAACCAGCAGTCGTCGCTCGGCCGCATGCTCGACCCCATCGCCGACAAGCTGCTGGTGGCGGCCTCGCTGCTGATGCTGGTGGCGGACCGGTCCGTCACGGGCTGGTCGATCTGGGCCGCCATCGTGATCCTGTGCCGCGAGATCCTGGTGTCGGGCCTGCGCGAGTTCCTGGCCGAGCTGCGCGTCTCGGTGCCGGTCACCAGGGTGGCCAAGTGGAAGACCACGGCGCAGCTCACCGCCATCGGCTTCCTGATCGCCGGGCCGGCGGGCGAGGCGGTGCTGCCCGGCACGGTCGACATCGGCCTCGTGCTGCTCTGGGTCGCGGCCGTCCTGACGCTCTACACCGGCTGGGACTACATGAAGGCGGGGTTCAGGCCGGCCGCGGAGTGAGATGTGAGAGCGCTGTATTTCGCCTGGGTGCGCGAGCGCATCGGCACCGCCGAGGAGGACCTCGCGCCGCCGGCCGACGTCCGCACGCTGAGCGAGCTGATGGGCTGGCTGGCGGGCCGCGGCGAGAACTACGCCCACGCCTTCGAGAACCAGGCCGTGATCCGCACCGCGGTGGACCGCGTCCACGCCAAGCACGACACCGGCTTCGCGGGCGCCCGCGAGGTGGCGTTCTTCCCGCCCATGACGGGCGGCTAGGGTGGCGTCGGTCTCCGTCCAGGCGGGTGATTTCGACGCCGCCGCCGAGGTCGCGGCGCTGACCGCGGGGCGGCGCGACATCGGCGCCGTGGTGACCTTCTCGGGCCTGTGCCGGGACGAGGGCGGCACGCTCGACGCCCTGGAGATCGAGCATTATCCCGGCATGGCCGAGGGCGAGATCCTCCGCGTCGCCGCCGAGGCCGAGCGGCGGTGGGCGCTCCGGGGTTGCCGCGTGATCCATCGCCACGGCGCCATCCGCCCCGGCGAGGCCATCGTGCTCGTGGTGACGGCCTCGGCCCATCGCGCCGAAGCCTTCGCGGCGGCCGACTTCCTGATGGACTACCTCAAGAGCGAGGCGCCCTTCTGGAAGCGCAACCGCTGGATCGGCGAGGCGGCGGGCGGCGCCGATTGGGTCGCCCCCAAGGGAACGGACGAGGCGGCCCTCGGCCGGTGGCGGTGACCGGGGTCCCGGGCCTGCCCGCCACGGTGCAGCAGTCCGCGGTCCCTCGATGCTGCATCGCGTTTCCGCATCGCCCCCCCTGGACGGGGCGAACCACCCTCGGCCAAACTCGTTGACGATCGCAGGCGGTCAAAACGTCGCGACGGGAGGGACGGACATGGCACGTATCGCACTGGTGACCGGAGGCACGCGCGGGATCGGCGCCGCGATCAGCCGCGCCCTCATCGAGACCGGCGTTCGGGTGGCGGCCAGCTACGCCGGCAACGACGAAGCCGCGGCCCGCTTCAGGGACGAGACCGGCACGCCGGTGTTCAGGTGGGACGTGGGCGACTTCGACGCCTCCGCCGAGGGCGTGCGGCGCGTCGAGGAGGAGGTCGGCCCCATCGACATCCTGGTCAACAACGCCGGCATCACGCGCGACGGCTTCTTCCACAAGATGACGCGGGACCAGTGGCGGGCGGTGCTCAGCACCAACCTCGATTCCCTGTTCAACGTCACGCGGCCGGTGATCGACGGCATGCGGGCGCGCAACTGGGGCCGCATCATCGTGATCTCGTCCATCAACGGCCAGAAGGGCCAGATGGGCCAGGTGAACTATTCGGCCGCCAAGGCGGGCGACATCGGATTCGTCAAGGCCCTGGCGCAGGAGAGCGCCAGCAAAGGCATCACGGTGAACGCCATCTGCCCGGGCTACATCGGCACCGAGATGGTGCAGGCCATCGCGCCCGAGGTCTTGAAGGCCAAGATCCTGCCGCAGATCCCCGTGGGCCGGCTGGGCCTGCCGGAGGAGGTCGGCAAGGCCGTGGCCTATCTGGCGTCCGAGGACGCCTCCTTCGTCACGGGCTCGACGCTGTCGATCAACGGCGGCCAGCACATGTAGGGGCGGCCGCCGTCACTTCGGCGGCGTCCACTGCGCGGCCTTGACGAAGCCCTCGACGAAGCGCGCCGTGTCGACCTCCTGCACGATCGTCACGGGGCGCACGCCCGTCTCCTTGGGCGCCAGCGCGTCCGGCCACACGTGGGCGCGGCCGTAACCCGCCCCGCCCGACACGTCGACGTCCATGAAGGCGTCGACCGACTTCGTCACCAGCGTCGGATCGGCCACGATGGCGGCCGCCATCTCGTCCCACAGCGGCAGGGCGTTGAAATATTTGCCGAGATAGTCCGTCAGCGGCGTCTTCACGGCCGCGATGCGGTCCATCAGGGCGCGGGTCATCATCACGCCGTTGGACACGTCGCCCACGGCCGTGATCTTCGGCCAGGGGGCCGTGAGGGCGATGTGGGCCGCCTCGGGGTCGAAGATCAGGTTGAAGTCGGAGGCGAAATCGGCGTTGCCCGTGATCGACATCATGCTGGTGTCGAGCAGCCCGCCCATGAAGACGAGTTCCTTCGCGTCGGCCGCGAAGCTGGGATCGATGCGGATCGCCAGCGCGATGTCGGTCAGCGGGCCGGCCGCCACCACCGTCACTTGGTGGGGGTGGGCGTGGACCTGCTTGATGAGGAAGTGGGCCGCGAGCTCCGGCGAGGGCGGCGTCGTGGGCAGGCCCTCGTCGAGGTGGGGCAGCGACGGCTCCTGGGACGGCACGCCGTCGATGGCCCCGACCCCGCCCCAGGCGCCCTTCCACGGGATCTTGCCGTAGCGGTGCTCCCACTGGCGCATCTCCGGCACGGTCCGCATCAGGGGATAGGTGGCGCCGTTGACGACCGGGATGTCGGGCCGGCCGGCGATCTCCAGGAAGCGCAGGAGGCGGGCCGCCTCGTCGTTCTCCCAGCCGTCGCCCGTCACCACGGTCAGGCCCAGCACCGCGATCCTCGGGTCGCCGAGGAAAGGCAGGAGCGCCTGCATGTCGGTGCCGCCGGGGCCCGCGAAGTCGTTGTCCATGATGACCAGCGCCTTCGGGGGCTCCTTCGGGGCTGCGACGGCGGGCTGCTGGGCGGCCGCGGGCGTCCCCGCGCAGACCAGGGCGAGGACGGCGGCGGCGCGCCGGCGATGGGCTGGTGGGGTCGGGGGCTTCATCGCGGAACGGCTCCGAACGGGATGGGGGCGCAGCTTCCCGCCTCGGCGCCGCCGAGGCAACCCGCGATCAGGGGCGAGACGGGCGGAGAGCGGCCGAGATCCGCTCCAGCGCCAGCGCCAGCACGGCGCCCGCGAGCGTCCCGAACGCCTTCACCTCGGCGTCGGGCACCCGCCCGTGCCGCCCACCGACGAGGTTCTGCCCCACTTCGAGCGAGACCGCGACCGCCACGATGGCGGAAAGCCAGAGGAGGCGGCGGGCGGGGTAGCCCAGCATCGCCAACGCGCTGAGCACCGCGAAGGCCGCGGCGCGCTCGGGATCGGCGCCGAAGGGCGTCATCGGGCGGTCGTCGATGGGCGACAGCGTCACGAAGGCGGTCGCCGCCAGCGCCAGCCAGAACAGGGCGCGGCACGCGCTGCGCACCCAGGACGGCAGCCCACGCGCGCGCCCTCGGCTCAATGCCTGAAGTGCCGGATGCCGGTGAGCACCATGGCGATGCCGGCGGCGTCGGCCGCCGCGACGACTTCGGCGTCGCGCAGCGAACCGCCCGGCTGGATCACCGCCGTGATGCCGGCCGCCACCGCGGCCTCGAGCCCGTCCGCGAAGGGGAAGAAAGCGTCCGAGGCCATGACGGCGCCCCGCGCCAGCGACTCCGCTTCGCCCGCCGCCCTGGCGGCCTCCCCGGCCTTCCAGGCCGCGGTGCGGACGGAGTCGACCCGGCTCATCTGCCCGGCGCCGATGCCCACCGTGGCGCCGCCCCTGGCGAAGACGATGGCGTTGGACTTGACGTGCTTGACGACCCGGAAGGCGAGGCGGAGGTCCTCGGTCTCACGGGGAGTCGGCGCGCGTCGGGTGACGATTTCGAGGTCGGCGTCGTCCGCGGTGGCGGCGTCGCGCTCCTGCACGAGGAAGCCGCCGGCGACGCTGCGCCACAGCGTCCCGGGCGCCCGGCGGTCCGGCAGTCCGCCGGTGAGCAGCAGGCGCAGGTTCTTCTTCGCCGCCAGGATGGCCAGCGCCTCGTCGTCGGCCTCGGGCGCGATGATGGCCTCGGTGAAGATCCCGGCGAGTTCGGCCGCGAGCGCCGCGTCGAGGCGGCGGTTGACCGCCACGACGCCGCCGAAGGCCGACACGGGGTCGCAGCGCAGAGCCCGGCGGTAGGCTTCGGCGGGGCTCGCGTCGGTGCCGACGCCGCAGGGGTTGGCGTGCTTGATGATGGCGACGGCGGCCGGTCCCGCGGGGTCGAACTCGGCGACGAGCTCGAAGGCCGCGTCGGCGTCGCCGATGTTGTTGTAGGACAGGGCCTTGCCCTGGACGAGTCTCGCCGAGCCGACGCCTGGCCGCGCGTCGAGCGTGCGGTAGAATCCGGCGCGCTGGTGCGGGTTCTCGCCGTAGCGCAAGGTCGCCGCGAGCGTGCCGCCGAGCGCGCGGTAGGCGGGCGTTCCCTCGGGGGCGAAACCCGCGAGGTGGTCGGCGATGAGGGCGTCGTAGGCGGCCGTGCGGGCATAAGCCTTCTGGGCGAGGCCGCGGCGGAACGCGAGGCCGGTCGCCCCGTCGTGTCGCTCCATCTCGGCCTTCAGCCCCTCGTAGTCGGCCACGTCCACCACGACCGCGACGTCGTTGTGGTTCTTGGCGGCGCCGCGGATCATGGCGGGGCCGCCGATGTCGATGTTCTCGACGCACTCCTCCGGCGTGCCGCCCCGCGCCACCGTGGCCTCGAACGGGTAGAGGTTGACGACGAGGAGGTCGATCGGCGCGATGTTGTGGGCCAGCATGGCGGCCTCGTGGCTGGGGTTCTCGCGAATCGCCAGGAGCCCGCCGTGCACCAGCGGGTGGAGGGTCTTCAGCCGCCCGTCCATCAGTTCGGGGAAACCCGTGAGGTCGGCGACCTCCGTCACGGGGAGGCCCGCGGCGGCCAGCGCGTCCCGCGTGCCGCCGGTCGACACCAGGGCCACGCCGCGCCCGTGCAGGAAGGCCGCGAAGTCGACGAGCCCCGTCTTGTCAGAGACCGAGAGCAGCGCGCGTGCGACGCGGCGCAGATCGCTTGCCATGCCGTTGAGGTTCCCCGATGAGCCGTCGTCGGAGCCCTTAGGGTTCCCACATCAACAAGTGCTCGCTTGTCCGGCTTTGGCCCTCGAAGGCGGGTGCTCATTGGAAGCACTTGTCGATGTGGGTTCCCTTAGCACGGCTCGGGGATGGCGCGAACCCCGCGCCCGGCGCGCGGCGTCAGGCCGCCAGCCCGACTTCGTCGGCCCGCGTCGCCGGTGCGGGACCGTCGCGGCGCCCGTCGACGCCGATCCGGTTGCGCCCGGCGCGCTTGGCGGCGTAGAGCGCCTCGTCGGCCGCCTTGACGAGCCCCGCGGTTCCGTCCCCCGGCAGGGGACGCAGGGTCGCGACGCCGATGCTGACGGTCACGAAGCCCCTCGCGTGTCCGTCATGCGGGATGGCGAGGTCCTCCACCGAGGCCCTGATGCGCTCCGCGACGGCCAGCGCGCCCGCGGCATCGGTGCCGGGCAGGATGGCCAGGAACTCCTCGCCACCGTAGCGGGCCACGAGGTCGCCGGGACGAAGCAGGCCATCCTTCATGGCCAGGGCGACGGCCCGGAGAGCGCGGTCCCCCTCCTGGTGGCCGTGCCGGTCGTTGAACAGCTTGAAGTGGTCGACGTCGAGCATGAGGAGCGAGATCGGGGTCCCGCCGTCGATCGACTGCCGCCACCGCGCGTCCATCTCGATCTCGCAGGCGCGCCGGTTCGCCAAGCCGGTCAGGCCGTCGACGGACGCCATGACGGAGAGCTCATCGGCCGCCGACACGAGCGCGCGTTCCGCCGCCGCGCGTCGGCCGATCTCGCGTCGGAACAGCACGCACAGGGTCACGGTCGCGGCGCAGAGCAGCGCCAGGATCGAGCCCATGACGAAGGCTTTGCGCCACCAGGCCGCGTAGATGTCGTCGACCGACATGTTCACGCTCAGGATCAGCGGCAGATCACCGATGCGGCGGAAGGTGAAGAGGCGTTCCACCTTGTCGATCGCGGCCCGGCCGACGAATTGGCCGCTCGGGGCCTTGATGAAATGCGCGAAGGCCTCGCTATGGGTCACGTCGCGGCCGACGTCCTCCTCGCGGAACGGTTGGCGGACGACGAGGCGGCCGTCGGTCGCGATCAGCGTGATCGTGCCCCTGGGGCCGACGTCGAGACCCTCGAAGAGGCGGCGGAAATAGGTCAACCGCAGCGCGCCTTCGACCACGCCCGCGAACTCGCCGCCCGGGGAGGACAGCCTGCGGCTCAGCGAGATCCGGAGGTCGCCCGGGACCACTTGGCTCACGTAGGGCCGGCTGATGTAGAGTCCGGCATCCGGCCTGTCCCGATGGACGGTGAACTGCTCGCGGGCCGCCCGGTTGCCCCGAGGGGAAACCGCCGCCGTGGAGTCTTCCACGACGTTGCCGTCCCGGTCCATGACCAGGAGGGCGCCGACGTCTTCCGCGCCCGCCGCCAAATCGAAGAGGGCGTGGCGACGGACGCCGGGGCTGGCCTGGCCGATCCCGGGCTCGCTCAGCCGCTCCGCCAAGCCTTGGACCGACAGGTCCAGGATGGTGACGTTGCGCGCGATGTCGTGCTCCAGCGCGCGCACGAGGTTGTTGCCGGCCTGTTCGGCCTGATGCCACGCGTCCCGTCGATCGTCGATGATGACCAGGGTGCCGAGCGCCAACATGCTCAGGGCCAGGCTCACGCCGAACGCCGTCAGACGGCGAGACACCACCGCGGCGGGCGCATCGGGCTGGTGTTCGAGCCGCCGTGGGGCCGCATGTGTCATCCGAAGCGTCCCTCACCCGCGAGTCTCCCCGCCCCAGGAGGCTACCGCCGCCATCCTCAACGGAGCTTTAAGGGTGGAGGACTCCGACGCGGCCCCGTCGCGGTCCTCCCGTCGGCGGGCGGCGCGAACCTCGTCCCAGGGCGGAAGGGGACGCCATGCCCGGTCGCGGCCGGCGTCGTCGCCCGGAGCCGGAAGGGCGTCAGCCCTCGGGCGCGCCGCCGGCACGGTCCCGCTCCAGCGACCAGGCTACCGTCCCGGTATCGGGCACGCGCCCGTGGACCACGATTTGCTCGGTGCGGCGTGGACCCTCGGCCTGGGCGAAGAAGATGCTCTCCTCGATCGACAACGGCAGGCCGCCCGCCTCGAAGAGCCAGCGGTCGCCGCCCGGGCAGGCGATCAGCACGGCGGCCCCGCGCCGGGCCGGGACCGTGCGCAGGCCCGGGTGGAGATGGAAGCGGAGGGCGAAGGGCAGGGGCGGGGCGCCCGCGACGGGCACGAGCCGGTCCTCGCCGGCCAGGCGCTCACCCCCCGCGTCCAGCGACAGGCGGCGCCGGTGCAGGTAGCCGAGCCGGCGCGCGTAGCCGTCGTGCGACAGGTCCAGCACCGTGGCGCCGCCCTCCTCGGCGCGCGCGACCGTCACGGTCCGCGGCCCGGCGTAGAGCAGTCCCCGCAGCGGGCCGCGCGGCGCGAAGCGGCTCGACGAGCGGTCGCCCAGCACCAGCGTGGAATGGGCCGCCGTGGCGCGGGAGGCGTCGCGCGCGGCGGGCTGAGCGGCGGGGGCGGCGCCGCAGTTGACCACGAGGCGCTGCGCGCCGTGCGAGAACTCGAAGGCCAGCGTGCCGGCATGGGCCGCGCCCGCGAAGGGCGGGGGCGGAGGGGCGCCGGCGTCGACGATCAGGGTCGCGTCGCCGGCGTCGAGGCGCTGGTAGCCGGAGTGCCGCGCATTGTCGATGGTGGCGCCGCGCGCGTCGTCGTAGGCCAGCACCGTGGCCAGCACGTCCGGGCGCGTCGAGCCCATGCCGTTGAACAGCGCCAGCGCGCCGTCGCGGTGGCGGAAGCCGCGCACCATCGGCATCATGCGGTCGATGGCGTTGAGCAGCGGCTGGGGCGGCGCCACGCCCCGGGCCGCGTAGGCCTGCCGCAGCGGCAAGAGGTCGAGCAGCAGGTCGACCAGCACCTGGGGGCCGCGGCCGACGTGGCCGCCGTCGGGGAGGATCTGGCGCCCGATCTCGTCGGCGAGGAGCCGCGACGCCCGGCGCTGGAGCCGCCCGAGCTTCTCGGCGCAGAGCGAGAGCTCGCACAGGGCGACCAGCGCCACGAGCCGCTCCGGGCCGCCGAGCCCCCCGTCCACGGCGAGCAGCAGCGCGTCCGCCTGCCGGGCGAGGCTGCGGGTGAAGCGGCGGTAGAAGACGCCGTCGGCGCCGTCGAGGATCAGCGGCGACTGGCTGAGCCAGCTCAGCAGCCGCCGCGCCACCACGTCGGGCCGCCAGCCCGCCGCGCGGCCCGGCCGGCCGGCCCCGGCGATCCAGTCGCTCACCAGCGCCCGGCCGTTGACGCGCGCCAGGGCCGTGTCGGCGGCGCGGAGGTGGCGCAGCCAGCCGAAGCCGGCGAGCGACGCGGCCCAGGCCTCGCTCGGCGCCTCCACCTCGAAGGGCGAGGCCCCGCGGGTGTTCACGGCCTTGCCGTCGAAGGCGAAATACCCCGAGTAGATGTCGGCCGCGACCGTGGGGTCGGCGGTTCGGAGGTCCTGGGGGGCGATCAGCAGCCGCTCGGGCACGCGGCAGCGGCGGGTCGCGAGGCCGCGCACGGGCCGCCGCGCCGCATGGGCGGCGGCGCGCAGGTTCCGCGCCAGGACGAGGCCCGTCAGCCTGGCGCGATCCGCGACGGTCTCGTCCTTCACGCGCCCAAAACCTCGCCCCATCGCGTCCGCCCGACTCGGGGCCGTGGCGTCCCATCCTCGGCCGACAGGGTTAATTGGTCCTTACCACGCCCTTCTTGAGGATCATGTTGCCGTAGAGCCGGCGCTCGCCGGTCGCCACCACGGCGAAGCAGCCCTCGACGCGGGCGTAGAAGGCGAAGCGTTCGAGCTTGTTCAGCGTGAACTCGGCGCTCTCGTGGCGGGCCAGCGCCTCGCGGAAGCCGTCGAAGATGGGCTGCTCGGCCTCCGGGTCGCCCACCACCGCCATGCACCAGGCGGCCTCGGGCACGAAATCGTCCAGCGGCATCACCGACAGGATCGCGTTGACGGCGGCGTCGGCCGGCACGCCGTCGAGCCGGATGACGGGCGGGCCGGCGGAGGCGGCCGGATAGTTGGCGTCGACGACCGCGATCTCGTCGCCGTGGCCCATGGCGCGCAGCGCCGACAGCAGGTCGGGCGTGAGCAGCGGATCCAGTCCCTTCAGCATCGGCTCGGGTCCTCGTCAGGCCGTCCTGGCGACGGCGTCCTTCTGGAGCGCCACGAGCCGGCTGATGCCGGTCCGCGCCAGGGCCAGCATAGCGCCGAGCTGTTCCTCGGTGAAAGGCGCGTTCTCGGCCGTGGCCTGCACCTCGACGAGGCCCCCGGCCCCGGTGACGACGAAATTGGCGTCGGTTTCGGCCGAGGAATCCTCGGCATAGTCGAGGTCGAGCACGACCTCGCCCTTGACGACGCCGCAGGACACGGCCGCGACGTGGTCGCGCAGCGGCATGTGCTTGATCATGGACCGGCGGTGCATCCAGCCGAGGCAGTCGTGCAGCGCCACCCAGGCGCCCGTGACGGCGGCCGTGCGGGTGCCGCCGTCGGCCTGGATCACGTCGCAGTCGACCACCACCTGGCGCTCGCCCATGCCCTGCAGGTCGACCACGGCGCGCAGGCTGCGGCCGATCAGGCGCTGGATCTCGTGGGTGCGGCCGGAGGGACGCCCCGAGGTCGATTCGCGCCTGGTGCGGCTCGCGGTGGCGCGGGGCAGCATGGCGTATTCGGCCGTCACCCAGCCCCGCCCCTGCCCGCGCAGCCACGGCGGCGGCTTGTCCTCGAGCGAGGCCGCGCAGAGCACGTGGGTGTCGCCGAACTTCACGAGGCACGACCCTTCGGCGTAGCGGGCGACGCCGCGCTCGATCGTGACGGGGCGCAGCGCGTCGGGCGCGCGGTTCGAGGGTCGCATGGGGAACTCCGGGTCGGGGCCGCGCGGGGCCGCCTCCCGCCGAGAGTGCGGTCTCTAGGCCAAGGCGCGACCCGAGGCAACGCGGGGAACCAGGATCAAGGAGCCCGCTCTGAAGAGAAGGCCGGTTTCACGGGCCGGCCTTCCCGCAGATCCAGGGATAGCGGGCCGTCAGACCTCCTGGAGCTTGCTCAGGGTCGAGGCCGGCACGCCCGCCATGTTGTTGCCGAGCAGGTATTTCGGGCTGGTCTCCATCCAGTGCTTCAGGGTGATCTCCTCGAACTTGCCGGCATTCCAGGTCTGGACGATCTCCAGGTCCTCGTCGCCGGTGTTGAGCATGGCGTGCCCGTATCCCTGCGGGATGTAGGCCGAGTCGCCGGCCTTGACGTCGGCGGCCCGTCCGCGCCCGCCCGAGCCGAACAGGGCCACCTGACCCTTGCCCTTGAGGTAGAAGTGGAACTCGTCGGCGTTCGGGTTCCAGTGCAGCTCCTTCATCTGGCCGGGCTTGATGACCATCAGCCCGCCCGACATCGTCCGGGAGATCGGCCACTCGTCGACCGTCGCGAGGGAGAAGCTGCCGCCGTCGAAGTCGCGGCGCGACCGGACGTCCTTCAGCAGGCTGAACTTGTGGGTGGATTCCTTCGGCCAGGGCGCGTCGAGCGCCTGCGAGACGGGGATCACCGGGCCGGACTGGATGTAGGTCTCACCCTTCGGGAAGGCGTCGAAGGCTTCCTTCGACAGGCCGAAGTTCTTCGCCAGCATGTCCTTCGGCGTCACGTCCACCCAGTCGGTGATCGAGAAGGTGCCGTGCTCGGAGAAGGATCCGTTGTCGAACGACAGGATGAAGTGGCAGGGCTCCTCGCCGATCGTCTGGATCGAGTGGCCGTGGCCCTTGGGGAAGAACCAGAGGTCGCCCGGGCCGTAGTTGTTGACCTCGGTCTGTCCCGAGGGGTCGAGCACCACCGTCTGGCAGCGGCCGCCGATGACGTAGGCCCACTCGGCCGCGATGGCGTGCCAGTGCAGCTCGCGCGATGCCCCGGGATCCAGAAACATGTGGACGCCCGCGAGCCCCGTCATGATGGGGAGCTGGTGCTGGGTCGACTCCTTGGCCCAGCCGCCGGACGTCACCTTGGGCTTGGCGCCGTCGAGCGATCGGGTGAACTCGGGCATCTCGCCCACGTCCTTGGGATCGTGATAGGCGACGTTCGCGCCCGGCGGCAGTTGCTGCACCTGTCGGCCGAAGCCGCCCTGACCGGGCTGGCCCGCGTCCGGCTTGCCCGCATCGGCCGAGGCCGCGCCCGTCAGCGCCACGAGGCCGCCCGCGCCGAGCGCGGCAGTACCGAGGAAATTGCGCCTGCTGGTATCCCTGTCGTCCTCCCTCCGTGAGCGGCCGCCCGTGCTTCGCCCGGCGGCTCATGCCCGGAAGCCAATGCATACAACGCAAAGGACATGCATACAACGCCCGACAGCGGCCGCCATCGCCGGGCCCGATCCCGCTCGACGGGACCAAGATCCACGCCGATGCGAGCCGCCACAGCGCGCTCTCCTACGAGCACGCGACCCGGATCGAGGCGCAGTTGAAGGCCGAGGTGGCCGACCTGATGGCAAGCGCCGAGGCGGCGGACCAGGCCGACGTCCCCGACGGGATGTCGATCCCCGACGAGTTGGCGCGGCGCGAGGAGCGCCTGGTTCGGCCCGGCTTCGGCGCGCTTCCGCGCGGTGCTGGCGCGGGCCGAGATCGCGCGCACGGTGCCGGCCGGCGTGCGCCTGCTCGGCGGGATCGACGCCGCGCCCGTCATCGACGTGGAGCGCGGCCTCGACGGGTTGGCCGCGCAGATCTCGACGACGATCCGCTGGTCCGACTGCCTCGCGGCGGCCGTCGAGGCCGGTGCGACGGCCTTCCTCGAGCTCGGCCCCGGCCGCGCCCTGGCCGAGATGGCGGCCGGCGCCCACCCCGACGTGCCGGCCCGCGGCCTCGACGACTTCCGGACCGCCGCCGGCGTGCGCGGCTGGCTGGAACGCGTGGCGAGGTGATCGTCGCCGAGCCATCGTCGCCGAGCCCTGGTTTGACATACGCGAAACATGCCCATACCTCTGGGACAGGATCACGCGCAGCAGGCGTCCCCATGGCCCGCCCCCAGCTCTACCCGGTCAAGAAGGTGATCGGCTTCGACGAGACCATGCTGAAGGCCGTCGACGACTGGCGCCGGGGCCGCACCCCGATCCCCACCATGTCGGACGCCATCCGCCAGATCCTCGCCAAACACCTGCGCCAGAAGGGCTACCTGCCCAAGCGCAACGCCGCCGAGTGAGGGCTCCCGCGGCGATCAGGGCTTCGATCGAGGGAGTTTTCGCCTCTCGGGCCGGCGTCGAGAACGGAGCCCTGATCGCCGTGGCGACCCTGACGCCGGCGCGGCGTGGGCCGCGTCTGGCCACCGGCCGTCTTTTGCCATAGACAGGGCCGAGCCCGACGCGGGGGCCGACGGGACACGACAGCAGCAATGACGACAGCCAGCGACGTCGCGTCGGGAAAGACGCACAGGGACGAGAACTTCCCCGTGGCGTCACGACTGATCGCGGCCCGGCACCGCCCGGCCGTGATGGCCTTCTACGACTTCGTCCGCGCCGCCGACGACGTCGCCGACCACGCCACCCTGACGCGGAGCGAGAAGCTCGGCCACCTCGACCGGCTGGAGGGCGCCCTGCTGGGCCGTCGGGACGACGAACCCGTCGCCCGCCCGCTGCGCGCCGTGCTGGCCGAGCGGGGCCTGTCGCCGCGCCACGCGCTCGACCTCCTGAGCGCCTTCCGGCTCGACGTCACCAAGAACCGCACGGTCGACTGGGCCGACCTGATCCACTATTGCAGCCTGTCGGCCATGCCGGTCGGCCGCTACGTGCTCGACGTGCACGGGGAACGCGAGACCACCTGGGCGGCCTCCGACGCCGTCTGCGCGGCCCTGCAGATCGTCAACCACCTGCAGGACTGCGGGAAGGACTATCGCGACCTCGACCGCGTCTACGTGCCGGACGACGCCCTGCGGGCCCGCGGCCTCACGGTCGAGGCGCTCGGCGCCGAGCGCGCGTCCCCGGCGCTGCGCGCCCTGTTCGGCGACCTCGCGCGGCGCACCGCGGGGCTGCTCGACGCCGGCGGGGCCCTGCCTCGGCAGGTGGCGGACCTGCGCCTGAGCCTCGAGACCGCCGTCATCATCGGCCTCGCGCGCGACCTCACGGCGACGCTGGGGCGCCGCGACCCGCTGAGCGAGCGCGTGCACCATTCCAGGCTCGCGGCCCTGCGCGTCGCCGGCGCCTCGGCGGCGCGGGCCGCCTTCGGCCGGCTGCTGCGGCCTGCCGCCCCGCTGCCGTCCGCGGCGCGCAAGGCGTGAGCGCCCTGTCGGATCCCGCCGTGGGCGTGGCGCAGGCCGCGCAGGCGGCCGGCTCCTCCTTCTACGCCGGCATGCGGATCCTGCCGAAGCCGCAGCGCGAGGCCATGTACGCGGTCTACGCCTTCTGCCGCGCCGTGGACGACGTGGCGGACGAGGGCGGCACGCGGGAGCAGCGCGCGGCCGGCCTCGCGCGCTGGCGCGACGGCATCGCGGCCCTCTACGCCGGCCGCCCGACCCGCGACACGGCGCCCCTGCTCGACGCCGTGCGCCGCTACGGGCTCGACCGCGCGGATTTCGACGCCGTGATCGACGGCATGGCGATGGACGCCGCCGAGGACATCCGGGCCCCCGACGAGGCCACGCTCGACCTCTACTGCGACCGCGTCGCCAGCGCGGTGGGCCGCCTGTCGGTGAGGATCTTCGGCGTGTCGGAGGGCAACGGGCCCGAGCTCGCCCACCATCTCGGCCGCGCCCTGCAGAAGACCAACATCCTGCGCGACATCGACGAGGATGCCGCCATGGGCCGCCTCTACCTGCCGCGCGAGAAGCTCCAGGCGGCCGGCATCGCCACCAGCGACCCGGAAGCCGTGGCGGCCCACCCCGCCCTGCCGAGGGTCTGCGTGCCGCTGGTGCTGGAGGCGCGCGCCCATTTCGCCGCCGCCCAGGCCGTGATGGCGCGCGAGCCGCGCCGGGCCACGCGGGCACCCCGCCTCATGGGCGCGGTCTACGGCGCGCTGCTCGAAGCCACTGCCAAGCGGGGCTTCGTGCCGCCGCGCGAGCGGGTGCGCAAACCCAAGCTGAAGCTGCTCCTCTCGCTCGTCCGGCACGGGCTGTTCTGATGGGCGGCACGGTCCACGTCGTCGGCGCCGGCCTCGCGGGTCTCGCGGCGGCCCTCAAGCTCGATCACACGCGCCGTCGCATCGTGCTGCACGAGGCGTCGCGCCACGCCGGCGGGCGCTGCCGCTCCTACCGCGACCCCGCGCTCGGCCAGGTGATCGACAACGGCAACCACCTCGTGCTGTCGGGCAACCAGGCGGTGCGCGACTACGTGGCGGCCATCGGCGCCTCGGACAAGCTGCAGGGGCCGCGCGACGCGGCCTTCGACTTCGCCGACCTCGCCACCGGCGCGCGCTGGCAGGTGATCCCCAACGGCGGCGCCGTGCCCTGGTGGATCTTCTCGCCCCGCCGCCGCGTGCCCGGAACGCGCTGGCGGGACTACCTCGCGCTGGGCAAGCTGCTGCGCGCGCGGCGCGACCAGCGCATCGAGGACGTGATGCGCTGCGAGGGCACGCTCTACGAGCGGCTGTGGCACCCGCTGCTGGTGGCGGCGCTGAACACCGAGCCCCGGACCTCGTCGGCCGCCCTGGCCGGGGCGGTGGTCCGCGAGTCGCTCGCCAAGGGCGGGGACGCCTGCCGGCCGCTCATCGCCGTCGAGGGGCTGGCCGAGGCCTTCGTCGACCCGGCGCTGGCGACCCTGGAGGCGCGGGGCGTCGAGATCCGCTTCGACCATCGCCTGCGCGGCCTCGCGATGGAGGGCACGCGCGTGTCGGCGCTCGACTTCGCCGACGAGGAGCCGACGGTGCTGGCCCCGGGCGACGGCGTGATCCTGGCCGTGACGGCCCCGGTCGCCGCCACCCTGGTGCCGGGCCTGACGGTCCCGACCGACTTCCGCTCCATCGTCAACGCCCACTACCTCGCGAGCGCGCCGCCCGGCCATCCCCTGATGGTGGGGCTGATCAACGCCGAGTCGGAATGGGTCTTCTCCTTCCCCGGCCGCCTGTCGGTGACGATCAGCGACGCCGACCGCTTCCTCGACACCCCCAAGGAGGAGCTGGCCGCCACCCTGTGGCGCGAGGTGGCGGCCGTGACGGGCCACGACCCCGAGACCGTGCCGCTCCACCGCATCATCCGGGAGAAGCGCGCCACCTTCGCGGCCTCGCCCGAGCAGGATGCCCTACGGCCGGGCCCCGAGACGGCGTGGCGCAACCTGATCCTGGCCGGCGACTGGACCCAGACCGGGCTCCCCTCGACGATCGAGGGCGCGCTGCGCTCGGGCAACCGGGCCGCCCTGCTGGCGTCGCGGTGAGGGTGTCGAGCATGGTCGAAGTCCTGCCGGCCCCCGACGACGTCCCCGCCCGCCTCGCGGCCGTGGAGGCGCGCGTCGCCCAGGCGGTGCGGGACGTCGGCCGGGCGCCCGGCTCCGTGTCGCTCGTCGCCGTGTCGAAGACCCATCCGGCCGAGGCCATCGCCCCGGCGCTCGCGGCCGGCCACCGCGCCTTCGGCGAGAACCGCGTGCAGGAGTCGAGGAGCAAGTGGCCGGGGCTGCGGGCCGCCCATCCCGGCGTCGAATTGCACCTCATCGGCCCGCTGCAGTCCAACAAGGCGCGCGAGGCCGTGGAGGTCTTCGACGTGATCCAGACGGTGGACCGGCCGAAGATCGCCGAGGCGCTCGCGGCCGAGATCGCCCGCGCGGGCAAGCCCGTGCGGCTCTTCGTCGAGGTCAACACCGGGGCCGAGCCGCAGAAGGCCGGCATCCTGCCGGAGGACGCGGATGCCTTCCTCCGGCACTGCCGCGAGGCGCTCGGCTTGGACGTCGCGGGCCTGATGTGCATCCCGCCCGCCGCCGAGCAGGCCTCGCCGCATTTCGCCCTGCTGGCCCAGATCGCGGCCCGCAACGGGATCGCCGGCCTGTCGATGGGCATGAGCGGCGACTTCGAGCTCGGCATCCAGCTCGGCGCCACCCACGTCCGCGTCGGCACGGCGATCTTCGGGGCGCGGCCCCGGCCCGTCTGACCCGTCCGACTTTCGCGGGGTGCCGTGGAACGGGACCTCCCGGTCCCGTGTTTCACCCGGCATCAGGGAGACGAGCCATGAGCGACGCCAGCGGGGCCACCGGAAGCCGACAGTCCGTGACGGCCTTCTTCGAATCGCAGGCCGAGGCCGAGCACGCCAGGGCCGACCTCCTGGCGGCCGGCTTCGCCGACACCGACATCCACGTGCTCGCGGGCGAGGCCGCCCAGGGTCGGACGGAGCCCCACCGGGACGTCGGCGTGTTCCGGGCTCTGCTCGACATCTTCGTCTTCATGCCGACGGACGACCGCGCGACCTACGAGGAGGGCCTGAGGCGCGGAGGCTTCGCCCTGGCGGTGCACACCGGCGAGGCCGGCTACGAGCGCGCCATCGACATCCTCGACCGCGACGGCGCCGTGAACCTCGACGAGCGCGAGACGGCATGGCAGGCCGAGGGATGGTCGCCGGCCCGCCCGCTGTCGGCCGCGGGCCAGCGCGTCCCCGCCGGGGCGCCCGGCTTCGAGGGCGAGCAGCGGCACGATCCGCTGGTCGACGAAGGCGCCAGCCGCGACGTGCGCGAGCGGATCGGCGTCGGCACCTCGGACCCCGGCGCCGGCATGGACCTCGCGCCGGCCTCGGCCGTGGCGCCAGGCCCGGAGCGGACCGCCATCCCCGGCGAGGAGTTGCAGTCCGGGACGGCGCGGCGCGACACCGCCCATGGTCGCACGCGCATCCGCTCCTACATCGGCTCGGTGGCCGACATGCCGACGGGCGTCGACCCTTCGATCTGATCGACGCAGCAACGCGGCTTTAACCATCGCGGAGGCTTCCGGGCGGCGCTCGCCGGCCTCCCGGGACGCGTTGAGCGGGACTTAAGCTGTCCCGCCCAAAGTGACGGGATGCGGTCTCGTCTTCACCCGATCTTCATCGTCGCTGGCGCCTTCGGCGCCCTCGCCGGCTGTTCGGACTACCATCGGCAGGAGCGGCCGCCGTGGCGCGCCCAGGCCGAGGAGGTCTGCCTCGCCAAGGGGCTCGTGCGGGAGTCGGCGTCGATCCGGGCCTTCCACGAGATGAGCGGGCCGGGGATCTGCGGCGCGGCCCACCCCTTCAAGGTCACGGCGCTCGACGGCGGCGCGGTCGCGCTCAACTCCACCCAGACCCTCGACTGCCCGATGATCGCGGCGCTCGACGGTTGGGTCCGCGACGTGGTCCAGCCCGCCGCGGAGGCGCGCTTCGGCGAGCGGGTGACGCGGATCGACTCCATGGGCAGCTACAACTGCCGCGGCATCAACAACATGAGCGGGGCCAGCCTCAGCGAGCATGCCTTCGCCAACGCCATCGACGTCGGCGGCTTCGTGCTGGCGAGCGGCCGCACGCTGAACGTCAGGCGAGGCTTCAACGGCCAGGACGAGGAGGAGCGCGCCTTCCTGCACGAGGCCCATGCCGGCGCCTGCTCGGCGTTCACCACCGTGCTGGGGCCCGGCTCCAACATCTTCCACTACGACCACCTCCACCTCGACCTGGCGATGCACGGGTCGACGTCGCGCGGGCCGCGCCGCTACTGCAAACCCGTGCCGCAGCCCACTCTCCCGGCGCCGCCCGTCCGCGACCGGCTGCCCGACCCGCCGGCGATCGAGGAGGAGATGGACATCGCCCGGGCGCCGCTGCCGGAGCCCACCTACGGGGCGGGTCCGCCGAGCCTCGTGGCGAGCGCGCCGCCGCCGCTGCCCACGACACCTCGGGCGCCCGTCTCGCCCCCGCCCGGCGCCCTGGCGCTCGCCCCCGAGAGGCCGCCGCCCCGCCCGCGCCCGCCGCGGTCGGAGCCCGCCGAGCCGCCTCTCATCAGCTTCGCGGACGGCGCCGAGGAGCAGCCTGCGCCGGCGCCGCGCACCCCGGCACCCGGGACTCCCCTCGCGGCCGCGTCGCCGATCCGGCCGGCCGTGCGGCGCGACTCCGAGGTGCCCGCCGCGGCCGAGGGCTCGCCGAGGGACTGGGACCTCACGTCCAGCATCGATCGATGAGGGTTCGGGCTGCGCGGCCGTCCCGATCGGGCCGAAGTCGACTGCGATATGTGACCTTGAAGGCATCCCTGAAAGGTGAGAGTCGTCTCGGATTTGAACGGCAATCCGGTTTCGAAAGGCCCTCGGCCCTCTGCGGGTTTCAAGGCAGAGCCCTGAAGCACATCTATGAAAACATGACACTCTGCTGCTGATCGACGGACAGGATCGGAGTTGTGTTCGCAGGGCTCCGCCCTGAAACCTGCCAAAGGGCTTGCCCTTTGGAATCCGACCTTCGAGTCATCATCTCAAGCCTTGATAGTCCCGCGTCCGATCGCACGCCCCCTCGCCCGTCAGGCCGCATCCTCGGCGGCGGCCGGCGGCGGATCGACCTCCTCGGCGAGCTCGGCCCGCAACGCGCCGAGCTTGGCCATCGCGGCGTCGCGGGCGGCCCGGACGGCCGCGAGACAGGAGGCGTGGAGCTCCGATCCCCCGGGCGCCGCCTCCAGGGAACGACAGGCCCGGGCGAGGTCGGCGAAGCCCGTCATCCCGGCCACCGACAGGACGACGTGGGCGTCGGCGTTCAAGCTCCGGAGGGCGTCCGGCGTCGCCTCGGCGATCAGGAAGCGGGTCGGCAGCGACGCCGCGAAGCGCATCAGGACGTCGTCGAGCCGCTCGGGCCCGAGATAGCTCTTGAGCTGCGCGTAGGCGGCTTCGTCGAAGGCGGGCGGGCCGGCCGGGGTCGAGCCGCCGATGCTCGCGGCGGCCGGATCCGCGCCGCCGGAGGCCGGGCGGGCCGGGTCCGTCCAGCGTTTCACGGCGGCGTAGAGCTGGGCCCGGTGCAGCGGCTTGCCGACGTGGTCGTCCATGCCGGCCTCGCGGAAGCTCCTGATCTGTTCGGGGAACACGTTGGCCGTCATGGCCACGATGGGCACGCCGCGATGCGGGCCACCCGCCTCGCGGATCAGCCGGGTCGCCGTCACGCCGTCCATGCCGGGCATCTGCACGTCCATCAGCACGAGGTCGTAGGGCGTCTCCGCCACGGCCTTCACGGCCAGCGCGCCGTCGCCCACCACGTCCACCCTGTGGCCCGCGGCTTCGAGCAGCGCGACCGCGAGCCGCCGGTTGATGTCGATGTCCTCGACCACGAGGATCCGTCCGGAGCGCGGCTCCTCCGCGGCCGCGTCGAGGGCCGGGGCCGCCGCCGGCCCGGCGGCCCGCGGCAGGGTGACGGCGAACCAGAAGGTGGAGCCGATGCCCTCCCGGCTCGACAGGCCGATGGTGCCCCCCATCAGGTCGACGAGCCTCTTGCAGATCGCCAGCCCGAGGCCGGAGCCGCCGAAGCGGCGCGCGACCGAACTGTCGACCTGCGAGAAGCGCTCGAACAGGCGATGGTGCTTGTCGGCCGGGATGCCGATGCCCGAGTCCAGCACCTCGAACCGCACCGTCGCGTCCGCCGGCGGGCCGTCGAGCGCCATGACGCGCAGGGCGACGCGCCCGCGCGACGTGAACTTCACGGCGTTGTTGAGGAGGTTCAGCAGCACCTGGCGCAGCCGCGCCTCGTCGCCGATCAGGAAGGCGGGCAGGCGCTCGCCGACCTCGACCTCGATGTCGAGCGCCTTGGTGCCGGCGTAGCCGCGCAGGATGGCCGCGCAGCCCTCGGCCAGGGCGCGGGGCGAGAACGGGATGGCCTCGAGCTCGACCGCGCCGGCCTCCACCTTGGAGAAGTCGAGGATGTCGTTGACCACCGTGAGCAGGGCCGCCCCCGAGATGCGGATCAGCTCGGCCTGGGCCGCGGCCTGCTCGGGCAGGTGGCCCGCGTCGATCATCAGGTCGGTGAAGCCGATGATGCTGTTCAGCGGCGTGCGGATCTCGTGGCTCATGGCGGCCAGGAAGTCGCTCTTGGTCCTGCTGGCGTGTTCGGCGCTGCTGCGCGCGCTCTCGGCGGCCTCCTTGGCGGCCGCGAGGTCCCGGGCGCGCTGCTGCCGTTCCGTGACGTCGCGCAGCGCCCCCACCACCATGGGCTCGCCGTCCCATTCGGCCAGTTGGAAGGCCGCCTCGACCCAGATGTATTCGCCGTCGGCGCGGCGGATGCGGTAAGCGTGGAGCCGCCGTCCCTCGGCCTGCCCGAGTTCCGACAGGAGCAGGCCGAGCTCGGCCCTGTCGTCGGGGTGGACCAGTTCGTAGGGACGCGCCGCCATCAGGGCCTCGGGCTCGTAGCCCATCACGTGGCGGCAGGACGGCGACGCGTAGAGGACGGGGCCGTCGAGCCCCGGCCGGCGCAGCACGATGACGTCGGAGGAATGCTCGGCCAGCAGACGATAGCGCTCGCGGGTCCGGTGCAGTTCGGCCTCGGCCTCGGCGCCGGCCGTGACGTCGCGCGACAGGGCGATCAGCCGCTCGGGCGTTCCGTCCGCGCCCGCGATCGGCGCGATCACCACGTCGAGGTGCAGCGGCCGGCTCTTGGCCGCCAGGCAACGGGCGCGGAAGCGCGACGACGCGCCGGAGGCCGCCGCCGACACGGCCGAGCGCACGGCGGGGCGCCTGTCGGGGGGCCACAGTGCGGCGAAGTCGCCGCCGATCAGGTCGGACGCCTCGCCGATCTCCATGAGGCAGAGGCCGTTGCGGCTCACGAAGGTGACGTGGCCGTCGAGGTCGAGCACCTTGATGCAGTCCGGGCTGGCGTCGATCACGCCGCGGAGGAAGGCTTCGTTCGCGCGGACGGCAGTCTCGGCGCCGCGCCGCGCCGTGACGTCGCGCAGCCCCCCGACGAAGCCGCTGGGCCGGCCCGTCTCGGGATCGCGCAGGGCCTGGAGATGGCCTTCGGCCCAGATGGTGCTGCCATCCTTGCGGCGGTAGCGCTGGGCCACCACGAACCGGTCGCGGCTGCCGTCGAGCAGGCCGTCGAGCGCGTCCCGGAAGGCCGGCAGGTCGTCCGGGTGGACGGTCTCGGCGACCGGCAGGCCGACGAGCTCCTCGGGCGCGTAGCCGAGCAGCGCGCCGCTGCTCGGCGACACGTAGCGGCGCACGAGGTCGCGATCCGCCTCGACGATCATGTCGGCCGAATGGTCGGCCAGGAGCTTGAACCGAGCCTCGCCCAGCGCCGCCTCGCGCAGCGTCTCGCCGAGGGCGGAGCATCGGCGCGCCGCGACGGCGAGCTGCCGGAGCAGCACCGCCAGCAGAGCCGCGAAGGCGGCCGTGGCCGCGAGGGCCACGCCGACGGCCGGTACGCCCGCCAGCGGCGCCGCCCAGAAGACCGCGACCGCCAAGGCGGAGCCCGCCAGCAACGCGCGCCGCGAGCCGGGCCCACCGACTTGCGTCAGGTCGTCGCGCATGGAGGACAACATGGACGGATCATGGCTCCGCTGCGCGAGGGTGACGTCGGCACGTTTGTTCGACTCGAACTCACACTGGACAGAGGGCTGGGCAGCGTCGGCATCACCGAAAAGAGCGACGACGAACGCGGCGTTCGCCAGGCCAGAACTCCGAAACACAACTCCCACATACAACGCCAGATCGCAAGCAGGGTCGACGTTAATTAACGGGAGATGAACGCAAGCTGAACCATTGGAGGTATCCTCTGGGCGATTGGAACAACGGGCGGGCAGCATGATTGCACCGGGGCGGCACGCGCGGCGAGGCCGACCGGATCGTCCGAGCCCGGCCCCGCGCGGGACGGAGCGATGCGCGAGACATGACCGAAACGGAGACCACGCCGGCCCGGCCCCGCATCGCCATCACCTACTGCACGCAGTGCCACTGGCTGCTGCGGGCCGCCTGGATGGCCCAGGAGCTGCTCTCGACCTTCGGCACCGACCTCGGCGAGGTGTGCCTGATCCCGGCGACCGGCGGCGCCTTCGCCATCACGGTCGACGGCCACCTGATCTGGGAGCGGGTGCGCGACGGCGGCTTCCCGGACGTGAAGGCCCTGAAAGGCAGGGTGCGGGACCGGCTCGACCCCGGGCGCGACCTCGGCCACCTCGACCGGGCCCGGACGGAGCCCTGAGGCGCACGCCCCATGGCTCCGACCCATAGGCGATCAGAATGCAACGGAGTCAAAGGTTTGCCCCATCCTCCTCATCCTGAGCAGGGTCCGGATGACCCGTGTCGAAGGACGCATACGCGGCGAGCTGCTGAGCGGAGGGCGCCTCGCGTCCCCTCATCCTGAGCCTGTCGAAGGACGACACAGGCGCTCCGCGCCCTGCTCAGGATGAGGGGGGATGGGGTTATCTTCCAGCCTCGATGAGTGCCGATGGGACTCCGCCCCAGATGCGCGAAAGGCCGAGGGCGTCTTGGATGTCCGACGTTCGATCTGCCAGATGGCACTGGCTGACATTTGGCAAATGACCCGCCCCGCGCCATACGTCCCGCGGTGGCGCCGGATCGGGGGTCGAGGCGGGATGCGACACATGTGGGAGGCCCTGGCACGCGGCCGCGTCGCGGTGATCGGCGACCTGATGCTCGACGTCTATCTCCAGGGCGAGGTCGAGCGGATCTCCCCCGAGGCGCCGGTGCCGGTGGTGCGGCTCGCCTCCGAGCGGGCCGTGGCGGGCGGGGCCGCCAACGTCGCGGCCAACGTGGCGCATCTCGGCGGGCGGGTCGACCTCGTCGGCACGGCCGGGCCCGACGAGGGCTTCGCGACGCTGGCCCGCCTGCTCGACGGGCACGGCGGCATCGCGCGCGACGGCGTGGTGGTGGACGCCCGGTGCCGCACCACCCGCAAGACGCGGCTCCTCGGCCACAACCAGCAGATCGCCCGCATCGACCACGAGGACCGCGGCCCCCTGCCCGAGGCCGTCGACGCGCGGGTCGCCGAGCGCGCCGCGGCCGCGGTCGCCGAGGCCGACATCGCGGTCGTGTCGGATTACGGCAAGGGCGTGGTGACGGACCGGCTGCTGGCGGCGGTGTTCGGGCGCGCCGCCGCGGCGGGCAAGCGGGTGGTGGTGGATCCGAAGCGCCGCGACCTCGCGGCCTACCGCGGCGCCGCCATCGTCACGCCCAACCGCGCCGAGTTGGCGCTCGCCACCGGCCATCCCTGCGAGACCGACGCCGACGCCCGCACCGCCGCCCGCATCGCGCAGGGGATGTGCGGCGCCGACATCCTGCTGACCCGATCGGAGAAGGGCATGTCGTATTTCCCGACCGCGGGCGAGCCGATCCACCTGCCGACCGTGGCGCGCGAAGTCTTCGACGTGTCGGGCGCCGGCGACACGGTGGTGGGGACGCTGGGCCTGTGCCTCGCGGCCGGCCTGCCGATCGCCGAGGCCATGCGGGCCGCCAATCACGCGGCCGGCCTCGTGGTCGGCAAGGTCGGCACCGCCGTCGTGTCGCGCGAGGAGCTGCTGGCCGACCTCGCGGCCGACGGGGGGGAAGACGTCGAGGACGGGCGCCTGATGGGCGTCGAGGCGCTGGTGGCGCTGCGCGCCTGGTGGCGCCGCCAGGGCCTCACGGTCGGCTTCACCAACGGCTGCTTCGACCTCGTCCATCCCGGCCACGCCGCGCTGATCCGTCAGGCGGCCGGGGCCTGCGACCGCCTCGTCCTGGCGCTGAACACCGACGCCTCGGTGCGGCGCCTCAAGGGTCCGGGCCGCCCGCTGCAGGCCGAGGCCGCGCGGGCCGAGGTGGTGGGCGCCATGAAGGGCGTCGCCGCCGTCGTGCTGTTCGACGACGACACCCCGCTCGACCTCATCACGGCGCTGCGGCCCGACCTCCTCGTCAAGGGCGCCGACTACACCGAGGAGACGGTGGTCGGGGCCGAGGCCGTGAGGGCCGGCGGCGGCCGGGTGATGCTGGCGCGGCTCGTGCCGGACCAGTCGACCACCCGGCTCGCCGCGCGCGGGGCGGCCGAGGCGGGGGCGGGGGCGTGATCCTGGTGACGGGCGGGGCCGGCTTCATCGGCTCCAACGTCTGCGCCGACCTCGAAGCGGCGGGGCGGGGCGACGTGGTGGTGGCGGACCGGCTCGGCCGCGAGGGCAAGTGGCGCAACATCGCCAAGCGCAACCTGCGCGACGTGATCTTCCCCGAGGAGATCGAGGGATGGCTCGCCGGGCGACGCGGGGTCGACGCCGTGATCCACATGGGCGCTGACTCCTCCACCACGGCCGTCGACGGCGACGACATCCTGCGCAACAACTTCCGCCTGTCGACGCGGCTCTGGGACTGGTGCGCGGCGAGCCGCACGCCCCTGATCTACGCCTCCTCGGCCGCGACCTACGGCGACGGCGCGCTCGGCTTCGCGGACGACGCGGCGCCCGAGGCGCTCGCGCGGCTGAGGCCGCTCAACCTCTACGGCTGGTCGAAGCACCTCTTCGACCGCTGGGCCCTGGCCCGCGCCGCCGAGGGCCACGCGCCGCCGCGATGGGCGGGGCTGAAGTTCTTCAACGTGTTCGGCCCCAACGAGGACCACAAGGGCGACATGCGCTCCCTCGTGGCCAAGACGGCCCGGACCATCGCGGCCGGGGAGGCCGTGACGCTGTTCCGCTCGCACCGGCCGGATTGCGCCGACGGCGAGCAGAGGCGCGACTTCGTCTACGTCAAGGACTGCTGCGCGGCGGTCGCCTGGCTGATGGACGGTCCGCCCGTGTCGGGCCTGTTCAACCTCGGCACGGGCCGCGCGCGCTCCTTCCAGGACCTGATGCTGGCCGTGGGGGCGGCGCTCGGGGTCGAGGTGCGGATCCGCTACGCCGACATGCCGGAGGCGATCCGCGGCCAGTACCAGTATTTCACCGAGGCCCGCATGGAGAAGCTGCGCGCCGCGGGCTTCGACCGGCCCTTCGCCACGCTGGAGGACTCGGTCGCGGACTACGTGCGCGGCTACCTGATGGCCGCGGACCCGCATCGCTGAGGGTCCGATCGAGGGAATAGGGAGGGAGCGGGATGGTCCAGCATCTGGTCGCCTGGGACGAGGTCCCGTCGAGCGATGCGCCGGGTGGGGTGACGAAGCGCGGGATCCACCTCGCCGGCGTGTCGCTCGTCGCCGTGACGGTGCCGGCCGGCACGGAGGCGCCGCGCCACAGCCACGACCACGAGCAGTTCGTGCAGGTGGTGTCCGGCGCGGGCACGCTGACGACCGAGCAGGGCGCGCGGCGCTTCGGCCCCGGCAGCGTCTTCGTCCTCCCGGCCGGCACCTGGCATTCCGCCCGCTTCGACGTCGACACGGTGCTGGTCGAGACGAACCTCGAAACGGCCTGAGCGGGTCCCGGGACCGCCGCGGCCGCCGGAATCAGTCAGCCTTCACATGGGCCACGGCCTCGGCCAGCAGCTCGTCCATGCGGTGCCGGATCTCCGCCTCGGTGACGGCGAGCCCGTGCCGACCCAGGTCCCCGGCGATCATCGCCACCACGGCCTCGGTGCCGCCCTTCTCGACCGACGCCATCAGGACCTGCGCCGCATAGGCGTCGGCCTGCTCCCCGGAGCGCCCGAGCTTGTGGGCGGCCCAGAGGCCGATGTCGCGGTTGCGCCGCGCCTGCGCCCGGAATGCCAGCTCCTGGTCGTGGGCGAAGAGGTTCTCGAAGGCGCGTTCCCTGTCGTCGAAAGTGGTCATGGGAGTCCTCGCTGCGACGGCGCGGGGTGCGCCGGTCCCGTCCCTCCCCGAACGCGCATCTTGCGGCCGAGATGCCCGCTGCCCACCTTTCTTCATGCGTGGCCGCCGCTTCGGCCGGTCCTCGCGATCGCGGGTCCCGGTGGAGCCCGCGCAGGTCTCGGCCCGGCATCGGCGTTGTATGCGTCGGTGCAATCCGCTAGGCTGCGGCGTGGTCGGCTTGACGGGGCGATCGCAGCCAGAGGCCGCGCGCGGCTTCGATGTTGCAGTGCCTCGCGCGATCCGGATCGAGCGAGCGCCAGATGGAGCCCGACCGACCCATGGATTTCCTCAAGCCCCGGTTGACCCCCATGAACCGCCGCCGTCGCATCTATGAGGGCAAGGCCAAGGTCCTGTACGAGGGACCGGAGCCCGGAACCCTGATCCAGCATTTCAAGGACGACGCGACGGCGTTCAACGCCAAGAAGCACCAGATCATCGACGGCAAGGGCGTCCTCAACAACCGCATCTCCGAGTATATCTTCCAGCACCTGAACAACATCGGCGTGCCGACGCACTTCATCCGCCGGCTGAACATGCGCGAGCAGCTCATCAAGGAAGTCGAGATCATCCCCCTCGAGGTGGTGGTGCGCAACGTGGCGGCAGGCTCGCTGTCGACGCGGCTCGGCATCGAGGAGGGCACGCAGCTCCCCCGTTCGATCATCGAGTTCTACTACAAGAACGACGGGCTCAACGACCCCATGGTGTCGGAGGAGCACATCACGGCCTTCGGCTGGGCCTCCCCCCAGGAGATCGACGACATCATGGCCCTGGCGATCCGGGTCAACGACTTCCTGTCGGGCCTGTTCCTGGGCGTCGGCATCCGGCTGGTCGACTTCAAGATGGAGGCCGGCCGGCTGTGGGAGGGCGACCTGATGCGCATCGTCGTGGCGGATGAGATCTCGCCCGACTCGTGCCGGCTGTGGGACGTGAAGTCGAGCGACAAGCTCGACAAGGACCGCTTCCGCCGCGACCTCGGCGGCCTCGTCGAGGCCTACACGGAGGTGGCGCGCCGGCTCGGCATCATGCAGGAGAACGACGCGGCCCGCAGCGCCGGCCCGCAACTGGTGCAGTGACGCGCCCCGTCCCGGCACGCCGCGCGGAGAGCCCCTTTCGAGGGGCTTTCTTTTTGTCCGGGCCTGCCCCGCCGGTCGCCGCGCAAAGGAGTGGCAAATCGGTGCGAAACCGCCCGCTTCTTCGTCATGGCTGCCTTGATTATTCGCTCGGCTTCGGCTTTAACATCCTTCAAGGGCGCTGCGAGGCGCCTCCGCCGAAGCGCGGCAACGAGAAGACCATCCTGCGGTGGCCCACAGTCTGGGGAGGAAGCGCCCACCAAGGGCGCAGGTCGCGCAAAGCGGCCGAGCGACGCGCGATGAAGGGAGCCGGTGGATGTGCATGACGCGCGCCGCCGGCTTTTTTCATGGCTGCCGTGACGCCGCCGCCGGCGGCTCGCGGCCGGCGGCTCTCCCTGCTAGTCTCCCTGTGTCGCGCGGGCGGCCGGCGACGGGGCCGGCGGGCGCAGCCCAGGCCAGCGCCGCACCATCGGGGTACGCCATGACCACGATCGACCTCGCCAAGCGCGTCTACGATCACACCTGGAAGCTCGATCCGATCGTCCGCAGCCTGCTCGACACGGATTTCTACAAGCTGCTGATGCTCCAGATGATCTGGGGGCTCTACCGGGATCAGAAGGTCACCTTCTCGCTCGTCAACCGCACCACGCCGGTGCGCATCGCCGACGAGATCGACGAGGCGGAACTCCGCGAGCAGCTCGATCACGCCCGCTCGCTGTCCGTGAGCAAGAAGGAGATGATCTGGCTCGCGGGCAACAGCTTCTACGGCCGCGCCCACATCTTCGAGCCCGCCTTCCTGGCCTGGCTCGCCGACTACCGCCTGCCCGACTACGAGCTGCGGACGCGCGACGGGCAGTTCGAGCTGTCCTTCTCGGGGTCCTGGGTCGACGTCACGCTGTGGGAGATCCCGGCGCTGGCGATCATCAACGAGATGCGCTCGCGCGCGGCCCTGAAGGGTCTCGGCCGCTTCCAGCTCGACGTCGTCTACGCCCGCGCCAAGGCCAAGCTGTGGACCAAGGTCGAGCGGCTGCGCACCCTGCCCGACCTCCGGATCTCGGACTTCGGCACGCGCCGGCGCCACAGCTTCCTGTGGCAGCGCTGGTGCGTCGAGGCGCTGAAGGAGGGCCTGGGCGACGCCTTCACGGGCACCAGCAACGTGCTGCTCGCCATGGACAACGACCTCGAAGCCCTGGGCACCAACGCCCACGAGCTGCCCATGGTCCTGGCCTCCCTCGCCGAGGACGAGGCGGCCCTGCGCCGCGCGCCCTATCAGGTGCTGGCGGACTGGCGGAAATATTACGGCGGCAACCTGCTCATCGTCCTGCCCGACACGTTCGGCACGGCGCCGTTCCTGCGCGACGCCCCCGACTGGGTGGCGGACTGGACCGGGTTCCGCCCGGATTCGGCGCCCCCCGTCGAGGGCGGCGAGGCGGTCATCGACTGGTGGAGGGCGCGGGGCCGCGACCCGCGCGAGAAGCTGCTGGTCTTCTCCGACGCGCTCGACGTCGACACGATCGAGGACACCTACGCGCATTTCCACGGGCGCGTGCGGATGAGCTTCGGCTGGGGCACCAACCTCACCAACGACTTCGCGGGCTGCGCCCCGAACCCCAACGGCGGCCTCAAGGCCATCTCGCTCGTGTGCAAGATCACCGACGTCGACGGCCGGCCGGCCGTGAAACTGTCCGACAATCCCCGCAAGGCGCTCGGTCGTCCCGACGAGGTCGAGCGCTACCTGCGCGTCTTCGGCACCGCCGGCCGCGTCGTGCAGCCGGTGCTGGTCTAAGCAGGTTTCGGGAGAGCGTCACACGCTCTTCCGATCAAAACCTGCGACAGG
>CAXTBR010000042.1:0-39599 GCA_964242785.1 uncultured Lichenihabitans sp. | reverse complement strand
CATCAGCCAGTCCACGTCGGCGAGGCGGTCGCGCGCCGCCACCGGCAGGGCGAGGGGGTCGGGGCGGGCCGCGGCGATGCGGCGGTCGTCCCGCGCGGCCGCCGGGTCCGCGGCATCCCGCTCCTCCATCGCGGGCCGCCGCGCCGCCAGGGCCGGCGGGGGCGCGTCCGGGACCGACAGCGACTGGGCGGCCGTCGCCGGGGTCGGTGCCGTGCCGCCCGGGACGGGCTCGTGGCGCCGCACGTCCGCCGGGGTGGCCCCTGGCCGCGGCGGCGCGGCGGGCGCCGCCGGATCGGCCTCCGCGTCCGCGGGGTCGGCATAGGGACTCGGATGGGCCTCCGGATGGGCCTCCGGGACCGATCCGTCGGGCGACGGCGGCCCGTCGGGCCCGCGTCCCGTCGGGCCGGCGGCCGACGCGCGCGGGGTTTCGATCGGACCGGGCGAAGCGGGGGCGTGGCCCGCCGCCGCTGGCGTGTCGTCGCGGCGGTCGTCGCTGCCCGCCGCGGCGCGGGCGGGCTGCGGCGGCGCGGCGAGGCTTCGGACCGCCGCGCCGGACGGCCCCGACGGCGCCGCGCCCTCGGGCCCCGGCTCGTCCCGGTCCGGGGTCGGCCCGGCGGACGCTGCCGCGGCCGGTGCGTCGGGCTGCGGGGCCCGCAGGCCGATGAGGGAGAACGAGGCCGGCACGGGTGGCGCGAAGCGCGTCGCGGCGTCGTCGGGGGCCGCGGGCGGCAGGACATCGCCCTCGATCACGCTGCGCGGCGCGGCATCGCCCCGCGCCGCCTCGCGCGTCGGGGCCAGCAGGCCGGGCGAGGTCGCCGGGGGATCCGGCCGCCGCGGCTCCGATCGGGACGCGGGATCGGGCGCGGCAACGGCCGGGTCCCGTGCGTCGACCCATCCGCCGTCGAGCGCCATCGCGTCCCCGGCCCCGGCGTCCCATCGCGCCAGCATGCCGAGCACCAGGTTCAGCATGGCGGGGCTGACGGCGCCCGTGCTCACGTCAGACGCCCTGGGCCCGGGCGCGGAGGTCGGCGCGCAGCGCCAGGGCCCGGCGCAGCTTCGCGGCCTCCTGGAGCATCGGGTCCGGGAGCGCCGCGTCGGCCCGCGACGCGAAAGCCGCGAGGTGGTCCTCGGCGAGCGCCCACTGGCCCTGCGCGGCCGCGAGGTCGGCCGCGTGGAAATGCGGCACGGCCCAGTCGGGCCGCACGGCCGCGGCGGTCGCGAAGGCCAGGGCGGCTTCGGCCCAGGCGTCGCGCCGCCGGAGGCACACGCCGTAGCCCACCCAATGGTCGGCCGAGCGCCCGTCGATCACGCAGAGCACCCGGAACAGGGTTTCGGCGCGGTCGAGGCGCCCGGCCGCGAACCAGGTGTGGGCGCGCCCGTACAGCACCTCGCCGAAGCGCGGCGGCAGGTTCAGCACCTGCGACAGCGTCTCGCCCCGGCCGAGCCCGTCCAGGATGCGGTCGCCGTCGAGCCCGATCCGGCCCGTCATCTCGCCGAGCAGCGTCGAGAGCAGCTCCATCTCGGCCGCGTTGAGGCCGAACAGGGGGGCCGGCCGGCCCCCGGTCGCGTCGCCGGTGCCGCCCGACGCGGAGGGGGCGCCGGCCAAGGCGTCAGGCCATCGCGGCGGTGCGCGCCGGCGAGGAGGCCGGGGGCGGCATCGCGCCCAGCAGCCTGCGGGCTTCCTCGACCACCAGGGCGTCGCGGGCCTCCCGGCCGAAGGACACGGCATCCTCGAGGTCCTCGACCGCTTCGGCCGCGAGGCCGAGGCCCAGGCAGGCGCGGCCCGACAGGTAGTAGCCGCGCGGGTGGCGCGGCGCGAGCGCCACCGCCACCGAGGCGGCCTGGAGGGCCAGGTGGAACTCCTCCAGTTGCAGGGCGCAGTTGGCGAGGCCGATCTGCAGGTCGACCTCGTTCGGCCAGCACAGCACCATCGCGGCGTAGACCTTCAGGGCGTCCGCCAGGGCGCCGCGCCGCAGGTGCGATTTGGCGACGTCGAGGCCGACCTGAAGGTCGTCGCGCGTCAGGCCGATGCTGGCCGCGACGGAGCCGTTCAGGAACCCCCGCAGGAGGTCGGCCTCCGCCCCGCTCCGCTCGTGTGAGTCTGTGGTCACCCTGGCATCCCCCGCCCTCTGCCGCAGTCGTCCTTCACAACCTGAAGATCAGGCTCTCATCCGAGGCGAACGACAGGGCATTCGCCGGTGGTTCCCGACGGTTGAACCGATCATCCACCACCGTGCTTTGGATGTCGATCATCTGTAGAACGTCTTCGATCGCTTTGGTTATCTTCGGCACGGCCTCGACGAGGCACGGGCACAGCGCACGGGCGACCAGCGATCGACCTTCGGCGTCCCGCTCGTCGAGCGCGAGGCAGGCGGCGTTGGTGACCAGGAGGCCGAGGTTGTTCTTCAGCAGGCGGCGCAACTGCTCCGGCATCGCCGACGGGTCGGACGAGAGGGTGCCGCAGGCGGCCGACACCAGGATCTGACGCTCGTCCGGCGTCGGCGCCAGCGTGACGACACGGTCGTCGACCGTCAGCGTGGCGCTGCGGCCCGCCGCCGGCGGCCGCGGCAGGCCGAGGCTCGCCCACAGGGCCGCGCAGACGGCGGGAAAGTCGTTCGTCATCGGGTCCCCCTCCCACCGTCCCGGCCGTCGTACGGTTTTCCGCCGATCGGCCCCGATCCGCCGCTCGTCCCCGCGCGGCTCGCCTCAGACGTGCGTGAAGGCGCGCATCCGTTCGGCTTTGGCCTCCTGGATGTCCTTCAGCGTGCCGATGACCTGCCGGATCATGTCGTCGAGGGAATCCACCATCCCCTTCTTGAAGTCCGCCATGGCGTTGATCGCTTCGGCCCCGGCGTCGTCGACCTTCGCCCGCGCCTCCGCCTTCTTGGCCTCGGACTGGGCCATGGTGGTGGCCGCGTTGGCCCCGCCCTCGGTGAGGTGCCCCACCGCCATGCCGACCTGCATCGTCGCGTCGCCCGCCGTGGACCTCCTCTGCGCGGCCTTGATCTGCACGGTCTCATCGGCCTTCATCTCGTGCAGTTTCGCGGTCGACTGTTCGGTGACCTTCTGCGAATCGGCCTCGTCCGCCCTGCTGCTCTCCAACCTGACACTCGCATTGTTCCGCGTCGAGCTCGGGGTGCCGGCATCCCCGCCGGCGTCGAGGTCGCCCGTCGTCGCCTCGGCTTTCGGCTTGGGCTGGGTCGAGGTCGGCAGGGGCTCGGGCGATTCCGCCACCGAGCTGCCGGTCCTGAAGCTCTTCCCCGCCTGGCCCTCCTCCCGGCTGGCCAGCTCGCCGTCGATCTGGCCGAGCCGGGTCGTGGACCGCATCTCCGTCTTGAGCGCGCTGAGCTTGGCGCCCGCGGCTCCGGCCGCCGAGCCGATCGAGACGGCGGCCGACACGCAGCTCAGCACCAGGGACGCTACGGCGCCCGACATCATGTCGGACGCCGCCTTGTCGAGCTCGCCGGCGCTCGCCATCAGCTCCGACTGCGCCATCTGGCGCAACTGCTGCCGGTCGTTGACCGCCTCGTGGCGCTGCTGGCCCATGCGCTCGATCATGACGC
Organism: uncultured Lichenihabitans sp.; assembly: GCA_964242785.1. Classification (GTDB taxonomy): domain Bacteria; phylum Pseudomonadota; class Alphaproteobacteria; order Rhizobiales; family Beijerinckiaceae; genus Lichenihabitans. Next base: position 36,036 of record CAXTBR010000042.1, on the reverse strand, counting down.
GGGCCAGGAGGTCGAAGTCGTTGCCGGACACGAGCAGGCCCTTGAAGGCTTCGAGCGCGGACTCCAGCCCCTCCAGGCGCCCCTGGAGGTCGGGCGCCACCTTGCCGTCCGGCGCGAAGAGGCTGGGGCTCGCCGCATTCACGGCCGCCATGAACCGCGCGGCCTCGGCGGGCGGCAGCGTGCCGACGTAGCTCTGGATGCCGGTCGCGACGGCGTCGGCCGTCCCCTGGGCCTCGGCCTGGGTGTCGCCCTGGATCGAGAGCTGCCCGCCCGCGTCGTAGAAGCTCTTCGGGACGTAGGTGCTGATCGTGCTGTCGGCCATGTCGGCCTCCTGACCTGATGGGATGGGCCGGCGGGGTTCAGGCTTTTGCGCCGATGCGGTTCAGGGTCTCGCCCCTGTCCTTCACGTTCTCGATCAGCGCTTCGAGCATGCCGTTGTAGCGCTCGCCGCTGCCCTTGAGGCGCAGCATGGCCGCGTCCATGAGGTCGTCCAGCAATGCCCCGAGGCCCTCGAAGCGCTTGCCCTCGGCCTGGTACTTCTTGGCGTCGGACGAGTCCTGGGTGGCCTCGTAACTGTAGGCCGCGCTGACTCCCGTGGCGGTTCCGTCGACGACCTGCGACCCGGCCGTCGCGGCCTCGTTGATCCGGGTGAGGATGGTGGCCATCCTCTGGAACCGCGCCGTCTGGGCGGCGGCGTCGGCGGCGTCGGAGCCGCCCTGCAGGAAGGTCTGGAACGTCTCGACGGCCTCGGTCACGCTGGCGCTGGCCTCGGTGACGCTCGACGCGACGGTCTCGCCCATGCCGGCGAACTCGGAGACCGATTCGGCGACCCTGGAGGCCAGCTTCATCCCGCCCGACACCAGGCTCGCGGCCGACCCCGCCATGGCGGGCAGCGACAGCAGGAGGGCCACGCCCATGAGGCCGATCTGGATGCCCATCTGGCCCTTCTCGGCGGCCGCCTCGGCCTCCTCCTCCGTGCAGCCGCTGTGGGTCCCCTCGTAGCAGGCCTTCACCATCATGCCGAACATGCCGAGGCTGCCCTTGCCCTGGTCCTTCTCCGCCGTCTCCACCGTCTGGTCGATGGCCAGCACCAGCATGATCGCGCCCGCCGCGATCAGGCAGGCGCCCGCCACCGCGCCGACGCCGGTCGCGATCATCACGGCCCCCGCGATCATGGTCAGGATCGCGCCCACATACGACATGGCGAGCTTGATCTTGTCCCAGAGGCTGGCGTGTTTCATCTTGTCGGCCGCACTCTCCATCTTCGTCTCGGCGTCCTTGAGGCTGGCCTCCTTCTGGTGGATGGCGTTCTTCTTGGCCTCCATGTTGGTGTTGATCGAATCGCGATCGCCCTGGTCGGTCACGTCCTTCATCTTGGCGATGATGCTGCCGAGCAGGACGTCGACCTCGTCGCCCGTCATCTTGGGCATGATGTCGGCGAGGCTGCTCATGGCGGCCTTGAGGAGCGACAGGGGATCGGCGTCGGGGGCCGGCCCCCCGCCCGCGATGCTGCCGGCACCGGTGGTGGGCGCCGTGCCGCCGATGCCGTTCGTCCCCTCCACGGTCCGGCTCCAGTAGGAGGTCGTCGTGGTCTGGGTGACGGTGTTGGTCGTGGAGTCGATCATGGCGGGCCTCGTGCGCCGGCCGGGCGCGGGGCCGGGGCCGACGGGGGGAAGGGGAAGAAGGGGAACGACGGGGGAGGGTCAGCCGGCCGCGCGGGCGTCCAGCACGGCGATCATGCGGCCGGCGTGGTCGCGCGTGTCGGGGCGCGGCGGCCCGCCGCCGAGGTCGATGCGGGCGGCCTCGAAGCAGCCCCGCGCCGAGTCGTCCTCGCGGTTGGCCATGAAGCATTCGCCGAGCCGGGCGTAGCTGTCCTGCCGGCTGGCGTCGAGCGCGATGGCCTGGGCGAAGAGCTTGCCGGCCCTGGCGAAGTCGCCCTGCATCTGGAACGTGATGCCGAGCGTGTAGGAGACGCGGTGGTCGGTGGGTTCGAGCTGCAGGAGGTTGATCAGCACGTCCTGCGCGCCCTTGACGTTTCCCGCCTTCAGCAGTTGCCCGCTCTGGGCCAGCAACACGTCCCGCTCTTCCTTGGTGATGCCGCAGATGTCCGCGAGCGACAGACCCTCGCCCAGCAGGTCGACGATGCTCTGCTGGCGCGGGTTGAGATCGGCGCCCTTCGTGGCGCCCGACACGATCTGCGACGCCAGCAGCGCCGCGGTCGCGCCTTGCTCCCGATCCTTCGGCAAACCGTCGAGGATGGACATGCCCTGGTCTCCCTTTTGCGTGCCCCCGATCTAGACCGCCGCGCGGCGGGCGCCTGTGTCGAACGACACAGCGCGGCCGTGCCGGGGGCGAAAGGACCACGGACCGACGACCTCCCTCCGCTCATCCCCGCGCAGGCGGGGATCCAGCGCAAGGATGCCCGGCCGAAGGCCGCCCCCCTCCTGCCGCCGCGCGACGAGCGGCGAGGGGGAGCACTCGCCCGGAAGCCGGATCAGCCGTCCCCGTCCCCCGCCGGGCCGTGGCGCAGGTAGACGTCCACGGCGTCGCGCGCCCGGGCCTTGTCGTCGAGCTCCCACAGGCAGCGCGCGCGGAGGTAGCGGCGCATGCGCTGGCGGTCGTCGAGCACGTAGGCGCCGAAGCGCTCCATCGGGTCCGTGCGGTCGAGTTCGTCGAGGCAGGCCAGCGTCGCGGTCCATTCCCCCGCGAAGAAGCGCAGCACGGCGCGCGCGACCTGGACCTCGACGGTGCCGTCGCCCAGCAGGTACAGGGCCTCGGCCAGCACGCCGGCGCGATCCACGTAGCCGTGCTGGGCCAGGACGTAGATGTTGAGCAGCAGGAAGTCGCGCTGCCGCGCGCTGGTGGGCCGCGGCGTTCCCGGCGCCGCCGGGGGCGCGCCGGGCCGGGGTGCCGTGGGCAGGCCGCTCATGCGCGCAGCAGCGCCGCGAGCGAGGCCCGGACCTCGTCGTCGAGCGCCGCGTCGTCGTCGAGGTAGAGCGCGGCCTGGTCGAGCACGCGGCGGCGGTGGCCGCTGGCCCCCCGGGCCGCCTCGGCGAACACGGCCTGGGTGGACAGCCGCGTCTCGGCCAGCACGGCGGGTTCGAGCAGCGTCGCGTCCAGCACCTGCGGCTGGAGGAGGTTCGGCAGGCGCTCGTCGAGCGAGGGCCTGCGCAGCACGTCGTCGAGCGGCCGCACCTCCGGCATGAAGGTCGGCGCGAGCGACCCCTCCTTCGGCAGGTGCACGTCCTGCCCGTGGCCGACCTGGGTGATCGATTCGAGGCCGATGTCGAGGTTCTTGATCTTCACGGTTCAGCCTCCGGACGCGCTGCCGTCCATCAACTGGCGGCCAGGATCTTCTGCAGGTTGTCGTACATCTTCGACAGCGCGCTGCTGGCGAGGTCGTAGTTGCGGTCCTTCTGCTTCGTCTCGGAGTTGATGTCGTTCATCTTGAGCTGGCTGTCCTGGTTGAGCAGCGTCACCGTATCGCTGAGCTGGGTGCCGATCTGCTGCCACTGGTTGGAATTGCGGGAGTCGCTCAGGTAGTTCCGCGGACGCGTGATGCCCTTCATGGTCTCGATCGGGTCGGCCACGTAGGGCGTGAAATTGCTGCTGAACATCGCCTCGGCGGCGTTCCACTGCAGCCGCTGGCTGGCGTCGGTGGTCCCCGCGAGGCCCTTCTTCGGCTGGTCGGTCCCGGTCGATTCGCTGGCGCTGAACTGCGCCATGGTGGCATTGATGATCTGCTGCATCACGCCATACCGCTTGAGCAGGTTGTTGGTCTCGTTGATCTCCTCCGTGTCGGCGCGCACCTTGGCCTCGCCGGCCAGGTTGGTGTAGAGCTGGAAGTAGTAGATGAGGTTGGGCAGGTCGAGCTTGCCCGATATCGCGTTCCCGGAGGCGTCCACGACCGAACCGGTCCTGGCCACCGCCAAGCCGTTGTTCTGCGTCTGCAGCATGATCTTTTCCTGCTGCATGAACGTGTCGTAGCTCTGCTTGTGTGATGTGAACGAGACATCGACACTCTCGATCAGGCCGATATTTCCTGAGTCGTCCGTGGGGAAACCGACCGAAACGTAACCAGTGCTATTGGTTATCGGTATGTTGACAACCTGATTGCTTGTCGTATTCGTGTTTTCTATCTTCGGGTTCTGTGCCTGAGACGCATTGATGGCGTTGAGCAGATTCTCGTTCGTGACCGTGACGAAAGTGCCGTCGACTGGAATCTTATAATAGCTCAAGAAGTTCAAAGCGTCCTGCGCCGAAGACGACCAAGCCGTGCCCATGTCGGCGAAAGTCCCACCGCTTTTCCCCTCCTTCCCATAGATGCCGACGATCGTGACGCTGCCTGGAAGCCCGACCGCGAAGGCGTTGGCCCGGGTGAAGCGCGTCATGATCTCCGTGATCTTCTGGCTGACGTCGCTGGGCGAGTAGATCGCGGAGCCGCTGAGCATCGTGCCGATGTTGTTGATCTCGGCTTTGAAGACGTTCTTGTCGTCGGCGCTCATGTTGCCGTCCACCGACAGCGCCGCCGGCGCGAAGGAGGCGTCGTCTCCCGTCAGGGTGCCGGTCGGGCTGTCGATGCGCTTGAGCGCGCTCGACACGAGGTAGCCGATCGACGTCGTGGAGGTCGAAAGCCCGAGCCCCGTCGCGAGCGTGTTGAACGCCGGTATGCCGCTCAGCGCGGTCTGGTCGACGATGGACATCTTGGCGATGTCCTGCTTCTGCAGGTTCTGCGCCGTGTAGACGGTCAGGCCGTAGCCCGCCGGCGACTTCCGTCCCCCCGCGAAGACGTCGACCGGCGTCTCGGTCGTCACGCTCGCGCCGATCCGCAGGTACTGCGGCACCGGCACGGTCCTGGCGCCGGCGTCAGTCGACAGGGCCGTCGCGGTGCCGGCGGCGTTGACCGTGACGGTCGCGGCCGTCGCCGGGAGCAGGCTGGCTCGGTTGTTGTGGATGTATTCGAGCTGGAAGGCCGAGTTCCACGACGCGAAGACGGCGGGCGACAGGCTGGCCGGGGCCGTGGTGAAGCCCGCGGGCTTCGGCGACAGGAGGTTGACGACGCCGTCGTAGACCGGGAACAGCTTCTGCGCCACGCCGTCGTTGACGCCCGAGGTCAGGCCCACATACCCCCCCGGCAGGCTGTTGTAGGGCAGCAGCGACGTGACCCCGCTGGGGTCGCCCGCCGGCGCGAGGATCACGATGCCGGACGCCAGGGTGGTCTGCGGCGGCTTGGACGTGTCGGTCGCCGCGTCGAGATGGTGGGCGATGTAGTAGGCCCGCACCTCCGGGGTCCAGCCGAGGAAGGTCGCGATCGTGGCGGGGGCGGAGGTCGAGCCGACTCCATTGTCGTAGGTGGAGGGGAGGACGAGGATCGAACCGAGGACGTTCATCGTGTGTTGGATCGTCTGCACGGCCAGCGCCTGCACGGCCAGGCCGCTCGTGCCGTCGACGCGCCGCGAGACGAGCCATTGGGACGCCTCCTTGCCGATGACCAGCGACCGAGGCGTGCCGGCTCCGTTCGTCGTCACGTAGAAATCCTGCACGGTCGGCGACCAGCCATTGAAGGTGGCGGCATCGAGATCGGCCGGCGCCGTGGCGGGATAGGTTTCCGCGTTCAGGTATTGACCGGACGGGCCCGACGCCGTCACCAGCCACCGGCTCCCGCTCGGCCCGATCAGCAGCGGCGCTCCGCCGTGACCCTTGACGTAATACTGCTGCGCGTCCGGCGTCCAATCGGAGAACAGGCTCCCGTCGAGCGTCGCGGGACCACCCGGCGCGTAGTCCGACACCGTGAAGGCCGTGGCGGAGGCGTCCGTCGCCGTGACCAGTGCGGTCTCGCTCGCATTGGTGGGGCTGAGCACCAGGGCCTTGGGCAGGCCGTCGACGACCCACTTGGCGTTCACGGCGAAGTAGTGGGCCTGGACGGCCGGCGACCAGCCTCTGAACGTGTCGCTCGTGACCAGGTCCGGCTCCTGGCTCGGATAGGTCTCGACCGTGTAGGCCGCGCCGGGCGATCCCGCCCCGCGGGTGACGAGCGACTCGTTCTCGCGGCGTCCGATCACCAGCGACGGGGGCGTTCCGGTGCCGTGCACCGCGACGTAATGGGCCTGGGCCTGGGGGGACCATCCCGCCAAGGTGGCGCCGTCGAGCCTGTCCGGCCGCACGTCGAAGCCCGTCGGGACCCCCTCCAGTGCGTAGCCCGCGGCCGAAGGGCCCGAATAGGCCGTGACCAGCGTGCCGTCAGACAGGCTGCCCAGCAGCAGCCCGGGGGGCGTGCCGAGGGCGGCCCGGCCGAAGACGTAGGTCTGCACCTCCCGGGTCCAGCCCAGGAAGTCCCCCTGCGTCACATCTTTGGCCGCCTCGGCCCTGTCCTTCACCAATGGTGCCTGGGTCGCCTTGGTCGCGGCCGTGGCGGCCTTGGCCGGCAGGCTCTGCACCGTGACGGCCGGCGGGGCGGCGGTGGCGGAGGCCGTGACGATGAACAGGTTGGGGCTCGTCCCCAGCACCACGGCGGGCGGCGTCCCCGTCCCGTTCCGGCCGAGGTAGGTCTGGAGCTGGACGGGCGACAGCATCTGCAGCAGGCCGAGGTCGCCGGCCTGGGGAGCCGCGCCGAGCGTCGGCGTGAGCGTGAGGCCGGAGGGGCTCGCGGCGTCGCGGGCGACGACGAGCGAGCTCGGGTCGGCGAGGCCGGTGGCCGTCCCCGACACCAGCTTCATCGACTGATAGAGCGTGCCGAGCTTGGCCCGCGCGAAGGCCACCTGCGCGGCCTCGGGCCACGCGAGATAGGTTTCGAGCGACGGCAGGGTCGAGGCCGCGAGGGCGGCGGCGAAGCCCGAGGGGGCCGCCCGCACGTCGACGTCCGCGCCCCCGGCCGCGATGCTGGCCACGACCGCGCCGCCCCCGAGCACGGCCGTGGCCGGATAGGCGACGCCGCCCTGGCCGTTGGACTCGGCGAAGGACAGCACGTAGTCGCGCTGGAGCTCGCGCGGCCAGAGCGCGAAGGTCGCGGGGTCGGGCGCGCCGGACCGCGTCGGCGCGGTCGTCAGCGTCGCGGCGTCGACGCCGACGGCGGCGAGCTGCTCGGCCCGGGCCAGCACCGTGTAGGTGACGCCGTCATATGCGAGCGCGACCGGCACGCCGCTCCCCCCGCCGCCGGTGAGGTCCAGCCGCAGGGCGCCGTCGCGGTGCGTCTGGTAGTAGGCGTATTGCACGTCCTGCGGCCAGGAGAAGAAGTCGGCCGCGTCGGCGGTGTCGGGCGCCGGTCCGCCCGACACCGCCACGCCCTCGCCCGCCGCGCCGACCCTGGCCTCGATGGCGCCGGCGTCCGGCCCGATGGTCACGCTGTCCTCGCCCGGCGCGAGGTGGCTCCGCACGTAGAAGAGCTGGAGGTCGTTCGACCAGGACTGGAAGGCGCCGGGGTCGAGGTCCTCGGGCAGGTCGTCGAACCCGGCCGGCAGGGGATCGGTCGCGACCTCGGCGCCGGCGGCGTCGACCGTCGCAAGGATCCGGGCCGAACCGGCCGGCCCCACGATCACGGCCGGCGGCGTGCCGGTGCCGTTGGCCTGGACGAACCGGACCTTCACGGCCTCCGGCCAGCCCTCGAAGGTCGCGGGATCCGTGCCCTCGGCGACCTGCGAACCGGGCGGCACCGCGTAGAGGGGTGAGCCCGTCAGGGTCGAAACGGTGTTGAGCATGGTCGGTCCTCGTCACTGTTCGGCCCGGCGGGCCCGTCTCGCTCGTCTCACAGCCCCAGGATGCCGCGCAGCGACCGCGCCCTGCGGCGCTCCGCCGGGGCGGGGACGGCGACGGGGGACGGGGGCGGCGCCTCCCCGGCCCGGGCCGCCGCGGGGATCCGCGACGCGATCACGTCCATGGCGGCGTCGAGGTCGGCCAGGCTCGACGCCGCGTCGAGCCGCCCGATGACGTCGCGGCAGACCGGATCGGTCCGGACGAGCTCCGTCCCCATCAGTCGCTGGAGGCCGTCGCGCAACCGGCCCAGCACGTCTTCCCACGCGGCCTCCGGCCGCGCCGGGGGCTGCGCGGCGAGCCAGGCCTCGACCGCGGCCGAGGCCCCGGCGGCCTCGCCCTCGTCGGAGGCGGCCGTCCAGTCGATCGTGCTCCGCCGTCCGTTGCGCATCCCCGATCCCGCCGCCCCCGCTCTTCGACAAATGCGACGCCCTGAAACCCCGGCCGGCCGCCGGGCAGCCGATACCCCACCTCCTGCGCATGTAAAGGCTCCGGCCCGTGCCCCATGTACCGTTCGTCACAGCGCGGTGCCGTGGCGCGTCGTAACGCTGTCGCGCGGCCCCGGGCTTCGGCCCGGCCCGGCCGCGAGGATCCGGTCTTCAGAATGCAGGTTTCCCTCGATTTCCCGAAGCCCGGCCAGGCCCTCCGGGCGGGCGCGCCCGGCCCCCACCCGGGCCTCGACCCGCGGCGGGTGCGGCAGGTGCTGGTCGACGCGCTCGACGGCGTGTCGCACGGCGCGGCCGGCGGGGAGGACGCGAGCGCCGCGGCGCGGCGCCTCGTGTCGCGGGACGGGGGCGACCTGTCGGCCTTCGCGGCGCGCGTGATCGCGAGCCTCGACGGCGCCGCGGCGCCGCGGCCGGGCGCCGCCGTCCTCTACGGCTGCGCCGAGGCCGCCGCCGCCGACCACCGCCTGGGCGAGGCGGGGATCGGCCTCGCGGCGCTGCTGGAGCCCCCCGCCGTCCGCGTCTACGGGCTCGTCGGCCTCGCGGTCTGCGCGGCCCGGCTCGGACGGTTCGACGACGCCCTGGCGCTCGCGGTCGAGAGCTTCGGGCCCGAGGTGGGCCACCCGCGCTCCTACTGCATCGCGGGCCTGTGCGAGATGAAGCGCGGCCACCGCCGCGCCGCCCAGACCTACCTGTCGGGCGCGTCGCGCATCGCCCGGCGCGATCCCGACCATGCCGACGACCTGCGCCTCGCGCAGCGCCTCCTGCTGCTGATGCACCTGTCGGCCGAGGCGGAGCTCGCCGGCCTCGTCGACGTGAACTGACGGAGGGGCGAGTGGCGGAGGGGCGAGGGACGGAGGTGGGCGGGATCCTGGAGGCCGAGGACATGCGCACCCTCATGGACATCGGCTTCATGGCCCTGTCGCGGGGGCTCGACGGCCCCGCGGCGGCCGTCTTCGCCGGCGTCGCGGCGGCCCGGCCGGACCAGGAGGGCGGCCCCATCGGCACGGCCCTGGTGAAGCTCTACCGCGGGCAGATCGACGAGGCGCTGGCGATCCTGCGCCGGCTGCCGCCCAGCGACGCCGTGCGCACCTTCCTGGGCCTCGCCCTGTCGCGCCAGGGCGACCGGGAGGCCGCGAGACGGACGCTCGCCGACGTGGTCGAGACCGCCGGGGGCACGGCCTTCGCGCGCAGCGCGCGCGACATGCTGGACGCCATCGAGCCGTGAGCCCGCCCGGCGCGGGGCGGTTCACTATTTTTCGGCATCGGGCCGCCGAGGCCCTTTGTCGCCGGATCGAGGGATGCTACGGACGGATGCAACAAAACGATGGGGTCCGACGTTCATGACGGCTTTGAGCTTGGCGACCCTGGGCGGCGGCGGCGGACCCTCGCTGGGCGAGGGCTTCCGCAAGGCCGCGAACCCGCAGTCGGCGTCGGCCTTCGAGGACTCGCTCGCGCGCCAGGGCGTGACGCCCGCCCAGAACCCCGCCAACCAGGACCCGGCCAAGATCGCGGCCGACCCCAAAGCGGCGGCCGTCGATCCGGCGTCGGACGCGGCCGGGCGCGAGCGCGTCCGGCGCTCCCTCGAACTCGACGGCGCCAAGCCCGCGGCCACGAGCACCAGCGGCGACACGATCCTGGGCGGGCTGCAGAAGCTGCGCGGCGTCTTCGACGACCGCAACACGCGCCTCAACGCCATCATGAAGTCCAACGTCGTCGACACCAACGCGCTGCTCGCCATGCAGATGGAGGTGGCGCAATACACCATCCTGGTGGACGTCTCGTCCAAGCTCACCGGCAAGGCCACCCAGTCGCTCGACACGCTGATGAAGGGCCAGTGATGGCGGGGGCCGGCCGGGACGGGGGGGCGCGGTCCGGCAACTGGCTCCGCGCGCTGGCGATCGGCTTCGGCCTCCTGCTGGCCGGATGCCAGAGCGACCTCTACTCGAACCTCACCGAGGTCGAGGCCAACCAGATGCTGGCGGTCCTGATGTCGAACGGCATCTCGGCCGACAAGGTCGCCAAGGGCAAGGACGGCTTCACGCTCAGCGTCGACAACCGCGACATGCTGCGCTCGATCGCCCTGCTGAACGACCGCGGCTACCCCAAGAACACGCGCGATTCGATCGGCAAGGTGTTCCAGAAGTCCGGCATCATGTCATCGCCCTTCGAGGAGCGGGTGCGCTACATCTACGCGCTCGGCGAGGACGTGGCCCAGACCCTGAGCCAGATCGACGGCGTCGTGACGGCGCGCGTCCACATCGTGCTGCCCGACGCGCCCCAGCTCGGCCAGAGCGTCAAGCCCTCCTCCGCCGCGGTCTTCATCAAGCACCAGCCCGGCACCGACATCGAGTTCCTGGTGCCGCAGATCCGCCGCCTCGTGAGCAGCTCGATCGAGGGGCTCGACTATGCGGCCGTGACGGTGGTGCTGACCGAGAGCCAGCCCAGCAAGCAGGCGACCGGCCCGGCCGTCGACCCGACCGTGGAGGTGCTGCCGGGGCTGAGCGTGCGGGACACGGACGCGGGCCGGTTCTGGCAGATCGCGGGCCTCCTCGGCGCCGCCATGGCCGTGATGCTCGCGGGTCTCGTGGCCTGCGCGGTCTACATCCTCAAGTTGAAGGGCAAGACCCGCAGGACGGCCGTGGCCGTCTCGGCGATGCCCGCCATCGAGCGGTCGTGACCGGGGGCTCGCCCGCCGGGCCCGGCGGGGGCCGTTGATGGCCGCCGCCGCGGCCGCGCTCGCGGCCCATCCCGAGCCCTGGCACCTCGCCGCGCGCCTCGCCGCGGTGATCGCCCGCCCCATCGACCACGCGCTCGCGCTCGACTATCCCGGTTCGCCGCTCTCCGCCGCGCCCCTGGCCGCGCTGGCCCGCCACCCGGCCTTCCACGGGCCGCTCAACCGCGCCCTGTCCCGCCACCTGCGGCTCGGCGGGACGGAGGTCACGCCGGAGGTCCTGGCGCGGATCGCCTCCAGCCGCGACACGCGGCTCTGCGTGCTGCTCGCGTCCCAGCCCATGGCCCTGGTGCGGGAGGCGGCCGCGGCCCTCGGCGCCGCCATATTGCACCGGGAGGTCGTCAGGGTCGTGATGAAGGCCGACCGCGACAGGGTCAGGGCGGTGCTCGGGGAGGCGGGCTTCCAGGTCGCCACCCAGGAGGCCGCGCTGCTGCACGCCCCCCTGGCCGGGCTCTGCCCGCCCGGGGCCGGCGCGTCGGTGCTGGAGGCCGGGGTCGAAACGGCGGCGGCGCGCGGGGCGCTCGCGGGGCTCGGGCTCGGCGCCCTGGCGGGCTTCGTCGAGCTCGTCGAGCCTGGGCTGGCGCCGCTGCTGCGGCGCCGGATCGACGCCGCGCCCGAGCCGGCCGCCCCGCGGGCCGGCCTCCTGACGCAGGAGCACGGGGACCACATCGTTCGGCTGCTGAGGCGGAGGATCGGGGCATGGTCGGCGCTTATCGGCTGAGCGAACTCGGCTACGCGCTGCCGTCGGGCGCGCACCTGCTGCCGGCCGCGGCCTTCGCGCCCGTGTCGGCCGCGACGGGCCTGCTGCGGGCCGCGGAGGACCGCGCGGCCGAGATCGTCGCGGACGCGGAGGAGGCCCACCGGCGCCGCAGCGAGGAGGGCTATCGGGAGGGGCTGGAGCGCGCCCGCGTCGAGAGCTTCGAGCGGCTGCTCGGGGAGAGCGCCGCCCTCGACGCGAGCCTCGAGGCCGTCGAGGCCGAGCTCGCCCAGGTGGTGGCGCTCTGCGTGCGCCGGCTCGTCGCGGAGTTCGACGACTACGCCCGCGCGCGGTCGGCCGTGCGGGGGGCGCTGAAGCAGATGCGGCGCGAGAAGCGCGCCGAGCTGCGGGTGCCCCCGGCGCTCCACGGGCGCTTCCGGGCCGGCATCGGCGAGATCGCGGCGGAATTCCCGGAAGTGGAGTTGGTCGACGTCGTCGAGGACCCGACGCTGGCGGACTCGCAGGTGGTGCTGGAGACCCGGATCGGCCGCGTCGAGGCCGACGTCGCGGGCCGGGCGGCCGAGCTCGAAGAGGCCATCCGCGGCGTCGCGGCCCGCCGGCGCGAGCCGGCCGAGGCCCCCGCGTGAGCGCCGCCGCGGAGATCGCGCGCGAGCGCCGGCTCCGCGTCGCCGGCCGCGCCGGCCGCCTCGCCGCGGAGATCGCGGCCCGCGCCGCCGCCTTCGAGCCCTATGCGGTGACCGGGCGGGTCCGCAAGGTGGTGGGCACCATCATCTACGCGGCCGTGCCGGACGTGCAGGTGGGCGAGATCGTCGAGCTCGTGACGCGGGCCACGGGCGCGCGGCTCTTCGCCGAATGCGTGGGCTTCCTCAACGAGGAGGCGCTGCTGTCGCCGATCGGCGAGACCCAGGGCGTGTCGCCGCGCACCGAGGTGCGCCGCACGGGCCGCGTGCAGTCGGTCGCGGTCGGCCCCGATCTCCTGGGCCGGGTCATCGACGGCATGGGCAACTTCATCGACGGCAGCCCGCGGCCCTTCGCGCCGGCCGCCCACTACCCCGTCTACCAGGCCCCGCCGGACCCCATGACGCGCAGGGTCATCGACCGGCCGCTGCCGCTCGGGCTGCGGGCGCTCGACGGCATCCTCACCTGCGGCGAAGGCCAGCGCATGGGCATCTTCGCGGCGGCTGGCGGGGGCAAGTCGACCCTGCTGTCCATGCTGGTCAAGGGCGCCGAGGTGGACGTCACCGTCATGGCGCTGATCGGCGAGCGCGGCCGCGAGGTGCGGGAGTTCATCGAGCACGACCTCGGCCCCGAGGGGCTGGCCAAGTCGATCCTCGTGGTGGCGACCTCCGACAAGAGCTCGATGGAGCGCGCCAAGGCGGCCTTCGTGGCGACCGCCATCGCGGAATATTTCCGCGACCAGGGCCGCAAGGTGCTGTTCCTGATGGACAGCGTGACGCGCTTCGCCCGCGCCCAGCGCGAGATCGGGCTCGCGGCCGGCGAGCCGCCGACCCGGCGCGGCTTCCCGCCCTCGGTCTTCGCCAACCTGCCCAAGCTGATGGAGCGGGTGGGGATGAACGACAAGGGCTCGATCACGGCGCTCTACACGGTGCTGGTCGAGGGCGACGACATGAACGAGCCCGTGGCGGACGAGACGCGCTCGATCCTCGACGGCCACATCATCCTGTCGCGCAAGCTCGCCTCCGCCAACCATTACCCGGCCATCGACGTGCTGAGCTCGAAGAGCCGCGTCATGAACGCGGTCGCGAGCCGCGAGCACGTCGCCATGGCGAGCCGCGTCAATTCCTGGCTCGCCGCCTACGCGGACGTGGAGCTGCTCGTGAAGGTCGGCGAATACAAGAAGGGCAGCGACCCCGACGCGGACCTCGCCATCGCCAAATACAAGGCCATCAACGCCTTCCTCCAGCAGGGCACGGACGAGTTCGACGGTTTCGACACCGTGCTGCAGAAGCTGAAGGCGCTGACCCGATGATCGGCCAGATGCGGGTCCTGCTCAAGGTCAAGACCCTGAAGGAGGAGCAGGCACTGCGCGCCCTCCAGTCGAAGCGGCGCGAGGTCGAGGAGGGCCACGGCGTGGTGAACCGGGCGCGCGGCGAGGTCGCGGCCAGCGCCGCCACGCTCGACGCGCGCGAGGACGCCATCTACGCCGGCGTGCTGGGCCGCGTCGTCGACCGCGACGCCATCGAGGACACGCGGGGCGCCGTGGTCGACCTGGAGAAGCGGCACGGGCAGTTGACCGACGCCGTGGAGCGCGCGGTCCACGTGCTGCACCGGCTCGAGGAGGAGGCCAGGGCCTCGGCCGCGGCTCACCGCTCGGCCACCAGGGTCAAGGACAAGTACACGTTCCTCACCGACGACCTCCGGGACAAGGCCGAGGCCGCCGCCACCCTGGCCGAGGACGGCGAGGTCGAGGAGATGTTCGGCAACCGGCGCCAGGAGCTGAGATGAGCAGGATCGGACCCTCGGGGCAGGGGGCTGGGAGCTCGGCCGAGACGGGCGGCGCCCGCCCGCAGGCCGGGCAGTCGCGCGCGTCCCGCTTCGACGACAGGCCGAAGGACGCGGGGGGCCGCGACGCGGGGCTGCGGCGCCACGCCGGCGCGGGGTCCCATCAGCATCCGTCCCAGGCCGACGACCCGCGCGCCGCGCTCTTCGGCCGGACGCTCGACGGCGCCCTGTCGCGCGAGGAGCGGGACGGCCGGCGCGGCGGCCGCGGGGAAGCCCGGCGCGACGACGGCCACGATTCGCCGGAAGCGGGCGAGGGCGCCGCGGGGCTGCTCGCCGCCGCGGGGCTGATGGCCCCGCCGGCCCGGACGGGTGCCGCGGGGGGCGAGGCGGGCGGCGAGGCGGGCCAGGGGGGGATCGGCGCCGCCGGGCGCCGCCCGTCCTCGCTGGCGTCGCTCTGGGCGCAGGACGCCGGGGCGCCCGTCGCCGAGGCGGGCCGCGCGGCGCCGACGGAGGACGACGGCCCGCGGGTCGGCCCCGGAGGGGGCGCCGAGGACCGGCGCCTGCTCGCGGAGGCCGTGGCGCCCGATCCCTCGGCGCTGGCCGTCGCGGCGAGCGCCTCCGTGCCACTCGCGACCGGCAGGCCGGCCGAAGCCGCCGGAGCCGCGGAGGCGGGGGCCGCAGTCCGGCCCTCCACGGCGGCGCGCGTGGACGGCATCGCCGACCGGGTCGAGCGGGCCGTCAGGGCCGAGGAGGGCGTGGCGCCCGGCCAGCCGGTGACGATCCAGGTCCCGCTCGATGCCGCCGGCGACGGCTTGCGCAGCCTCACGGTCACGGTCACCGCGGCGGGCGTCGACGTCATCCTGGCCCGGGTCGCGGGCGAGGCCTCGGCCGACCTCCAGGCCGCCGCGCGGGCCCTGGTCGAGCGGCTGCAGCGCCGCTTCCCGAAGGGCGCCGTCCGGGTGTTCGACGCCGTCGAGGCCGCCGGTGAGGCCGGCGGGGCGCCGGGCCGCCTCGCCGCGGCACGAGCGCCGGACCGGGACGACCTGTGACGGGGGGACAGGCCATCCTCTGGAGGCCGCCCCGCTCCAGCCAGGCCCCGGAGCACGACGCGCTCTGGAACGCCCTGGTGAGCCGCGTCGGGCAGCCGCTGCCGCTCGTCGGCCGCTCGTCCGCGCTCCTGGCGCTCGGCGGCCCGCCGGACGGCGAGGCTACGGCGCTGCGCCTGCGCTTCGCCTCCGGGCCGCGGGTCGTGGCCGTGCCGCTCGCCTTCCCGTTCAAGGCCGTCTGCGGGGCCGACCTCGCCATGGCGGATTTCGGCCTGCTGCCGCCGGCGCTCCGCGACGCCCTGCTCGACGCCGTGCTGGCCGTGATACTCTCGGCGCTGCCGCCCCACCCGCACGGCGCCGCGGCGATCGAGGCCGCCGGCCCGTGGCGGGAGATCGCCGAGGCCGACCCCGAATCCGGCGACCTGCGCTGGTTCCGCGCGACCCTCCAGGGCGTCGCGCCCGAGCCCGTCGCGGTCGACCTCGCGGCGACGCTGCCGACGCTGGCGGGGCTGTTCGGCGATGCGCCGCCCGCGCGGCGCGTGTGGGGCCGGCTCAAGGCCGATCTCACGCGCGACGCCTACGTCACGCTGGGCCGGCTCGTGCTGCCCCTCGCGGCCGCCGCGGGCCTCGCCCCCGGCGGCGTCGCCGTGATGCCGGCCGGCCTCGACCCCGCGCTGGCGGCGCTGCGGGCCGGCGACGCCCTCTACCGCTTCCGCGCGGCCGGCGAGGGCTGGGCCTGCCTCGCGGTCGAGCCCCTCGCCGACGCAACCCTCAAGGCCGAGAGCCATCCGATGGCAGGACCCACCGACGAGCCCCCCGCGGGGCCGCTCCCCTTCGACATCGCGGTCGACTTCGACATCGGCCGCCTCGTGGTGCCGCTGGCCGAGATCGAGACGTGGCAGCCCGGCGCCATCGTGGCGCTCCAGCCCGCGGCCTTGAGGGAGGGCGTCGAGGTCACGCTGCGCAGCAACGGCCGGGTGATCGGCACGGGCGACCTCGTCACGGTCGACGGCAGGGTCGCGGTGCGGATCGCCAGCCTCGCCTTCACGCCCTGAACCCTCCCGCCTCCTGCCGGGCGAACGCCCGGCCCCCGACGAGACCTGCGGCGCCCGCGATGGACGACACCCTTGGTTGATCCGCTGAACCTCATCTTCGTGCTCGGGGCCGCGGCCTTCGTGCCGTTCCTCGCCGTGGTGGCGACCTCGTTCATCAAGCTGTCGGTGGTGTTCCTGCTGGTGCGCAACGCGCTCGGCGTGCAGCAGATCCCGCCCAACATGGCGCTGAACGCGCTCGCCATCATCCTGTCGGGCTACATCATGGCGCCGGTGATCGTGGCGACCTACGACATCCTCCAGGCCGGGCAGTTCACCTACAACAACGCGGAGGGGCTGAAGACCGCCTTCGAGGCGGGCCGCGGCCCCCTGACCCGCTTCCTGACCGCGCATGCGGCGGAGCGCGAGAAGCTGTTCTTCATCGAGGCCGCCCACACGCTGTGGCCCCCCGACCTCGCGGCCAAGCTCACGCCCGACAACCTCATCGTCGTGCTGCCGGCCTTCACGGTGAGCCAGTTGCGCGAGGCCTTCGAGATCGGCTTCCTGCTCTACCTGCCGTTCATCGCCATCGACCTCATCGTGTCCAACATCCTGCTCGCCATGGGCATGATGATGGTGAGCCCGCTGACCATCTCGCTGCCCTTCAAGCTGTTCCTGTTCGTGACGGTCGACGGGTGGTCGCGGCTGATCCTCGGCCTCGTCAAGACCTACGCGTGAGGAGGCGGACCCGATGAGCCCGGCGGAAGCCACCCACCAGATCACGGAGTCGATGCTCCTCGTGATGCTACTGTCCATGCCGCCGATCGTCGTGGCCTCGGTGGTGGGCATCGTGGTCAGCCTGCTCCAGGCCCTCACCCAGGTGCAGGAACAGACCCTGTCGTTCGCCATCAAGCTGATCGCGGTCGCGGTCACCATCGCGGCCATGGCGGGGTTCCTCGGCAGCGAGATGCTGAACTACACGCTGAAGCTCTTCGACGAGTTCCCGCAATACACCCACACCCCGGTCGCGCCCCAGGCGGCCGGCGCGGCGGCTCCGGGCACGACCCCCGGCACGGCGCCGGGCGATGCCGCGGAGCCGGGCTCGATCCCGCTGCCGCCGCTGGCGCCGAAGCCGTGAGCGTGCCGGCCCACCGGGTGACCTCTGGGGCGCCCGCATGAACGACGAGGGCGTGAACAAGGTCGGCGAGCTGCTGGTCGGGATCTTCAACCTGTTCGACCGCGAGATCGTCGCGCTGATCCTCAGCCTGCCGCGGGTCTACGCCTTCATGGCGGGCTCGGGCCTGCTCGCGGCGAGCGCCGTGCCGCGCACCGCGCGGGTCGCCATCATCCTGGGGCTCGCCGTGGTGCCGGCCGGCATCAACCTCGCCTACGTGGACGCCTTCGACCGGCAGCCCGCCACCTACGCGGTCTACCTCGCGAAGGAGACGGCGATCGGCTTCGTGCTCGGCTACCTGATCGGCTGGGTGTTCTGGGGCATCCAGGCGGCCGGCAGCCTCATCGACAACCAGCGGGGGTCGGCCATGGCCTCCACCATGGACCCGCTGCAGGGGCACGAGACCACCCTGCTCGGCATCGCCTTCTCGCAGGTGTTCCTGACCTACGTCTACGTGACGGGCGGCGTGCTGCCGATCATCGGCCTGCTCTACCGCTCCTACGTGATCTGGCCGGCGCCGCGCGGCATGCCGGTGCTGAGCCCCGATTTCCCCAGGCTGATGCTGGGCGTCTTCGACTACGCCATGCAGTTCGTCGTGGTGGTGGCGGGGCCCATCGTCGCCATCATGTTCCTGGCCGAGTTCGCGCTCGCCATGGTGAGCCGCTTCGCGCCGCAGATCCAGGTCTTCATCCTGGCCATGCCGATCAAGAGCGCGCTCGCCATGTTCGTGCTGGTGTTCTACTTCTCGACCCTGTTGCCCTACGCGGCCGGCCAGTCCTCCGTGTTCGGCCGCTACGTCGACGGCCTCTACGACGTGATGCAGCGGGCCGCGACCGTCCCGGACCCGTCCCCCATGCCCCTGCCGGGAGGCCCGCGATGAGCGAGGGCGGCGAGAAGACCGAGCTCCCGACCCCGAAGAAGGAGCGCGAGGCCCGCGAGCAGGGCCAGGTGGCGCGCAGCCAGGAGGTCGTGTCGGCCGCCTCGCTGCTGGCGGTGATCGCCTACATCTGGGCCGCCTGGGGCGACATCAACCGCCGGCTGATCGAGCTCATCGACGTGCTGCCGACGCTGGTGGGCGGCGACTTCACGGTCAGCGCCGACAAGGCGCTGAGCATCGTCGGCAGCGCCTCGGTCAGGATCATGGCGCCGATCCTCGGCATCACCATCCTGGTCGGCATCGCGTCCAACGTGCTCCAGTTCGGCTTCCTCTTCGCCATGAAGGCGCTGACGCCCAGCCTCGACAAGGTCAGCCCGGCCAGCGGCTTCAAGAGGCTCTTCGCCATGAAGCAGGTGGTCGAGATCCTGAAGTCGATCCTCAAGATCGTGCTCCTGTCGGTGCTGCTCTACTGGGTGCTGTCGAACGCCATCGCGCCCTTCGCCAATTCGGTGGCCTGCGGCCTGCCCTGCCAGATCAATCTCACCTCGGCGGTGCTGCTGCGCACGCTGCTCTACTCGGGGCTGGCGTTCCTGGTCGTGGCCCTGGCGGACTTCGCCTACCAGAAGCACACCCACACCAAGGGCCTGATGATGTCCAAGGACGAGGTGAAGCGCGAATACAAAGAGAGCGAGGGCGACCCCCACATCAAGGGCAAGCGCAAGCAGATCGCCCAGGAGATGGCGATGGGCGACGGCGGGCAGGCGGCCCGCAAGGGCACGGCCGTGGTGGTCAACCCCACCCATTTCGCCGTGGTGCTGCACTACGACCCCGACACGCTGGCCCTGCCGGTGGTGACCGCCAAGGGCCGCAACATCCAGGCGGCCTTCCTGCGCCAGCAGGCCGAGGAGGCCGGGGTGCCGGTGTTCCGCAACGTGGCGCTGGCCCGGGCGCTCTACGCCGAGGCCGCGGTCGACGATGTCGTGCCGGACGAGTGGTTCGACGCGGTGGCCGAGGTGCTGGCCTGGGTCGCGCGCAACCGCGACCTCCTCTACAAGACCCCGCTGCGCCACGGCGCCATCGACATGGACGCGGGCGACCACCGGATCCGGCATTGACGGCGCGCGCGCCGATCCGTTTACCTCTGACCGCCCTCTCCGCCGCTCATCCCCGCGCCTGCGCATAGGCGCTGACATTGGAGCAGAAACCTTGTTTTTCCCCACCCTCCCTCATCCTGAGCGAGGGTCCGAAGGACCCGTGTCGAAGGACGCACCAGCGGGACGCTCCCGCGCGGAGGACGCCTGCGTCCTTCGACACGGCCCTTCGGGCCTGCTCAGGATGAGGAGGGTGGGGTATTTGTCGCCTAAACTAGCGCCTATGCGCGCCTGCGGGGATGAGCGGCCGGGAGGGCGATCCGACCTGATCAGCCGGACACCGGATGAGAGCCCGTTTCACGGTTGGGGGACGACATGGTGAAGACGGTCTGGATCGGCCTCGCCCTGCTGGGGCTGGCGGGGCTGCCGGCCGCGGCGCGCGAATCGGAGCATCGCTACGTGTCGCTGGAATGCGACAACGTCCGGCGGCTCAGCGACAACTTCCTCCTCGATCTCAGGATCAGGATGGTGTTCGACCAGAGCCGCCGCCGCGTGCTGCGCTACGAGAACGCCGGGCGCGGCTGGCAGATCATCGACACGCGGCCCTACGGCGGGCTCGACGACGCGCGCGTGAGGTTGCGCGACGACCGGTTCGTCACGGCCTACATCGAGCGGCTGACGGGCGATTACTACTACATCGACCGCAGCGGCGTGACGCTGTCGCTCTGGGCACGCTGCAACCGCGCGGGGCTGGTCGGGCCGCTGTTCTGAGGGGGCGGGGATGCCCGGCGGGCGCGTCGCCGCGGGGTCCCAGACGCCCCGATTTCGTCGAAGGGTGTGACGTTCGGCACACGGCCGATGCGACCGATCGCTAGAACCCGCATGGGGCCGCGCCGTCGCGGCGTCGGCATCTCGATCCACCCGGAAGATCCCATGGCCGACGCGTCAAGCCTTCAAGCTGCGATCGAGGGGTTGGGTCCGGCCGATCCGGACATCCTGTCCGTGGTCCAACTGGGCGACGCCGGGTGGGTGGTGCGCTACGACAACATGGATGTCGAACTCGAAGGCGACCCGGAGAGTCGCGCGGTCGCCCTGCAGGCCGACATCGGCGTCATGGCGGTCTCCGGGCGGGCGGACGTCTACGCGACCCTGCTCAAGTACAACTACCTGCAGCGCGATACGGGCGGCATGACCATGGCGGTGAAGGACGACGACACGGTCGTCCAGATGCTGAGATTCGTCGAGGAGCCGCTGACCACGGAGCTCCTGCTCACCGTGCTGCAGAACTTCATCGTCAAGGCCCGGGTCTGGCGCGGCCTCATCACGAGCGGCCTGGGGACGGGACCCGCCACGATGCCGGCGGGCGACGCGATGCCGTTCGGGCTCAGGATCTGAGGGGAGCACCATGAACAACGTCGGCCACAGGACGCTCAACGTCGATGCCAAGACCTCGTTGCGCGACCTCCACGACTTCGCTGCCAGGACGGGCCAGGACAGCCGCATCCGCGGCAGGACGGTCGACGGACAGTTGCAGCTCTACGCCAAGCCCGACAGCAATAGATTCGGGATGCTGAGCAAGCTGTCGCCTTCGGCCATCTACCATCGTCACGTGGCGCAGAAGGCCCTCGCCACCATCTTCGACAACCACGCGAGGAAGACCGGCGAGCCGGTCGCCGACATCCTGACGTCGAACGTCAAGACGCCGGTCGGCGGGGACCTCAAGGCCGGCAAGCTCAACGTCGCCGCCGCCATCGCGGCTTTCCGACCGGTCAAGGAAGACCAACAGTCCGACACGATCCCCGGGACCGTTGGTCCGACCAGCGAGATACTCGGACTGAACTCGGACGGAGTCAAAAGCCTTCTGAGTGAGGCTGCCGCCGTCATTCTGGCGAAGGGTGACCTTACGGAAGTCACGGAGAAACTCGGTAAGCTGCTCACCAAAAACTTCGATGCCTCAAATCCGTCCGACCAAGCGCGCCGTGATTTCGGCACATCGTTGGGTGTGCCGGAGCGCCATCACATGAGAATGGCACTCAAAGAATTGACCTACCCCGGCCAGAGCCCGCTCGAAAATGCGCTTGCACCGTTGCAAATCGTCATCGATGGAGCCTATGACCAAGCTGCGGCACGCTCAAGTCCAGACTCCTTCGATGGAGATTTCAAGTTTTCACTCGGCGGTGTGACTTATGAGACCTCTCCAACCAAGGCTCCTATTGGGCAGGGAGGGTCCGGCATCGTGCGTGAGTTTCGATCGTTCGATAGCTCTCCGTCGGTCGCCGTGAAGATCGCACACCCATCCCACGACCCCAACCAAAAACAATATCGGGCACAGGAAGCATTGAAGGAGATCAATCTCCACAAGCGGGTCGAGGGCGAGGGCCATCCCAATGTCACCGCGATGAAGGGTGCGATTCGCCTTCCGGGCGGAGGATTCGCGATCATCCTCGAAATGGCGCGCTTCGGAGATCTCAAGGGCTTCTCCGGCAAGCTCGCCGCGGCCGTCGAGGCCGGTGTGGTGACCAAGCAGGAGGCGCTGCTGGCGCAGCGCAGCGCGATCCGCGACAAGCTGCAGGGTGTCGTGCATTCACACGACAACGGCATGATGAACCAGGACGTGAAGGACGAAAACTTCCTGGTGACGGGGGACGGAACGATCAAGCTGGCCGACAACGGCGGCGCGCGCGAGCGGGACGGCTACGATTTCACTTCCGTGGGCACGATGACGGCGGCCTTCGTCAGCCCGGAAGTCGACCGGGGCTTCGAGGTCGTGAAGGAACTCTCCGAGGCCCTGGGCGAGAGGCCGTTGCCGAGGCTGGACGGGCCGCTCGACCGCGCCGAGGGCGTCGAGGCGCGGGTGTTCGAAGATGTGCCCCAGCGCGAAGCCAACCCGACCGAAGCGGCCATCAGCGGCCTCATCTCCAAGACGTTCCCGAATGCGTCGGACGACGAGCATCGGACCCTGGTCAGCGACTATCGGGCTGCGATGAAGCAGCAGATCCTCGACGGCCAGCTCAGCCCCGAGAAACGCGACGGCTACGCGGTCGGACTCGCCGCCAAAAGGCTCGTCTACACCAAGGACATGCATGCTGCGGCCTCCGTCATGCCCGGCGAGACCTCAGGTTATGCGGTGGACGTCATGGCGCTCCGCGACCTCATCGCGAAGATGAGCGACGAGGATGTCGCGAGCCGGGTCGCGCCGAGGGACGCCCTCAAGCACGGCGCCGTCGACCTGACACCCGACCAGGTCGCGGGTGCGAAGGACATCATCAAGCGCGTCGGCAACTGGTCGATCGCGGAGGCGAACAAAGCGGTCCCCAGGCCCTTGTTCCGAACGTCGGTCAGCCTTCCCGATCCAGGTCCGACGACGCCCGATGCCTCTCCCGCGCGCCCCGCATCTCTGCCGCCCGGTGTCGACCTCCGCGCGGAGTTGATGGCGGAGATGAACCAGTCCTGGAGCACGACGACCGTGTGACGGACTCGCTCACGGACGTGACAGATGCCCCGCGACAGTCCCTGGCCCGTCGGACCCATCATGGCCCGACTGTTATCGACGCCACCCGCAACGGGGAAGGTCATCGATCCGAGCGTCCGAAGCGGGAGCGTCATCGACCGGGCCGCGCGACGTGGGAGCAGAGGAGATCGAGTTTGGGTTTGAATCTTCGGCGCTGTCGTCTGGTGGCTCTCGCTGTCGGGGCGTTCGCCCATATCCCGACTGCGGGCTCCGCCGACCTCGATCCCGCCTATCCCGCCGCTCGCCGACCCGTGATCCCGGTCTCGCCGTCGGTCCCGGGGTCGAGCATCATCGTCCTGCCGCCGCCTCCGGCCACCACCCTGTTCGGTGCGGACCACACCTGCCATCCCGGCTACTTCCCGGACAGGGATGGCTTGTGCCGGCGGACCGGAGTGCTGGCCATCGACTGCGACCCCTCCGGGCGGCACTGCGTCCCGCTCCCGCCCGACCCGGTCCCCTACGGCATCGGGGCCTATCTCCGCCGGAACTACTGAAGCGGAGAGAGACCAAACCCACCTGCCGGATCGCTCAATGGCCGCGGCCCTGCACCTTCCAGGCGCCCGAGGAGTCCTGCTCCATGTCGGTCGTGCCGGGGCGCCAGAATTTAGAGCGATGCTGGGGCTTGGACTTCTCCTCCCAGCCGCACAGCTCGCGTTCGAGGCCGGACCGGGAGATGAGACCCCGACAATAAAGATGAAGGGCTTCGGAAACGCTGGCGTTCGGGATCATGACATCCTACCATCGCGGCTTCGATGGCATAACCCTCGGCGGAAAATTTCGTTCCTGCCTCGTCCCACCGCATCCGGCGCCGGGCTGGCATGCGATTTTGGGGGTATGTCGCGCCTTCGGCCCTCGTGCGGGTCCGACCTCGTCGCCGACGACCCTCCCGTCTCACCCTCGATCGTCTCAGGTGTGCCGTTCGGCCAACCCTTCCGTCGCGCTCATCGCACGGCGTCGAGCGCCGCCTTCAACTGCTGCAGGCAGTCCTCCAGCATGGGCAGCGAGATCTCGTTCTCGCCGAGGCACGTCATGAAGAACAGGCTCTCGTCGGGCGCGAGCCCCGCGTGCAGGAGCCGGCCGCGGCTGTCGTCCTGTCCCGTCCGGCGCAGGGCGCGGTGCAGCACGTCCCCGTCGACCCGCCCGACCTTGGACGACAGGCTGACGATGGTCCGCGTCCCGTCCCCGGAGGGCGTCAGCGTCAGCGTCCCGGTCGACTGGAACACGAAGCTGAAGGTGCCGTCCGCCGCCATGCGGGCATCGAGCCCGAGCTGACGCGCGAAGCCCTCGACGGTGTGGCGCTCGCCCGGGGAGAAGGGCGTCACGCCGCGCCCGTGGCGCCGTGGGCCGCCTCCTCCTGGGCCACCAGCCTGTCGAGCAGCGCCATGATGGCGGCGCCCTGCTGGAGCCGCGCCTGGGGGCTCGGGATCGCCTCGTCGGGGATATCGCCGTGCAGCCCGCGCAGCCCGTTGGCATAGGCCACCTGCGTGCCGGGCGACGCCGCCTCGAAGGCGCCCAGCATGTGGCGCGCCTCGGCCGGCCCGGCGGTCGGCCGCGACGCGAAGTTGAGGATGCGGCTCGCCTGGTCGACCACGTCGCTCGCGCCGCGCTGCGCGGGCGGCAGCGCCCGCTCGGTCAGGCCGATCAGGTGCTTCGTGGCCTCCAGCGTCGTCTGCATCTTCTTGAGCTTGCCGAGTTCGGTCAGCAGCCCGTGCAGGAACAGGGGGTCGGTCGAGGGACCGGTGCCGGCGAGGTCGCGGCCGGCCGCGACCGTGAAGGTCTGAACGGCGTCCGGGAAGCTCTTCAGGGGATCGAACCTGCGCAGCGCGTCGAAGAGCTGACCCATGTTCAGGGTCTCGCGCAGCATGGAGCGGTAGACGTCCCGCACCGTCGCCGGGTCGGTCTCCAGCGTGGCGGCCGCCTTGGCGGCCACCTCCGCCACCGCGAAGCCGGCCTTCACGTCCCGGGCGACGCCGCCCGTCTCGAAGCTCGCCTTGGCCTCGTCCAGCAGCGTGAGGAAGGCGCCGTCGGCGCCCGTCGCCTCGAAATGCGCGCGGGCGACGTCGAGGGCGGCATATTGGTGGGTGACGTCACCATCGAGCTTGCCCAGCGCCGCCAGCACGTCGTCCTTCGTCGGCCCCCCGCCCGAGCCGCCGTCGCGCATCATCTCCTGGAAGCTCGTCAACTGGTCCACCAGGGCCGCCAGTTCGGCCTCCTGGGGCATGTTGGGGAGCTTCTCGAAATAGTCCTTGAGGTTCGCGACCGATTCGAGGCTCGCGCCGCGCCCGGACCTGACGTTGCGCTGCCCGAGCGCCCGGCGGTCGCCGCGGCTGGCGATCGCCATGCCGACCTCCTCGGCCGCGTCGGCCAGCTTCGAGGCCTCGGTCGACACCTGCACGGTCTCGCCCCGGTAGGTCCCCCGGACCTCGTCCATCACCTCGACGCCGACGGGCGAGATGACGTTGAAGTCCGCCACGCTTTGGCGGGTGATTTCGGACGCGATCGCCATGGGGGGAGCCCACCTTTCCTGGCCGAGAGCGAGGCGGGCGCGGGCTCCGGCGCGACGGCGGCGGGCTCCGCGCGGCACGGCAAAGCCCGGAACGACGGTCCGGGCTTCGGTCTCGTGTCGAAGCGGGTCGTCCCCCGGCGCGGCCGGGGGAGTCCTGCGTCAGTTGATGTTGCGGGCGACCGACTTCAGGGTGTCGGCGACGGACTTCAGCATGTTGGTGCGCAGGTTGCTGATGGCCGACCAGGAGTTCATCGACATCTGCATCGAGAACATCTTCTCGGTGTCGGACAGGTTGGCGTTCTGCTCGATGGTGCGGATGTCGTTCTCGACGTTCTTCATCTGCGTCTGCAGGTAGTTCTGCCGCCAGATCAGGTCGAAACCGTCGTAGCTCTGGTACTGGGTGGCATAGGCCGCGTTGCCCGAGGCGCTGATCGACGTCGCGCCGTTGCCGTCCACGTAAAAGGAACTGGTGCCCACCGCCGAAGCCGCCATGGTTTTAACTCCTGAACCGTAAAAAACTGAATAATCGAACTAGAGGCGCATTAGCATGACGTCCCGGGCGGTTGCAAGCGCGATTCTGATCAGGTCGGCCGACGCGTATCGGCTCGGGGTCAACCCGGCGTCGATCTCGGCCGAGACGCGCCCCAGCAGCGCGTCGAGGCGCGCCACGACCGCCCGGCGCACCTCCTGGCCGTCCTCGGCCCAGAGCCTGTCCTCGAGGTCGGTCATGCCGAAGATCTCGGGTTCCGCGCGGTCCATCTAGAGGCCCTCCATCAGCGACAGGGTTTCGAGCTTCGTGCGGTTGAGGATCAGGATGGAGCGGTCCTGCAGGGCGACCCACCCGGCCCGCTCCCAGGTCTTGAGGGCGCGGTTGACGTTGCCGCGCGAGCCCCGGGCCATGAGGCCGAGGTCGGCCTGGGTCACCATGGGGCCGATCGCCGCCACCTCGCGGCCCGCGTGCGCCGCCCGCGTGCCCAGGCCGTCGGCCACCCGCAGCACGGCCTGGGCGAGCCGCGCCGGCAGGGTCTTGAGGCTGAGGTCGCGCGTCACGGTGATGTAGGACCGGTAGCGGCGGGCCACGATCCGGCTGAGCGCGTCCCAGATTTCCGGGTGCTGCCGGCACAGCGCCCGGAAGGGCGAGGCGGGCAGGCAGGTCGACACGATGGGGCCGACGGCCGTGGCCATGTCGCAATAGGTGCTGTTCTCGAACACGCCGAGTTCGCCGAAGATCTGCCCGGGCGGCAAGATGGCGTGCAGCACCGCGGAGCCGTCCTCCATGATGTAGGACAGGCGGACGTGGCCCGACGACAGGATGTAGAGGTGCTTGGCGTCGTCGTCCTGGAGGTACAGGAAGTCGTTGGCGGCGAAGTGCCGCGGGACGGCGATGCGGTTCAGGGCCGTCAGCGCGTCCGGCCCGAGGTGGGCGAAGTCGCGCGCTTCGAGCGCCGCCGCGCGGGGGCCGGGGCCGGCCGGGGCAGGGACGACGGTCAGGTGTTCGAGCGCCACGATGGATGGCCTCCGCGCGACCGGGAGCCGCGAGGCTCGCCGTGAAGCGATGGGCCGGGCCTACCCGGTTTCAACCGCCGGGACAAGCGGGCGAGCCGTGCGCCCTGCGGCCCGCGGCGGATTCACCAACACCGCAGACAGTATCGGCGAAGCAATCGATGGATGAGCCCGGCGTGTTGAAGCCCCGCGGCGTTCCGGGTAAGACGCCGTGATGGATGAACCCGCGGGGCGCCGTCGCCGTCCGCCGCCCACGCCGGAGTTGGAAAGCACAACCCTTGCCCGACCCGAAACCCTCAGACCCCGTCATCCTGAAGATCCTGAACGGCGCCCAGGCCGGCGCCGAGGTGGCGCTGCAGGACGGGACCTACGCGGTCGGCTCGGGGTCCCAGGACGACGTGCAACTGATCGACGTCAGCCTCAAGCCGAGCCACGGCCGGCTGCGGCTGCGCGACGGGTCGATCGAGATCATGGCGGACGCCGGGCCGCTGAGGACGGCGGCCGGCGTGGTGCTCGGCCCCAGCAGCGAGTGGCAGGCGATCGAGCCGCTCGACGTCGTCATGGCCGGCACCATGAAGTTCGCGCTCGGCCCGGCCAGCGCGCGATGGGCCACGATCTCGGACGACGACCCCGCGGCCGCCGGCCCGGGCCGGGCGGAGGCCGCGCCGCTTCGGCTGATGTCGCTGCGGGCGCTGCGCCTGTCGGCCGTGCCGGCGCTGGGCCTCGCCCTGCTCGGCCTCTTCGCCGCCTGGATCCTGCTGGGCGCTCCCACGCGGCTGGCCCTGGGCCGCCACGCCTCCGGCACGCCGCTCGAACAGACCCGAGCCGCCCTCGACCCGTTCCCGTTCGGGCGGGACATCGAGGCCCATCAGGAGGTGGACGGCACCGTCTACGTCAACGGCTACGTCGAGACCCCGGTCGAGCGCCGCGCCCTCGCCAACGCCCTGGAGGCGACGGGCGTGCAGCAGCGGGTGCGGCTCTGGGTGCTGGACAGCCTGAGGTCCGAGGTCGCGGCGCTGCTCCAGACCCAGAAGGCCGAGGTGGGCTTCGACCTGTCGCCGAAGGGCGTGCTGACGCTGAACGGCACCATCCTGAGCGAGGAGACCGCGCGCCACCTCGTCGACAGGGTCAAGGACCAGGTCCTCGGCCTCGGCGCGGTCGAGTCGCGGATCAGGACGGCGCCGACCCTGCTGGCCGACGTGCGCCGCCTCGTCGAGGCCTCGCAGCTCCAGCCCTGGCTCCTGCTGCGCCTCGACGGCACCCTCATCGAGGTCGACGGCGCCCTGCCGCTCGACAAGGTCGATCCCTGGGTCGGGTTCCTGCAGAGCTACGCCAAGACCTTCGCCAAGGACATCGGGCTGCGCTCCTTCGTGCAGTTGCAGGCGCCGGGCGGCCGCACCCTCCCCGCGCCGAGGAACGCCATCTCGATCGGCGGCCCCGCGTCGGGCGGCGGCGACCTCGCGCTCGACATCGACAAGCTCAAGCGGGGCGCCTTCGACCTCGGCGACGTCTTCGTGGACGGCGCGAAGGGGGGCGAGGCGCCGCCCGCACCCGAGGCTTCGACGAAGCCCGGCGGGGGCGGACCCGGCTCGAAGTCGGCGGCCGGCGACGGGCCGCAGGGCGCCGGGGGGCCGGGCGCCGCGGGGCAGGATACTGCGGGACTGGGCGCCGGGGGCATCGACGCCGCCGGGGGCGGCCGGGTCGAGAAGGCCGCCCTGGGCGTGCAGATCCTGGCCGGGCCGGGGGCCGAGGGCGCGGCCGGCAAGGCCGGAGCCCCGGGGGGCCAGCCCCGCACCGACACCTGGGGCCCCGACGCGTCGCAGGGCGGGCGGGTGGAGGCGGCGGCCGCCTCGCCGCTGGCGCCGAACGGCGCGGCACCCGGCGCCGACGAGGCGGCCGGCCGCGACCTGACCCGCGTCGCCCGCTCGCTCCTGGAGCGCTGGCGCGACGGCACGCTCGGCACCGACAGCGACGCCGTGGCAACCAAGGATGCGCTGGACACGCTGCGGCTCGACGAGGGGGGCCAGCCCCGCAGCCTCGGGACGAAGCTGCCCGACTGGTACATCCCGCTCTTCTCGCCGGCCGCGCCGGTCCGGAACGAGACGACCTGCTGGTCGGAGACGCGGCTGCGGCCCGGGAACCTGTCCCCGGCGCTGTTCTGGCTCGACCTGCTGAGCGCCACCGACAGCCGCTCGCTCTCGACCTTCTCCCCGGGCGAGCAGATCCTGCTGCTCGAAGTGGCCCTCAACCCGACCCAGGTGCAGGACTGCGCGAAGCGCTCGCCCGCGGCCCGCTCGGCGGTGAGCCATTCGCTCTACCTCCGCGAGATCCGCCGCAACCCGGGCTTCATCCGCTTCCTCGTCCGGGACCTTCCGCCCGCGAAGATCGACGTCTCGGGGGTGGACTTCAGCCGCGACCGTTTCGTGCTGACCCGCGCGGGGCTGCGGATGCACGAGGGATCGGCGCCGGACCGCGGCAGCCGCCTCGCGCTCGTGGGCGAACTCGGCCTCGTGGTGCAGCAGAAGACCGGCCTGTCGTCGCTGGTCTTCGATCCGGACATGACGTGGCGCATCACGCCGTGAAGGGAGGGCGCCACGGCATCCTTGCCATCGGCGCGCCTCCGTGCTGCATTCCGGCGCCGCGGCGATGCGAGCCGCGGCGCATCGGCTTCATCAGGATCGGATCCCCATGGCTGACGTAGCGCCTGTCTCGGCCGTAGCCTCGACCTCCGCGGCGCAGGGAGCCTCGACGGGCTCACCCGACGCGTCGCAGACCCAGGGCAAGGTGACGGCCTTTCAGCTCGCCCTGCAGGCCGCCCTCCAGCGCCCCCCCGTCCTCGCCGACGGCGGCGGCACCGACGACGACAAGGACGACGGCACCAGCCTGTCCGTGGGGATGGGATCCGGTTTTCCGGTCCCTTGAAGCGGTCCATGCGGCGTGACGGCCGCGGGGCGAGTCTGCCCGTCTGCCCTCACGATCGTCGGTCACGGCCGGAACCGCCTCTCCCGGCACCGTCGGCCCGAGAGGCATGATCGGATCGGGGATCGGGCTCCGACGCGCCGTCCGCCCCTCGGCCCGCACACCGCCCTGAGGGGCGCCCGCACCGCGGGCTGACGTCGTCCCTCCCCGCGTCGGGCGTCCGGGACCCGGGCGTTTCGCGCCGCCCGCCCCCGTGGCACAAGGGCGCCATGCCGATCGATGTCGTCGACCTCCGGACCTTCTACGCCGCGCCGCTCGGCCGGATCGCGCAGCGGGCGATCGCCCGCATCGTCCGGAGCTGGTGGCACGACACGAACGGCCTCGCGGTGGCGGGGCTCGGCTACGCCATCCCGTACCTCGACCCCTTCCGCGACGAGGCCGTGCGGGTCATCGGCCTGATGCCGGCCGAGCAGGGGATCGTCCACTGGCCGCCGGGCGGCACCTCCGCCACCGCGCTGGTCGAGGGCGGGCAACTGCCGCTGCCCGACGGCTCGGTCGACCGCGTGCTGCTGGTCCACATGCTGGAGCCGACCGAGCACCCGCGCGAGGTTCTGGCCGAGGTGTGGCGCGTGCTGACGCCGGGCGGCCGCATGATCGCCGTGGCCTGCAACCGGCGCGGCGTCTGGGCGCGGGTCGACACCACGCCCTTCGGCTACGGCCAGCCCTTCTCGAAGGGGCAGTTGGCGGCGCTGCTGCGCGAGACCCTGTTCTCGCCGGAGCGCTTCGGCGAAGCCCTCTACGTGCCGCCCTTCCAGCGCCGCTCCTTCCTGAAGCTCGCGCCTTTCTTCGAGCGCACCGGCAGACGCATGGCGCTGCCGGGGGCGGGGGTCCACCTCGTCGAGGCCACGAAGCAGCTCTACCGGCCGGTGATGCTGCGCGGCCGCGTCCCCGTCCGCCACGCCATCCCCCGGCTGGAGCCGCGGCTGCAGGGCTCCTTCAGGTTCGACGGCGCGCCGGGCGGCGGCGACCCGTCATGGGGGGAGCGGGCGCGGCCGGGGGTCTGATTCACCATCCCCCGCCTGCGTCACCGCCGCCTGGAACGCCGCGCCCGCGCCGGGCATTTCCCGAAGCTGGGAGAACCGCGCCGCCATGCCGAAGAGTGTCGAAGCCGAGGAGGAGCCGGCGGTCCACGAGGTCGTCGACCCCGAGGACGCGGCGGAGAGCGCCGGCCTCGTCTACGTCCACGACGACCGCGAGCCGGGCATCACCCGCCGGCGGGCCGGGGAGGGCTGGTCGTTCCGCGCGCCCGACGGCGCGGCCATCGAGGACGCCGCCACCATCGCGCGGATCAACAAGCTCGCCATCCCCCCGGCCTACACCGACGTGTGGATCTGCCCGGACCCGAAGGGCCACATCCAGGCGACGGGGCGCGACGACAAGGGGCGCAAGCAGTACCGCTACCACCCGGCCTTCCGGGAGGTGCGCGACAGCGCCAAATACGAGCATGTCACGGCCTTCGCCGAGTCGCTGCCGACCATCCGCGCGGCCGTGAAGGCCCATATGGCGCTGCACGGCCTGCCGCGGCAGAAGGTGCTGGCGACCATCGTGTACCTGCTCGAGACGACGCTGATCCGCGTCGGCAACGAGGGCTACGCCAGGCAGAACGAATCCTACGGGCTCACCACGCTGCGGGACCCGCACGTCGACGTGCACGGCGCCGACCTGCGCTTCGAGTTCAAGGGCAAGAGCAACAAGATCTGGAGGCTGAAGCTCCACGACCGGCGCGTCGCCCGGATCGTCAAGGCCTGCCACGACCTGCCGGGGCAGCACCTGTTCCAGTACCTCGACCACGACGGCGACCGCCACAGCGTGTCGTCCCACGACGTCAACGCCTACCTGCGCGAGATCACGGGGCGCGACGTCTCGGCCAAGGACTTCCGCACCTGGGCCGGCACCGTGCTGGCCGCGCTGGCGCTGAACGAGTTCGGCACGATCGACACCGAGGCCAAGGCCAAGAAGAACGTGCGGGCCGCCATCGAGCGCGTGTCGGCCCGGCTCGGCAACACGCCGACGATCTGCCGCAAGTGCTACGTCCACCCGGCCGTCGTGAACTCCTACCTGTCGGGCGAGCTCCTGCTGGAGATCAAGGAGGAGGTCGACGCCGAGCTGCGCGAGAACCTGCCGCAGTTGAAGCCCGAGGAGGCGGCCGTGCTGGCGCTGCTGGAGCGCCGCATCGCCCACGAGATCCAGGGCAAGGCGCTGGGCGAGCGCGAGGCCAAGGGGAAGACCAAGCTCAAGAGCAGCCGCAAGCCTGCGGCCCGGGCGGCCTGACGCGGACCCTATGAACCGGCGTGGCCCGCGATGAGCCGGGCCACCTCGGCGGGACGCTCCAGCGGCAGGAGGTGGCCGGCCCCCGCCAGCACCTCCAGGCGATGGGACGCGAGGTGCGGCACTAGGTGGCGCCGTTGCGCGGCCGGCCCCAGCGCCGGGTCCTTCTCGCCGGCGAGGACCAGGGCCGGCGTGCGCAGCTCGCCGACCCGGTCGGACCAGTCCTCGCGGCTGCCGCCCTCCAGCCACGCCACCAAGGCGGCGCGGTCCATCCGCGCCACGTCGGCGGCGGCCTCCTCCAGTACCGCGGGATCGAGCGGGCCTGCGGCATTGGCCGCCACGTAGTCGCGCGCCTGCCGGAGACGCGCCCGCGCGTCGCCCGCGAACCAGCCCATCATGCGGGCGCGTTCCCCCTCGTCCATCGGCTCGGGGCAGGGGGGCGAGGCCGCGGCCAGGACAAGGCCCGCGAGGCCCGACAGCCCGTCGGCGCCGTCCTCGGCCCGCCGCGCCACGACGGCCGCCACCTTGCCGCCCATGCTGTGGCCGGCGATGAACCATCGCCGCGGAGCGTGCCCGCGGATGACCCCGGCCACCGCGTCGGCCATCTCGGCGACGCCGTAGCCGGGCTGACCGGCGGAGTCGCCGAAGCCCGGCAGGTCGATCGGCACGCAATGGAAGCGATCCTCCAGGCGGGCCACGACGCCGGCCCATTGCCGGCCGGTCGCGGCCAGGAAGGGGAGGAGGAAGAGGTGCGGGGGGTCGGAGAGGGCGGGATCAGTCATGCGTCTCGTCTTCCATGGTGAGTGGAGCGGAATGCTCTCACGTCCCCCGCGGCTTGGCCCGCATCGTGGGAGCCGCCGAGGCCGGGTCGTCGGGCCAGGGGTGGCGGGGGTAGCGGCCGCGCATCTCGGAGCGCACCGCCGCCCAGGAGCCGCGCCAGAAGCCCGGCAGGTCGCGGGTGATCTGAATCGGGCGATGTGCCGGCGACAGGAGCTGCAGGGTGAGGGGCACGCGCCCGCCCGCCAGCGCCGGGTGGCGCGACAGGCCGAACAGCTCCTGCACCCGCACCGCCACCGCCGGCCCGCCCTCGGCGCCGTAGTCGACCGGGAGGCGCGAGCCCGTCGGCGCCTCGAAATGCGTCGGCGCCTCCGCGTCGAGCCGCCGCCGCAGGGCGGGATCGAGCAGCGCGTCGAGGGCCCGGCCGAGGTCGTCGGCCGTCACGTCGCGCAGCCCCGCCTTGCCCGGCAGGAAGGGGCCGAGCCAGTCGGCGATGCCGTCCCGCAGGGCCGCGTCGCCGAGGTCCGGCCAGGGCTCGCCCTCGGCGGCCCGCAGGAAGGCGACACGGTCGCGCCACTGGTCGAGCGCCTTCGACCAGGGCAGGCGGTCCACCCCGAGCCGCGCCAGCCCGGCCGCCAGGACGCGCGCCGCCGCGTCGTCGCCGGGCAGGGGCAGGGTGGTCTCGGACAGGGCGATGGCGCCGAGCCGGGTGACGCGCCGCGCCGACAGGGCGGCGCGGGCCGGATCGAAGGCGATCTCGTCGACGGTGGCGACCGCCTCCCCGGCGGCGTCGGCGAGTTCGGCGGGGGAGAGGGCCGCGGCGAGCAGGATGCGGGTGCTGGACGCCCGGCCCGCCACCTCGGCGACCGCCAGGAAGGGCGCGCGGGCGAGGGGGTGGTGCGGCTCGACCGCGGCCGCGCGGCCGTTGGCGAGCAGGAACTCGCCGGGCCTGCCCCGCGCCTTGGCGATGCGCTCCGGGAAGGCCAGGGCCAGCACGGCGCCGGGCGACAGGTCCGCGGCCGCGGGCGCGCCGGCGCAGGCCGCGAGGGCCTGCCGGGCGAAGGTGCGGGCGAGGCCGCGGGCGTTCTCGGATCTGGGAGAACGGTCGCGCCGCCAGCGCTCCAGCCGCTCGGCGGCGTCGGCCCCCGTGCCGCCGAGCACGCGCTCGACCAGCAGCGCCGCGACCTCGCCGCCGAGCGCCGCGGCGCCGCGGCGCGCCGCCTCGACGGCCATGCGGGCGACGCGGGGCGGGGCCGCGATGCGGGCGATGGCGCGGCCCTCGGGCGTGGGGGCGCCGTCGGGGGCGAGGGCGCCGATGGAGAGGAGCAGCCTGCGGGCCTCGGCCACGGCCGGGGCGGGCGGGGGATCGAGCCAGCGCAGCGCGCCGGGCTCGCGGGCGCCCCAGGTGGCGAGGTCGAGCACGAGGCCGGACAGGTCGGCGTCGAGCATCTCGGGCCGGGCGAAGGGGGGCAGGGCGCCGTCGGCGGCCTCGGCCCAGAGCCGCAGGCAGAGCCCGGGCTCGGTGCGGCCCGCGCGGCCGCGGCGCTGGTCGGCCGAGGCGCGCGAGGCCCGCACCGTCTCGAGCCGCGTCAGGCCGAGGTCGGGCTCGAAGCGCGGCACCCGCGCCAACCCCGAATCCACCACCACGCGGATGCCCTCGATGGTCAGCGACGATTCCGCGATCCCCGTGGCGAGCACGACCTTGCGGGTGCCGGCGGGCGAGGGCCGCACGGCCCGGTCCTGCGCAGCGCGGTCGAGCGCCCCGTAGAGCGGGGCGAGCTCCGCCTCGCCGGGCCCGAGGCGCTCGGCGAGGATCGCGGCCGCGCGGGTGATCTCGCCCTGGCCGGGCAGGAAGGCCAGCACCGAGCCGCGCTCCGAGCGCAGCGCCAGCAGCACCGCATCCGCCACCGCCTCCTCGATGCGCCGGTCGGGGTCGCGGCCGATCCAGCGCGTCTCGACCGGGAAGGCGCGGCCCTCGGACGCGATCACCGGGGCGCCGTCGAGCAGCCGCGCCACGCGGGCGCCGTCGAGCGTCGCCGACATGACCAGCACCCGGAGGTCGGGCCGCAGCGCGCCCTGGACGTCGAGGGCGAGCGCCAGCCCGGCGTCGGCGTCGAGCGAGCGCTCGTGGTATTCGTCGAAGATCACGGCCGCGACGCCCGACAGTTCGGGGTCGTCGAGCACGGTGCGGGTGAAGACGCCCTCGGTCACGACCTCGATGCGGGTGCGGGCCGACACGGCCGTGTCGAACCGGGCCCTGAGGCCGACCGTGCCGCCCACCCGGTCGCCGAGCGTCGCCGCCATGCGCTCGGCCGCGGCGCGGGCCGCGAGGCGGCGCGGCTCCAGCAGCAGGAGGCGGCCGCCGGCCGTCCAGGGCTCGTCGAGCAGGGCCAGGGGGACCCGCGTGGTCTTGCCGGCGCCGGGCGGGGCCACCAGCACGGCGGAGCTGCCGTCGCGCAGGGCCGCGCGGAGGGCCGGCAGGGCGTCGTCGATCGGCAGGCGGGTCACGGGCGGCGGCACGGGCCATGCAAGGCGGGCGGGGCGGCGGGGCGACGATCGTGCGGCATCCTCGCGGCCCCCTTCTCCCCGCCGGGGATAAGGGCTATCTGGGGGGCGCTTCGGCACGCCGCCGCAGCCTGTATCGGGTCGCCGTCGAAGGCACAATGATGTCGCAGGAAACAGCCGCCGGGGCCGATCCCGCCGCCATGCCGGCCGGCGCCCCCGCGCCCGATGCGGCCCTGCCGGCGGGCAACCCCGCCGCGGTGTCGGTGGGGGCCTCGGCCCATCATCACCCCAAGGACAGCTTCACCAAGCTGACGCTGGGCTCGATCGGCGTCGTCTACGGCGACATCGGCACGAGCCCGCTCTACGCGCTGAAGACCGCCCTCCGGCACGCCGGCACCGGGAACCCGCCCCAGGCCGAGGTGATCGGCATCATCTCGCTGCTGATCTGGGCCCTGCTCATCACGGTGACGGCGAAATACGTCCTTTTTCTGATGCGGGCCGACAACAAGGGGGAGGGCGGGACGCTGTCGCTGATGGCGCTGGCCCAGCACGCGCTGGGGCGCCGGGGCGGGGCGGTGTTCCTGCTCGGCGTGATCGGGGCGGCGCTGTTCTCGGGCGACGCCATCATCACGCCGGCCATCTCGGTGCTGTCGGCCGTGGAGGG
>CAXTBR010000041.1:26408-39716 GCA_964242785.1 uncultured Lichenihabitans sp. | reverse complement strand
GGCGTGTGCGGCCCCATCAGGACCTCCGCGGCTTCCGTGATCGCGCCGAGGTGGCGGAACGGTTCCGTCGACAGGATCTCGAGGTGCTCGGGCGCGTAGTCGTTGATGAAGCGGTAGCTCTCATCGAGCGATGCCGTCAGCACGATGCCGCCTCGCTCCCCCGACAGGACCGCGCGCGAGAACTCGACCCGCTGCGGCGTCATCCGCGCCCAGTGGCCCGGCAGGGCGGCGAGCGCGGCCTCGGCGACCTCGCGGCTGTGCGTCACGATGTAGGCGGACGAGTCCGGGCCGTGCTCGGCCTCGATCAGGACATCCAGGGCGGCGAGGCGGCCGTCCACCGTCTCGTCGGCGAACACGATCGCCTCCGACGGGCCGGCGGGCAGGCCCGTGTCGATGACGTCGGACAGCAGCCGCTTGGCCGCGACGACCCATGGGCTGCCCGGACCGACGATCTTCAGGGCCTTGGACACCGTCTCGGTCCCGTAGGCGACGGCGGCCACGGCCTGGGCCCCGCCGCACTTGTAGACGGTCTCGACGCCGGCGAGCCGGGCGGCCACCAGGGTGGCGGCGTCGACCGATCCGTCGGCGGTGGGCGGCGTGCACACGGCGATGCGCGGCACGCCGGCCACCACGGCCGGCACGGCCGTCATCATGGTCACGGACGGGAACGCGCCCTTGCCGCGCGGGACGTAGAGGGCCACGGAGGCGATCGGCGTCCAACGGTCGCCGGCGAACGCGCCGGGGCGGACCTCCTTCAGCCACATGGGCTCGGGACGCTGCTCCTCGTGGAACGAGCGGATGTTGCCGATGGCGTAGCGGATCGCCTCTACGACCTCGTCATCGACCTTGCCGAAGGCTTCGTCGAACTCCCGCTCGGCGACCTTGAGGCACCCGGGTGCCACGTCGGCCCCGTCGAGGTCGCGCGCGAAGCGCAGCAGCGCGGCGTCGCCTTCATCCTTCACCGCCTGGATGATGGGACGGGCCCTGTCCATGAACGCGGAGATGTCCGACTCGGACCGCCGCATGAGGGCGGCCCGTCCCTCCGCCCCGAGGGAGGAGAGGTCGTGGAAGCTGCAGTGGTCGGCCATGGTCAGGTCCTCATCGATGCTGGGATCGGCCCGGGGGCCGGCGGGGCGTCCCGCGAGATCGGACGTCTTCCGACGGGTCGCGGCGCGGTCAGGCCGCGTCGTCCTCGCGGACCGAACCCTCGCGGATCGACGTGATGACCTGACGCTGCAGCGCGATGAACTCGGCCGAGGCGATCATGTCCTGGTGGCGCGGGCGTGCGAGCCCCACGTGGAAGGTCTTGCGGATCCGGCCGGGCCCGATGCTCATGGCGACGATGCGGTCGGACAGGTAGACGGCCTCCTCGACGTCATGGGTCACGAACAGCACCGTCAGCCGGTGCTCCTCCCAGATGCGCGTCAGGAGTTCCTGCATCTGATGGCGCGTGAGGGCGTCGAGGGCGCCGAACGGCTCGTCCATGAGCAGCATCCTGGGACGGTAGGAGAGGGCCCGTGCGATGGCGACGCGCTGCTTCATGCCCCCCGACAGCTGCGACGGGTAGGCGCCGGCGAAGCGGGTCAGCTTGACGAGTTCGAGGTGCTCGCGGGCGATCGCCCGGCACTCGGCCTTCGGCTTGCCGGCAGCCTTGAGGGCGAATTCCACGTTCTCCTGCGCTGTGAGCCACGGCAGCAGCGTGTAGGACTGGAAGACGACCCCGCGGTCGAGGCCGGGGCCGACGATGGGCACCCCGTCGGCCAGGAGCACGCCGTCGTCGAAGTCCTGCAGGCCGGCCACGATCGACAGGAGGGTGCTCTTGCCGCAGCCCGACGTGCCCACCAGGGACACGAACTCGTTGTCGGCGAGCTCGAGGTCGATCCCCCGCAGGACCTCGGCGCGCCCCTTGGCGGTCGCGAAGGTCTTGTTGAGGTCGGCGATCCGGAGCTTCGGCGCGTCCATGTCAGTGCCCCGCGGCGTAGCGGAAGAGGACGCGCTCCAGGGCCTTCATCGCCTGGTCCGTGATGAGCCCGAGGACGCCCAGGAAGAGGATGTAGCCGATGATCGTCTGCGTCTGGAAGAAGCGCTGCGAGACCGTGATCCGGTAGCCGAGCCCGGAGGTGGCGGCCACGAGTTCGGCCAGCACCAGCCACGTCCAGGCCCAGCCGATGCTGATCCGCAGGGTGTCCCAGATGCCGGGCAAGGACGAGGGGAGCACGATCCGCAGGAGGATCCGGCCTTCGCTCATCCCCAGGGTGCGGCCCAGCCCGACGAAGTCGGGGGACACGCGCTTGACGTTGTCCATCACCATCAAGACCTGCTGGAAGAAGGTGCCGATCCAGATGATGAGGAACTTCTGGCCGTCGCTCGTGCCCGCCCAGAGGATGGTGAGCGGCACGAAGGCGACGACCGGCATGTAGCGGACGAAGTCGACCAGGGGTTCGACGGCGGCCTCCCAGACCTTGAAGCAGCCGATCAGCACCCCGATCGGGATCGCCATGAGCGAGGCGATCGCGAACCCCGCGAGCATGCGGTAGAGGCTGACCGCGGCGTCGTTCCACAGCGTGCCGTCGGCCGAGAGCTGCGCCATCCGGGCCCAGACGGCGTCCGGCCCCGGCAGGAAGATGGGCCTGACGAGGCCCGTCGCCGAGGCACCCCACCACGCCGCGCCGAGTGCCGCGAAGACCGCGACGGAGAGCGCCGCGTAGGGCCCCCGGTCGATCCTGGCCCCGATCCGGAACGCCGACCTCCGACGCCTCGGCGCCGCCCGGGCCGGCGATGCCCTCGTGGCCGCCGCGGCCTGGGGATCCAGCATCGTGATGTCCTTCCGGATCGGGGCCGGCCCGGCCCGCCTACTTGGCGGCCGCGACGAAGTCGGGGTCGAGCATCTCGGACGCCGTGACGTCCTTGGTGACGAGCCCCGCCTTCTTGGCGGCCTTGAGGACGTCGTCGAAGGTCTTGGTGCGGAAGTCCCCGTCGAAGCTCTGCTTGTTCTCCGCGAGGCTGTAGTATTTCACGCCGTCGAAGGCGGAGGCCAGCTCCTCGGGCGAGGAGCCCACGCCCTCGGCGATCACCTTGCGGCTCGCCGCAGTGTCGGCCTCGTAGGCCTTCAGCGCCTCGCCCCATCTCCGCACGAGGGCCAGCACCTGGCCCGGCTTGGTCTTGATCGCGTCGTCGGTCACGACGAGCACGTCGCTGACCAGACCGGGATTCTTGCCCGCGGTATAGACCAGGTTGACGTTGGGGTCCTGCTTGCGGGCGGCCGCGATATAGGGCTCGTAGGTGACCGCGACGGGCACGCGGCCCGCCAGAAGGGCGCTGCCGGCGTCGGCGGCCGGCATCGGCACGGGCTTCACGTCGGCGATCGTCATCCCGTTCTGCGCGAGCGCGTAGTTCAGCAGGATGTCGCTGGTCGTGCCCTGCTCGAAAGCGACGTCCTTGCCTTTGAGGTCGGCCATCGTCTTCACGTCCTTGCCGGCGATGATGGCGTCCGCGCTCAGGCTGAAGTCGAGGAGCATCACGGCCTTCACGGGCAGGCCCGCGGCGATCATGCCCATGGCGGTGTGGGTGGCGATGTTGGCCGCGTCGACTTGCCCGCTCGCCAGCGCGGCGTTGATGTCCTTGTCCTCGGTGAAGTTCACGATGTCGACCTTCGACAGGCCCTGCTGTTCGAAGATGCCCTTCTTGGCCGCCACATACCACTGGCCGTAGCCCAGCCAGGGCTCGATCCCCATCTTCAGCGTGCCGGGCTCGGGCCTGACGGGGATCGCCTCGGCGGCGGTCGCCGGCCGGCCGAGGGCGAGGATGGCGGCGAGCGCCGCGCCGGCGAGGGTGGTCTTGGTCCGCGAGGTCATGGGATGTCCTGTCTGGCCGTCGGCCTGCTGCATGTCGGGTCGGGTGGGCCCTGGTGTTCGGGGGCGCGGCTCGGACGGTTTCTTGTCGGGGGAACGTCGCCCGTCCGGGGGAGGGGACCCCTGGGCCGACCGTCGGCGGGCAAATGTATATACATCCATAGGCAATCTGTTAGAAGCTTTGGGACCGGTCCGGAGCGCTTATAGTGGCGGCATCCGCCGCTGATAAGTTGCGCTTCGGCCCAAGGACTGTGCAACCCTTGCGGCGCCGGCGGACGACGGTCAGATCGAGGCGAGGAAGCCGCCGTCGACGGCGATGCACTGGCCCGTGATGTAGGCAGACGCCCCGGAGGCGAGGAAGACGGCGACGCCCTTCAGGTCGGCCATCTCCCCGAACCGGGCCTGCGGGATCTTGGCGAGCATGGTGGCCTGCCAACTGGCGTCGGCATAGAACCCGTCGGTCATCGACGTCCGGAAGTAGCCGGGCGCGATCGCGTTGACCCTGATGCCGAGCGGTGCCCATTCCGCCGCCAGGGCGCGGGTCATGCCCAGCAGTCCCGACTTCGACGAACCGTAGGGGACGGCACCGGGGACGCCGACCTCGGAGGTGAGGGAGCAGAGGTTGATGATCGCCCCCGGCCGGCCGGCGCCCCTCATGTGGGCGGCGGCGGCCTGGGCGCAGAAGAAGGCGCCCTTGAGGTTGGTGCCGAGGATGCGGTCCCAGAGGCTCTCGTCGACCTCCAGCGAGGGGCGGACCTCCTCGATCCCCGCGTTGTTCACGAGGATGTCGACCCGCCCGAGTCGGGCGATGGCCTCCGCCACGGCGTGGCGGCAGCCCGCCACCGTGCCGACGTCGTGCTCGATCACCGCGGCCCGGCGTCCCGCCGCCTCGATCCGCACCCGGGCATCCTCCAGCGCGGCGAGCGAGCGGGACGTGACCGCCACGTCGGCCCCCGCGCCGGCGAGCGCCTCGGCGATGGACAGCCCGATGCCGCGACTCGCGCCGGTGACCAGCGCGACGCGCCCGGCGAGGTCAAGTGGGGACGCGTCGGTCATCGCTCCTCCTCGTCGAGGCTGACCCGAGCTGGGATCCTTGCCTATACAACTATACACAACTCCGGGATTCGGGCCATATCCCCGCGACGCGAGGGCCCGAAAAAGCCGAATCGAGATTTCCCTCTGAAATGGGAGTGCCGAAGGAGGCCCTTGCAGGATTCCGGTGATGTCGCGGCCACGGCCCCGTGTCTTGGCGATGTCCAGAGACACGCCGGTGTCGGGCATCGTGCCGCTGCGCGAGGCCATCGCGGCCAAGTTCAAGCGCGAGACAGGCCCTTAGAGCAGATCGCGATCAGGCGGAATCACCTGATCGCGTGAAGATGCTCGTAAAAACAGGAGGCTGGAGCTGGAGCTGCGAGCCAAGGCGAGCGGCAACAGCTCTAGTCGGTCAGGAGCGGGAGGTGCGCCCTTCGATCGGTCCGGGCCACCCGGCCGAGCAGGAAATCGATCTCGCGGATTGCCTGCTCGGTCAAGCTGATGGCCGGGG
Source organism: uncultured Lichenihabitans sp. (assembly GCA_964242785.1). Classification (GTDB taxonomy): domain Bacteria; phylum Pseudomonadota; class Alphaproteobacteria; order Rhizobiales; family Beijerinckiaceae; genus Lichenihabitans. The sequence goes on along the minus strand of CAXTBR010000041.1, from coordinate 34,322 downwards.
CGCGCTGCGTCTCGAAGGCGATCACCCGACGTCTGCGCAGAACATGCTTTCGCACCGCCAAACCGATGCCCGGCTGCTGCTCGTAGCGCAGCAAGGGCAGATGCGAATCGAACAGGTCATGGGCCCGATCACGCTCGCCGTTCGTCGAGAACGCCACCACGTCGACGAGCATCTCGGGAAAGGCGTAGCCCGTCATGGCTCCGTCCGCGCCCCGCTTCATCTCGAAATCCAGGAAGAGTCCGCCGTTCCCACAGAGGATCGACACGGGACGCATCGTGCCTGAGGCCGCATAGGCGCGCAGCGTGCTGATCTTCTCGAGCCCTGGCCAGTCCTCATGCTTGAGCATGACGCAGGACGGCAGATCCTCCACGATCCTGCGGATCAGTCCCGGTGTCATGACGACCGACGTGACCTGCGGAAAGTCCTGCAGCACCCAGGGAACGTCGGTACCGATCGCCTCGACGGCTTGGCTGAAGTAGGCAGCGATCTGGTCATCGGTCCGAAGCGCCGGTTGCGGCGCGATCATCACGCCGGCCGCGCCGGCGTCCATGGACGACGAGGTCAGGCGGCTCATGGCGGCGAAGCCCGCGGCCGACACCCCGACCACCACGGGCATGCGCGCACGGCGCAGGACGCGACTGACCACCGCCCTGGCCTCGTCCTGTTCAAGCTTGGGAGCTTCTCCCATCACGCCCAGGATCGTCAGTCCCGTGCAGCCGGCCTCCGCATAGAAGTCGACCATCCGGTCGATCGACGCTTCGTCGACCTGTCCGTCCCGCAGAAATGGCGTGGGGGCCACCGCGAAGACCCCCTGGCTTTCCTTGTCGATCAGCATCGTTCGCCCTCCCGCCCCCTTTCCAGCGCCCGCCTCGTTCAGCGCCGCGATGCCTTGAAGGCCTCGTAGCGCGCCTTGGTGTCGGCATCCATCGGATAGAGGCCCGGCAGCACGGCGCCGCCGTCGACCTCGTCCATGATCCAGGCCTCCATCCGCTCCTGTTCGGGAGCCTCGGCCAGCACCTCGCCCAGAAGGGCTGCCGGAACAGGCGTTCGTTGCAGACACGGAACGCCGACGAAATATGGACTGAGCTCTCTTCAGAGCATAGATTTCGTCGCGAATGGATACCCGTTTTTTCACGGTTTCATCCTGGCGGCCGAGCATGGGTCCGTGGCCGAGGCGGCCCTGCGCCGGGCCGTCACGCCGGCCGCGATCGCGCAGCGCGTTCAGGCTCCCGAGGAGGAGATCGGCCAGAAGCTGCTCGTGCGGGTCGGGCGGAGCGTCCGGCCCACCCCTTCGGGTGCGGCCGTCATGGCGCGCGGTCGCACGCCGCTCCAGGGTTTCGAGGATCTGCGGAGCGCGGCGATGGAGGACGAACTTGCGGGCGAGATCCGGATCGGCTCGATTTCGACCGCATTGACCGGCCTCTTGCCCCAGACTCTCCGCCGGCTGATCGAGACGGCTCCCAGACTGGAGATCTTCATCGAGCCAGGCACATCGGTCGCGCTCTATCGACGCTGGCTCTTATCGGATTCCAAGGTGATCTTTCCCTTCGTGATGGATTCCAAAGGGCGAGCCCTTTGGCGGGTTTCAGGGCGGAGCCCTGAAAAGAGATCATGAACCTTTTCAGGGCTCTGCCCTGAAACCCGCAAAAGGCCGAGGGCCTTCTGAAACGCTCAATTCGCGTTTGCTAGGCACGCCAACTCTCGATGGAGTGATCGTGGTTTTTCGGGGGCTGAGATGCAACACGTCCTGTTCCGGGCCTGGCTGGCCGAGATCGACGATCTGACGCCCGAACAGCGCCGGGAGCTCGAAGCGGTGCTGGCCGGGCGCTTGCCGCGCTCGTCCGTCACGGCGGCGATCGAGGCGCCCGTGGCGGACGAGCGCCGCTGCCCCCATTGCGGCTGCACGCGCTCGGTCGGCCGGGGCCGGGCCGACGGTCTGCAGCGCTTCCGGTGCCAGGACTGTGGGAAGAGCTTCAATGCCCTGACCGGCACGCCTCTGGCCCGCCTGCGCCAGAAGGGGCACTGGCTCGACTTCGGCCGCGCGGTGCGGCGTGGCGGGGACTGGCCCCCTTTTTTCCAGGTGGCTCATGGCGATCCCGGGATGACGGTGCCGCCGGGAATTTTGCGTTTGCCAGCCCGGCGCATGTGGGATCGCGCCGTTTCGATGGACACCGATGATGCTTTCGCACGAGGTGCATCCACGATGCCCGAGACGCGTCCGCCTCGTGCGCCGGAGTTCCACGTCATCAGGGACCGGAGCGACGGCGCTCTGATGGACGGTCAGAGCGCCTCGTCGCCGCCGACGGCACTCGCAATTCCCCGCCGGCGATGTTAAACTCGAAGGGTGACGCTGCAGATGATCCTGGCCCGCCTTTTATCGATCGTCGCGATAATCGGCTTCATCATGACGCCTGTGATGACACCCCCTGCATGGGCGGTGAACGCGGATCCTCGAGCCAGTCACGCAGTCCCCATGGCCGATATGGCCTCCATGCCGGACATGGTGTCTGCAAAGAGTTCGATGGAGTGCTGCCCGCAGCACAAGCCCGTCGCGCCGTCCTGCCCGAAAAATTGCCCTTGGGCCGCCCTCTGCGCCGCCAAGTGCTGCTCGAACACGGTCGCGTCGGCCTCCTACGTCTTCCTCGCATCGCTGCGCGCCGACCCGATCCCGCCCGGCAACGACCGGAGCCGTGACCGCCTGGGCGAGCCGCCCCCGCCAAGACCTCCTCGAACCTGATTTCATCGCTGGCTTTTTGAGCCGGATTCCAGCTTGGCCCCTCTGGCCGGAGCCGGAAGACCCGCGACTTGCCACGACTGTCCGCGAAACCGCGTGACCTGACGATGAAATTTGGGACGAGAAACACATGCTTTTCAATGCCAAGAACGCCGCCGCCGCGGCCCTGATCGCGCTTGCCTCGATGACCGCGGCTCCTGCATGGGCCGCCATCAAGGATTACGAGTTCCAGCTCGTGCAGAAGGACATCAAGAAGGCCGACAGCGCGGAGGTCGCGGTCCGGCTGACCGACAGACGGACCGGCAAGCCGGTGCCGAACGCGGTCATCTTCGCGCAACGCATCGACATGGCGCCGGACGGCATGGAGGGCATGACGTCGACGATCGCGCCGCTGCCCTCGACCGAGCCGGGCCTCTACCGCTTCAAGATCAATCTGCCGATGGCGGGCGGCTGGCGCCTCTCGCTCGGGGCAAAGGTCCAGGGCGAGACGGGCACGCTCGAGACCAAGCTGCCCTTCAAGGCCGTCCCGTGAGACGCACGGGCCGGACCGGCCTGGCCCTCGCCGCGCTCGTCGCGGTGGGGGTCGCCGGCTACTGGGCCGGGCAGCGCGGTCCCGCGTTGCCTGCCCTCCCCTGGATGCAGGTTCACGCCACGCCGGCGACAGCATCGGCGGCGGCTCCCCTGCCGACCGGCCCGGTCGTCTACTACCGCGATCCGGATGGCCACCCGGCCTATTCGGAAGCGCCGGACAAGACGGCCGACGGCCGGGATTTCCTGCCGGTCCATGCCGGCGAGGATGTGAGCTTCGACACGCCGGCGCCCCCTCCTGCCGGAGACGCCATGGCCGGCGCAGGTGCCGAACAGGCCGGCGCGAGCCCGCGGCCGAAGGCGATCCGCTACTACCGCAACCCGATGGGCCTGCCCGACACGTCGCCCGTTCCGAAGAAGGACTCGATGGGCATGGACTATATCCCGGTCTTCGCCGGGGACGAAGACGAGGGGTCGACCCTGACGCTGTCGCCCGGCAAGCTGCAGCGCACGGGCGTGCGCTCGGAACCGGCAGTGATGCGGAGATTGTCCACGCCGGTGCGGGCGTCCGGCACCGTGCAACTCGATGAGCGGCGCAAATCCGTCATCGCGCTGCGGTTCGACGCCTATATCGACAAGGTCGAGAACATCACGACCGGCAGCCTGGTCCGCCAGGGCCAGCCTCTGATGCAGGTCTATGGCCCCGACCTGCTCGCGCCGGCGGCCCAGTATGTCTCCGCCGTCAACGACAAGTCCGATGCACAGGGTCTCAGGTTCGCGCGCCGGCGGCTCGAAAATTACGCCGTCCCCGAGGCGGTGCTGGCGCAGATCGCGCGCACGCATGAGATCCCGGCGACGCTCGCCTGGCCGTCCCCCCGGACCGGGATCGTCGTCGAGCGGACGGCGGTCGACGGCATGAAGGCGTCGGCCGGGGAGACGCTGTTTCGCCTGGCCGATATCGCCGTCGTGTGGGTGTTGGCGGACATCGCCGAAACCGACCTGCCGCTGATCACGGTGGGACAGCCCGTCACGGTCAGGCCACGCGGCTCGAACCGCACGTTCACGGGCCGGGTTTCGGTCATCTACCCCGCGATCAACAGGGACACGCGCACGGCCCGTCTGCGGGTGGAGCTGCCGAACCCCGACGGGGCGCTGCTCCCCGACATGTATGCCGATGTCGAGATCGCCACCGGCAGCGGCACGCCGGTGCTCACGGTCGCGGATTCGGCCCTGATCGACAGCGGCGACCGGGAGGTCGTGATCCTCGACCGGGGACACGGCCGACTCGAGCCACGGCCCGTCAAAACCGGCCGCCGGGGGGACGGCCACGTCGAAATCACGGACGGGCTCGCGGACGGCGACCAGGTCGTCGTCGCGGCCAACTTCCTGATCGACGCGGAAAGCAACCTCAAGGCCGCCCTGCAGGGCCTGGCTGCGCCGGGAGACGCCAAATGATCGCGAAGCTCATCTCATGGTCTGCCCGCAACGTCCTGCTGGTGCTGATCGCGAGCCTGTTCGCGGGAGCGGGCGGGCTCTACGCGCTGCGGCACCTGCCGCTCGACGCCATCCCGGACCTCTCCGACACACAGGTGATCGTCTACACGGAAGACCCCGGCCAGGCGCCCCAGGTGGTCGAGGATCAGGTCACCTATCCGCTGACGACCGCGATGCTGACCGTGCCGAGGTCGAAAGCGGTGCGCGGCTTTTCGTTCTTCGGCGTGTCGTTCGTCTACATCATCTTCGAGGACGGGACCGACATCTACTGGGCGCGCAGCCGCGTGCTCGAATATCTGAACGCGGCCGCGACGCGCCTGCCGGCGGGGATCACGCCGACGCTCGGCCCCGATGCGACCGGCGTCGGCTGGGTCTACCAGTATGCCGTGACGGCGCAGAACCAGTCCCTGGCTGAAACCCGCACGACGCAGGATTACGCCTTGCGCTACGGCCTCGCCAAGGCGGAAGGCGTCGCGGAGATCGCGGGCGTCGGCGGCTTCGTCAAGCAGTACAACGTCGTGGTCGATCCGCAGAAGATGCGCGACCTCGGCATCACGCTCGACCGCGTCCGGCAGGTGATCCGGTCGAGCAACACCGATGTCGGCGGCCGCACGCTCGAACTGTCGGGCTTCGAGTTCATCGTGCGCGGCAAGGGCTATCTGCGCGGCGTCGACGACATCGGGAAGGTGGTGGTGAAGGCCGGCGACGGTACGCCCGTCCTCCTGAAGGACGTGGCGCGGATCGAGCTCGGGCCGGACGAACGGCGGGGCATCACCGAGCTGGACGGCGAGGGCGAAGTGGCGAGCGGCATCGTCCTGCAGCGATCGGGTTCCAACGCGCTCGATGTCATCGACAACGTCAAGGAGCGCATCGGGACGCTGATGCCGAGCCTGCCGGACGGCACGAAGATCGTCCCGGTCTATGACCGCTCCGGCCTGATCGATTCCGCGATCGACACGCTGAAGCACACGCTCCTCGAAGAGAGCGCGATCGTGGCGCTCGTCTGCATCGTGTTCCTGCTGCACATCAGGAGCGCCCTCGTGGCGATCCTGATGCTGCCCGTCGGCATCCTGATGGCGTTCGGCGCCATGCGCCTCCTGGGCCTAGGGGCCAACATCATGAGCCTCGGCGGCATCGCCATCGCGATCGGCGCCATGATCGACGGCGCGATCGTGATGATCGAGAACGCCCACAAGCATCTCGAACGGGCGACGCCGGACGAGAGCCGGGCGCGAGTGCTGATCGACGCGGCCTGCGAGGTGGGGCCGTCGCTGTTCTTCAGCCTGCTCGTCATCACCGTGTCGTTCATGCCGATCTTCACCCTCGAATCGCAGGAAGGGCGGCTGTTCGGACCCCTGGCCTTCACCAAGACCTTCTCGATGGCGGCCGCCGCCATCCTGTCCATCACGCTCGTGCCGGTGCTGATGATCCTGTTCGTGCGCGGCCGGATCATCCCCGAGCACAAGAACCCGATCAACCGCGCGCTGATCTGGATCTACCGCCCCCTGATCAAGGGCGTCCTCAAGGCCAAGACGCTCACGATCCTGCTGGCCCTCGTCGCCCTGGGGGCAAGCGCATGGCCCCTGAAACAGCTCGGCACGGAATTCATGCCGAACCTGAACGAGGGCACGCTGTTGTTCATGCCGACGACGCTGCCGGGTCTGTCGGTCACGTCGGCATCGCGGCTCCTGCAGACGCAGGACCGGATCATCAAATCCTTCCCTGAAGTCGCCTCCGTCTACGGCAAGGCGGGCCGGGCCGACACGTCGACCGATCCCGCGCCGAGCGAGATGTTCGAGACGGTGGTCAACCTCAAGCCGAAGGACCAGTGGCGGCCGGGCGTCACGACGGACAGCCTGACCGCCGAAATGGACAAGGCCCTGCAGTTTCCGGGCGTCTCGAACGCCTGGACCATGCCGATCAAGGCCCGCACCGACATGCTGGCGACCGGCATCCGCACGCCCGTCGGCATCAAGGTGATGGGCAAGGACCTCGGCGACATGGAGAAGGTCGCACGCCAGATCGAAACCGTCGTCCGCAACGTGCCCGGCACGTCGAGCGCCTATGCCGAGCGGGTCATCGGCGGCTATTACATCGACATCGTGCCGGACCGCGACGCGCTCGCCCGCTACGGGCTGGTGGTGGGCGACCTGCAGGACACGATTTCCATGGCGCTCGGCGGGGAGGCCGTCACCACGACGGTCGAGGGCCGGGAGCGTTACACGGTCAACGTCCGCTATCCGCGCGATCGGCGCGACGATCCGCAGGCGATCGGCCGGGACGTGCTGATCTCGATGCCGGTCGGCGGCACGGTGCCGCTCGGGGCCGTCGCCAAGGTGCAGCTCGCCCGCGGCCCGACCTCGATCCGGACCGAGAACGGGCAGCTCGCGCTCTATATCTTCGTCGACATGCACGACCGCGATCTCGGCGGCTACGTCGCGGACGCGCAGAAGGCGGTGGCCGACAACGTCCGTTTTCCGCCCGGCACCTACGTCCAGTGGAGTGGGCAGTTCGAGTATCTGGAGCGCGCCACGGCCAAGCTGAAGATCGTCGTGCCGGTGACGCTGCTGATCATCTTCCTGCTGCTGTTCCTCAACTTCGGGCGCCTGACCGAAACCCTGATCGTCATGCTGTCGCTGCCCTTCGCCCTCGTGGGCGGACTGTGGCTGATGTGGTGGCTGGGCTTCAATCTGTCGGTCGCGGTCGTCGTCGGCTTCATCGCTCTGTCGGGTGTGGCGGCCGAAACCGGCGTCGTCATGCTGATGTATCTCGACCAGGCGTTGCATGAGATCAGGCACGGGCGGGAAGCCGCCGGCCTGGCGTTCACACGCACCGATCTCGATGACGCGATCATGCTCGGCGCCGTCGAGCGCGTGCGGCCGAAGATGATGACGGTGGTGGCCATCATGGCCGGGCTGATCCCGATCCTGTGGAGCACCGGCACGGGATCGGAGGTCATGCAGCGGATCGCCGTGCCGATGATCGGCGGCATGGTGTCGTCGACGCTGCTGACCCTGATCGTCATTCCGGCGATCTACGCCCTGGTCAAGGGATGGCGGCTGCCGAGAGCCAGGGCCGCGGCCGCTGATCGGGGTTCAATCGCCACCGCCCGCACTTTCGACATCGCGGCTGAATGAGGAGAGCCACGCGGCGCCGGC
>CAXTBR010000041.1:21323-26398 GCA_964242785.1 uncultured Lichenihabitans sp. | reverse complement strand
TTCCGGTTTGTCGGGTTTTCCCGCTCCTCTTCCCGGCGCGTCGGCGTACGGCCGCCGTGCTTGCCCGCGCCGCGTGGCACCGCCGGGCCGTCCGGCGCGTTGACCCCGTGGAACGGTTCGACCCACGAGAACCCACCGGAGACCCCGCCATGCCGACCGACCTCCCCCCCGACTACAAGCCGAAACCCGCCAACGACCCCGCGAACCCGGCCGATCCGGCCGTCCCGGGCTCGGTGCCGGCCTATCCGCCCGAGCAGGGCGAGGACTCGCGCGACCCCTCCGGCGGCACGCCGCGGCCGGGCTCGGACGTCGTCGACCCGCCGGGCTGGACCGTCCCCCCGATCGCGCCGGGCGAGACCCCCGCCCCCGCGGGGATGCCCGCGATCTGAGCCCCGGGCCGGATGGGCCGACCCCCGTGAAGGCCCGTTCCGGGAGCCTCAACGTGATGGAGCGGCAGTGGCTGCCGCTGAACGCCCTGCGCGCCTTCGAGGCCGCGGGACGGCACGGCAGCTTCACGGCGGCCGCGGCCTCGCTCGCCGTGGCGCAGAGCGCCGTCAGCCGCCACGTCATCGCGCTGGAGCGCTTCCTCGGCGTGCCGCTGTTCGAGCGGCGCCCCGGGCAGCTCGCGCTGACCGAGGCGGGCCGTCACCTCCTGCCGGCCGTGACCCGCAGCTTCGACCGCATCGACGGGGCGCTCGGCGGCATCATGGCGGAGCGCGGCACGCCGCGGCGCCTGCTGCGCCTCGTGCTGCCCCCGACCTTCGCGATGCAGCTCGCCGTGCCGATCCTGCGCGATTTCCGGGCCGAGCATCCGGCGCTGGGCATCGAGATCGCGTCGCGGCCCTCGGTCGAGATGGAGGGCGAGGCCGCCATCGCGGTCGCCTATTCCGAGCCGAAGGTGTCGGACGCCATCGACGACCTCCTGTGGATGGAGCGGCTGGCGGTGGTCTGCGCGCCGGCGGCGCTGGGGGACGGGCCGCCGGACCTGCCCGCGCTGCTGGCGCGCCACGATCCGCTGCACGTGCGCCTCGGCCGCCACCCCCACGGCCACATGTGGCGGCAGATGGCCCGCGCCCTGGGCCGCCCCGACCTCCCGGTCGGCGGCGGGCTCGTCTTCGACACGGCGCAGCTCGCCGCGCAATATGCGCTGTCGGGTGACGGGCTCGCGCTGGTCGACCCCGTGCTGTTCCGCGACGACCTCGCGGCCGGGCGCCTCGTCAGCCCCTTCGAGACGCGCCTCGCCTCGGGCTACGGCTACTACCTCGTCACGGCGCCCGAGGACCTCGACGAGGCCGTGGCCCTGTTCCGCTCCTGGATGATCCGCCGCTTCGCGACGGGCGCGGGGGCAGCCGCTGGGCCGGGCGACGCGCCCTGACGCTCGCCGCCGCTGATCCCGACACCGTGCCACAACCTGTGATTCCGGTTTCGTTATGGTTTCGCCGCCATTGACAGCGAGGGACGCCTTCCGCCGCACCTGACCCTCGCGAGACCGCCATGAGACTCTGCATCGCCCTGATCGCCCTGACCCTGACCACCCTGTCGCTCGGCGGCTGCGCGTCGCCGCGCCTGTGCCCGCCCGGCTCGCACCCCGGCCCCTATGGGCACCGCTGCTTCCTGAACTGAGATCCGGGGGGCGGGCGCGTCAACCCGAACGCGGCTTTGCCAAAGCGCCCGCCCTCGGCCCATGATCGCGCGGCTTTCGCCGCGGATGGACCATGACCGGACGCCAGAGGATCCTGCCCGTCAGGCGCGCCTACAACCGGTGGGTCGCCGACGAGACGCTGGAAGACTTCGCGCTGCGCTTCACCGCCAAGGGGGCGCGGCGCTGGTCGTCGTCGCGCGTGTCGCAGACCGCGCTGGGCGCCATCTCGTTCCTGGCGCTGGAAGCCATCGGCGGCAGCATCACGCTCTCCTACGGCTTCTCCAACGTGCTCGCCGCGACGCTGGTGGTGGGGGCGATCCTCTTCGCCACGGGGTTGCCGATCGCCGCCTACGCGGCCCGCTACGGGGTCGACGTCGACCTCCTCACCCGCGGCGCCGGCTTCGGCTACATCGGCTCCACGGTCACGTCGCTGGTCTATGCCACCTTCACCTTCATCCTCTTCGCCATCGAGGCGTCGATCATGTCGGCGGCGCTGAAGCTCGTCTTCGGCGTGCCGCTGGCGCTGGGCTACCTCGTCAGCGCGCTGGCAGTGATCCCGCTCGTGACGCACGGCATCGCCTGGATCAGCCGCTTCCAGATCCTGACCCAGCCGCTGTGGATCGTCCTCAACGTGCTGCCCGTGGGCTTCATCGTCTGGCAGGACTGGCCGGCCGTCGTCGACTGGACGCATTTCGAGGGGATCGCGGCGGGGCCCGACCAGGGCGGCGGCTTCGACCTCCTCAAGTTCGGCGGCGCCGCCTCGGTGATCCTCGCCCTGATGCCGCAGATCGGCGAGCAGGTCGACGTGCTGCGCTTCCTGCCCGCGCGGCCGGCCGCGGGCCGGGCGACGCGGTCCTGGTGGCTGTCGCTGCTCGCGGCCGGCCCGGGCTGGATCGTGCTCGGCGCGCCGAAGCTGATGTTCGGCTCGCTCCTCGCCGTGATGGCGCTGCGGGCCGGCGTGCCCGAGGGCCGTGCCGCCGACCCGGCCGAGATGTACCGCATCGCCTTCGGCCACGTGCTCCACTGGCCGGCGGCCGTGGCGCTGCTCACCGCCGCCTTCGTGGTGGTGTCGCAGCTCAAGATCAACGTCATGAACGCCTACGCGGGCTCGCTCGCCTGGTCGAACTTCTTCTCCCGCCTCACCCATTCCCACCCGGGCCGGGTGGTGTGGCTCGTGTTCAACGTCGCCATCGCGCTCCTGCTGATGGAACTCGGCATCTACGCGGCGCTGGAGCGCATCCTCAGCCTCTTCGCCGTGGTGGCGGTGGCGTGGCTCGGGGCCGTGGTGGCGGACCTCGCGATCAACAAGCCGCTCGGCCTGTCGCCGCCCGGCATCGAGTTCAAGCGCGCCCACCTCTACGACATCAACCCCGTCGGCACCGGCGCCATGGCGCTCGCCACCCTCGTGGCGCTGGCGGCCGCGGCGGGCCTCTTCGGCGAGGCGCCGCAGGCGCTGGCGCCCTTCGTGGCGCTGGGGACGGCGCTCGTGACGGCCCCCATCCTCGCGGCCTGGACGCGCGGGCGCTACTACCTCGCGCGGAAGCCCCGCGCGGCCTGGCGGCACCTCGCCTCCATCGAGTGCTGCATCTGCGCCCACCCGTTCGAGCCCGAGGACATGGCCCACTGCCCGGCCTATGCGGGGCCGATCTGCTCGCTGTGCTGCTCGCTCGACGCGCGCTGCCACGACCTGTGCAAGCCCGGCGCGCGGGCCCTGGTCCAGGGCACGGCCGCCGCGAAGGCCCTGCTGCCGCGGCGCCTCGGGGCCGCGCTCAGCCGCTCGGCCGTGCAGTTCGGCGCCACGCTGCTGGCCTTCCTGGCCGTGATCAGCCTCGTGCTGCTGCTGATCGACTTCGGCGCCGCCGCGGCGGGGCCGCTGGTGAAGCCCGCCATCGACCGCGCGCTCTGGGCCGCCTTCGCCATCCTGTCGATCGTGTCGGGCGTGCTGGCCTGGTTCTTCACCCTGTCGGGGGAGGGCCGGCGGGTCGCGCAGGACGAGTCGGCCCGGCAGACGGCGCTGCTGCTGGCCGAGATCGCCGCCCATCGGCGCACCGACGCCGAGCTGCAGCGCGCGCGCGACGTGGCCGAGGCCGCCAATTCGGCGAAGAGCCGCTACGTCGTCGGCCTCAGCCACGAGCTCCGCACGCCGTTGAACGCCGTGCTGGGCTACGCGCAGCTCCTGGAGCGCGACGGCGACCTGCCGCCGGCCCGGCAGAACGGCGTGAGGGTGATCCGCCGCTCGGCCGAGCACCTGAGCGGGCTCATCGACGGGCTGCTCGACGTGTCCAAGATCGAGGCGGGCCGGCTGCAGATCCGCCGCGACCGGGTGCGGACGGCCGAGTTCTTCGCCGGGCTCGTCGACATGTTCCGCCTCCAGGCCAACGCGAAGGGGCTCGACTTCCGCGTGGCCGGGCTCGGCGTCCTGCCGGCCGTGGTCCGCACCGACGAGAAGCGCCTGCGGCAGATCCTCATCAACCTCCTGTCCAACGCCATCAAGTTCACGGCCTGCGGCCACATCGGCCTGACGGTGGGCTACCGCAACCAGGTCGCGACCCTCGACGTCGACGACAGCGGCCCCGGCATCGCGCCCGCCGACCGCGCCCGCATCTTCGAGCCCTTCGACCGCGGGCCGGCGGCGCGGGCCGAGGCGGTGCCGGGCCTGGGGCTCGGCCTCACCATCACCAAGCTGCTGGCCGAGCTGATGGGCGGCGAGATCGCCGTGCTGGACCCGGCGCCGGCCCCCGACCGCCCCGAGGGCCGGCCGGGCTCGCTGTTCCGGCTGCGGCTGATGCTGGCGGCCGCCGAGGCGCCCGCCGCACCCGCAGCGCCCCGCGCCGTCGCGGGCTACCGCGGCCGCCGGCGCACGCTGCTCGTGGTCGACGACGATCCCGAGCAGCCGGTGCTGCTGCGCGCCATCCTGGAGCCGCTCGGCTTCGCGGTGCTGAGCGCGCGCGACGGCCCGACGGGGCTGGCGCTGGTGGCCGACCTCGTGCCCGACCTCTTCGTGCTCGACGTGTCGATGCCCGGCATGGACGGCTGGGCGCTGGCCCGCGCGCTGCGCGCCCGCGGCCTCGACGCGCCGATCCTGATGATGTCGGCCAACCTCGGCGAGGCCGCGGTGACCGGCGCCGACGCGGACCACGACGCGGTGCTGCCGAAGCCCTTCGACCTCGCCCGGCTGCTCGACCTCCTGGGCTCGCTGCTGGCGCTCGACTGGATCGAGGGCAAGCCCGCCGCCGCATCCACGCCGCCGGTGGGCGCCCCGGCGTCCGGCGTCTCGCCCTCCGACCTCGCCGAACTGCGGCGCCTCGGCGCCATCGGCTACGTGCGGGGCATCGAGGCCAAGCTCGCGGCCCTCGCCGACGACCCCGCCCGGACCGGGCTGGTGTCGGCGCTGCGCGAGCGCATCGGGTGCTTCGACCTCGACGGCTACGCG
>CAXTBR010000041.1:0-21223 GCA_964242785.1 uncultured Lichenihabitans sp. | reverse complement strand
GCGCTGATCGACGCCGCCGCGCACGAGGACGCGGCGCTGATCGACGCCGCCGCGCACGAGGACGCGGCGCTGATCGACGCCGCCGCGCGCGAGGATGCGGCGCCCGCCCGCGCGGGGGCGGCCCCGTGAACGGGCTGCGCGACGTCGTGCTGGTGGTGGACGACACGCCCGACACGCTGGGCTTCCTCACCGAGGCGCTGGAGGGCTCCGGCCACACCGCGCTGGTGGCGACCGGCGGCGCGCAGGCCCTGGCGCTCGTCGGCCGGGTGGTGCCCGACCTGATCCTGCTCGACGCCGTGATGCCCGGCATGGACGGCTTCGAGACCTGCCGCCGCCTGAAGACCGGCCCGGCCGCCCACGTGCCGGTGATCTTCATGACGGCGCTCAGCGACACCGAGCACGTCGTGGCGGGGCTCGGCGCCGGCGGCGTCGACTACGTCACGAAGCCGATCCGCCTCGACGAGCTCCTGGCCCGCATGCGCGTGCACCTCGGCAACGCCCGCGCCGCCCAGAGCGCCCGCGCGGCGCTGGACACGTCGGGCTCGTCGCTGGTGGCGATCGGCCGCGACGGCGCCGTGCTGTGGGCGACCCCGCAGGCCGCGGCGCTGCTCCGCGCGGCGCTCCCCGGCGGGGAGGCGGCCCTGCCGCCGGAGCTCGTCGCGCGGCTGCTCGCCGGGGTCGCGGCGTCCGGCCCCGTGCTGGCGGAAGGCGGGGGCGTGTCGCTCGGCTTCTCCTACCTCGGCGGCGTCGGGTCCGGCGAACTCCTGTTCCGCCTGGGGCCGCACGGCGCGCGGGCGGGCGAGGAGGCGCTGAAGGCGCGCTTCCCCCTCACGGCGCGGGAGGCCGAGGTGCTGCTGTGGATCGCGCGGGGCAAGAGCAACCGCGACATCGCGGCCATCCTCGAACTCGCGCCCCGCACCGTGAACAAGCACCTGGAGACGATCTTCGCCAAGCTCGGCGTCGAGAACCGCGCCTCGGCGGCCGTGCTGGCGGCGCGGGCGCTGGGGGAGCGGTGATGCGCCGGTCGCCCGGAGGCGGCCGCTCCTCTATGAGGGTCGGGCCGCGCGCCGCGGCCATCCCCCGAGAGGACATGTTCCGGTGATCCGCATCACGGACCGCATCGCGCTCGACGAGGCCGAGCTGCAGGAGGACTTCATGCGCGCCTCGGGGGCGGGCGGGCAGAACGTCAACAAGGTCGAGACGGCGGTGCAACTGCGCTTCGACGTGCGCCATTCGCCGAACCTGCCCGAGGGGGTGCGGGGGCGCCTCGAACGGCTGGCCGGCCGCCGCCTCACCAAGGAGGGCGTGCTGGTGCTGACCTGCCAGCGCTTCCGCACCCAGGAGCGCAACCGCGCCGACGCGTTGGAGCGCCTGAGCGCGCTGATCCGCGAGGCCGCCGTGCCGCCCCCGCCGCCGCGCCGGCCCACCCGGCCGACGCTGGGCTCGAAGACGCGCCGGCTCGAGGGCAAGCGCATCCGCGGCGACGTCAAGGCGATGCGCGGCCGCCCCGAGGGCGAATGACGTCCGTCGATGAAGTGGCTTCCAAAGGCCGATGGCCTTTCGAAGCCGGGATCGCGTCGATGATGTCTTCCGACACGTCAGGTGAAATCGAACATCGCTGTTCTCAGATCTTGATCCAAGTGCCCTCCCGCGCCGAGCGGTAGATCGCCTCCACGGCCTTGGCCACCTCCCAGCCCTCGCGGAAGTCGGCGTGGCCGGGCCGCTCGCCCGCGACGGCGCGCAGGAAGTCCGCCACCTCGATCGTCTTCAGGTCGTTGAAGCCGAGCCCGTGGCCCGGCGCCGGGCAGAAGGCCCCGTAGGGCGGGTGCGCGGGGCCGGCCTCGATCGTGCGGAAGCCCCGCAGCCCTGCGGGGTCCTTCGAGCGGTAGATCCTGAGCTCGTTCATCCGCTCCTGCGTGAAGCGGATCGCCCCCTCCGCGCCCGACACCTCGAATTCCAGCCCCATCTTGCGGCCGGTCGCCATCCAGTTGGCCTCGATCGTGCCGACCGCACCCTCCCCGAACCGCAAGCTGGCGGTCGCGACGTCGTCGACCTCGACGGCGCGGGTGCCGCCCTCGAAGGGGCGCCGATCGACCAGCGTCGCGCACTCGCCCCGCACCTCGGCGATGGGGCCCACGACGAAGCGCGCCAGCGCGAGGATGTGGCTGCCGATGTCGGCCAGCGCGCCGCCGCCGCCCGGCGGGTCGAGCCGCCACGTCCAGGGGGAGGCGGCGTCGCTCATGAAGTCCTCGGCGTGGACGCCGCGGAACGAGCGCACCGCGCCGATCTCGCCCGCCCGCACGAGGTCGCGGGCGAGCCGTACCATCGGGTTCTTGAGGTAGTTGAAGCCGACCTGCGTGGTCACGCCGGCTCGCTCGGCCGCCAGCGTCAGTTCGCCGGCCTCGGCGGCCGTCGGGGCGAGCGGCTTCTCGCAGTAGACGTGCTTGCCGGCCGCGATCGCCGCGAGCGCCATCGCGCGGTGCAGCGTGTTGGGCGTGGTGATCGACACGAGGCCGACCGCGGGGTCGGCCACCAGCGTCCGCCAGTCCCCCGTCGAGCGCGGAAAGCCCAGCGCCTCGGCGGCCTGGGCCGCGACCTCCTCGGTCGCGTCGGCCAGCACGGCGAGCTCCGCCCGGACCGGGAGGCCGAACACGCGGTTCGCGTTGAGGAAGCCGAGCGCGTGGGCCTTGCCCATGAAGCCCGAGCCGATCAGTCCCACGCCCAATGCCGTCATGCCGTCCTCCCTCGATCGCGGGCCACCTCGCGACGGAGCCTGCGGCATCATAGGACGGAGCGAGGTGCCCTGTCAGGTCGGGCCGATCACGCGGACGGGTTGCCGCTCAGCCCTTGACCTCGGCGGCCGCCTCCTTGGCGCGCGTGCCGCCGCGCCGGCCCTTCCGGGCCTCCCCGGCCGCGGGCACTTTCGTGGAGGCGTCGAAGCCGACCAGGATCGTGTAGTCGTCGTCGGCGTGGGCCGTGATGAAGGGCACCGCGATGGGGTCGGACACGATCTGGAAGGTCGTGGCGCTCTCGCCCGCGCCGATCGTGGCCGGCACCTGGTAGAACTTCGCCGCCACGGCCTTGCCGTCGCCGTCGTGGCGCACCGCGATGCGGATCGGCACCGTGAAGGAGCCCGGCGCCCCGGCGGGGCCGAGCAGGACGCGGCCCTCGACGCCGACCTTGAGCAGGATGTCCTTGCCGCTCCGCGTGCAGTCGCGCGCCACCTCGCCCATGGAGAACTGGTAGCGCACGTTGGCGTTGGTCTGCTCGGCCCCCGCGTAGGTCCGGTAGGAGGCCGTGCCGTCGAGCACCTCGACGATCGGGCATTGCAGCGGCTCGTCCCGGGCGGTCGCGGCGGCCGGGACCGGGCCGGGATCGGAGGTGTGGAAGGCCAGCAGGTTGCCGAAGACCGAGCCCCCGGAGGTCGAGGGGATCAGCTTCTCGGTCGCGGCGCATCCGCTGAGCAGCAGCCCGGCCCAACCCAGGCCCGCGGCGCGCAGTGCAGCTCGTCTCATCCCCGTCGTCCCTCCAACGCCGGGCCGAGGCGCCCGTCGGCGATCATCCTGGCATTCATTTCTTGACGGCTTGGCTGGGGTCGTCCGGCTCGTCCACCTCGCCGGCGCACATCGGGATCTGCGGTCCCTTGGGGCGCAGCACCGGCGGGGTGCCGTCGGCGCAGGGCAGCTTGTCGAACCCGTCCTTGAAGCCCGTGAGGGTCAGCGGGATGCCGATGCCCTCCTCGGGCGTCTGGAAGATGATGAAGGTGGCGGCGGTGCCGTTCCGAAGCTGGTCGATGAGGTCGTATTTCATCGACACCTCGGCCACGCAGCCCGTCGGCAGGCAGCGCACGAAGCCGGCGCGGCCGACGTTGGCGTCGTCGATCTTGAGGCCGAGCCCGGAGGGGAGCAGCACGCCCAACGGCGCCACCACCCGCAGCAGCCTGTTCTTGGCGTCGGCCGTCCTCAGCACGATGACCACGAGGTTGACGTTGGGCCGGTCCTTGTCCTCGATCCTCTGGATCAGGGCGCATTGCTCGTGGGGGGCGCCGTTCGGCGTCTCGCAGCGCATCTCCCAGTCGCCGTACTTGCCCTTCACGGCGCCCTGGGCGCGGGCCGGCAAGGTGCCCAGCGCGACGAGGCCCGCCAGGGCGACCACCGCGGCGAGCAGCCTCGGGACGGACGCCCCCATGCCGATGGCGGCGCTCTTCCACCCGTCGACATCCTGAGCAGGGCGCGGAGCGAGACGAGGGGAGGGAAGGTCAGAATAGGCGGCCGTTGGCACGACAAGGGTCGTCCGCTTCGCAGCGATGACTCCCGTGGGGACCCTCAGCATCTCGTCTCCCCCGCTCCGCGGACCCGCCGTGACGGGGTGCCTAGCAAGATCCGGACGGGAGTCAAGGCGAGGGCGGGGCCGGGCGGCGGCGGCCCCGGCCCTCCGGGACGGCACGCCGAAGGCCGCAGGTCAGGCGAGGAACAAGGTGCCGGCCGGGCGCAGGGACACGCCGTCGAGCCCCTTCGCCAGCACCCCGCCGCCCGGCCGGGCGAGCGCGCGGCGGAGCTCCCGCCACTGCACGCCGGCGCCGTCGGGCAGCACCACCTCGCCGTCGACCGTCACCGGCCCGGCGGCGTCGATGCGGTCGAGTCCGTCGAGCAGGGCAGGGAGGTCGGTGGCGGGTGTCACCGGCCACAGGGCGCCGAGGTCGGAGGCCGGATGGAGGTAGGTCAGCCCCGTCAGGCTCTGCCACAGCAGCGCGCCGAAGGGGCGCGGCGCCCAGGCCGGGGGCGCCACCGCCACGAGGTCGTGCCGGCGGAGCGCCGCGCCGTCGCCGGCGGCTGGCTCTGGCCGCCTAGCCGGCATTCGCCAGGGCGAAGTCGCGGCAGTGGTCGAGGTAGCCGCGCTCGTGATACGCCACGAGTTCCACCACCGTCGACCACAGCCACGACGGCGCGTCGAGCCCGCCGGTGCGGTGGCGCCTCAGCTCCTCGCTCCAGGCGAGTCGGGCGTCGCGCGGCATCTGCCGCGCGTGGGCGTGGCCCACGACGGAGGCCAGGAAGCGCGCGGCGCCGACGGCCTCCTCGCGGGTGAGCTGGTCGATGGCGAGCTTCAGGTCCTGCGGCATCAGCTCGCGCATCACGATCGGCCGGCCGAGCAGGCGGCCGGGCAGCATGCGGTCGCCCAGGGCGGGCGACAGGGCGCGCGCCCCGCTCACCACCCGCTCGGCGGGGTCGGCCGGGGCTTCGAGGCCGGGCGCCACCGGCGCCACGCTGTCCACCGCCTCCTTGATGTCGATGAGGCAGTAGCTCGGCCGCGCCTTGCCGGAGCCGACGCGCAGCAGCACGGCGTAGCGCAGCGTGCCCAGGGACGAGCAGCCCTTCATCCAATAGGCGGCGTCCAGCACCTTGACGGCGTGGTGGCGGCCCCGGCCGTGCAGGTCGCCGACGAGGGCCTGCGCGGCTTCCGAGGACACCAGCGCCTCGACGGCGTGGCGCTCCTCGTCGGACAGGGGCCAGAACCTCTTGCCGAGCGGGATGCCGGGCCGGACGCGCTCCAGCCGCTCCTGGGCGAGGTGCTCCCAGCGGCGGTGGGTGCTCTGGTCCAGCACGGCGCGCACCGCCCGGCCGGCGCGCGCCTGCAACAGGCCCTCGTCGTGGCCGAGCAGCGCGTCGCGGTAGCCGTGCACCATCTCCTCCAGCATGTGGGCCGTGGTGACGCCGGGCAGGTCCGAGCCGCGCGCCGCCGTCGACAGCGACAGGCCGAGGCGGATGACGTCGTGGGCCGGGTTGCCGGGCACCGACTGGTCGAGGTCGCGGATGCCGATCCGCACCCGGCCTTTCGCGTCGGCGAGGGGGCCGAGGTTGCCGAGGTGGCAGTCGCCGCAGATCCACACGGGCGGCGCCTCCGGCACGAGGCCGCGGTCGGCCTCGCCGAGCCATCGATAGAACTGCGCCGTCGAGCCCCGCACGTAGGCGTGGGCCGAGCGCGCCATCTTCGAGGTGCGCTTGCGCTCCAGGATCTCGGCGCGTTCCTCCGGCATCGGGAATCGCGCCACGTCTCGTCTGCCATCGCTCATGGGACGCTCACTCGCCCGGAGCCTCCGCGGATCCGTGCCGCTCAACAGCCCGGCCGTCCGATTCGTTCGCGTCGGGATCGGCCCTGCGCGCTTGTGCGCCGAGCATGGTGAACCAATCCGCGTAGGGCGTGGTGAGCGCCATGCGGCGGTTGAGGTCGGGCGCGCCGTCGTCCCACCACACGGGGCCGCGCTCGCCCAGGTCCCGCTTGGCCCGGTCGACGCGTCCGCGCGCCGTGGCGAGCGCCTCCGCCTCCCCGGCGCGCAGCGCCCGGCCCACCGCCCGGCGGGCGTCCATCAGGGCCGCGACGAGGCGCCGGCGCTCGTCGGCGTCGAGGCGCGGGTCGGCGCGGCGCCACAGCCGGCCGCGCACGACGAAGTAGCGGCCGTCCGGCGTCACCGGAGGGGCGCCCGCCGCCCCGCGCTCCCCGCCCCCGGCCATGCCGCGGTCCCCCTGAGTCGTCTCGCCCGGACGGGGCGTCGCGTGCGGCAACGCCCCGCCGAAGCGGGAGATCCCGTGCACCGGCCGCGACGCCGCGCCGAAACTTCGACATGAGATGGGCGCGCGACAGCGGGCGCGGGCGCCGCTATGCTCGGCCCATCATGACAAGCCCGACGACCCTCGAGGAAGCCCATTCCGAGCTGACGCTGCGCCTGCGCCAGCAGGAGCTCGCGGCCGAATTCGCCAGCTTCGGCCTGCGCACGGACGAGCTGCAGCCGGTGCTCGACGAGGCCGCCCGCGTCGCCGCGAAGGGCATGGAGTGCGGCCTCGCCAAGGTGCTCGAATACCTGCCCGGCGAGAACCGGTTCATCATACGGGCCGGCACCGGCTGGCGCCCCGGCACGGTGGGGCACGCCACGCTGGGCAGCGACCTCGACAGCCCGGCCGGCTACGCCTTCCGCACCGGCCAGCCCGTGCTGTCGAACCACCTCTCCACCGAGACCCGCTTCCGCACGCCGCAGATCCTCATCGACCACTCGGTGAACCGCGCCTTCAACGTGCTGGTGGCGACGGGGGAGTGGCGTTACGGCGTGCTGGAGGTGGACAGCCCGGACCGGCGCGACTTCTCCATCTCCGACACGGCCTTCCTGGAGACGGTCGCGGCGACGCTGGCGCAGGCCATCGCCAAGGCGCGGCGGATGGAGGAGCTGCGCGACAGCCGGGCCTTTGTGCAGGGCGTGATCGACGCCAGCCCCGACTGCGTCAAGGTCCTGTCGGCGGAGGGCGTCGTCGAATTCATCAACGAGCGCGGCGTCGCGCTGAACGGCTTCGGCTCGGCCGAGGCGGTGCTCGGGCGCGAGCTGGCCGCGCTGTGGCCGCCCGCCGCCCGGGATGCCATCCGCGAGGCCGTGCGCGGGGCCGCGGCGGGCGGCATCGTCCGGGTCGAGGAGCAGGGCCCCACGGCCGGCGGAGAGCCGCGCTGGTGGGAGCTGAGCTTCGCGCCCCACGCCGTCGCCCGCGGCGGGCCCAAGGTCATCGGCATCGCCCGGGACGTGTCGGCGCGCCACCGCGCCGAGGAGGAGCTGCGCGACAGCGAGCGCGGGCTGCGGCTCCGCAACGCGGGGCTCGAAGGCGACGTGCGCGACCGCACGCGCGAGCGCGACCACCTGTGGGAGCTCGGCGAGGACCTGCTCGTCGTGGCGGACCACGACGGCCGTATGCTCAAGATCAACCCCTACTGGACGCGCCTGCTCGGCTGGAGCGAGGGCGAGATCCTGCACGGCTCCCACGCGGAGTTCATCCACCCCGAGGATCTCGGCAACGTGATGGACGCGCTGGAGCGCATGCGCGACGGCGGCCTGCCGGTGCGCTACGAGAACCGCGTCCGGGCGCGGGACGGCCGGTGGCGCTGGATCTCCTGGACCATGTCGCCCGAGCCCGGCGGCCGGAGGATGACCGGGGTCGGCCGGGACGTGACCGACTTCAAGGAGCAGCAGAGGCAGCTCGCCATGGCGCAGGACTCGCTCCGCCAGTCGCAGAAGATGGAGGCGGTCGGCCAGCTCACCGGCGGCCTCGCCCACGATTTCAACAACCTGCTCACCGGCATCTCGGGCAGCCTCGACCTCCTCGCCATCCGGCTCCGCCAGGGCCGCATCGACAACCTCACCCGCTACATCGACGCCGCCCAGGAGGCGTCGCGGCGCGCCGCCGCCCTGACGCACCGCCTGCTGGCCTTCTCGCGCCGCCAGACGCTCGACCCCAAGCCCACTGACGTCGACCGGCTCGTGGCCGGCATGGCGGACCTCATCGGCCGCACCGTGGGGCCGGCCATCACGCTCGACGTCGTGGCGGCGCCCGGCGCCTGGGTGGCGCTGGTGGACCCGAACCAGCTCGAAAACGCGCTCCTCAACCTCGCCATCAACGCGCGCGACGCCATGCCGGACGGCGGGCGGCTCACGGTCGAGATCGCCAACCACTGGGTGGACGCGCGGGGCGCCGCGGCCCGCGACCTCGAAGCCGGCCCCTACCTGATGCTCAGCGTGTCGGACACCGGCACCGGCATGGCGCCCGAGGTGGTGGAGCGGGCCTTCGACCCCTTCTTCACCACGAAGCCGCTGGGCCTCGGCACGGGCCTGGGCCTCAGCATGATCTACGGCTTCGCCAAGCAGTCGGGCGGGCAGGCGCGGATCCACTCGCAGGTCGGCCTCGGCACCTCGGTCACCCTCTACCTGCCGCGTCACGACGGGGGCGCCGCGCGGGACGAGGCGCCGTCCGACGACATCGCCGCCATGCCCCGCGCCGAGCAGGGCGAGACCGTGCTGGTGGTGGACGACGAGCCGACGGTGCGCATGCTGGTGGGCGAGGTGCTGGCCGACCTCGGCTACACGGCCATCGAGGCGGCGGACGGCACGGGCGGGCTCAAGATCCTGCAGTCCGACATCCGCATCGACCTCCTCGTCACCGACGTGGGGCTGCCGGGCGGTATGAACGGCCGGCAGGTGGCGGATGCGGCGCGGGTACTGCGCCCCGGCCTCAAGGTGCTGTTCATCACGGGCTACGCCGAGGCGGCCGCGGTCGGCGGCGGCCACCTCGACGCCGGCATGGCCGTGATGACCAAGCCCTTCGCCATGGACGACCTCGCGGGCCGCATCCGCGAGATGATCACCTCGCCGGGCTGATCAAGCCAGTTCTCCGGACGAGCGGTGAGGGGAGGGATCGCCTGGAGATTTGCCTCACTCGTGCCGGAGCGCGAGGCTCTTGTTGACCGCGAGCGCCGCCAGGGTGCAGGCCGCGCCGGACAGCAGGTAGATCACCACGGCCCAGAGGCCGAAGACCGCGTAGCCGCCGAGCGCCACGAGCGGGGCGAAGCCGGCCCCGAGGAGCCAGGCGAGGTCCGACGTGAGAGCCGATCCCGTGTAGCGGTTGTGGCTCGCGAAATTGGACGCCACCGCGCCCGCCGCCTGGCCGAACGACACGCCGAGCAGGCCGAACCCCACCATGACGAAGACGATGTGCCCGGACAGGCCGCCGGTGAGCAGGAACGGGATCGCGAAGGAGAAGCCCGCGATGCCGGCCGCGCTGGAGCCGAGCAGCGTGCGGCGCCCGATGTAGTCGGCCAGCAGCCCCGACACCACGACGCCCACCGTCAGCGCGCAGGCGCCCACGCATTCGAGCGCCAGGAACGACTGGGGCGTCTCGTCCGTGTAGAGCTGGACGAAGGACAGCGGGAACACCGTCACGAGGTGGAACAGCGCGTAGCTGCCGAGCGGCACGAAGGCGCCGATGATGATGTCGCGCCACTGGGTGCGGATCAGCGTCATCACGGGCGCCGGCATGAGGTCGCGGGTGTCGAAGAGCTCGACGAAGTGTTCGGTGGCGATGAGGCGGAGGCGGGCGAACAGCGCCACCACGTTGATCGTGAAGGCCACGAAGAACGGGTAGCGCCAGCCCCAGCTCAGGAAGTCCTCCGGCCCGAGGTTGTACATGAAGAAGGCGAAGAGCCCCGCCGCGACGATGAGGCCGATCGGCGCCCCGAGCTGCGGCACCATGGCGTAGAGGCCGCGCCGGTTCGGGGGCGCGTTCAGGGCCAGCAGGGAGGCCAAGCCGTCCCAGGCGCCGCCGAGCGCGACGCCCTGGCCGATGCGGCACAGCGTCAGCATGACGATCGACCAGTAGCCGACGTCGGCGTAGCTCGGCAGGAACGCCACGGCGGCCGTGGAGCCGCCGAGCAGGAACAGCGCGATCGTCAGCTTCACCCCGCGGCCGTGCCGCCGGTCGACCTCCAGGAAGATCAGCGAGCCGATCGGCCGGGCCACGAAAGCGAGGCTGAACAGCACGAAGGACAGCAGCGTGGCGTTCACGGGGCTCGCGAAGGGGAACACGAGCTGCGGGAAGACCAGGGCCGAGGCGATGCCGAACACGAAGAAGTCGAAGGACTCGGACGTGCGGCCGATCACCACGCCCAGGGCGATCTCGCCGGGGGAAACGCTGTCGGGATCCGCCGACACGAGCCGGGCGTCGCGCTCCGCAACCCTGGTGGACGCCGCGCCTGAGACGCTATTGATCATTCCCGCATCCTTGAAACCGGGCGCGCCGGACGGGCCGCCCGCCCCGCGAGCCCGCGACCGCTTCGTGCTTTCCACGCATACTGCCGATAGGTCGCAGGTCCAACTCCCCTGGCCTGGACAAAACGTCCAATGCTAAGAGGGCCATCGACGCCATACATCCCGCTCAGCCCTTCAACAGATGGTCACACCGCCCGTGAGATCCCTGCGTTTCCTCGTGTTGCTTCCGGTCTTCGCCCTGCTCGGGGGGTGCGACATGGTGGTGATGAATCCGGCCGGCGACGTGGCGCTCCAGCAGCGCAACCTGATCCTCGCCTCCACGGGGCTGATGCTGCTCATCATCCTGCCGGTGATCGCCGCCACGGCGCTCTTCGCCTGGCGCTACCGCGCCGCCAACACGACGGCGTCCTACGCGCCCGACTGGAGCCACTCGACCCAGCTCGAAGTGCTGATCTGGACGGCGCCGCTCCTCATCGTCATCGCGCTCGGCGCCCTCACCTGGATCAGCACCCACACGCTGGACCCGTTCCGCCCCATCGCCCGCATCGACGCCAAGCGCCCCGTGGCCCTGGGCTCGAAGCCCATGGTGGTCGAGGCCATCTCGCTCGACTGGAAGTGGCTCTTCATCTACCCCGAGCAGGGCATCGCGACCGTGAACGAACTGGCGGCGCCCGTCGACACGCCGATCGACTTCCACCTCACCTCCGGCACCGTGATGAACACGCTGCTCATCCCGTCGCTGGCGGGCCAGATCTACGCCATGGCCGGCATGGAGACGCGGCTCGGCGCCGTCATCAACCACGTCGGCACCTACGCGGGGCGCTCCGGCATGTACAGCGGTGCCGGCTTCTCCGACATGACCTTCAAGTTCTACGGCATGGACCCCAAGGACTTCGACGGCTGGGTCGCCAAGGCCAAGGCCTCGGGCGACACGCTCGACGCCGCCCGGTTCCAGAACCTGTCCATGCCGAGCGAGGCCGTGAAGCCGCAGTTCTACGGCACGGTTCAGCCCGACCTCTACGACAGGATCGTCAACATGTGCGTCGACCCCGGCAAGATGTGCCAGGACCAGATGATGGCGATCGACGCCACCGGCGGCGTGGCCGGCGAGAGGGGCCGGGAGAACCGGGGCAGGCTGACCTACGACGGCGCCCGGGTGAACGAGGGCAACGAGGCCCCCGGCGCGACCTTCCCGGCCTCCGGGCGGCCGCCTAACAGCAACGTCCAGCCTCAGGGCGAACACCCTCGCGGCATCTCGCCCGAGGTCAACCAGAAGGCCACGACCCACGACGACGCCCAGGGCCACAACATGCCGCCCATGGACGGCATGGACATGAAGACCGACCCGGCCCCCGCCCAGCTCAACCCCCGCTGATCCGCACGGCGCTTCCCCGCTGACCCGCACGAGACCCCGCCCATGTTCTCGAACATCGACCTCACGAGACTGATCTTCGGGCGCCTGACGCTCGAAGCCATCCCGTACCACGAGCCCATCCTGCTCATCACCTTCGCGGCCGTCGCCGTCGGCGGCATCGGCCTCCTCGGCGCCCTCACCTACTACAGGCTGTGGGGCTATCTCTGGAAGGAGTGGTTCACCAGCATCGACCACAAGAAGATCGGCATCATGTACTGCGTGCTGGCGCTGGTCATGCTGGTGCGCGGCTTCTCGGACGCGCTGCTGATGCGCTCGCAGCAGGCCATCGCCTTCAACGGCAGCGAGGGCTACCTGCCGCCGCACCACTACGACCAGGTGTTCACGGCCCACGGCGTCATCATGATCTTCTTCATGGCGATGCCCTTCGTCACGGGCCTCATGAACTTCGTCGTGCCGCTGCAGATCGGCGCCCGCGACGTGGCCTTCCCGTTCCTGAACAACTTCTCGTTCTGGATGACGGTGGCGGGCGCCCTCACGGTCATGCTGTCGCTGTTCGTGGGCGAGTTCGCCCGCACCGGCTGGACCAACTTCACGCCCCTGTCGGAGTCCTCCTACAGCCCGGGCGTCGGCGTCGACTACTACATCTGGTCGCTGCAGATCGCCGGCATCGGCACGCTGCTGTCCGGCGTCAACCTCATCGCCACCATCATCAAGATGCGGGCGCCGGGCATGTCCATGATGAAGATGCCCATCTTCACCTGGACGGCGCTGTGCACCAACGTCCTGATCGTCGCGGCCTTCCCGATCCTCACGGCCGTGCTGGCGCTGCTGACGCTCGACCGCTACGTCGGCACGAACTTCTTCACGAACGACCTCGGGGGCAACCCGATGATGTACGTGAACCTGCTCTGGATCTGGGGCCACCCCGAGGTCTACATCCTCATCCTGCCGCTGTTCGGCGTCTTCTCCGAGGTCACCTCGACCTTCTGCGGCAAGCGGCTGTTCGGCTACGCCTCGATGATCTACGCCACGGTGGTCATCACCATCCTGGCCTACCTCGTGTGGCTGCACCACTTCTTCACCATGGGGTCGGGCGCGAGCGTCAACTCGTTCTTCGGCATCACCACGATGATCATCTCGATCCCCACGGGGGCCAAGATCTTCAACTGGCTGTTCACCATGTACAAGGGCCGCATCCGCTTCGAGCTGCCCATGATGTGGACCGTCGCCTTCATGATCACCTTCGTGATCGGCGGCATGACGGGCGTGCTGCTGGCCGTGCCCCCGGCCGACTTCCAGCTCCACAACAGCCTGTTCCTCGTGGCGCATTTCCACAACGTCATCATCGGTGGCACGTTCTTCGGCATCATGGCGGGCGTCGCCTACTGGTGGCCCAAGGCCTTCGGCTTCAAGCTCGACCCGTGGTGGGGCAAGATGACCTTCTGGTTCTGGGTGTCGGGCTTCTACTTCGCCTTCATGCCGCTCTACGTGCTGGGCCTCATGGGCGTGAGCCGCCGCATGAACCACTTCGACGACCCGTCGCTGCAGATCTGGTTCATCATCGCGGCCTTCGGCGCGGTCCTCGTGGCCTGCGGCATCGGCTCGTTCTTCATGCAGATCTACGTGTCGATCCGCGAGCGCGACGTCCTCGCCGACGTGACGGGCGACCCGTGGGACGGCCGCACGCTGGAATGGTCGACCTCCTCGCCGCCCCCGGCCTACAACTTCGCCTTCACGCCCATGTGCCACGACCTCGACGCCTGGACCGACATGAAGAAGCGCGGTTACGCCCGGCCGATGGGCGGCTACAAGCCGATCCACATGCCCCGGAACACCGCCGCGGGCGTCATCCTGGCGGGGCTCAGCACGGCCTTCGGCTTCGCCATGATCTGGTACATCTGGTGGCTCGCGGCCTTCAGCTTCGCGGCCATCGTGATCGTGACCATCGCCCACACGTTCAACTACAACCGGGACTTCTACGTCTCGGCCGACGAGGTGGCGCGGACCGAGGAGCAGCGCACCCGCCTGCTCGGCACCCGGGTCTGAGGGGGGCGAATCATGACGCGCTCCCCCGCGGCCCTCGCCGAGGACGACGTCCTCAAGTTCTACGTGGCCGACGAGGACGGCCACGGTCACGCCGAAGGCGGGACCATGATCGGCTTCTGGCTGTACCTGATGAGCGACTGTCTCATCTTCGCGGCCCTGTTCGCCTGCTACGCGGTCTACGGACACTCCTACGCGGCCGGCCCCTCGCCGGCCGACCTCTTCAAACTGAAGGTGGTGGCGCTCAACACGTCGCTGCTGCTGTTCTCCTCCATCACCTACGGCTTCGCCATGCTGGCCATGGAGAAGGGGTGGCGGGGCAGCACGATGCTCTGGATGCTGGTCACGGCCGCCTTCGGCATGGGCTTCGTGTACCTGGAGCTGAGCGAGTTCGCCGACCTCATCGCGGAGGGGGCCGGGCCGCAGCGCTCGGCCTTCCTGTCGGCCTTCTTCACGCTGGTCGGCACCCACGGCCTGCATGTCACGGTCGGCATCGTGTGGATGTTCGTGCTCATGGCGCAGGTGGGCTGGCGCGGGCTGATCCCGGAGAACAAGCGGCGGCTGATGTGCCTCAGCATGTTCTGGCACTTCCTCGACGTGATCTGGATCGGCGTCTTCTCCTTCGTCTACCTCGTGAGCGTGCTTCCATGAGTGCCGCCGACACCCGCGTCGAAGTCCTCCACGACCACGACGAAGCCGGCCACGGCACCCTCAAGGGCTACATGACGGGCTTCGTCCTGTCGGCGGTGCTGACGGCGATCCCGTTCTGGCTGGTGATGGCCAACGTCATCGCCGACTCGCAGATTGCCGCCCTGGCCGTGATGGGGATCGGCTTCGTGCAGATCGTGGTCCACATGGTCTACTTCCTCCACATGAACACCAAGTCGGAGGGCGGCTGGACGATGCTGGCGCTGATCTTTACCGTGGTGATGGTGGCCATCACGCTCGCGGGGTCGATCTGGGTCATGTACCACATGAACGGCAACATGCTGCCCATGAAGCCGGCCGACATGAGCCACATGCAGATGTAGCCGTGACGGACCGCATGGCGGCCGACCTCGCCTCCCGGTCGGACCCGCCGCCGCCCCGCCGCTCGCGGGCCGCCCTGGCGCTCGCCGTCGCGGCGGGGGCCCTGGCCTTCGTGCTGCTGCTGGGCCTGGGGACGTGGCAGGTGCATCGCCTGTCCTGGAAGCTCGACCTCATCGCCCGCGTGGACGCCCGCGTCCACGCCCCGCCGGTGCCGGCGCCCGGCCCCGCGGCCTGGGCGGGCGTCACGGTCGAGGCCGACCAGTACCGCCACGTCACGGCGCGCGGCACCTTCGACCATTCCCGCGAGACCTTCGTCCAGGCCGTCACCGATTACGGCGGCGGCTTCTGGCTGCTGACGCCCTTCCACGCCGACGCCGGCTTCACCCTGCTGGTGAACCGCGGCTTCGTGCCCCCGGACCGCCGCGATCCCGCCGCGCGGGCGGGCGCCCAGGTCTCCGGCGAGACGGAGGTGACGGGGCTGCTGCGCACGACCGAGCCCGGCGGCGCCTTCCTGCGCAGCAACGACCCCGCGGCCGACCGCTGGTATTCGCGCGACGTCGCGGCCATCGCCCGGGCCCGGTCCTTGAGCGAGGTCGCGCCCTATTTCGTCGACGCCGACGACGCGCCGAACCCGGGCGGCTATCCGGTCGGCGGGCTGACGGTCGTGTCCTTCCCCAACAACCACCTCGTCTACGCCTTCACCTGGTACGCCCTCGCCGCGATGCTGGCCGGCGCCGGCGTCTACGTCCTGCGCGGCGAGCGGCGCGGCGCGGGCGCCGCGCCGTGACGCCGGGCACGCCGGCCGTCCGGGGGGCCATCGCGGCCTCCCTGTCGGCCGCCGTCGGCGGCGACGACGCCGCGGCCCGGCAGAACCTGCTCCTGCTGATCCAGCTTCGCTGGATCGCCGTGACCGGCCAGGTCGTGACGATCGCGGCCGTGGGCCTGGGCCTCGGGGTGACGCTGCCGCTCGGGCCCATGGCGGCCGTGCTCCTCGCCCTCCTCGTGCTCAACGCCGCCGGCCTGCTGCGCCTGTCGCGGCCGAGGCCCGTGGCCAATGCCGAGCTGTCGACCGCCATGCTGCTCGACGTGGCGGCGCTGACGCTCCAGCTCTACCTGACGGGGGGCGCCACCAACCCCTTCACCTTCCTCTACCTCCTGCAGGTGACGCTCGGTGCCGTGCTGCTCGGCGCCCGCTCGGCCTGGGCCCTGGCGACGGTGACGAGCCTGTGCTTCGCCGGACTCACGGTCGCGGATCGCCCGCTGGACCTGTCGGCCCTGCCGGAGGGCAGCCTCTTCGCCCTCCACGTCGTCGGCATGCTGATCTGCTTCGCGCTCGACGCGGGCCTGCTCGTCGTCTTCGTGGCGCGCGTCACCCGGAACCTGCGCGAGCGCGACGCCCGGCTGGCGGCCCTGCGCCAGCACGCCGCCGAGGAGGACGGCATCGTCCGCATGGGCCTGCTGGCCTCCGGCGCCGCCCACGAGCTCGGCACGCCGCTCGCCACCCTGTCGGTGATCCTGGGCGACTGGCGGCGCATGCCGGCGCTGAACGCCGACCCCGAGCTGATGGGGGAGCTCGACGCCATGGAGGGCGAGGTGCGGCGCTGCAAGGCGATCCTCACCCGCATCCTCGTGTCGGCCGGCGAGGCGCGGGGCGAGTCGGCCGCCGTGACGACGCTCCACACCTTCCTCGACGACCTCGTCGAGGACTGGCGCGACGCCCGTTCGGCCGCGACCCTGCACTACGACAACATCGTGGCGGAGGACCCGCCCATCGTCTCCGACACGGCCCTGAAGCAGGCCATCGTCAACGTGCTGGATAACGCCTTCGAGGCGTCGCCGGGCTGGCTGCGGCTCGAAGTCGAGCGCGACGGCGCGTGTCTGATGCTGTCCGTCACCGACCGGGGGCCCGGCTTCGCGCCCGACATCCTGGAGGCGGTCGGCGAGGCCTACCGGTCGAGCAAGGGGCGGGAGGGCGGCGGCCTCGGGCTGTTCCTCGTCTCCAACGTGGTGCGCAAGCTCGGCGGGCGCGTCACGGCCGCCAACCGGCAGGGTGGGGGCGCGGCCGTGACGCTGGTCCTGCCGCTCGACGCCCTGACGATCCGGGCGGGGCAGGGCGCGCGCGATGGCTGAGCGGCTGCTGGTCGTGGTGGACGACGACGAGAGCTTCGCCCGGACGCTGAAGCGCTCCTTCGAGCGGCGCGGCTACGAAGTGGCGGTGGCGCCGACCCTCGACGCGCTCCGCGCCCTGCTGGACGCGCGGACGCCGGGCTACGCCGTGGTGGACCTCAAGCTCGCCGGCGCCTCCGGCCTCGCCTGCCTGGAGGCGCTCCACGCCCACGACCCCGCCATGCTGATCGTGGTGCTGACGGGCTTCGCGTCCATCGCCACGGCGGTGGAGAGCATCAAGCTCGGCGCCTGCCACTACCTCGCCAAGCCCGCCAATACCGACGACATCGAGGCCGCCTTCGGCCGCGGCGCCGGGGATGCCGCCGTGCCGCTCGCCGACCGGGCCACCTCGATCAAGACGCTGGAATGGGAGCGCATCCACGAGGTGCTGGCCGAGACCGGCTTCAACATCTCGGAGACGGCCCGCCGCCTCGGCATGCACCGCCGCACCCTGGCCCGCAAGCTGGAGAAGCGGCAGGTCACGTGAGGCCCGTCGCGGCGACCGGGGCCGGATCGGGTCGACCTCATGGCAGAGCAGATGTTCAGCCGAAGAGCAAAATCTCACTTGCTTAACGAAGCATCAAAAATCCCCGTTCGGCAGGGAATCGTGCCTCAAAATTCGTGGTTTCGTCGCGATGATGCTTGCCAAGGCTGATTCGATGTGGTGAAACTTAGCCACGCCGAGCCGATGAAACCTCGGTCGACGGAGCGCCGACCACCGGAGGTCGAAGTCGCCCGAACGCCAGACAAAAAAAGACCGCCCTGAGAGGCGGCCCAAGTCTAGGGAGGAAACGCCCAAGAAGGGCATGCGACGCGAACGTCGCGTTTCTTCTATTCCACGCTTCGCCGATCCTGGCAAGTCCTTTCTGCAGCGCTTCTCATCACGGCCTGAGATTAGGCTGGGGCGGCATGGCATGGACATCGGGGGGTGAGGGTGTGGGGCGCGGTGCCCGTGGCGGCGGAACTCCGGTGAGGATGGTTCGCATGAGGCCATTCGGCTCGTCTCGACCCCGTGCGTAGGCTTCCGGGCAGGCTCGGCTGCAGTCCGGACCTGCTCGGCGCTCGATCCGAGGGTCGACTCATCGGACGCCGATCCCTGCCGTCAGCGCCCCGTCGATTCGATGATCCGACCCGCTGATGAAGAGGGCTTTGTCCGAGGCCAGGAAGGCGACGAGGTCGGCGACCTCCCCTGGCTCGCCGATTCGGCCGAGGGGGTGCGCCGCCCCGAACCGCGCGAAGGCCGCCTCGATGTCCGCATCCGCACCGTCGAAGGTCCGCGCGGCGAGTTCGAGGATGGGCGTCCGTACCGAGCCCGGGCTGACCGAGACGACGCGGATCCGATCCGGTGCGTGGTCGATCGCCATGGCCCGGGTCATGGCGTGGATGGCACTCTTGGACGCCACATAGGCGGTGACGCCGCCCTGGCAGTTGAAGCCCTGCACGCTGGAGATGTTGATGATGGCGCCACCGCCCCGCTTCCGCAT
The DNA here is from genome assembly GCA_964242785.1 of uncultured Lichenihabitans sp. Taxonomy (GTDB): domain Bacteria; phylum Pseudomonadota; class Alphaproteobacteria; order Rhizobiales; family Beijerinckiaceae; genus Lichenihabitans. The sequence goes on along the minus strand of CAXTBR010000041.1, from coordinate 2,553 downwards.
CTCGGGAACACCGAAGTGCGCCGTCAGGTGAATGGAACCGACGTTGACGGCCAGGCATCGGGCGAAGGTTTCGGGCGAGGTCGAGACGGAGTCTCCGTAGGGGTGGACTGCGGCCGAATTGACCACGACATCCAGTCCACCGAATCGCGCGATGGCTGATTCGACAGCCTCGCGCACCTGGTCGGGATGCGTGACGTCGGCCTTTCTGACCACGACCGTGAGTGACTCCGCCTCGGCCATCGTGGCCAGATCGGCATTCCCTGCTTCGTCGATCCCGAGAGCCACGACGGAAGCTCCACCTCGCGCGAGCCGCAGCGCGGTCGCGGCCCCGATGCCGGTCGTTCCCGTGATCATCGCCACCTTGCCGGTGAAATCCGTCATACGCGGCCCAGGCTGGGTTTCGGGGTGATGATGTCGGGTCATGATCGTCGCGTCAGTCTGGTTCCAAAAGCCCCTCGGCCTTCTGCGGTCAGGGCGGAGCCCTGAAAAGGCTCGATCATCTCTCTTCAGGGCTCCGCCCTGACCGCCAGAGGGCTCGCCCTTTGGAAGCCGTCACGAAGGGGAACATCGCCTTGGACTTCGATGAGAGCCTCGTGTCGAGGGTCAAGCTCAGCAGCAGGTGAATCCGCCGTCGATCGGCAGGCACACGCCGGAGATCATCGAGGCGCCGTCACCGAGCAGGAACACGATGGGAGCCGCGATCTCGTCCTCTGTAGCCCAGCGATGCAATGGCATCTGCTTCAGGAACGGTTCGCCGATGTCGGGCCGTCCCCAGTAGAAAGCCGACATATCGGTCATCACGACGGTGGGGTTCACGCTGTTGACCCGGATATGATACCGGCCGAGTTCCAGCGCGGAGACGCGCGTGATGTTGTCGAGGGCGGCTTTCGAGGAGCCATACGAGATGTGGCCGGACAACGCGACCAGCGACGCTTGGCTGGACACGTTGACGATCGAACCGCCCTTGCCCAGCCGGATCATCGATCGGGACGCATATTTGGTCACGAGCAGAGACCCGCGGGCGTTGATGCTGATGACCTTGTCGAACACGTCGATGTCCGTGTCCATCGGCGTCGCGATCTCGCCGCCGAAGCCGCCGCAATTGACGACGCCCCAGAGGTCGAGGTCGAGCAACGCCTCCCGGATGCTGGCCTCCGACGTCAGATCGAAGGGGAGGGTCCGGCATTCGGTCTCGGCCGCGAGGGCATCCAGCGCTTCGGTCGATCGTCCGCTCGCGATCACGTCCGCGCCGGCTGCGCGGAGCTGGCGCACGGTGGCGCCGCCGATGCCGCCGCTCGCCCCCGTCACGAGGACCGTGCGCCCGTCCAATCTCCACATCTCGTCCCCTCCTGAATGCGTCGGTTCTGCAGACCGGTCCGTCAACCACCGATCATGAGCTTGACGACCTCGTCGTGCGTCGTCCGTTCGATCCGCCGCTCGCCGGCGAGGCTCCCCCGCCGAAGGACCACGATCCGGTCCGCGACGGCGAAGATGTCCTGCAGGTTGTGACTGATGAAGATCACGCCGCGGCCCTGCGCCTTGAGACCCTGGATGAGAGACAGCACCTTGCGCTGTTCCGGGACGCCGAGGGCGGCCGTCGGCTCGTCCATCAGGATCACCCGGGCGTCCCAGTATATGGCCCGGCCGATGGCCACGGCCTGCCGCTGGCCGCCGGAGAACCGGCCCACCGGTGCATCGAGGCGGTCGACGTGGAAATCGAGGCGCGCCATCGTGTCCTTGGCGGCGCTCGCCATCTTGGCGCGGTCCAGCACGGGCAGGATCCCGAGGGCACGCCGCATCGGCTCGCGGCCCAGGAAGATGTTGGCGCCGATGGACAGGTTGTCGGCGAGCGCGAGGTCCTGGTAGATCGTCTCGATGCCGGCCTCGCGGGCAGCCTCGGGCGTCGCGAAGCGGACCACCTTCCCGTCGAGCGCGATTTCGCCGCCGTCGGCCGGGTAGACGCCGGATATCATCTTGGTGAGGGTCGACTTGCCCGCGCCGTTGTCGCCGGCCAGCGCCACGACCTCGCCCGGATAGAGCGAGAGCGACACGCCCTTGAGGGCTTCGACTCCACCGAACCGCTTGTCGACGCCGCGGATGTCGAGGATCGGCTGAAGGGCCTGGGACGGAAGGGCACCCATCAGCGGTCTCCCCCGAGCCTGCGCTGGGTCTGGTCGACGAGCACCGAGATGATGATCACGACGCCGACCGCCACGAATTGCCAGAAGGGTTCGACGTCGATGAAGACGAGTCCGTACTGGATCACGGCGATCACCAGCGAGCCGGCGACCGTGCCGAGGATGGTCCCCGAGCCGCCGAACAGGCTGGCCCCGCCGATCACCACCGCGGCGATCGAGTCGAGCAGCAGCGGTTCGCCGGCCTGGGCGGCGCCGGCCGTGAAGCGGGCGGTGTAGAGCACGCCCCCGAGCCCGGCGCAGAGGGCCGATAGCATGTAGAGCCTGCGGGTATGTCGCCCGACGTTGATGCCGGCGCGAACTGCCGCCTGCTCGCTCGCCCCCACCGCATAGGTGTGCTGGCCGAAGCGGGTCTGGC
>CAXTBR010000040.1:0-40994 GCA_964242785.1 uncultured Lichenihabitans sp. | reverse complement strand
CGCCACCCGGGTCCCATCCCGGCGAGCCGGGATGGGTTCCCGATTCTCCCCGCTGTGGAGAAGGGCACCACCCCGCGAGCGCCGAGATGTGTGCCAACGCTAGGCGCGGCAGCGGGCCCCTCCCTACCGGGATAGGTCCTGAGCCTGCGAAGGACGACACGGGTCCTTCGGACCCTCGCTCAGGATGAGGAAGGTGGAGGAAAACTGAGTCCTTGCTGCCATCCGAGTGCCGATGGGTCTCCGCCCCTCGATCCGCCGAAGGCCCTCGCGCTGCGGACCCCCATCGTCAGGCCGCGAGGTCGGCCACCACCATGTCGAGCACCGGGAAGCCGTCGCGGGTGACGCGCAGGCGGCCGGCCGCGCCCCGCTCGACGAGGCCGTCCGCGACCAGGCTGTCGACCCGCGCCGGGTCGAGCGGACGGCCCGCCAGGGCCTCGAAGCGCCGCGGGTCGACGCCTTCGCCGAGCCGCAGGCCCATGAGCAGGAACTCGTCGCCCTGCTCCTCGGCCGACAGGCTCTCGTCCGACACGAGGCCGTGGCCCTCGCCCTCCACCACCGTCAGCCACATCTCGGGGTGGCGCTCGGTCGACTGCGCGCGGCGGCCCGAGGGCGTCAGCACGCGGCCGTGCGCGCCGGGACCGACGCCGAGATATTCGCCGTAGCGCCAGTAGACGAGGTTGTGGCGCGACTCGGCGCCGGGGCGCGCGTGGTTCGACACCTCGTAGGCGGGCAGGCCGCGCGCCGCCGTCACCTCCTGCGTCACCTCCCACAGGGCACGGGCCTGCTCCGGGTCCGGCACGGCGAGCTTGCCGGCCCTGTGGAGCCGCTCGAACATCGTGTCGGGCTCGATGGTGAGCTGGTAGAGCGACAGGTGCTCGGCGGCGTGCGCGATGGCACCGTCGAGCTCCGCCTTCCACCCGCGCACCGTCTGGCCCGGGCGGGCGTAGATGAGGTCGAAGGAGAAGCGCTCGAAGTGGGTGGCCGCGACCTCGACGGCCGCCAGGGCCTCGGCGGCCGTGTGGAGCCGGCCCAGCGCCTTGAGGTCGGCGTCGTCGAGCGCCTGCACGCCGAGCGACACGCGGTTCACCCCCGCGGCGCGGTAGCCGCGGAACCGCGTCGCCTCGACGCTGGTGGGGTTGGCCTCCAGCGTCACCTCGGCGTCGGGCTCGACCGTCCAGTGGCGCCCGACGGCGTCGAGCAGGGCGCCTACGGTCGAGGGGTCCATCAGCGACGGCGTGCCGCCGCCGAAGAAGATCGACCGCACGGTGCGGCCCGGCGTCAGCGCCGCGCGGTGGGCCAGCTCCTGGCGGAAGGCCGCGAGGAAGCGCGCCTCGTCGACCGGGGCCTGGCGGACGTGGCTGTTGAAGTCGCAATAGGGGCACTTCGACAGGCAGAACGGCCAGTGGACGTAGATGCCGAAGCCGGGGTCAGGGGTGCCGAGGGCGCTCATGCCCCCGCTTATGGCACGGCGCGGGGGCGCGGGTCACGCGCCGCGGTGGCCTCGCCGTCCTCGGTGGGGTGCGATGCCTAAGCAGGTTTCGGGAGAGCGCCACACGCTCTTTCGACAAAACAGGAAGCTCGGCAGGCGAAGCGTTGGTCTACCAACGCAAGCCTGCTTAGAACAGGCGCGCCGCCAGGTCCTGGAAGGCCCGCGCGCGGTGCGACAGGGCCTGGCCGCCGTCGGCCGGCAGACCATGCTTCTCCTCGGCCGGCATCTCGCCGAAGGTCCGGTCGTGCCCGTCGGGCAGGAAGACGGGGTCGTAGCCGAAGCCCGAGGTGCCGCGGGGCGGATGCACGAGGGTGCCGTCGACCCGGCCCTCGACGGCCTCGACTCGCCCGTCCGGCCACACCAGCGCCAGGGCGGCGATGAAATGCGCGCGCCTCGCCGGGGGTGTCGCGGCGCCGCGCTCGGCGAGCAGCGCCTCGATCCTCGCCATGGCGCCGGCGAAGTCCTTCTCCGGCCCCGCCCAGCGGGCCGAGTAGATCCCGGGCGCCCCGTCGAGCGCGTCCACGCAGAGCCCGGAATCGTCGGCCAGCGCGGGCAGGCCCGCGCCCCGTACGGCCGCCTCGGCCTTGAGCCGCGCATTGGCCGCGAAGCTCGTCCCGGTCTCCTCAGGCTCCGGCAGGCCGAGCTCGCCCGCCGACAGGACCGCGATGCCGTGGGGCGCGAAGAGCTCGCGGAATTCTGCGAGCTTGCCGGCATTGTGCGTGGCGATCACGAGGCGGTCGAGGCTGGAGTCGCGCATGGATGGGTCTCGCGGGACGATCGGGCGCGGCGGGCCGCGGGGCGGACCTCCGATCTCCGTGGGTCCCTATCGCGCCGCGGCGGCTTTGGCCAGGGCTGGCCGCGGGCCCGATCCGGGTCGCCGGGGACGGGCGGCGATCCGACCGGGAGGGGGCTGCGGCAATTTGGCCTTGAAACCCGGTCGATCACTTTGCGGATACTCGTGTTTTGTTTCTATGCTCGATGTGCAGACCGAAAAGCCGAGGTCAGTGGCGCGTGCCCGCGTCGAGGGCGGATGAAGATGCTGGATGAGACCAAGACGGCCGACATGCCGCACGTCGAGGGAGCGCCGACGTCCGAGGCCCGCGACGTCGCCCCGACCTTCGACCACGTCGTCGGCCTGGCGGCCGATCTCCTCGACGTTCCCTTCGCCGTCCTGTCGCTGCACGGGCGCGGCGGCGCCTCGCTGACGGCGCAGGTCGGGCTCGATCCGGATGTCACGCTGGCCTCCGAGCGTCCGGGCGCCGGCCTCGTCCCCGAGGCCGAACCCTGCGTCGTGCCCGACGCGTCCCTCGACCCGCGTTTCAGCGACCATCCCCTCGTCCGCAGCGAACCCTTCGTCCGCTTCTTCGCCGGCGTGCCGCTGCTGTCGGCGGAGGGCGCCGTGCTCGGCACGCTCTGCGCCATGGACTGCGCGCCGCGGCCGCCGCCGCCGTTCCGCGACATCGGCCGCCTCCAGGCCCTGGCGGCCCTGGCGGTCGACGAGATCCAGAGCCGGCACCACGACCGCGCGGCCCTCGCGGACGCCGAGGCGACCGCCACGGCCCGGTCCGACCTCCTGGCCGACGTCAGCCACGAGATGAGGACGCCGCTCAACGGCATCGTCGGCTTCACGACGCTGCTGAAGCGCGACGCCGCCCTCGATCCCGACGCGCTGCGCACCGTGGAGCGGATCGAGGATGCGGGCCGGGGGCTGCTCAGCATCGTCGAGGACGCGCTCGACCTGTCGAAGTTCGAGTCCGGCACGGTCCGGCTCGACGTCCGGCCCTTCTCGCCGTCGCGCCTCGTCGAGGACGCCGTGGCCCTGGTGCGGCCCGACGCCGACCGCAAGGGGCTCGGCCTGATCCTCGACCTCTCCGGGGCGCCGGCCGGCCCCCTGCTCGGCGACCTCGACAGGCTGCGCCAGGTGCTGCTCAACCTGCTGTCCAACGCCGTCAAGTTCACGGAGGCCGGCGCCGTGCGGGTGAGCCTCGCGGGCGCTCCCGAGGCCGAAGGGGTCCACCCGCACGATGCCTCCGTGAAGCTGTCCATCGCGGTCGCGGACAGCGGCATCGGTCTCGACCGCGACAGCATCCCCCGGCTGTTCCGCCGCTTCGCGCAGGCCGACGGCACCGTGTCGCGCCGCCTCGGGGGCAGCGGCCTCGGCCTCGCCATCTCGAAGACGATCGTCGACGCCATGGGCGGGTCGATCGCGGTGGAATCCGCGCCCGGCGCCGGCTCGCGCTTCACCGTGTCGCTGTCCCTGCCGCCCGCCGCCGTCGCTCAGGCGCCGGCCCGCCGGCCCCGCGGGGTCGTGCACGACGGCCTCCGCGGGCTGGCGATCCTGCTCGCCGAGGACGTGCCGCTGAACCAGAAGCTGGTGGTGCAGATGCTGTCGCCGCACGGGGCCGAGGTCGACGTCGTGGGCGACGGGGCCGCGGCGCTCGCGGCCGTCCGGCGCCGCGACTACGCGCTGGTGCTGATGGATATGGAGATGCCGGTCCTCGGCGGCCTCGACGCCACGCGGCGCATCCGGGCGCTGGGCGGCGCCTTCGCCGACCTCCCCATCGTGGCGCTCACCGCCAACGTCTTCCCCGAGCAGCTCGACCTGTGCCGCGAGGCCGGCATGGACGACCACCTCACCAAGCCCTTCGGCCCCGACGACCTCGCCGCCGCCGTCCTGCGCTGGGCGACGCCCCCCGGCGCGAGCCTGCGTCCGCGCCGGCGGGTGTGAGCCGCGAGCCAGCGCGCGCGCCGGCGGGTGTGAGCCGCGAGCCCGCGCCCCCGCGCGGGCGGGTGTGAGCGCGGCTTCACCCCGCCCGCCCGACGACCGGCCGCTTCGTTCACCTTGCGCCGCGGTTCCGCTTGCCGGGCGCCCCCCTCCTGCCCTTCTCTCCGTCCCGGACGGGGTGGGACGATGGGCGACATGAGCGAGACTTCGGCGGTGGCGATCGTGGGCGCGGGACCCTACGGCCTGTCGTTGGCGGCGCATCTCGCGGCCGCGGGCGTCGAGGTTCACGTCTTCGGCACCGCGATGGGGACGTGGCGGGACGGCATGCCGCGGGGCATGTTCCTCAAGTCCGAGGGCTTCGCCTCCAGCCTGTCCGACCCCGGCCACACCTTCACGCTCGGCCATCACTGCCGCGAACGGGGCATCCCCTATGCGGACATCGGCTGGCCCGTGCCGGTGGAGGTCTTCGCGGACTACGGCCGGGCTTTCCAGCACCGCTTCGTGCCGCAGCTCGACGGGCGACGCGTCGTCTCGGTGGCGCGGGCGCGCGGCGGCTTCCGGATCGGGACGGAGGACGGCGAGACGCTCTCCGTCGGCCGCGTCGTGATGGCGACCGGCATCGGCGCCTTCGCGCGCGTGCCGGAGGAACTGGCCGGCCTCCCCGAGGCGGTGCTGACCCATTCGAGCCGGCACGCCGACTATTCGGCCTTCGCCGGCCGGGCCGTGGCGGTGATCGGCGCCGGCGCCTCGGCGCTCGACGCCGCGGCGGCGCTGCGCCGGGCCGGCGCCTCCGCCACGCTCGTCAGCCGCCGCTCCGAGGTGAAGTTCTACGAGGCCGGCCGGCCGCGCCGTCCCCTCGACGCCCTGCTGGCGCCCCTGACGCCGCTCGGGCCCGGCTGGAAGAAGTGGCTCTGCTGCGAGGCGCCGCTCCTGTTCCACGCCCTGCCGGCCCGGCTCCGCACCCGCATCGTGCGGCGCTACCTCGGCCCCTCGCCGGCCCGCTTCGTGCGCGACACGATCGAGGGCCACGTGCCCTACTGGCTCGACAGCCGCGTCGCCGGCGCCGCCGTGACGCCGGAGGGGCGCGTCGCGCTCGCCGTCGACCGCGCCGGGCGGGGCCGCGAGACCCTGACGGTGGACCACGTGGTGGCGGCCACGGGCTATCGGGTCGACGTGGCGCGGCTCGGCGTCCTCGACCCCGCGCTGCTCCCCGCCATCGCCACCGTGGACCTGTCGCCGTCCCTGTCGCGCGACTTCGAGTCGAGCGTGCCGGGGCTGTACTTCGTCGGCACGCCCTCGGCCTACAGCTTCGGCCCCATGTTCCGCTTCGCCTGCGGGGCGGATTACGCGGCGCGGCGCCTCACCCGCCACGTCCTGGCGGGGCAGCGGGCGCGGGGGGGCGCCCCCGCCTCGCGCACGGACGGCGCGCTGCCGCTGCGGCCCCGCGCGTCGCGCGGCTGATCCCTCGCTCCCGATCGGCGCGCCATGACGCACGGCCAGCCCCGCATCCTGTTCCTCACCCTGTCGGACGACGTCGGCTCCGAGCGGATCGTCTCCGAGATGGGCCGCCGCGGCGCTCTCTGCGCCGTGCTGGGCCGCGGGAGCGCCATCGCGGCGCGCTCGGTGCGGGTGGCGCACCACGTTCCCCTGCCGTCGCGCGGCGGGCTCTGGGCCGCGGCGCTCGCCGTGCCGCGGCGCCTGGAGGCCGTCGCGGCCGGCTGGCGCCCCGACGCCGTGGTGCCGCTCGACGACATGGCCGCGCAGGTGCTGCGCGACGTGGCGCTCCGGCCCGGCACCGGTCCCGCCCTGCGCGGGTTGCTCGAAGCCTCGCTCGGCGATCCGTCGGGCTACCGCGCCGCCTGCTGCCGGGCGCTGCTCGGCGAAGCCGCGGCCGGCGCCGGGGTCCGCGCGCCGGCCCAGGCTCGGGTCGGAGACGTCGCCTCCGCGGCCGCGTCGGCCCGCGCCATCGGCTATCCCCTGATGCTGAAGCGCGAGGGCACCTGCGGCGGGAGCGGCGTGGCGCTGGTGCGGGACGAGGCCGGCCTCGCCGACGCCGTCCGCGCCGCCGCGCGCAAGGCCCGCGCCAAGCGCGCGCTGCGCCGCCTGTTCGGCTTCCGTCCGGCGCGCGGCGGCGCGCCCCTGACGCTCCAGGCCCATGTGGCGGGGACGCTGGCGATGCGGACCGTCGCCTGCGCGGGCGGCCGCGTGCTCGACGGCATCTCGTTCGCGGCCGAGCACCTCGACCCGCCCGTCACCGGCTCCAGCACGGTGGTGCGGGCGCTCGACCACCCCGAGATGGAGGCGGCGGCCCGGCGCCTCGTCGCGGCGCTGGGCTGCTCGGGCTTCGCGTCCTTCGACTTCATCCTGTCGCCCGACGGCGCCGCCCATCTCATCGAGATGAACGCCCGTCCCGTGGGCAGCGGCCACCTCGGCGCCCGCTTCGGCCATGACGTCTACGGGGCCTGGCTCGGCGGCTTCCCCGGATTCCGCGACGCCGACCCGCCGCGGTCCGACGCCGAGGCGCCGCGCGCCGTGGCGCTGTTCCCCAAGGAGATGGGCCGCGACCCCGCGAGCCGCCACCTCGCCGACACCGCCGACGCCCTCCACGACGTGCCCTGGGACGAGCCGCGCGTGGTGGCCGACTACCGCGCCCGGCTCCTGCGCCGCCACCCCGCGGCGGGGGCGGCCATCGCGCGGCGGCTCGCGCCGGCGCTGGAGGAGGGGACGGAGCCGCGCCGGTGCGTGGCGCTGGGGCGGCTGATGGGGCTGCGAATTTGATCGCCCATACGGTTTCCGGATGATCATGTCCCTTCACCGCTCATCCCCGCGTAGGCGGGGATGAGCGGATGAGGAGGCGTTCCGAGCCGATCACCCGGACGCCCTATCACCTCCCCGGAGATCCCGGGGCGGCGCGCCCGGCGGGCGTCAGGCGGCCTTCAGCTTCGGCTGGATCAGCCCGCGGTTGACCAGCACTTCCGCGATCTGCACAGCGTTCAGCGCTGCGCCCTTGCGCAGGTTGTCGGACACGCACCACAGCGACAGGCCGTTCTCCACCGTCGGATCCTCGCGCACCCGGGAGATGTAGGTGGCGTCCTCGCCGGCCGCCTCGTGGGGGGTGATGTAGCCGCCCGGCTCGTGGCGGTCGATCAGCAGGCAGCCCGGCGCCTCGCGCAGGATGTCCTTGGCCTCCTCGGCCGAGATCGGATCCTCGAACTCGATGTTGACGGCCTCGGAATGGCCGATGAACACCGGCACGCGCACGCAGGTGGCCGTCAGCTTGATCTTGGGGTCGAGGATCTTCTTGGTCTCGGCCATCATCTTCCACTCCTCCTTGGTCGAGCCGTCCTCCATGAAGACGTCGATCTGGGGGATGCAGTTGAAGGCGATGCGCTTCGGGAACTTCTTGATCTCCATGGCGTCCGACACGAAGACCGCGCGGGTCTGGGTGAAGAGCTCGTCCATGCCGTCCTTGCCGGCGCCCGACACGGACTGGTAGGTCGCCACGACGACCCGCCTGATGCGGGCCTTGTCGTGCAGCGGCTTCAGCGCCACCACGAGCTGGGCCGTCGAGCAGTTCGGGTTGGCGATGATGTTGAGCTTGCGGAAGCCGTCGATGGCCTTGGCGTTCACCTCCGGCACGATCAGCGGCACGTCGGGGTGCATGCGGTAGGCGGACGAATTGTCGATCACCACGCAGCCCGCGGCGCCGATCTTCTGCGACCACTCCTTCGAGACGTCGCCGCCGGCCGACATCAGGCAGATGTCCGTGGTGGAGAAGTCGTGCTGGTCCAGCACCCTGCACTTCAGGATCCTGTCACCGAAGGAGATCTCGGTGCCGCGCGAGCGGTTCGAGGCCAGGGCCACGACTTCGCTGGCCGGGAAGCCGCGCTCGGCCAGGATGCCGAGCATCTCGCGGCCCACGTTGCCGGTGGCGCCGACGACGGCAACCTTGAACGCCATGACGATGTCTCCTCGTGCCCGATCCCGCGCGGCCGCCGCCGATCCATAATCCCTGCCGCCCGGAGCCGCAACGACTCGTCCCGCGGGGGGACACGGTGCGCCGACGGCCCTGCGGGGCGCGGGGGGACGCGGCGGGTGCCGGCCCCGCGCCGTCGATGCTGCAAAGCAACGTAGATTTTTTGCATCGCAACAACGCCAGGATGAAATTGCATGGCTTGAAATCGAGCCATGATGAAATGAAGCTTATCGCCGAGGCGCGTCGGGCATAGATAGATCTCCATCGAGAGCGGCCCAGCAGAAGGGTGCCGCTGAGTTCGAGGAGACGTCACATGCACATGATCAACCGTTCCGTCGCGGCCGCGATGTTGGCCGGGACGATGGTGGCCGGCGCCGTGGGCGGGGTCCAGGCGGGCGCGGACGACAGCGGCAGCAAGGCTTTCTGGTCCGTGCCCTCCCTGGGGTCCGCCTCCGGCATGCCCGCCACGCGGACGCCCGCCGACACGAACCCGGCCGCCGACGGACAGCCCAACTCCAGCATCACCCGGACCGGGGTGGCCCAGGAGGCGGCGTCGCGGTCGCGGCCCCAGGTGGCGGTGGCCCGTCCGTCCCGGCAGCACTACGCGGTCCGCACCCATGGCGCGCCCGTGAGCGTGGCGAAGCGCGAGCCGGCGCACCGCACCCAGAACGTCGCCCGCCGCGCCGAGCCGGGCCGCGAGATGCATGCCCTGCACCGCGGCTCCGAGTCCGACAACGGTCGTTCCTGACCCTCGACGCGGAGGGCCGCCCCGGCGGCCCTCCAAACACTCGGGGCTCCCACGGCAATCAGACCAGCGGTCAAACCTCTTGACCGCTGGCCAGCGCGAATGCGCGCCGCCGCTCGTGCGGCGTGTCCCGTCGTTGACGAGGCATCGTCAGCGACGGCTGGTATAAGGGCTTCGATCGAGGGGCCGGGCCCCCCCTCGGGCCGGCGTCGGGAGCGGAGCATCGATCGTCGCGGGGACCCTCACCCCGCGAAGAGGAAGGCCAGGGCCAGCAGGACATAGACCCCCACCAGCATGAGGCCCTCGAACCACGTCGTCTCGCCGTCGCCCGCCACCGCGTTGACGATCAGGGCGGTGGCCGCGATGGCGAAGAGGTCCAGCGGGTTCCCGAACACCAGTGTCATCGGCTTGCCGAGCAGGAACGACGCCACCACCAGGAGCGGCGCCACCACCAGGGCGATCTGGATGGCCGAGCCGATGCAGATGTCCATGACGAGGCCCATCCGGTCCCGGTGGGCGAAGAGCGCCGCGGCGAAGAGGTCGGCCGAGGTGCCGACCAGGGCCAGCACCACCACGCCCAGGAACAGCGGCGACAGGTGGAGCTGCGTCGCGGTGGCCTCGAGCGCGCCCGACACGAGCTCCGCCTCGAAGGCCAGCACGGCCGTGCCGCTCAGCATCACGCCGAGCGGCTTCCACAGCGATCCCCCGCGGCCGCCCTCCTGTTCCCCCTGCCGCTCCTCGTCCCGGCGCGAGAACACGTCGCGGTGGGTGATCAGCGTATAGACGAGGTTGCCGGCGTAGATCGCCAGCAGCACCGCGGAGACGCCGAGGCTCAGTTCCTCGTCGCTGAAGGGGATGTCGCGTCCGTCCGGGTGGCTGCGCAGCACGGCGTCGAAGACGGCCGGCAGGATCAGGGCGATCAGCACCACGACCAGCAGGCTCGACAGCAGCCCCGCCCGCTCGCGCCTGAAGGTCTGCCTCTCGCGCGTGAGCCCGCCCACGACGATCGCGAGGCCGAGGCCGAGCAGGCCCGTGCCCATGATGGAGCCCGTGATCTGGGCCCGCACCACCTCGGCCTGCCCGTCCGCCAGCACGAAGACGGCCAGCACCAGTTCGGCCACCGACCCGAAGCTGACGTTGAGGAGCCCGCCGATGGCGGGGCCCGCCGTCTCGGCCACGGCCTCGGTGGCCGAGGAGACGTGGTAGGCCAGCACCATCACGCCGGCCGCGGCGGTGATGAAGATCCAGGCCGGCGAGGCGCCCCACAGGAAGCGCAGCGCGGCCGACAGCGGGACGAAGAGCAGGGGCAGCAGGGCGGTCATGGCGGGCCGGCGAGGGACTCAGAGTCTGTGACTGTATCGAACTTGTGCCTGAATGCCCTCTGAAAACATTGAGGAATTTCCGCCCATTGTGGGCCAGATGGGCATTCATTCACAAACTCTCAGTCGTCCGTCAATGCCGAGCCGCCCCGAGCGTTGCTCACCCCGCCGCCGATGCTGCCGGATTCACACATCACCGACGCTGGGCGCCCCGGCCGACGAGATGTGAGAATCCGGTCGGTCGCCGATGGGGGCGATCGGCCGGACGCCGTCCGGCCGAACCTGTCGTGCTGCCCCGTCACGCCCGCGCCAGGCGGGCCATCCCCATGTCGCGCTCCGGGCGCTGGGCCTCGATGGCGGGCATCTTGTCGCGCCCGTCGAGGGATTCGGCCTTCTTCAGCTCCTCCTGCGCGTCGCCGAGCAGGCCCTTGGCCTCGTCGAGCTGCTCCTTCAGCTCGTCGGAGGAGCGCTTCAGGTTGTCGCGCCGCGCCACCGCGGCGCGGGCATAGGTGGGATAGGCATAGTGGCTCGGGTCGGATATGCCCGACCGCTGCTCCTCGGAGGCGATCTCGCGGTCGAGGTCGACGGCCATGCGCGAGAAATCCGCGATCATGGACTCGATCTGGGCCACGCGACGGCGCCGTTCGTCGACTTGAAAACGCTTGAGGCGGATGAGGTGATCCCGCGACTTCACCATGCAGAACTCCAAAGACGCGAGGGGCGGAAAATACGCTTCAACCCTTCTGGACCGTGCCGACGCCGCGAGACGGTCGCACAATCCCTCATGGATGTTGCTGCTTTCTTACGCTCGACCCCGAAAGAGAGTGTCATGGCCGGGCAGGGGTGGATGGCGCTAACGACTCGTTTACCTTTTGCCTTAACATTGGAGAACGGAACCCGACCGGTCGGCGCGGCGGCCGTCCGCGGTCCGGCCGCGGCGGGCAGGCCGGGAGGGCGGCCGGACCGCCGGGCGAGAGCAGGACCGAACGGGATGAGGCACAGGGGTGCGGACGACGGCCCGAGCGGCCCGGTCCAGACGGACGATCCATCCGTCCGGACCGGTCGGCCCCCCGGCTCAGGGGCGGTCCACCGGTCCGTCTCGGACGGACGGTGTGCCGTCCGCCCGGGTCGGTGCGCGGGCGGGGAGGCGGCCGACATGGGCCGTTTCGAGGCGGCGGCGAGGTTTAACCAAAGCGACTTCATTAACCTTTCGACGCTAACGATGAGAGATGGCTCCGGACACGCGTCGGTCGCCGACGAAGCTGCCGGGTCGCGCGGAGCGCGCATCGGCCGGGCCAACCGGGGCAAGGGTGGGGACCACACATGCGCGTTCTCCTGATCGAAGATGACGGCGCCACGGCGCAGAGCATCGAGCTCATGCTCAAATCCGAGAATTTCAACGTCTACACGACCGATCTCGGCGAGGAGGGCATCGACCTCGGCAAGCTCTACGACTACGACATCATCCTCCTCGACCTGAACCTGCCCGACATGTCGGGCTACGAGGTGCTGCGGACGCTGCGGGTCGCCAAGGTCAAGACGCCCATCCTGATCCTGTCGGGTCTGGCCGCCATCGAGGACAAGGTGAAGGGTCTCGGCTTCGGCGCCGACGACTACCTGACGAAGCCGTTCCACAAGGACGAGCTCGTGGCCCGCATCCACGCCATCGTGCGCCGCTCGAAGGGTCACGCCCAGTCGGTGATCGCCACCGGCGACCTCATCGTCAACCTCGACCAGAAGACCGTCGAGGTGGCGGGCGCGCGGGTGCACCTGACCGGCAAGGAATACCAGATGCTGGAGCTGCTCTCGCTCCGCAAGGGCACCACCCTGACCAAGGAGATGTTCCTCAACCACCTCTACGGCGGCATGGACGAGCCCGAACTGAAGATCATCGACGTCTTCATCTGCAAGCTGCGCAAGAAGCTCGCCAACGCGAGCCACGGCCGCAACTTCATCGAGACCGTGTGGGGCCGCGGCTACGTGCTGCGCGAGCCGACCGAGGCCGACAACCGCATCACGGCCTGACGCCCGCCCCCGGTCGTCCGGGAGGCGCGACGCCAAGGGCCCCGATCCGCGAGGATCGGGGCCCTTGGCGTTGGGAGAGGGTGAACGTTGTCCGTCCGATGGCGTCCCTCCACCGCTCGTCCCCGGCTTCGCGGGGATGCCCGGTGGAGAGGGCGGTCGCGGGCTCAGGCGAGCCCGATGGTGGCCATCTTGATGCGCAGCACGTCCCGGTCGAAGGGCTTCATCATGGTGTCGTCGGCGCCGGCCTGCCGGGCCTTGGCGATGTGGGCGGCGTCGTTCTCGGTGGTGCAGAACACCACCTTGGGCTTGCCGCCGTTCGGCATCTTCCGCAGGGCCCTGAGGACGGCGTAGCCGTCCATCTCGGGCATGTTCCAATCGAGCAGGACGCCGTCCGGCATGTCGGCCGCGCAGGCATCGAGCGCGGCTTGGCCGCTGTCGGCTTCGGACGTCTCGATCGACAGGCTCTCGAGGATGCGACGGGCCACCTTGCGGATCACGCTGGAATCGTCGACCACGAGCACGCGGGTCATGGAGTTGCTCCCTGGAAATGGCGGGTCCGAGGGGCCGGGCGCGGCCCCCTATGGGGCACGATCCCTCAAGCGGCGTTGAACCGGGCCACGGGCTCCGAGGCGGCCCGCATCTGGTCGGCGAGCTCCAGGGCGCGGTCGGCGGCGTCGGACAGGGCGTCCGGGCCGCCCTGCGCGGCCTCCTCCTCGTGCGGCGCCGCGGCCTCCGCCACCATCGTGCGGGCCTCGATCACGATGCCCTCGGGCTCGCTGCGCACGGCCGCCACCATGCCGATCTCGCGGGCCACGAGGCCGGTGAAGAAGGGCTGGATGGCGTGGGCGTCGACGGTGCCGTTCTCGGGCGTGCCGGCGAGCAGCGACGCCACGCCGGCCGGCACGCGGGCGTAGCTGCCCCGGGCCACGATGCGGATCGCGGCATCGTCGCTCCCCCCCTCGACCTCCACGGTCATCGTGCCGCCGCGCGGGATGGTGCCGGCCGCGACGAGGCACAGGTTGAGGATCAGCTTGACCTTGTTCTTGGGCATTAGCACGCGGGGCGCCCGCCAGTCGAGCTTGATCTTGTCGTCGCCGAACAGGCTGCGCGTCACCGATTCGGCGTCGCCCGTGTCGATCGAGGCGCCGGCCGAGCCCGCGGCCCCGAAGGCGAGGCGGCAGAACTGGAGCTTGGCGGACGCCACGGTGGCGCTCTTCTTCACGAGGTCCATGGCGAAGGTCCGCATCTCGGGGTCCTTCTCCTCGTCCAGCACTTCGAGCCCGTTGACGATGGCGCCCACCGGGCTGATCACGTCGTGGCACACGCGCGAACACAGCAGGGACGCGAGGTCGAGGGCTTCGAGCGCGAATCGGGTCATGGGATGGCTTCCGTTGCGGGGCGCGGGGCGCCCTCGGGCGGCCCGTCTCGCGCCGAGAGGGGTGGGGAGCCATCGGCGGACCGAACGCGGCTCAGGGTTTCCGGCTCAACCGACACCCCATAGCCTAGAGAGTCTTCCGGAAAAGTTAACCAATCTTTGTGCGGGTCCCGACGCGTCCGGGCGACGGGCGGCCGGCTCCCGCCCGCGGCGGTTCCGCCGCCCGGCGCGATGGGGTAGGGCTTGCCGGAGCCCCTTCCGCCCGCGAGCCCCGATGCCCTCCCATCCGCCCCTGCCGTCCCCGACCGCGCCGCTCGACGCCGCCGCCCGCGACCGCCTCGCGGAATGTTTCGCGGCGCTCTGCGTGGCGGCCGGCGCCGTCGTCATGGAAGTCTACGAGGCGGGCTGCGACGCGCGGCTGAAGCCGGACCAGAGCCCCGTCACCGAGGCCGACGAGCGGGCCGAGGCCGTGATCCTGGCGGGGCTGGCCGAGCATCTGCCGGGCTGGCCGGTGCTGGCCGAGGAGGCGGCGGCGCGGGGCGAGGTGCCGGAGGCCTCGGCGCGCTTCGTCCTGGTCGACCCGCTCGACGGCACGCGCGAGTTCTTGAGCCGCAACGGCGAGTTCACCGTCAACATCGGGCTCGTGGCCGACGGCGTGCCGGTGGCGGGCGCCGTCTACGCGCCGGTCCTGCGGCGCCTGTGGTCGGGCGGCGCCGCGGCGCGGGTGCGCAGCGTGGCGCCCGGCGCCGACCTGTCGACAGCGGCCGACGACGGCCCGCTCCGCACCCGCCCGGCGCCGGACGCCGGCTGGACCGCGCTGGCGAGCCGCTCCCACGGCGACCCCGAGACCGAGGCCCTGCTGGCGCGGCTGCCGGTCGGCGCGCGGCGCGCGGCGGGTTCGTCGCTGAAGTTCTGCGTCGTGGCGGAGGGCGCGGCGGACGTCTACCCGCGCTTCGGGCCCACCATGGAGTGGGATACGGCGGCCGGCGAGGCCGTGCTGCGCGCCGCGGGCGGCACCGTGCTGGCGCCCGACGGCGGGCCGTTCCGCTACGGCAAGGCCGAGGCGCGCTACCGCAACGGGGGCTTCGTGGCCTGGGGCGACCCGACGGCGGCCGAGCGGTTCAAGGTCTGAGGCGACCCGGAGATCGGCCATCGAGGACGATCAGGGGAAGAAGGGCTTGACGAGGCCGGCCGCCGCCACGATGGCGGCCACGAAGCCCAGCATCGGCAGGGTCGTGGGCGGTTGCGACACCTTGCCCTTCAGTTCGCCCACATCCTTCATCAGGACTTTCAGGCCCGCCTTGATCTCCTTCATGTCGGCTTCCAGCACGGCGACCTTCGGCGCCAGACCGTCCGACGGGCCGTCTCCCCCTCCGCCTTTGGTGCCGGTCCGCGCCACATTCCTCACCATCATGTCGAGCTTCAGGTCGTCGTCGTTCTGGTGGGCGCCCGACGTGTAGGGGAAGTCGAAGTTGATCGACGTGCCGAGCGTGCCAGCAGTCCGGTCGATGGTGCCGAACACCTTCTTGTTGTGGACGTCGTAGGAGAGACTGACGATCCTGAACTCGATTGGATCCATGTCCCCCTCCCGATGATCGAGCCTCCGACACCTGTCGCCCGTCGTTCGCCGGTTCCGATACCGCACGGCGGCGTCTCCCATCACGCCTCCGCTCTTCCCGAGTCGCCAGCGGCATATGGGATGGCGCATGACGCGATTCGCAGAACATCCCCTGGGCATGGGATCTGCCAAGGGCTGGCCCTTTGGCGGTCAGGGCAGAGCCCCATAGGCACTAACTTAGCCCGGAAAAACCTCATCCTCCCTCATCCTGAGCAGGGCGCGGAGCGCCCGTGTCGAAGGACGCAGGCGCCCTCCGCGAGGAAGCGGGCCGCTGGTGCGTCCTTCGACACGGGTCCTTCGGACCCTTGCTCAGGATGAGGAGGGTGGGGGAAAACGGGGCTTTCGCTACAATCTTAGCGCCTATGGGGCAGAGCCCTGAAGAAGCCTCGTAAACGATCGATCAAGACCGATCGACGCGGTGTGTCTTTGATCTCTCTTCTTCAGGGCTCTGCCCTGAAACCCGCAAAAGGCCGAGGGCCTTTTGAAACCGGATTTCACGTCGTCCGCAGCGCCGCCAGCGACGTCCGCTGGCGCCCCTCGGCATCGAAATTCTCCGGGGACAGCCACAGCGCGAAGGCCCGGCGCACGGCCGGCCAGTCGCCGTCGGTCATGGCGTACCAGGCCGTGTCGCGGTTGCGGCCCTTGACGATCATGTGCTGCCGGAACACCCCCTCGAAGGTGAAGCCCAGCCGCTCCGCCGCGGCGCGCGAGGGCGCGTTCAGCGCGTTGCACTTCCACTCGTAGCGGCGGTAGCCCAGGCCGTCGAAGGCATGTTCGGCCAGGAGCGCCATGGCCTCGGTGGCGCCGGGCCGCCGCTGCAGCGCGGGCGCGAACAGGATGTTGCCCACCTCGATGCAGCGGTGCGCGGGGTCGACCCGCATCAGCGTGGCGTAGCCGACCGCGTCGCCCGACGCCCGGTCGACGATGGCCCAGAACAGAGGGTCGGCCGAGGCCGCCTTGACGGCCAGCGAGGCCGCGAGGCCCGCCTCGTCCGGATAGGGGCCGTCGAAGAGGTAGTCCCACACCGGGTCGGCGCCCGCGAGGTGGCGCCACAGCGCGGGCCCGTGCCGGCCGGCGTCGAGCGGCTCCAGGCGGACGAAGCGCCCCTCGATCACCCTGCGCTCGGGGCGGCCGGCGGGGGAGGGGTCGACGGCGGCGCCCAGGGGCGGCTCCGGTCGGGGGGATGCGTCCAAGGCCGTCTCCGGGTCGGGGTTCACTCGGCGGCCGTCCGCCCGTCGGCGAAGAGGTCGCGCGTCTCGGGCCGCGGCTCGGCGGGGGGGAGCGCGGCCGGGGCGTTGGGATCGCCCGGCGCCGTCTCCCAGCCGAACTCCGGCAGCACCGCCACGCGCTGGCCCGACATGTCGGAGCGCGTCACGACGAGGTCGCCCCTGTCGAGGTGCCGGATGCGCGAGCGCGCGCGGCCGGCCGAATGCATGCCGCAGCGCCGCGCCACCTCGCTGTCCGACGGGCAGGGCGCCCCGGACAGCGCCGCCCCCGCCATGATGAGGTAGACGGCCTGCATGTCGTCCGGGATGGCGCGGGCGGCGTCGAGCGCGCGCGTCCACTCGGGGGTCGCGGCCCTGTCCGGGGCGAGCCCGGCCCGGGCGGCGCTGATGTGCAGCTTGACCTCGGCGGGCGCGACCGTGCCGCCGATCCTGCCGATGCGGCAGCGCACCTGGAAGTCGCCGAGCAGGACGGGCTCGGGCCGGAAGAAGGCGTCGGGGTCCGCCATGACCTCGGCCGCGATGGCCCGCAACGCCAGGTCGCGCTCCTCGGGCGGCAGCGCGGGCGGCTCGTCGGCCACGGCCACGGCCGGCCGATCGCGCACGATCTCCTCCAGGATCTGGTTCATGGACCGCGCGGGCGGCGCCGCGGCGCGGCGCTCGGCCCCCGTGCCGCGGGCCGGGACCATCGGCACGGGGGCGAGGATCAGGTCGCGCGCCTCCGCGCTCGGCTGACCGGGCAGGGGGGTGAGCTTCGGCGTGCCGCCGCGCGGCGCCGTCTCGACGCTCCCCACCACGATGGGCAGGGGGCGCCGCGACAGAGCCGGGCCGAGCGCCACGAAATGGCCGCGCTGCAGCTCGCGGAACACCTCGGCCTGCCGCCGTTCCAGGCCCAGCAGGTCGGCGGCCCGCGCCATGTCGATGTCGAGGAAGGTGCGGCCCATCAGGAAGTTGGTGGCCTCGGCCGCCACGTTCTTGGCGAGCTTGGCCAGGCGCTGCGTCGCGATGATGCCGGCGAGGCCGCGCTTGCGGCCGCGGCACATCAGGTTGGTCATGGCGCCGAGCGACAGCTTGCGGGCCTCCTCCGACACGTCGCCCGACACCGCGGGGGCGAAGAGCTGCGCCTCGTCGACCACGACGATGGCCGGATACCAATGGTCCCGGTCGGCCTCGAACAGGGCGTTGAGGAAGGCCGCGGCGGCGCGCATCTGCAGCTCGGCGTCGAGCGTCTCCAGCGTCAGCACGGCCGAGATGCGGTGCTGGCGCACCCGCGCCGCGATGGTTTCCAGCTCCGCCACGCTGCGGTCGCCGTCCACCACCACGTGACCGAAGCGCTCGGCCAGGCCCACGAAGTCGCCCTCGGGGTCGATCACCACCTGCTGCACGTGGGGGGCGCTCTGCTCCATCAGGCGGCGCAGGAGGTGCGACTTGCCCGAGCCGGAGTTCCCCTGGACGAGGAGGCGCGTCGCCAGGAGCTCCTCGAGGTCGAGCAGGGCCGGCCCGGGGACGGTGCCGGACGCGGCCGTCGTCCCCATGTCGATGTCGATTCGCATCGCGCCACCATAGCAGCGCCGGGGCGAGGGCGCGAGGACGGGCTCCGCGGCAGCAATCGCGGCATTCACAGCTTCAAGCGGCCGGGGCGTTCCGCCCTTCTCCCCGAGGGGAGAAGGGCGGGATCGACCGGCGCCGGTGACGGAGGAAGGCGGCGGGAACGGTCGGCCCGACCGGTAAGGATCGATTCACGTTCGAGCGGCACTCTCCCGAGGATGGAGATCGCCGAGATGACACTGGCCACCCTGCACGGCCTGCAATCCTCCCCGTCGATCCTGGCGGTCGGCTTCTCGGTGCTGCTGGTGCTGTCGCTCGTGACGGTCGAGGAGGTCGAGTTGCGCCGCGCCGCGGACGCGCCGGCGGACGAACCCCGGCGGCCGTAGGACCGCATCGGACCTGCCCCGTCCGAAGTTCATCCCCGCTTCAGCCCGTCCAGCGCGGCTCGGCCCGAGCGTTCGGCGTCCGCGCGATCGGGGAACACGTCCCGGCTCTGCGCCACGGGGCTCATCCGGCCGAAGCGGCGGATCTGCCAGCCGAAGCCCGTCGGCAGCCCGTCGGCCCGCACCACCAGCATCGCGAAGGCGTGGTCGTCCGGGAACCGCTCGCGATTCTCCCGCTTGCGCTGCCGCGCCAGGGCGGCGGCCTCGCGCGCCGCCTCCGTGAAGTTGCGGCCCGTCGTGCTGCATGGCGGCATCGATCCCCTCCCCGCTCCCGTCCCGCTCGCGCGCGTCGCGCGCCCTTGGACGAGATTGGAGCGGGGTCGGGCCCCGAGGGCATTCACATAGGATAGATTCGAGGCCGGGGACCGCGAGATCGCCGTCGAAATGCCGTCGCGCCGCGCTACGCGGGACGCGCCGCGCCGGCGTGTTCGGCGAAGAAGCGCAGCATCTCGCGCGAGGCGTCGGGGCCCTGCGGGTCCGTGTAGGAGGCCGCGGGATCGCCGCCCGCCCAGGCGTGGCCGGCGCCGCGGATCGACCAGAGCTCGACCAGCGCGGCGCCGTCGGCGTCGAGAAACCGGGTGCGGCGGTAGCCGTGGCCGCCGGGCACGCGGCCCTCCTCCACGGCCCGGCTCACCGCCGCGGCGTGGATCGCCTGAGCCGCGACCTCGTCGCCGTTGACCGGGTCGACGGTCGAGTCGCGGTCGCCGTGGAACACGATCGTGGGCACGCGGGCGGACGAGCCGCCCTCCGCGGCGCGGGCGCCCCCGCCCTGACGCATGGCCGTGAAGGCCGTGGACATGTCGCGCGCCGCCCCGCAGGCCAACCCCGAGTGGACGCCCACGGCCGCGTAGAGGTCCGGATAGGTCTGGCCCATGGTGGCGGCGAGCGCCCCCCCGGCCGACAGGCCCGCCACGTAGACGCGGGCCGGGTCGACCGCGTGCCGCGCCATCACCTCGCGGGTGATGCCGGCGACCAGCGAGGGCTCGCCGCGGTCGCGCCGCTGGTCGCCGTCGTTGAACCAGTTCCAGCACTTGGAACTGTTGGCCGATGAGGACTGCCCGGGGTAGCAGACCAGGAACCCGTCCCGCTCGGCGAAGGCGTTCATCCGCGTCCCGGCCGCGAAATCCTCGGGCGACTGGGAACAGCCGTGCAGCATGACGACGAGCGGCATCGCGCCCGCGCGGGGGGACGGCACGTAGAGCCGGTAGGCGCGGCTGCCGGCGGGGCCGGCGAAGCGACCCTCCGCGAAGGTGCCGCGCGGGCGGACCGGGGCGGCGGGCGCGGCCCGCGGGGGCGCCTGCGCCGGGGACGCGAAGGGGTTGAAGCTCTGCAGCCCGTCGAAGACGTCCCGGAAGTCGGACATCATCCCGTCCATGAAGCTCTGGGGCTCGAAGCTCTGGGGCTCGAAGCTCGGCGACTCGGCCTGGGGCGGGAGGACCGCGACGGCGGGGGACGGCCGCGATGCGGCCGGCTCCGCACCGGCCCCGCCCCGCGAATTCCGCTGGCGCAGCGCCGTCGCTTCCGTGATCTGGCCGGCCCGCACGAGCCGCGCGGCGTCCGTCATGCCGTCGTCGAAGCGCTGCGCCATGGGCCGATGTCCTCGTTGTCCGCCGGAGCCGGGACGCCCGGGGAGCGCCCGCAGGCCCTCCCGGCCACCGGCCGGCCGCATCGCCCACCGGCGGCAGCGCTTATATTGCGATGCACCATGAAGCGTGCGGGGCTTTCTTGCAATGCACAAGACCGGGTGCGGGTTGCCGGCCCTCTCGCCGGGTCCGACGGGTCCCGCGCCCGATCGCCGCGCGAGCTTGACGCCCATCCGTGAAGATCGCGTCGCCGCCGCGCGCCTCGATGGACCTTGACGGCGGGGTGGCGGGCTCCCTAACCCCTGCTGCGGAGGAGACCCCGCCCATGCAGCATCACCCCGCCATCACCCCGGGCCGCACCGCCGTCATCACCGGCGGCGCCAGCGGCATCGGCCTCGCGGCCGGCCGGCGCCTCGCCGGCCTCGGCCTCAACGTCGTGCTGGCCGACCTCGGCGGCGACAGGCTGGAGGCGGCCCGCGCCGCCGTGGCCAAGGCCGCGGCCGCGGCGGGCGCCCCCGACGGCGCCGCTTCGGTCCGCGCCGTGCCGACCGACGTCGGCCGCATCGAGGACCTCCACGCCCTCAAGGAGGCGGCCTACGGCGCCTTCGGCGACGTCGCCCTGCTGATGAACAACGCCGCCATCAGCCCGGTGGGCGGGCCCTGGGAGTCCTACGGCGACTGGCAGCGGCTCATCGCCACCAACCTGTGGGGCGTCATCAACGGCGTGCAGGCCTTCGCGCCCGCCCTGCTGGAGGCCGGCAAAGCCGCCGCCATCGTCAACACCGGCTCGAAGCAGGGCATCACGACGCCGCCCGGCAACGCCGCCTACAACGTCAGCAAGGCCGGGGTGAAGGCCTTCACCGAGGCCACGGCCCACGCGTTGCGCGAGGCGCCGGGCTCGGCCGTCACGGCGCACCTCCTCATCCCCGGCTTCACCCACACGGGCCTGACGGGCTCGGCCGAGAAGCCCCCCGCGGCCTGGACGGCCGGGCAGGTGGTGGACTTCATGCTCGACGCCATGGCGAGCGGCGACTTCTACATCCTGTGCCCCGACAACGACGTCGACCGCGCCACCGACGAGAAGCGCATGGCCTGGGCGATGGGCGACGTCATCGAGAACCGCCCGGCGCTGTCGCGCTGGCACCCGGACTTCAAGGACGCCTTCGCCCGCTTCATGGCGGGCTGAGTGCCGCCCGTCGCGCTCGCGTCCCCGGTCACGGCGGCGCGGCGCCTCCGGCTGCCCTGGGCCGCGGCCGCGGCGGGGCTGTCCCTCGCGGCCGCGGCCGCCACCGTCCTGTTCACGCTCGGCACGGTCTTCCGCCTGCACGTGCCGCTGCCCTTCTGGGACGAATGGTACCTCGTCCGGGACTTCCGCGCCTTCGCGGCCGGCACCTACGGCTGGCGTGACCTCGCGGCCCAGCACAACGAGCACCGGCTGCTGGTGCCGCGGCTGTTCTTCTTCGCCGACGATCTGCTGTTCGGCCTGTCCGGCACCTTCGATCTCGTCGTCATCGCCCTGCTGCAGTTCGTCACGGCCGCGATCCTCGTGGCGTCGATGCGCCGCCGCGTGGCGCGGCCCGCCCACCGCGCCCTGCTCACGGGCTTCGTCCTGCTGATGCTGTTCACGCTGGGCCAGGAGCAGAACTTCTCCAGCGGCTTCCAGCTCCAGTTCGTCGGCGTCTTCACGGCCGCGGCGCTGGCGGCCGTGGCCTATGCGGCGGCGCTCCAGAGGGTGGCGGAGCGCAGGCGGGGGAGTGCCGCCCTCTTCGCGCTGGCGGGGGTCGCCTGCGCGGCGTCCACCTACACCATGGCCAACGGCGTGCTGGCCGGCGCCGTGCTGGCCGCGGCCGCCGTCCTGCGGGGTGCCCCCCGGCGGGTGGCGGCCGCCACGGGCGCGCTGGCGGCGCTGCTGGCGGCGCTGTTCTTCCGCGGCTACGTGCCGGGCCCGGCGGGCCTGCCGCTGTCCCACGCGCTCGCGCATCCGCTGGCCTACCTGCGCTTCGTCACGGCCTATCTCGGCAACCCGCTCGGCACGGGCATCCGGACCACGCAGGCGCTCGGCACCCTCGGGCTCGCCCTCGCGGCGGCGGCGGCGTGGCGCGTCGCCGCGGGCCGCACGCGCGACGCCGCGAGCCTCGCCCTCCTGATCGTCGCGGGCTTCTCCCTGGCCAGCGCCGCGGCCACGGCCTACGGCCGCGCCGCGCTCGGCACCCAGCAGGCGTTCGAGAGCCGCTACGAGACGCCGTCGCTCATCTTCTGGACCGCCCTGGTCCTGTTCTGGTTCCCGGTGGCGATGCGCCGGCCCCGCGCCGCCCCGGCGGCGGCCCTCGGCGCCCTGATGGCGCTCCTCGCCGGCGCGGCCCTGTGGTCCGAGGCCACCGCCTGGCCCGCCCTGGCGGAACGCTCGGCCGCGCTGCGCCGCGTGTCGGACAGCCTCGTCAGCGGGCTCTACGACGCCGCGGCCGCGGCGGTCTACGAGGTCACCCCGCTGGACGACATCGCGGCCGTGCTGCCCTTCCTGCGCGAGCGCCGGCTCGCGGCTTTCGCGGCGCCCGAGGCCGCGGCCCTCGGCCGGCCCCTCGCGGCCCTCGGCCCGCTCGCGGGGGCCGGCGCCTGCGAGGGCTCGGCCGCCGCGCGGCCCGACCCCGCCCTCGGGACGGACGGCGTGCGGCTGCGGGGCTGGGTGCGGGAGGGGGCGAACCGCCGCGCCTCGCGCCGCATCGTCGCGGCGGATGCGTCGGGCACCGTCGTCGGCGTCGGCTCGGCGTCCCTGCCGGGCGAGCCCTCGCGCCTGTGGAGCGGCTACGCCCGGGGGCGGCCCGGCGACACCCTCCGGGCCTACGCCCTCCTGGCGGACGGCGGGCTCTGCGGCCTGGGCGACGCCGCGGTGCCGGGCGGCTGATCCGTCCGGGCCGAGGGGACCCTCAGCGCGCCGCGGCCGCGGCGGTGTTGGCCGGCGCCCCGGCGATCCGGTCGGCGACCGATTCCACGGCCGCCACCACGGCCTCCGGGTCCGACCATTGCGGCGAGTGCCCGCGCCCCGGCAGCAGCGTCAGCGTGGCGCCCGGGATCTCGCGGGCCGCCCGCGCCGCGTGGAACGAGGCCGGCGCGATGGCGTCGCCGTCGCCGGCCACGAGCGCGGCCGGCACCCCCACGCCGGGCAGGCGGGGGGCCAGGACCGTGACGAACGCGTGCAGGTGGAACACGTCGGCGGCGTTGTCCTCGAACTCCTCCGGGCGCAGCACGAGCTCGACGCCGGTGCGCGCGGCGAAGTCCGGCGGCGGCGGCTGGGGGGAGAAGACCTGGGCGATGCCCGCGCCGAGCAGCATCTGCCCCACCGGCAGGGTGACGATGCGGGTGAAGGCGGGGCCGAGCCAGCGCGACGTCGCCGGGCCGTAATACCAGGCGATGCCCGTCGGCCAGGGATAGATCACGGGCGACAGCAGGACGATGCCGCCCGTGACGTCGCGGTGGTCGAGCGCGAAGACCGCCGCCAGCCCGCCGCTCCAACTGTGGCCCACCACGACGGCGCGCCCCACCCCGAGGCGCCGCAGCCCCTCGGCGATGAGCGTGGCCTGACGGTCCGGCGAGGCATCCCCCTCCTCGCCGCCGGGGCGGTCGCTCCAGCCGTGGCCCGGCCGGTCGAAGGCCAGCACGCGGAAGCCGCGCCCGGCCAGCCTGTCGCCGAGCGGCACCATCAGGTCGGCCTGGTTGCCGCTGGCGCCGTGCAGCAGCACCACGGTGGCGCGGGGGGCGCCCGCGGGCGTCCGCTCGGTGTAGTGCAGCCGCGCGCCGCCGCCGATCGCCACGAAGGCGCCCGTCGGCGGGAAGCGCCGCCCGATCGCCTGCGTCTGCCACAGCGTGTAGAGCCAGCCGCAGGCCAGCAGGGCACAGACCGCCAGGAGCCATCCCCCGGCGAGCTTCAAGGCGCGGCTGCCGCGGCCCGCAGCCTCAAAGATCCTGGCCTTCCACCGTGGGAACGAGCTTGTCGGCGGCCTTGCGGAGGTCGGCGTCGCCCGGATAGACCGCCAGGGCGCGGCGCATGGCCGTCAGCGCCGCCCTGTCGTCGCCGTGGCGGGCCAGGATGAAGCCCATGCCGCTCAATGCCCCGAAGTGGCGCGGCTCCAGCGCCAGGACGTGGCTGATGTCCTCCATCGAGCCCAGGTCGTCGCCGTCGAGGAAGCGCAGGGTCGCGCGCTTGTTCCAAGCCTCGGCCCAGCCGGGCTGCAGCGCGATAACCCCGTCGAGCAGGGCGGCCGCGACGTCGTGGCGCTCTCCGTTCATGGCCGTCACGGCCCGCTCCATCAGGAGGTCGGCGGTGTCGGAGCCGGACTGCATCCACAGCCGCTCGACGAGCCCGGCGATGCCCTTGGCCTCGTCGGCGTCCTCGGCCTTGGCGAGGCGGCCGAGCAGCCTGTCGATCGTCTCGGCGCGGGTCGGTGCCTTGGCGGGGGGCTGCGCGGCGTCGCGGCCGGGCTTGGGGTCAGGCTTGGCGCCGGGCAGGGGTGGCGGCGCGTCGGCGGCGCCGTCCGGCCCGAAGGCGGGACGGGCGGAGGGCGGCGGGCCGTTGAGCCCCGGCAGTCCGGGGACCGCCTCCGGGCCGTTCGGGCCGTCGTGGAAGAAGGGGAGGGGCGCCCGCGGCGGCGTCGCGTCGTCGGCCGCCGCCCGGGCCGGGCCGGCCAAGTGGATCAGCGCCGCCAGCGAGGCGGCCAGGGTGAGGCGGTTCCGCATCGCCCCACCATAGGAAGGGCCGTCCGCCCCGTCAAAGCCGGCTCGACGCCTCGGGAAGGCTGCATCGCCGCACCGTCATGAGGAAAGCCCCGGGACGCGGGGTCCCGGGGCTTCCATCGTGGTCCGATCGATGGGGTGGAGCGCGATCAGCCCTGGCGGGCCTTGTAGCGCTTCTGGGTCTTGTTGATGATGTAGACTCGGCCCTTGCGGCGCACGAGCTGGTTGTCGCGGTGACGCCCGCGGAGCGACTTCAACGAATTGCGGACCTTCATCGCTGCACCCGATCAAAAGAAAGGCGGCGGGAAAACCCGCCGCGTCCGCCGGACCTATGCCCCATCGCGCACCCGCGATCAAGCCCCGTCGGCCGTCGGTCGCCCGAGACGGCTCACGCGGCGTCGAGCGCCGGATAGTCCGTGTAGCCCTCCGGGCCCGGCGCGTAGAACAGCTCCGGCCGCGGCGCGTTCAGCGGCGCGTCCTCGCGGAAGCGGCGCACGAGGTCGGGGTTGGCGATGTAGAGCTTGCCGAAGGCGACCGCGTCGGCCTCGTTGTCCTTCAGCACCCGCACGGCATCGGCCTTGGAGAACAGCTCGTTCTCGACGTAGAGGCCGCCGAACTCGCGCTTGATGTGGGTCGCGAGGCTGTCGTCGCCGATCGCCTCGCGCGAGCAGATGAAGCCGATCTTCCGGTCGCCCATCGCGCGCGCCACGTAGCCGAAGGTGCCCTCGGGGTCGGAATCGCCCATGTCGTGGGCGTCGCGCCGGGGCGCCAGATGCAGGCCGACGCGCGACGCGCCCCAGACCCCGATGCAGGCGTCCGTCACCTCCAGCATCAGCCGGGCGCGGTTCTCGATCGGGCCGCCGTAGTCGTCGTCCCGGCGGTTGGTCTTGTCCTGCAGGAACTGGTCGAGCAGGTAGCCGTTGGCGCCGTGCACCTCGACGCCGTCGAAGCCGGCGCGCTCAGCGTTCTCGGCGCCCCTCCGGTAGGCCGCCACCACCGCCGGGATCTCGGTGATCTCCAGGGCGCGGGGCGTCTCGTAGTCCTTCAGCGGGCGCACGAGGCTGACGTGGCCGGCCGGCCTGATGGCGCTCGGCGCCACCGGCAGGCGGCCGCCGAGGTAGCTCGGGTCCGAGATGCGGCCGACGTGCCAGAGCTGGAGGAAGATGCGGCCGCCCGCCTCGTGCACGGCCCGCGTCACGAGCCTCCAGCCCTCCACCTGCTCGTCCGACCAGATGCCGGGGGTGTCGGGATAGCCCACGCCCTCGTCGGTGACGCTGGTGGCCTCGCTGAGGATCAGCCCCGCGGTGGCGCGCTGGCGGTAGTATTCGGCCATGAGGGCGTTGGGCACCCGGCCGCCGCCGCCCGCGCGGCACCGCGTCAGCGGCGCCATGACGATGCGGTTCGGCAGGCGGAGGTCGCCCAGCGTCAGGGGATCGAAGAGGTCGGCCATGCTGCGGCTTTCGTCGGGGGGTGGCGGTTTCTCCCCGCACATGGCGTCCGCCGCGGCGCCCGGTAAGCCCGCGCCGCCGCGCGCATGGTGGCCCTGCGTCATATGCAGGGCTGGCCCGCTACGGCTTCAGGACCTCCTTGCTGGCGACGGTGGAATCCGCGCTGAGCCGGTAGACGATCGGCACGCCGGTCTCGAGCTCGACGCCGACGATGCCCTCGGGGCTGAGCCCGTCCAGCACCATGATGAGCGAGCGCAGCGAGTTGCCGTGCGCCGCCACCAGCACGCGCTGGCCCCTGAGCACGCGCGGCAGGATGTGCTGGTTGTAGTAGGGCAGGGCGCGGGCGACCGTGTCGCGCAGCGACTCGCCGCCCGGCGGGTTAATGTCGTAGGAGCGGCGCCAGACGTGGACCTGCTCGGCGCCCCATCTCTCCCGCGCCTCGTCCTTGTTCAGGCCCGACAGGTCGCCGTAGTCGCGCTCGTTCAGCGCCTTGTCGGCCACCGTGTCGAGTCCCTCCTGGTCGATCTCGCCCAGCACCAGCTTCAGCGTGTTCTGGGCGCGGCTCAAGGCCGAGGTGAAGGCGACGTCGAAGGGGCCGACGCCCTTGAGCGCCCGGCCGGCGGCCTTCGCCTCCTCCACGCCCTTGGGTGACAGGGCCGGGTCCTTCCAGCCCGTGAACAGGTTCCGGAGGTTCCAGTCGGATTGGCCGTGGCGGATCAGGACGAGCAGCCGGTCCATGGTGTTTCCTCAACCAGGTGTCAGAAGTCGGCAAGGTCGAGCACGTCGGCCATGCTGTAAAGGCCGGGGCGGCGCCCGCGCGCCCACAGCGCCGCCGTGACGGCGCCGCGGGCGAAGAGCCCGCGGTCCTCGGCGCGGTGGTTGAGCTCGATCCGCTCGCCGTCGCCGGCGAAGACGACCGCGTGGTCGCCCACCACGGTGCCGCCGCGCAGCGACGCGAAGCCGATGGCGCCGGCCTCGCGCGCGCCCTTCAGCCCGTCGCGGCCCCGCACGGCGGCCTCAGCGAGGGGGACGCCGCGCCCGGCGGCCGCGGCCTCGCCGAGCAGCAGCGCGGTGCCCGAGGGCGCGTCGACCTTCATGCGGTGGTGCATCTCGACGATCTCGACGTCCCATTCGGTCCCGAGCGTGCGGGCGGCGCGGCGCACCAGGGCCGCGAGGAGGTTGACGCCGAGGCTCATGTTGCCGGAGCGCACCAGCGGGGCGTGGCGGCTCGCGGCGTCGAGCCGCGCGAGGTCGGCCGCGTCGAGCCCCGTCGTGCCGATGACGTGGGCGATGCGGGCCTGGGCGGCCAGGACCGAGAACTGCACGGTGGCGGCCGGCGTCGTGAAGTCGAGCAGGCCCTCGGCGCCCACGCAGGCTTCGAGCGCGTCCTCCGTGACCGACACCCCGATGGGGCCGATCCCCGCGAGCGTGCCGGCGTCCTGGCCGAGCAGCGGCGAGCCCGGACGCGCCAGGGCGGCCGAC
The DNA here is from genome assembly GCA_964242785.1 of uncultured Lichenihabitans sp. Taxonomy (GTDB): domain Bacteria; phylum Pseudomonadota; class Alphaproteobacteria; order Rhizobiales; family Beijerinckiaceae; genus Lichenihabitans. The sequence goes on along the minus strand of CAXTBR010000040.1, from coordinate 13,267 downwards.
AGCGTCACGCCCTCCGCGGCGTGGACCGCGGCCACCAGCCTGCGCCCCATGCGCCCGCCGGCGCCGGTGACGACGAGCCGCATGTCGGACATCGTGAAGATCCCTCGGTGATCGGCGGGGCGCCGCGCCCCGTTTAGCCGCGGGAGCGGGGTTTGTGAATGCGCCCGGCCTCGGATCGGTGCCGCGTGAGGGCCGCGGCCTCGCCGGCGATCTCCCACCTCACGGGCGAGGGATCCGCATCGGCCATGTCCGGGATCTCCTCGCAGTCAGCGGCCGTGTTCTCGTCGGCTTCCGGGATGACGTTCCCCTCCGCATCGGATCCCAAAGGGCGAGCCCTTTGGCGGTCAGGGCGGAGCCCTGACGACAGATCATCAGGCTTTTCAGGGCTCTGCCCTGAAACCCGCAAAAGGCCGGGGGCCTTTTGAATCCAGACTGAGGCGACACTCGGGAATCGGCAGTCCGGCCGCAGGCTCCCCGCCTCAGCGCGCCGCCTCGCCCGGCGCCCGCGCCTCGATGGCGAGGGCGTGGATGCCGTCGGGCTTCAGCTCGTCGGCCAGGAGGGCGTTGACCATGCGGTGCCGGTCGATGCGGCTGCGGCCCGCGAAGGCCTCGGCCGTCACCCGGACGCGGAAATGCGTCTCCCCCCCGGCGCGCGAGCCCCCATGGCCGGCGTGCTGGTGGGACTCGTCGATCACCGCGAGGGCTTCGGGGCGGAGCGATCCCGTCAGGGTCGCCACGATTCGGTCCTTGACGCTCATGATAAGGGTCCTCGGCAAGCGGGGGGGCGGGGCAGGGATGCGTCCCGGGCCGCCTTGCGACGACCGCGATCTCCCCCATAATAGGCCGGTGATGAACCTCAACTCGCACCATTTCGACCGCATCCGCGCCAAATCCGCCGGCAAGAACGCCAAGGCGGCGGCGGTGCCGTCGACCACACCGTGCGATCATCCGGGCTGCGTCAACGCCGGCGACTATCGCGCGCCCCAGGGGCGCGACCGCGAGGGGCAGTATTTCTGCTTCTGCATCGACCACGTGCGGGAATACAACGCCACCTACGACTATTTCAGCGGCATGAGCGACGACGACGTCGCGAAGTACCAGAAGGACGCGGTCGTCGGCCACCGTCCGACCTGGAACATGGGCGTCAACCGCGCGGCCGGCGAGCCGGGCCCGGCCGACGGGTCCCACCCGGACTCGCTCGGCATCTTCCGGGCCCGCGCGCGCCAGGGCCGCGCCGAAGAGCCGCGCCGCCCGCGCTACTCCCAGGCCACGACCCGGGCGTTGACCGCCATGGGCCTCGACGAGACGGCGGATGCCGCGGCCGTGAAGGCCCGCTACAAGCATCTGGTCAAGCAATTGCATCCGGATGCCAACGGCGGCGACCGCTCGAACGAGGACAAATTGCGCGACATCATCCGCGCCTATAACTTCCTCAAGACCATCAAGCTTTCACCCCCGGCCGCCCAGGCGGCCCGGTAAACCCCAAAGAGCCCCGAAGCGGGCACCGCCTCGACCGCGAGGCGGGCTCGGAGGATCGATGCAGCACGCCAATCCAGCCACGCCGTCCCTGCCTGACACGCGCGTCTCGGTGCGCGAGGTCTTCGGCATCGATTCCGACATGTCCGTGCCGGCCTATTCCACGGTCGAGGAGCACGTGCCGGACACGGACTCGGACTATCTGTTCGACCGCGACACCACCCTGGCCATCCTGGCGGGCTTCTCGCGCAACCGCCGCGTGATGATCACGGGCTATCACGGCACCGGCAAGTCGACCCACGTCGAGCAGGTGGCGGCGCGGCTGAACTGGCCCTGCGTGCGCATCAACCTCGACAGCCACGTGTCGCGCGTCGACCTCGTCGGCAAGGACGCCATCGTGCTCCAGGACGGCAAGCAGGTCACGGAGTTCCGCGATGGCATGCTGCCCTGGGCGCTTCAGAACAACGTGGCGTTGTGCTTCGACGAATATGACGCCGGCCGGCCCGACGTGATGTTCGTCATCCAGCGCGTGCTGGAGCTGTCGGGCCGCCTGACGCTGCTCGACCAGAAGCGCGTGATCAAGCCCCACCCGGCCTTCCGGCTCTTCGCCACCGCCAACACGGTGGGACTCGGCGACACGTCGGGCCTGTATCACGGCACCCAGCAGATCAACCAGGGCCAGATGGACCGCTGGTCGATCGTCACGACCCTCAACTACCTGCCGCACGACCGCGAGGTCGACATCGTTCAGGCCAAGGCGCCCCACTACCAGGGCACCAAGGAGGGGCGCGACACCGTGAACAAGATGGTGCGGGTGGCGGACCTCACCCGCAACGCCTTCACGGCGGGCGACCTGTCCACCGTGATGAGCCCCCGCACCGTCATCACCTGGGCCGAGAACGCCGACATCTTCGGGGACATCGGCTTCGCGTTCCGGCTGACCTTCCTCAACAAATGCGACGAGCTCGAACGCTCGCTCGTGGCGGAGTTCTACCAGCGCAGCTTCGGCAAGGAACTGCCAGAGAGCGCCGTCAACGTCGCGCTGAGCTGAAGACTGCAACCCGCGAAGGGAGCGGGACGATGGACCAGTCCGTTGCCGCCGGGGAGGAAGGGCGCGTGCCGGCCGAGGTGCCGTCGCTCTACGAGCGCGACCTCTACGCCTGGACGGTCGAGCAGGCGGCGGCGCTGCGGGAACGGCGGACGGCCGACCTCGACATTCCCAATCTCGTCGACGAGATCGGCAGCCTCGCGCGCCGGGAGGTCGCCCGGCTGGAGGGCCGGCTCGAACGCCTCTGCCACCAGTTGATGCTGTGGGACTACGGGACGGCTTCGCGTTCGGAAAGCCGAGCGTCGGCCATCGCCCACCAACGCAGGCGCGTCGGGCAGGTGCTCGACCGGTGCCCGAGCTTGGAGGGGGCGAAGGGCGAAGCGCTCGATCAGGGCTACGTCTTCGGCCGTTACGGGGCTCTGCGGGAGGACGAGCGCCTGCCCGAGGGCGCCTTGCCGGCCTCCAACCCCTATTCATGGGACGACGCGATGACGCGCGAGATCGCGTGGCCCCAAGTGGACGTGGAGTCGTCGTGACGGCCGTCCTTTTCCGCACCCCCACCCCGGCGCCCGCCCGTCGGGACGGCGATATCCACGCCTGGGCGCTCCGGCAGGAGGAGGCGTTGCGCAAGGGGTTGCTCGTTGAACTCGATCTTGCCCGCCTCGCCGATGAGATCGATACGTTGGGAATCAGCGAACACAAGGCTTTTGAAAGCGCTCTCATGAGGCTGCTTCAGCATCTGCTGAAGTGGGATTTCCAGCCCGAGCGCCGCGGCAGGAGTTGGGCGCTGACGGTCCGCGCCCAGCGCATCCGCGTCGGGCGCGCGTTGCAGCGGAGCCCCAGCCTCGGCGCCCGTCGTCTCGAAACCCTGGACGGGGCCTATGCCCTGGCCCAGGTCGAGATGCTGCGCGAGACCGGCCTCCCGGACTCGGCCCTCCCCGAGTCCAACCCCTACTCCTGGGACGAGGTGATGACCCGCCCCATCGTCTGGCCGGAGCCTTGAGCGTCGCGCTCCGCCTCGTCCCGGAGGCCCTCCAGGGGCAGGTCCGGCAGGCCATCATCGGGGCGCTGCGCGCCGACACCCGTGCCAAGCGCGACGGCGGCCATCGGCCGCTCACCCTGGCGCTGCGCCGCGACGGCGACCTCGTCGGGGGCCTGGTGGGCGCGACCTTCATGGGCTGGCTCAGCGTCGACGGGCTCTGGGTGGCCGAAGGCCACCGGGGGCGCGGCCACGGCGCCGCGCTGATGGCGCGCGCCGAAGAGGAAGCCCGCGCGCGGGGTGCGACCGATTCCGTCCTCGACACGTTCTCCTTCCAGGCGCCGGGTTTCTATCGCAAGCTCGGCTACCGCGACTTCGCCCGGCTCGACGGTTTCCCGGCCGGCGGCAGCCGCCACTACATGACCAAGGCCCTATGAGCGCCCTCACCAACCGCAAGCCCGGCAGCCCCACCGAGGCCCCGCAGGAGCCCTTCAAGCGGGCCGTCGCCTCGTGCATGCGGGCCATGGCCCGCACGCCGGAGCTCGAAGTCTCCTTCGCGCCCGACAAGCCCAGCGTGGTGGGCCACGGCGACTCCGCCAAGGCGCGGCTCCCCGAGCCCGCCCGCAAGCTGAGCCCGCGCGAGGCCGCCATCGTGCGCGGCCACGCCGATTCCATGGCCCTGAAGCTCGCCTGCCACGATGCCGCCACCCACCGCCGCCTCCTGCCCGAGGCCCAGGCGGCGCGCGCCGTCTTCGAGGCCGTCGAGCAGGTCCGCGTCGAGTCGATCGGCGCGCGGCGCATGGACGGCGTCGGCATCAACCTCGCGGCCATGCTGGAGGACCGCTACCACCGCGGCAACTACGCCGAGATCACCGACCGCGCCGACGCCCCCATCGAGGACGCCGTGGCCCTGATGGTGCGCGAGCGCCTGACCGGCCGGGCGCCCCCCGCCGCGGCCCAGGCCATCGTCGACCTGTGGCGCCCCTGGATCGAGGAGCGCGCCGGCGCCGACCTCGACAGGCTCGACCGCATCCTGGAGGACCAGCGCGCCTTCGGCCGTTCGATCCACAAGCTGCTCCAGTCGCTCGACATGGCGGACCCCTCCTCCTTCGACCGCGAGGAGGACGACGACGACCAGGCCGAGGACCAGCCGCAGGACGACGCCGACCAGTCGGACGGCGAGGGTCAGGACTCCGAGACCGGCCAGACGCTGGAGATGGACGCGGCCGAATCCTCCGCCGAGGACATGGAGGAGGGGGCGATGGAGAGCCCCGACGCCCCCGCCGGCGAGACCGACCAGGACCAGGACGACGGCGAGGCCGAGGAGGCCGCCGAGAGCCGCCGCCCCCAGGCCCCCCCGGCGGAGGGCAAGGGCCCCGACTACAAGGCCTTCTCGATCAAATTCGACGAGGTGGTGCCGGCCGAGCAGCTCTGCGACGCCGAGGAGCTGGAGCGGCTGCGCGCCTACCTCGACAAGCAGTTGAACAACCTGTCGAGCGTCGTGGCGCGGCTCGCCAACCGGCTGCAGCGCCGGCTGATGGCCCAGCAGAACCGGGCCTGGGAGTTCGACCTCGAAGAGGGCATGCTCGACCCCGCGCGGCTGTCGCGCGTGGTGATCGACCCCCAGCAGCCGCTCTCCTTCAAGCGCGAGAAGGACACCGACTTCCGCGACACGGTGGTGACGCTGCTGCTCGACAATTCGGGCTCGATGCGGGGGCGGCCCATCACGGTGGCGGCCACCTGCGCGGACATCCTGGCGCGGACGCTGGAGCGCTGCGGCGTCAAGGTCGAGATCCTGGGCTTCACCACCAAGGCCTGGAAGGGGGGGCAGTCGCGCGAGGCCTGGCTCCAGTCCGGCAAGCCCGCGACCCCGGGCCGGCTCAACGACCTGCGCCACGTCATCTACAAGGCCGCGGACGCGCCCTGGCGGCGCGCGCGGCGCAACCTCGGCCTGATGATGCGCGAGGGGCTGCTGAAGGAAAACATCGACGGCGAGGCGCTGGATTGGGCGCACAAGCGCCTGCTCGGCCGGCCCGAGCAGCGCAAGATCCTGATGATGATCTCGGACGGCGCGCCGGTCGACGACTCCACCCTGTCGGTCAACGCCGGCAACTACCTGGAGCGCCACTTGAGGGCGATGATCGAGGAGATCGAGACGCGCTCGCCCGTGGAGCTCATCGCCATCGGCATCGGCCACGACGTCACGCGCTACTACCGCCGCGCCGTCACCATCGTGGACGCCGAGGAACTCGGCGGCGCCATGACGGAGAAGCTGGCCGAGCTCTTCTCCGAGACCGCCCCCGCGCCACCCGTCGGCCGCCGCATGCCGGCGCTGCACTGAGAGTTTGTGAATGAACGCCCATCTGGCCCAAACGGGCAGAAATTCGCCAATGTTTTCAGAGGGCATTTAGGCACAAGTTCGATACATTCACAAACCCCGAGGGAGCTTCGAGGCTCCGCCCGAAAACCCGCGTGAAAGGGAACCCCGATGGGCGAGATGGTGGACGGCGCCTGGCGCAGCGACGAGGACCTCGCCCACACCGAGGGCGGGCATTTCGCCCGGCCCCCGACGCGGTTCCGCGGCACGATCGCCGAGGGCGGCCCGCACCCGCCCGAGGCCGGCCGCTATCACCTGTACGTGTCCCTGGCCTGCCCCTGGGCGCACCGCGCCCTGATCGTGCGCAAGCTGAAGGGGCTGGAGGAGATCGTCGGCCTGTCGGTGACGCATTGGCTGATGCGCGAGGAGGGCTGGACCTTCGCGCCCGGTCCCGGCGTCGTGCCCGACCCGTCGGGGTCGCGGCTGCTCTACGAGGTCTACCGCCGCGCCGACCCGTGCTACACCGGCCGCGTCACCGTGCCGGTCCTGTGGGACGGCCACGCCGGCACGATCGTCAACAACGAATCCTCGGAGATCATCCGTATCCTCGGCTCGGCCTTCGACCGCCGCGGCGCGCGGCCGGGCGACCTCTACCCGGCGGCTTTGAGGGCCGAGATCGACGCCGTCAACGCCCGCGTCTACGAGACGCTGAACAACGGCGTCTACCGGGCCGGGTTCGCCACCACCCAGGGCGCCTACGAGGCCGCCGTCGTGCCGCTGTTCGACACGCTCGACTGGCTGGAGGCGAGGCTGTCGAACTGGCGCTACCTCTGCGGCGATGAGACCACCGAGGCCGACTGGCGCCTGTTCACCACGCTGGTGCGCTTCGACGCCGTCTACCACGGCCACTTCAAGTGCAACCTGCGCCGCATCGTCGACTATCCGGCGTTGTGGGACTATGCCCGCCGCCTCTATCAGTGGCCGGGGGTGCGCGAGACCGTCGATTTCGTCCACATCAAGGGCCATTACTACGGCAGCCATCGCCACATCAACCCGACCGGCATCGTGCCGCTCGGCCCCGTGATGGATTGGGAGGCGCCGACCTCGCGGGACGGTTGAACCTCGGGCGCCGAGATCGGTGAGGGCTCCCATGGCAACGAGTGCTTCGATCTCTACGCTCGCCCAAGAGGGGAGCGCCCGTCAATCGAAGCACTCATCTTCGTGGGGGCCCTTGGGAGGGACGCTTGAGGCCGGTGCGGCCGCCCGCATCACTGGACCAAGTGGGCGCTTCCCACGGCTTTCAAAAAGAGCGCCTGCATCGCGTTGTTGATGTCGCCGCCAGTGTCCACCGTGAAGAATAGCCCTGGAGATGCACAGTTCGTCAGCGCAGTCGGGATCGATGCCTGGAACGGTGCGATATATTGATTGTAGAAGCTATTCGTGGGTAATGGATTGTAGGTCGTGTAGAGTACGGCGATGCGGACTCCGCGCGCTTTCAGCGGCGTACAGTAGTCATATTGATGCCCGATCGTCGTGATCGTGCGCCCGCTGTATGTCATGTCCGTCGATCCGACATTGGGATAGGCCTCGTCGATCACGCCGTCCGTGACGATGAACAGAACCTCCTGCGGCGTGTCGTTCGCTGCGTTCGTTCCCTTTCCAGGGTTGGGGATCTGGGCGCTGTTGGCCATCGCGGGATCGAACTGAGTGTCCTGATCGTTATTGTTGTTGCTCTGTGTGAGCATGCTGTTGCTGTACACCTGCAGCATCTTGATCTTGCTGGTCGCGTCACTCTGGGCTTGTGTCAGATTCGAGGTGAGATTGGTGATCGTCTGGAACGACTGGTCGAACGTGTAGGTCGCGACCCGATAGGAAGCCTTGTTGAGGAGCTGGGTGCTGGCGGCCGTCTTGTAGAGATTGGCCGTCGCCTGCTGCACGAGATCGATCCTGAGCGTGAGGTTGAGCTTCCTCGCGAGGGCGTAATTGTCCATCCCGGACGGGTTGCCCGCCACGTCTCCCGATGTGGGATTCGTTTCATGGCACGCGAAGGCGCATCCACCCTGCTGCTTCGTGTTCGCTACCATCGTGTCGATGCCGCTCTGGCTCGACGGGATGCCCATCGACGGCGACGTGTCCAGGAGCAGGTAGAAGTCGATGTTGGGCGCCGTGGAGCTCGACACCTTCGACGTGCCACCGATACTCATAGAGTTCATACTGAGCAGCCTCGAGAAGGCATTCTGAGACGTCCCGACGTACGGGACTGCCGTGACCCGGGTGATGGCGCCGTTCGCCGCCGTCGTATCCGTCACCGTGATCTTCGGAGACGTCACGCTGGCCCCCCCCACGAGGGCAGCCTGGGCGTTGAACATGCTGATGGCACTCGCTTGCGCGGTCGCCGCGCTCAACGCCATTCCGGCGGGCGATGTCGTTATCAGGGCGGCGGCGTCGGCGATGGCGTTGATCTGCGCTTCGCGCCGGCCGGCGAGCGTGTAGTCGATGGCCATGGCGGCGACGCCGATGACGGGGAACATGGCGAGTGCGAAGATGATCGCCACATTGCCCTTCGCATCGCTCCCGAACCGGTTGAGTGAAGGCATCATGGTCTGTCTCGTGGCTGGGATGGATCTACGATGCGGGGCATCGTCCGCCGTGACCGGCTATGGGTCCCCACGGTGATTAGTGCTTCGGTCTCAAGGCTCGACCGAGAGGCGAACGCCCCCTCAATCGAAGCACTGATCTCCGTGGGGGCCCTATGTTCGGGATGACATCAGGAGCCTGTATAGGGGATGGACTGAACCGAACGTGGATTCATGTAGATTGAACTCGACATGACGATGGGGTTGATCACGCCATAGCCGACCACCGGCTTGAAGCTGTATGTGACCTTGCTGTAGATGATCGAAGAGTTCGGCAGAGTGATATTGGCAGGGATGGTGGCGATGGAGCCCTGCTTCAGGGCCGTGCCGTTGAGCGCCTTGCTCCACGTCACGGTCGAGACTCCTGCCGCGGTCGTCTGATATTCCGTGAGCACGATGCTCAGTCCGGATGCATCGAAGGGCACCATCACCTGGGCCGACGCGTTCAGCACCGTCGCGATATCATCGTCACTCATCGACGAGTATTGCGTGGCCAGATCCGCCACGGTGCGCGCCGTCAAAGCCGTCTTGCGGTAGGCCGCGACACCCTCGGAGACCTGATATCCACCGAAGACGACGACGAGCAGGACGGGCAGCACGAGCGCGAACTCGACCGCCGATACGCCGCGACGATCACGGCCGAATCTTTGAAGCATCACGGTGGTGGACATCTCTGTTCTCATCAATAAGGTTCGTTCTTGAACACGGCTGTGGCCATCAGCAAACGCTTGCTGTTGGATGTGTTGCTGACGATGAAGTTGAGAGGTCCGCTGACGACGGGAAGCAGGTATAAGACCCGGAGGACGACGATATCGTTGGCGCCTCCGATATTGTATTTCCAAGTGTTGGTGATCGCACCCTTCGCACTGTAGGTGATCGTCGGCGTCGATGTGTCCGAATTGGAGAAGCTGGTGTAGACCTGCGCGTCCACCATGAGGTTGGAGCAGGTGAGGATGGCCGGGAGCTTGGAGCAGACGGAGGCCAGGAATTGCTGCTGCGTCGTCCCCGCCGCCTGTGCAGATCCGGTCAACACCGTGCGGGAGGCCTTCTCGGTCGCGATCTCGAGGGCGGACTGCGACAGGTAGATCAGCCCGAGTTGCAGGGCCGCGATGATCAGGGCCAGAAAGGGCGCGGCCACGAGGGCCATCTCCACGGCGGTGCTGCCCCCGCGATCCGTCAGGAAGCGGCGCCACCGGTCTGCCGAGGCGAGACGGCTGGACATCATCGCGGCGCGCCCGGCGCTCGACCCGTGACGGTGCCGGTTCCCGCGCGGGCGATCCGCGATGGGGATGACGATGGGTGCGGCGGATGGGACACGGGGACTGACATAGCGGGGCCACCGGCTTAGAACCGACCTGACCCTGAGGGGGAAGGCGTTTCGAAAGCGTTGTGTCCCGAAGGGAGGGTCCTGCACCGAAGCGTTTACGATGAATGAAGGGTGACGGGTGGGCCATGAAAAATTGCCGGTGTGAGGGTCCCCACGACGATCAGTGCTTCGTCCTCGACGCCGGCCCGAGAGGCGAAAGCTCCCTCGATCGAAGTCCTGATGTCCGTGGGAGCCCTGACGGGCGGGTCGCGGCCGCCGCGGGTCGGCATCCCTGACCCTGCGCCTCTCCTTCGTCCGCGACCGCCTCGGCGCCCTGCGCAACCTGCCGCGCCTGCTCGGCCTCGTGTGGCGCACGAGCCCGGCCCTGGCGCTGGCGACGGTGGTGCTGCGCCTCGCGCGGGCGGCCCTGCCCACCGCGGCCCTCTATGTCGGCAAGCTGATCGTCGACGCCGTGGTGGCGGAGGCGCGCCTGCCCCATCCCGGCCCGAACGTCGCCGACTGGCTGGCGGCGGGCCGCCTCACCCACGTCGGCGTGCTGGTCCTGTGCGAGGCGGGCTTAGGGATCCTGTCGGACCTGCTCGGCCGGGGCAGCGCGCTCGTCGGCGACCTGCTCGGCCAGCGCTACAGCGACGGCGCGAGCCTCGCCCTGATGCGCCACGCCGCGACGCTGGACCTCGAACAGTTCGAGTCCCCCGACCAGCAGGACCGGCTCGATCGCGCCCGCCGTCAAGTCACCGGCCGCTCCTCCGTGCTCCAGCTCGTCTTCGGCCAGGCCCAGGACGCCGTGACGGCGCTGGCGCTGGCGGCCGGCTTCGCGGCCTACGCGCCCTGGCTGCTCCTGCTGCTCGCCCTGGCCCTGGTGCCGGCGGCCTTCGGCGAGCTGCACTTCAACCGCGAGGGCTACCGCCTCGCCTTCGGGCGCACGCCGGAGCGGCGGCAGGTCGACTACCTCCGCTACATCGGCGCCAGCGTCGAGACCGCCAAGGAGGTGAAGCTGTTCGGGCTCGACGGCTTCCTGTCGGGCCGCTTCGCCGCCCTGTCCGAGACCCTGTATGGCGAGACCCGGCGCCTCGCGGCGCGGCGCGCCCTGTGGGGCGGGCTCTTCGCCACGCTGAGCGCGCTCTCCTACTACGCGGGCTACGCCGTCATCCTGTGGCGCACGCTCGACGGCGCCGTGACGATCGGCGACCTCGGCTTCCTGGCGGGGTCGCTGCTGCGCCTGCGCTCGCTCCTGGAGGGGCTGCTGCTCGGCCTGTCGCAACTGGCCTCGCAGGCCGCCTACCTCGACGACCTGTTCTCCTTCTTCGACATCCGCCCCCGCGTCGTCTCGCCCGCGCGCCCCGTGCCCTTCCCCTCGCCGATCCGCTCCGGCATCCGCTTCGAGGGCGTGGGCTTCCGCTACCCCGAGGCGGAAGACTGGGCGCTGCGCCACCTCGACCTCGAGATCGGAGCCTCCGAGGTGGTGGCCCTGGTGGGCGAGAACGGGGCCGGCAAGACCACGGTCGTCAAGCTGCTGTCGCGGCTCTACGACCCCTCCGAGGGGCGCATCACGGTCGACGGCATCGACCTGCGGGCCTTCGACCTCGACGACCTGCGCACCCGCGTCGCCCTGATCCTCCAGGACTTCGCCCGCTACAGCTTCACGGCGGGCGAGAACATCGGGGTGGGGCTCATCGCCCGGGCCGGGGAGCGCGACCGCGTGGTCGAGGCGGCCGAGCGCGCCCTCGCCGACCGGGTGATCGACCGCCTGCCGCTCGGCTACGCCCAGCCGCTCGGCCGGCGATTCAAGGACGGGGTCGAGCTGTCGGGCGGCGAGTGGCAGAAGGTCGCCATCGCCCGCGCCTACATGCGCGACGGCGCCGTGCTGGTGCTCGACGAGCCGACGGCGGCGCTCGACGCGCGGGCCGAATACGAGGTGTTCCGCCGCTTCCGCGACCTCAGCCTCGGCCGCACCTGCCTCATCATCTCGCACCGCTTCTCGACCGTCCGCATGGCGGACCGGATCGTCGTGCTGGAGGGCGGGCGGGTCGAGGAGGCCGGCGCCCACGCCGAGCTCGTGGCGCGGGGCGGCCGCTATGCCGCGCTGTTCGAGCTCCAGGCCGCCGGATACCGCTGAGTCTCTCGATCGGTTTCCGCGGTGACGTCGTCCTTGGCATTTGATTCCAAAGGGCGAGCCCTTTGGCGGGGTTTGGGGCGGAGCCCCAGAGGCACTCGGATGGCGGCGAAAACCCAGTCCTCCCCGCCCTCGCTCAGGATGAGGGAGGGAGGAGGTCATCATGGACCCCCGTCGGTGCGAGGGCGGATCACGCCGCCGCGGCGCGGAACTCCCGGTAGCCCCGGGCCCGGAGCTCGCAGGCCGGGCACGTCCCGCAGCCGTAGCCCCAGTCGTGGCGATGCGTCCGGTCGCCCGCGTAGCAGGTGTGGGTGCCGTCGCGCACGAGGTCGACCAGCGCCGCGCCGCCGAGCCCTTCCGCCATGCGCCAGGTCGCGGCCTTGTCGATCCACATCAGCGGCGTGTGGAGCACGAAGCGGGCCTCCATGCCGAGGTTGAGCGCGACCTGCATGGCCTTGATCGTGTCGTCGCGGCAGTCCGGGTAGCCCGAGTAATCCGTCTCGCAGACGCCGGTGACGAGGTGCTTCAGCCCGCGCCGGTAGGCCAGCGCCGCCGCGAAGGTGAGGAACAGCAGGTTGCGGCCCGGCACGAAGCTGTTGGGCAGCCCGGAGGCTTCCATGCGGATCGCCACGTCGCGCGTCAGCGCCGTGTCGCTGATCCGGCCCAGCACGCCGAGGTCGATCAGGTGGTCGTCGCCGAGCCGGCCCGCCCAGGCGGGGAAGCGCTCCCGCAGCGCGCCGAGCAGCGGCGCCCGCACGTCGAGCTCGACGCGGTGGCGCTGGCCGTAGTCGAAGCCGATGGTTTCAACATATGCGAAATTCTCCAGTGCCCAGGCGAGGCAGGTGGTGGAATCCTGCCCGCCCGAGAACAGCACGATGGCGGCGTCGCCCCGCTGCGGCGTCATCGGAACGGCGGCTCGTCGAAGGCGCGCAGCTTGCGCGAGTGGAGCCCGGCGCGGTCGCGGCGCAGCCGGTCGAGCGCGTCGAGCCCGATCAGCAGGTGCTCGCCCACCGCCCGCTCGTAGAAGGCGTTGGCGGCGCCCGGCAGCTTGATCTCGCCGTGGAGCGGCTTGTCGCTGACGCAGAGCAGCGTGCCGTAGGGCACGCGCAGCCGGTAGCCCTGGGCCGCCACCGTGCCGCTCTCCATGTCGACGGCGATCGAGCGCGACAGGTTGATGCGCCGCCGCTCCTGGGAGAAGCGCAGCTCCCAGTTGCGGTCGTCGTAGCTCACGACGGTGCCGGTGCGCAGCCGGCTCTTCAGCGCCTCCGGCGTCTCGCCGGTGACGGCCGCGGCTGCGGCCTGGAGGGCCAACTGCACCTCGGCCAGCGCCGGCACCGGCACGTCGGGCGGCACGAGCTCGTCGAGGATGCG
>CAXTBR010000039.1:0-41003 GCA_964242785.1 uncultured Lichenihabitans sp. | reverse complement strand
CGAATGAGCGCTCGTCGCAGAGGGGCGAGGCCGGCAAAGCGCAGCGCTGATCGATGCGGGAACCCTGAGAGCCCCCTTGCGCGCGGGTGGTTCGCACTCCGGTTCGCACCTCTCACGCGCGCACCACCGTAGGCTTCAAGCGTCTTCCATCTCGCGCTTGGCGGCGTGGACGAGGAACCCTGATCGACTCATGCCGTGCCGCTCGGCATAGGCATCGACCCGAGCCAGGACGTCCTCGGGAACTGTGATGTTGATGCGGACGGCCTTCGGCGCCGCGCCCTTGACGGAGACAAGAACCGCGACGGCGTCGCGGTTCTCCCGGTCCGCCATGACGGATTCGAGGGACGACGGCTCGGGCACTGCCTCGCCGTCCTCCGCCATCCCTGCGAGATGGAGAGCGAGCGCCTCTTCGGCGAACGCCCTGGCTTCGTCGAGGGTCGTGCCGGCGGTGACGCATCCGGGGAGATCGGGAAGCGACACGCCATAGTCGCTGGCCGCTTCCTTGTGGATGAGAGCGATATAGGAGCGCATGGGGCTCACCTGAGTTTGAGGCCTGACTGTTTCTCGATGCTGCGCAGCGTGCCGCCCGGTATGTCGCGCGAGGGGTGAACCACCGTCACGCGCCCCGTCTTGGTGGAGTGCTTGAACTGCTTGTGGCTTCCCTCGTGGTTCACCTCGAACCATCCATCGGCCCGAAGAGCGGAGATCACATCGCGGCTGTTGATATGTGTATTTATACACACATTGTGGAATGAGGCAAGGCTCTCATTGGATTTCAGGGTGATGTTCCCCTTCGTGACGGATTCCAAAGGGCTGGCCCTTTGGCGGGTTTCAGGGCGGAGCCCTGAAAAGAGATGACTGAGCCTCTTCAGGGCTCCGCCCCCAAACCCGCAAAAGGCCGAGGGCCTTTTGAAACCACAACTGACGCGACGATCGCGACCCGACACCATCACCCCGAAACCCGTCATGAGCCTTTGAGGTCTTCCCCGGCTTCAGCCAGAGCCGGTTCGGCCGCCATCTGGGTCGCCGATGCTCGAGGGCTACAGGGCCCGATGGCGATCAAGCCGTCCGCTGCCGACACCCTATCCAGAGCCCGCAACCAGGGCCCTCACTCGGCCGCCCGCGCCACCAGCACGGGCGCGGCGGCGACCGCGCCGGGCGTTCCGCCGAGCTGCGCCCGCCGGTCGCGCACCGCGGCCCTGACCTGGTTCAGCGCGAGGCCGAAGACCGCGAGCCGCCGGTCGTCGCCGCTCGCCGCGGCCGAGGCGTCGAGCGCGCTCGCCATCAGGCCGTCGGCCTCGGCCTGGAGCGCGTCGAGCGCCGCCGTCGAGGGCGCGGCGCGCACGAGCGCCAGCATGTCGACGAGGCGGCCCACCGAGGTGTCCAGCGACGCCGCCCTGCGGCCGTTGATCCGGCCCAGCAAAGCCGTGACGCCCGAGGCCAGCACGCCCGCCAGCATGGCGCCGATGTAGATGAAGTCGCTGTATTTGTCGAAGAAGGTCTGCTCGTCGTCGTCGATATAGGCGGCCGTGCCGGCGTGGGCCGGCAGCGCCAGGCCCTTGTCGGTCGAGGGGGCCTCGATGCGCCGGGCGATCGGCACGGTGGCGGCGATCTGCATCTTCTCGGTCAGGAAGAAGCGCGTGAGGTCGGAGATGAGGTCCTGCGGCACGGCCTCGTTGGCGACCAGGCGATGCGTGATGGACAGCGTGTCGTATTCCTCGGCGGGCCGCGGCGGCGTGCCGCCGAAGGCGCCGCGCACCACCTCCAGCTTCTCGTAGCCGGGCGAGCGCTGGGCGATGGCCTCGGCCTCGGCGATCGGCACCAGGGCGGGAGGCCCCTCCCCGCCCGCCGCCACGGCCATGACGATGTCGCGCAGGCGCGGGCTCGACAGCACGTCGACGGCCAGCACGGCGTCCACGGCCTTGGACTTCACGGCCTCGGGCACCTCCTCGGGCGCCAGCCCCACCACCTTCACGTCCTCCGGGCGGACGTCGTACTGGGCGAGGGCCGTGGTCAGCATGGCCTCGTTGCCCGGGCCGCGGTGGACGATGCCGACCGTGCGGCCGGCGAGGTCGGCGATCTCGCGGACCCCGCCGCCGCCCGGCGCCACCAGGAGCGCCGCGTCCCGGTGCAGGATCACCACGGTCTGGGCGTCGTCCGGCAGGGCCACGTCGGTGCGGATCACCGCGAGGTCGGCCTTGCCGCCGTCGACCTCGGCCGAAGCGGCGGCGGGCCCGTCCACGGGGCGGATCTGCAGCCGCACGGCGTAGCGGCCGAACTTGAGCAGCTTCGCGGCCGTGCCGATCACGGCGAAGTCCTCCGCGTCGGCCTTGGAGATCGCCACGGTCAGCCGGGTGGGCCGCTCGTACCAGAAGGTCGCCGCCCCGACGACGAGCAGCGCCGCCGCCACGGCGCCGACCGCCAGGATGGTGAAGGAGCGGTGCATCGATCCTGGTCCTCCCGGGCTCGCGCCGCGCCCCTGCGATGGAACGTCATCGGAGAGCAGCTTATGGTCCATTCTGTGGCGGCGCCCCGCCGTGTCCAGGCGGGCCCGCATCGGGAGCCCGACGTGGGCCTGCCTGGATCCCTCCTTACTGTACCAGCCGCCATCGACGATGGCTCGTCGACGGCGGGTCACGCCGCGTGAGCGGCGGCGCGCCTTCGCGCTGGCCAGCGGTCGAGAGATTCGACCGCTGGTATGATCGCACGTTTCCGGTGAAGACCCGCTCGGGGCGCCGCGGGCCGGATCCCGCCCGTCTCGGATCACGCCGCGGCGCGGAGAAGCTGGAACAGGTAGAAGCCGTTCATCCGCACCGACTGGTGGGCGATGTCGCGCTGGAACCCGGGCAGGGGGAGGGGTTCCGGATGCTGGCCGCTGAAGTCCCACTCGCCCGAGAAGAGGAAGCGCGGCACGGCGGAATCCGCCGGAACGGCGCACCAGATCTCGCCCTCCTCGCGGCGGGCGAACATGTTCCAGATCCGGGGGTCGGGCCATGTCTCCATGCTTTGCTCCTCCGTGGTCGGGCGAGACGCGGGGCGCGCGGTCGTCGTCCCGGGTCTTGAATGCGCGACGATCGGGTTCGGTTACGGCGGATCCGAGGCGGACCCGAAGAACGGAACCCTTCCAATTTCGCTACCCCGCTGCTACGTCACGCCCATGACGACGCGGGCCCGGATCACGGCGATTATCGGCCCGTGCGGCGCTTGAGCACGCTCGCACCGCACGGGAGCCTCCGCTCGACCGGCACGCCCCGGGTCCCCACGGCGATGGGCGCTCCGTCCATCGGAGCGCCCGTCCCCGTGGGAGCCCCCTGCCGCCCTCCCCGCGACGCGCGGCGCCCGCCGGCCGCTCCGTCGCCAGCCCCCTCGGTCCTCCCATGAACGACGCCAACCGGCCCGCCGCCGTCCAGCCCTCCGCGGACGCCGCCGGGATCGACTACGCCAAGACCCTGTTCCTCCCCCACACCGACTTCCCGATGCGGGCCGGCCTGCCCGCCAAGGAGCCGGAACTGCTGGCGCGCTGGGCCGCCATCGACCTCTATGGCCGCCTGCGGGCCCAGGCCGCGGGCCGGCCGAAGTTCGTGCTGCACGACGGCCCCCCCTACGCCAACGGCAACATCCACATCGGCCACGCGCTGAACAAGATCCTCAAGGACACGGTGGTGAAGTCCCAGCAGATGCTGGGGCGCGACTCCGACTACGTCCCCGGCTGGGACTGCCACGGCCTGCCGATCGAGTGGAAGATCGAGGAGGAATACCGCGCCAAGGGCCGCAACAAGGACGCCGTGCCGGTGGTGGAGTTCCGCCGCCAGTGCCGCGCCTTCGCGCAGGGGTGGCTCGACGTGCAGCGGGAGGAGTTCAAGCGCCTGGGCATCGTCGGCGACTGGGACCACCCCTACGCCACCATGGCGTTCGGCGCCGAGGCCGCCATCGCCCGCGAGATCATGAAGTTCGCGGCCAACGGGCTGCTCTACCGCGGCTCGAAGCCCGTCATGTGGAGCGTCGTCGAGAAGACCGCGCTGGCCGAGGCCGAGGTCGAATACGAGGACTACACCTCCGACACGGTCTTCGCGGCCTTCCCGTGCCAGGTGGTGGCGGGCACCGGCGCCGTGCTGGACGCCCGCGCCGCGGCCTGGAACGCGCTGGCCTTCCGCCACGAGGCCGGCGGCGCGCTGCGCCCGGCCTCCGTGGTCATCTGGACCACGACGCCCTGGACCATGCCGGGCAACCGCGCGGTGGCCTTCTCGCCGCGCGTCCCCTACGGGCTCTACCGGGTGACGGCGGCGGCCGACGACAACTGGGCCGGGATGGGCCACCGCTACGTGCTGGCCGACAGCCTGGCCGAGGGCGTGTTCAAGGCGGCCCGCGTCGAGGGCTTCGAGCGGCTCGGCGACGTCACGGCCGAGGCCCTGTCGGTGGGGATCTGCGCCCATCCCTTCGCCGCCACCCTGCCCGGCTACGGCTTCGCGGTGCCGCTGCTCGCGGGCGACCACGTCACCGACGAGGCCGGCACGGGCTTCGTCCACACGGCGCCGGGGCACGGGCGCGAGGACTTCGACCTGTGGCTCGCCTCGACGCGCGAGCTGCTCGCCCGGCACATCGACACCCGCATCCCCTACACGGTGGACGCCGACGGGGCGCTCACGGCCGACGCGCCCGGCTTCGAGGGCCGCCGCGTGCTCACCGACAAGGGCGCCCGGGGCGACGCCAACGACGCCGTCTTCGCGGCGCTCTCGGGGGCCGGGGCGCTGGTCGGCCGCGGCCGGTTGAAGCACTCCTACCCCCATTCCTGGCGCTCGAAGAAGCCCGTCATCTTCCGCAACACGCCGCAGTGGTTCATCGCCATGGACCGGCCCTTCGCCGTGCCGGGCGCCCCGGCGCGGCCCGCCGCGGCGGCCCACGGCGCGAACGCGCCCGACACGCTGCGCGGCGTGGCCCTCCAGGCCATAGCGGGAACCGAGTGGTTTCCCGCCAGCGGGGAGAACCGCATCACCGGCATGATCGCCAACCGGCCCGACTGGGTCGTGTCGCGCCAGCGCGCCTGGGGCGTGCCCATCGCGATCTTCGTGCGCGACCGGGCCGACGGCACGGCCGAGATCCTGCGCGACGACGCGGTCGACGCGCGCGTCCTCGCGGCCTTCGCGGCCGAGGGGGCGGACGCCTGGTACGAGGCGGGCGCGGCGGAGCGCTTCCTCGAAGGGCGCGCCGCCGAGGGCTGGCGCAAGGTCGACGACATCCTCGACGTGTGGTTCGACTCAGGGTCGACCCACGCCTTCACCCTGGAGGACCCGCGGGCCTTCCCGCAGTTCAGGGGCCTGCGCCGGCGCGTCGACGGCGGGGACGACGAGGTCATGTACCTCGAAGGCTCGGACCAGCACCGCGGCTGGTTCCACTCCTCGCTGCTCGAATCCTGCGGCACGCGCGGCCGCGCGCCCTACGACGCCGTGCTGACGCACGGCTTCACGCTGGACGAGAACGGCCGCAAGATGTCGAAGTCGCTCGGCAACGTCGTGGCGCCGCAGGACGTCATCGCGCAGTCGGGCGCCGACATCCTGCGCCTGTGGGTGGCGGGCGCCGACTACGCGGGCGACCAGCGCCTCGGCAGGACGGTGCTGGCCACCACGGTCGAGACCTACAAGAAGTGGCGCAACACCCTGCGCTGGATGCTGGGCACGCTGAGCCACGCCCGCGCGGACGAGCGCGTCCCCCACGCCGACCTGCCGGAGCTGGAGCGCTTCGTGCTCCACCGCCTGGCCGAGCTCGACCGCACCGTGCGGGCCGGCTACGCGGGCTTCGACTACACCCGGATCCTGGCGGCGCTCGGCGCCTTCATGACGGGCGACCTGTCGGCCTTCTACTTCGACATCCGCAAGGACGCGCTCTACTGCGACCCGCTGTCCAGCGTGACGCGGCGCGGCGCCCTCACGGTCATCGACGCCGTGTTCGAGCGCGTCGCCGCGTGGCTGGCGCCGATCCTGTCCTTCACGGCCGAGGAGGCCTGGCTCGCGCGCCACCCCTCGGCCGAGGGCTCGGTGCACCTCCAGCTCTTCCCCGACCTGCCGGAGGGGTGGTCCGACGAGGCGCTGGCGGCGCGCTGGCGCAGGATCCGCGACGCGCGCCGCGTCGTGACGGGCGCGCTGGAGCTGGAGCGGGCCGCCAAGCGCATGGGCTCGTCGCTCGAAGCCGCGCCGGCGGTCTTCGCCGCGGACGCGGAGCTCGGGGCGCTGCTGCGCGGCATCGACTTCGCCGAGGTCTGCATCACCTCCTCGATCGCGGTCGAGGACGGGGACGGGCCGGCCGAGGCCTACCGCCTCCCCGACGTGCCGGGGATCGCGGTGGTGCCGCGCCGCGCCGAGGGGCGAAAGTGCGCCCGCTCCTGGAAGGTGTCGCCTCAGGTCGGCACGGACCCCGACTACCCCGACGTCACGCCGCGCGATGCCCAGGCGTTGCGCGAGCTCGCCGCGGCGGGGCGGCTCCCGTGAGGGGCAGCCCGCGCGCGCTCGGCGCCGCCGCGGCGGTCCTGGCCTTCGCGGTGGATCAGGCGTCGAAGCTGTGGCTGCTGCGGGGCTTCGACCTCGCCGAGCGCCAGCCCTACGCGGTGGCGCCGGGCTTCGACCTCGTGCTGGCCTGGAACCGCGGCGTGTCCTACTCGCTGCTGACCTCGGACGGCGCCGTGGGCCGCGCGCTGCTCATCGGCGCCACCGGCCTCGCCACGGCGGCGCTGGCGGCGTGGCTGTGGCGCAGCGCCACGGCGCTGACCGGCCTGGCCCTGGGGCTGCTGATCGGCGGCGCGCTCGGCAACCTCGTCGACCGCGTGGCCTACGGGGCGGTGGTGGATTTCGTGTCGCTCCACGCAGGGTCGTTCCGCTGGTACGTGTTCAACGGCGCCGACTGCGCCATCACGGCCGGCGTCGCGCTGCTGCTGGTGGAATGGTTCGTGCCCGCCGGGCGCGAGGCGGCGCTGCGGAGCTGAACCCTACCGGCCCCGGGCCGCGGCCTCGGCGCGGGCGGCCTCGATGTAGAGCCGCAGGAGCTTGACGGTGCGCGGGCCCGGCCGGCCGGTGCCGATGGCCCGGCCGTCGATCGACACCACCGGCACCACGACGTTCGACGCGCTGGTGTAGAAGACCTCCGCGGCCCCGCGGGCCTCCTCGACCGTGAAGGCGCGCTCCTCCAGCACGAGGCCGTCCTCGGCGGCGAGCCGCATCACGGCCACCCGGGTGACGCCGGGCAGGACGGCGTTCGACAGCGGCCGCGTGACGATGCGGCCGTCCGCCCGGATGATGAAGGCCGTGGAGGAGCCGCCCTCCGTGACGAAGCCGTCCTCGACCATGAAGACCTCGGCGGCGCCGGCCTCGGCGGCCTCGCGCTTGGCCAGGACCTGGGCCAGGAGGCCGGTCGACTTGATGTCGCGCCGCGCCCAGCGCAGGTCCGGCCGCGTCACCACGGCGGCGCCCCGGCCGTGCAGCGGCGCGTCGACGATCCGCTTCGCCTGGGTGAAGATGACGACCGTGGGGGACAGGTCCGCGGTGTGGGCGAAGTCGCGCTCGGCGACCCCGCGCGTCACCTGGATGTAGACCACGCCCTGGTCGAGCGCGTTGCGCCGCACGAGCTCGCGCTGGAAGCGCGTCCAGTCCTCCGGCGGGTGGGGGTTGGGGATGCGGATCTCGCCGAGCGAGCGGTCGAGGCGCGCGAGGTGGGCGGCGGCGTCGACGAGGGCGCCGTCGAGCACGGCCGTGACCTCGTAGATGCCGTCCGCGAAGAGGAAGCCGCGGTCCATGACCGGGATGCGGGCGTCCTCCTCGCGGAGGAAGTCGCCGTTGAGGAAGACGATGCGGTCCATGGCTCCCCCCTCAGCCGCGGAACCGGGCGAGGCGGCCGGCGGGGTCGCCCAGCACCTCGTCGTCGCGCATCACCGGGATGCCGCGCAGGATCGTCGCCACCGGCCAGCCCCGCACCTCCGTGCCGGCGAAGGGCGTCCAGCCGCAGGGCGAGGCGATCCAACGGTCCTCGATGGTGCGCCGCCGCCCCATGTCGACCAGCGTGACGTCGCCGTCGTAGCCCGCCGCGAGCCGCCCCTTGCCGAGGAGGCCGTAGACCCGGGCCGGCCCCGCCGCCATGAGGTCGACCAGGCGCGACAGCGACAGGCGCCCGGCGCTGACGTGGTCGAGCATGAGGGGCACCAGCGTCTGCACGCCGGTGAGGCCGGCCGGGCAATCGGGCCAGGGCAGCGCCTTGGCGGCGCGGGAATGGGGGGCGTGGTCGGAGCCGACCGTGTCGACCGTGCCGTCGCGCACGGCCGCCCAGCTCGCCGCCCGGTGCTCCTCGCCCCGGATCGGCGGGTTCATCACGCCGAAGCCCCCGAGCCGGTCGTAGCAGTCCGGCGCCACCTGGGTCAGATGGTTGACCAGAACCTCGACGGTCGCGACGTCGCGGAAGCCCTTGAGGTAGTCGAGCTCCTGCGCGGTCGACACGTGCAGGATGTGGGCGGGCCGGCCCGTGCGGCGGGCGAGCGCCATGAGGCGGCGCGTGCCGAGGAAGGCGCATTCCTCGTCGCGCCACTCCATGTGGCTGCGGTGCGGCATGCCGGCGTGGAACAGGGACCTGCGGGCCTGGAGGCGATATTCGTCCTCGCTGTGGAAGGCGATGCGCCGGCGCCCGGCCCGCATCACCCGCTCCAGGTTCTCGTCGTCCTCGACCATCAGCGTGCCGGTGGAGCTGCCGGCGAAGACCTTGACGGCGCAGACGCCGGGCTCCTGTTCCAGCGCGGCGAGCTCCTCGACGTTGCCCTTGGTGCCGCCGACGTAGAGGCCGACGTCGCACCAGCTCTCCCGCTCGGCGTAGCCCCGCTTCCAGTCGAGCCGCTCGCGGCCCGTGACGGGCGGCGCGGTGTTGGGCATGTCGAAGACCGTGGCGATGCCGCCGAGCACCGCCGCGCGCGTGCCGGTGCCGAGCGTCTCGACCGCCGGGTCGCCGGGGTCGCGCAGGTGGACGTGGCTGTCGATGAGGCCGGGCAGGACGTGGAGGCCCGCGGCGTCGATCGTCTCGACACCCGTGTCGGCCGACAACTCGCCGATGGCCGAGAAGCGGCCGTCCCTCACGCCGACGTCGGCGCGCTCCTCGCCCCAGGGCAGGACGCAGGTGCCGCCGCGGATCAGGAGGTCGTGGTGCATGGTTCGGGTCCGGTTCGAGGCGGAGCTGTCGGGAGGCGGCCGGGCCGGGCGCTCGCGTCCGTCACGGGGCGTGTCTCGCCGCGAGAGGTCGCTCGGAGCGCGCGAGTGTACCGGGCGGGCGCCGCGCTGCCCACCGCTTTGCGCGAGGGGCAGCGTTGGCACACATGCGGCATGGCCGAGGATGAGGGACCGCCGATGCGCGGCGGCGAGACGTCCGCCAGCCCGGTCGATACGGCCCTCCGCACGGGCGATGAGGGACGCATCGTCGATGCCCTGCGCCACTCATCGAGGGACGTGGCCGAGCCTGATCGATCGTCCCCGGCGCGGGAGATCGTCACGCTCGTCCAAATGACGCTCCACGGGGACGGAACGGACCGGTTGCGAGGCGTCCGGGTATCGATCCATCTCGATCCAGAGGCGCCGGCTCCGGAGGCTTCTACCCGTGCGGTGATGGGTTGGGGCGTACCTTGCACCGACCAACGACCGGAGGGCCACCTTTGACCGGACGGGCTCCTGTGACAGGACGAACTCTTACGATTGAACTTACTGCGTGGACTGGCACTCCCAGAGTCGCATCGATGGAAGAAAAACCGGTGGACCTGATATCAGATATCATAATGTCCAAGACAAGACATTGAAGACATCTTTCTTACTGTAGCCGAGATTGAGGTTGAGGAGCGGTCCACTCAATGAGCCTGTCGAGTCCTATGGGCGTCAAACGATTGTTGTCGTTCGATACCGTGATGATCAGCGAGTGAGGTGGCGAGCGATCGATGTCGCATACGATCGCGTGATGCGGTCGGGTTTGCCTCGACAGCCTGTCCGTCAAGCGGGCCTGCGCGACGCTGGCGGCACGAGGGGGCGGCGGTACGCTGCCTGATGCTCTGTAGCGGTAGTGTCTCAGTTTGAAATCCGAGGGGCTTGACCCCGCCACCGGCCGGTGTCCATTTCGTGCTATGCCAAGCGGCAAGCATGGGAAGGGTCGCAAATGGTCGAGCTACGCGGAAGTATCAGTCGAGACATAAACGATATCGCCGTCATCGATGTCGCCACGGGCCACGGGCGAATCTTCATACACGTTGGCGTTCCTGGAAGCGCTGATGGCCTCCCTACGGGAGCGACTGAAGCCACAGCGCCTCTATCAGATGAGCATAAACGGTATGCATGGCGGCGAGCTAAGGCCGCAGCAGCAGAGTTTCTTGCCAAAGCGGAAGCGAACGATGCCGACCGGACCTAAGGGCCAGAAGCGTCCTGCCGACGTGGTCGGCAATGCCATCATGGTTGCCCGCATCGCTACTGGCGAGATTGAGGAAGGCACCCCGGCCGACGACGGCAAGGATCCTGCCGCCGTATCCATGGGGAAGCGTGGCGGCGCAGCTCGGGCGAAATCCATGACGCCAGCGCGTAGGGCAGAGATCGCCAAGGCTGCGGCGGCGAAGCGGTGGGCGAAGCCCGATTGACGGCTGTCCCATTTTGCCCCATCATCTGAGGCAGGAAAATGGGACACACATCGCTATGGCTGACAGGGTTGTACTTTCTGCTGAATATGAGGTGCTGCCTGTCTTGCAACGACTGGAGCTTGATCGAGGAAAGTTGATCGACGTCGTGCGCATCGCTGCTGGCGAGCGGGCCTTGTGCACTCGCAACGATATTCGCGGCTTCGACCTGATTACGATGAATGGCAAGGTAATACGCGGGCTGCGGGATAACTTTTGCGGAGAGGATTGGGTTAATGACGAAACCGACAATCAAGAAGGTATTTTCAATCGACGCCTGAACATTCGGGTGATTGCCTGCAACTTTAATCATCATACAAGTAATGAGAATATCGACCATACCAATCTGGTTCGTAAAGGGAGCGCCTCCGACAAAAAAGCCCGTTGTAATATGACTGGATGGCTTTTTGGCTTGCCTGACATACCTGTCCAAAATGGAAGCAAGGTAAAAACGTGGATTCTCGGCAGTCACGTTGACGCTGACGAAGTTTTAAGAGCAGAATTGTCTCTACCGCTTGATTTCGCCAATCAAAAATACAGCAGGTTTGAGACAAGGATCATCCTACTCGACGGTTCCGAGAACGACAGCCGCGATTACAGTCGCATCGTTCCTGACCGTGATGGACCTGTCGAAGAAGTGGATATCGCCATTCGGCGGAAATAAGCATGATCAATCCAGAACGTGTTGACTTAGTCCGTCTCCGACTCGGAATGACCAAGATCGCTTTTGCGAAAGAACTAGGCGTGGACCGAAAGTCCATCCAACGCTTTGAGCAAGGAAAAGCGCAGCTTTCAGATTCCTCAATCGAAAAGCTGTGTGCGCTTTCAGGCTATCCTCGTCTATTTTTTGAGAAAGCATCCTCACCAGAGTATCCCAACGCAGATGGGGTAAGTTTCCGATCGCTAAAATCTTTAACTGCCTCAAGCCGAGATGCAGCCCTGGCTGCTGGGGCGTTAGCATTTGATTTCGATGACTGGATCTCGGATCAGTATGACCTTCCTCAGCACTCGCTGATTCACCTCAACGGCGATTCTCCTGAGAAAGCAGCTGCGGTGTTGCGTGTGAGCTGGGGCATTGGCGAGCGCCCAATTGGAAACATGATCAATTTAATAGAATCGCGAGGCATTAGAATATTCTCGCTAGCAGAAGAGACAAGACATCTAGATGCCTACTCTCTGTGGCGTAATGAGAAGCCATACATATTTCTCAACACACTGAAAACTGCTGAGCACAGTAGATTCGACGCTGCACACGAACTAGGTCACCTTGTGATGCACCGTCACTCGGGATCTTCACATCAGAATGCTGAGTTTGAAGCCAACTCCTTCGCTTCGGCTTTCCTTATGCCGCTAAGCGATCTAATCGCAGAGTTCCCGTGGGTGAGATCGCTCAACGAGCTAGTTAAAAAGAAGAAAAGATGGGGTGTCTCCGTTTCCGCTTTGAATTACGCTCTCCACAGAGCAGGAAAAATAACTGATTGGAATTATCGTAGCAACTACATAGAGCTCGGCAAGTATGGACGGGCCAATGAACCTGATCCTCTACCGCACGAAACGTCGCAGGTATGGACGAAAATACTCAGAGATCTCTGGTCTCAAGGATTGTCATTGTCGCGGATCGCTGATCGCTTGGCGGTTCCGGAGGCGGAGCTTAACAGCCTCCTGTTCGGCATCGCTAGCCCCGTGAGTGTCCGCCCTGTCACGAAACGCCTATCCATCGCGGAATGATATGCTTGACGCTAAGCATGAAAGTTCATATCATGCTTGGCATGAACAAGCTCCCCCTCGCCAAGCGCGCTCAGATCCTCGCCATGCTGTGCGAAGGATCGTCCATGCGGTCGATCTCGCGCGTCGCTGACGTGTCGATCAACACCGTATCGAAGCTCTTGGTGGAGGCCGGCGAGGCCTGCGCGGCGTTCCATGACGCCAACGTTCACGGCGTGAAGGCGAAGCGGATCCAGGTCGATGAGATCTGGTCCTTCGTCTACGCAAAAGAAAAGAACGTCGCCGCTTCCGACGCTGCCCCCGATGGGGCTGGCGATATGTGGACGTGGACCGCCCTCGACGCCGACAGCAAGCTCATGGTCAGCTATTTCATGGGCGACCGTGACGGCGAGTGCGCCAAGTGGTTCATGGACGATACGGCGCGCCGCCTTGCCAATCGCGTGCAGCTCACGTCAGACGGCCACCGGGCCTATCTGGAGGCCGTCGAAGGCGCCTTCGGTGCCGATCTCGACTACGCTCAGCTTATCAAGCTGTACGGGTCTGAGCCGGACGGCGGGAAGGGTCGTTACAGCCCCGCCGACTGCACCGGCATCAAAAAGAAGCCTGTCGAGGGCAATCCCGACCCGAAGCACATTTCGACGTCGTACGTAGAGCGGTCAAACCTTACCATGCGGATGCAGATGCGTCGGTTCACCCGGCTTACCAACGCTTTCAGCAAGAAGGCTGAGAACCACTTTCACGCCCTTGCCCTGTATTTCATGTTCTACAATTTCGGCAGGATCCATAAGACCCTTCGCGTCGCCCCTGCAATGGCCGCTGGCGTATCCGATAAGCTGTGGTCGTGGGAGGATATCGCGAACATGATTGATGCTCACCACGCCAAGCCTGCCGCGAAGCGTGGCCCATACAAGAAAAGAGCCAACGCGTGAATGTGAGAAGAGGCCTGTTCCGCACCTGGCTTGTCGGGGCGTTGGCTTGGATCGCGTGGACGCTTTGGAAAAGCGATATCTCCTGTCCGCTGTCGAGCCTTGGAATTGCTACGCCGACTGGTCCTTGGTGCGAGTTCCAGCTCGTGGATCCTGCGCGTTATTACGGCGGATTGTTCATTTGGGCACTTGGGTGGCCTTTGCTTATTGGTAGCTTGATCGTTGTCGCGTTTTGGATCGTTGCGGGGTACCGTGGCGGCTCAATCTCCCATTGACTCACGACAGAGCGCTAGTTCTATTAAGAGCATGACAGGCAAGCGCATTTCGCTTCCAGCGGCGGTCGCCAAAATTTATGAGGCTGTAGCCGAGCTGGAAGCGGCACATCCCGGCCGCAAGTTCACGCCGGATGGACATCTTGTCGGTTCTATTGGCGAAGCAATCGCGGCCGATTACCTCAAGCTCACTCTTTATCGTTCATCTCATCCTGGGCACGACGCCTACGATGAAAACGGTGATGTACAGATCAAAGCGACCGGACTGACGGGGCGCAGCGTGGCAATGTACGCCACGTCAGTGCGGCTTGTGGTGCTCAAGATCGTTTCGCATCATGAAGCCGAGATCGTCTATGATGGACCGGGTGAGCCCGCATGGGCTGCGGCTGGCGCACCGGGTAAAAACGGACAGCGCGTCGTCAGCCTTTCTCGCCTCCGAAAAATCTCAGCCGAGCAAAATTCAAACTGAGACACTACCTCTGTAGCTACGGTATTGACGGAATGATTTTCCGTATCTACACTCATCCGATGAGGATCGTTTTCGACGAGGTCAAGCGCGTTGCCAACCTCGACAAGCACGGCCTCGACATGGCTGATTTTGAGGAAGGCTTCGACTTCGCCGGTGCCATTCGCTTTCCGGCTTATCCCAGCCGCACCGGTCGGACACGATTCGGCCTCATCGGCTGGTTTCGGGGTCAATCTGTGGTTGTCGCGATCGTCTCCCCACTCGGGTCCGAGGCATCGTCCTTGGTGAGCTTCCGGCTCGCACGCACGACGGAGAGGGAACGTTATGGGTTCTGACGGACATGCGCCGGGCTTCGTCCCTGGCCGAGGCTACACTCAAGAGGATTGGGACGAGGTCAGCGACAGCCCCGAGATCACGGCGGAGCAGTTCGCACAGAGCGTGCCGCTGTCCAAGGCCATGCCTGAGCTTGTTGCAGCGATACGGCGCAGGCGCGGCAACCCGCGGACGCCTACAAAAGATCTCGTGTCGCTTCGGCTCGACAAGGACGTGCTCGCCACGCTGCGGGCCAGCGGATCGGGCTGGCAGAGCCGGGTCAACGACATGCTGCGCAAAGGGCTCGGGTTGCAGGTCGACGTCGCCCCGTAACCGCCGCCGTCCTCCTCCGCGCGGTCCGGGCGCTGATGGCCCGTCCCGACTGGTGGACGACGGACTGCGCGGCGCGACCTCCACGGCCAGTCAGTGATGCCGGAAGAGCCGAAGGCCGTCCGCTTCGGTGCGCTGGTGCGCCTGGCGCCGGACGCGGATGACATGCGCAACCGCGCAGCCGAGGCTCTGAACATCCTGGTCGACCCGTTGTGCTGGACCTGGTGGCAAGACGACCCTGGACGCATCCACGCCGAGGTTTGGCCGCCACTCGATGTCTTCTAAAGGGCGTTCAGTCACACGTTCGATACATTCACAGTCTCCGAGGCGAGCCGCGTCGTCCGGCCTGCCCGACGGGGCAGGCGGGACGCGCGACGTCGCGGGGGGAGGCGGCGGCTTCGTTCAGGCGCCGCCGAAGGCTCGCCATCGTCGGACCGGGGCCGGCCCTACTGCGCGATGAGCTCGGCCTGCAGCGCCCCCGCGGACTTGATGGCCTGGAGGATCGCGATGATGCCGGAGGGCTTCAGGCCGATCTGGTTCAGGCCGTTGACCAGCGTCCTCAGCGTGGTGCCGTGGATGATCTCCAGCGTGCCCTTGGGCTCGGTCGACGAGATGGCGGTCGAGGGCACGACCTGGGTCTTGCCGCCCGACAGGGGCGCGGGCTGCGACACCTGCGGGGTTTCGGTGATGCGGACCGTGAGGCTGCCGTGCGTCACCGCGACGGTCGAGATCTGCACGTCCTCGCCGATCACCACGGTGCCGGTGCGCTCGTCGATCACCACGCGGGCCGGCACGTCGGGCTCCACCGTGAGGTCGCCGATCTCCGACATGAAGCGCGTGGCCGTGACGCCGGGCGGGCACAGCAGCGCCACGCGGCGCAGGTCCTCCTCGTGGGCCGACTGGGCGTGGAAGCGGGTGCGGGTGTAGCCGTTCACCGCGTCCGCCACCCGCACGGCCGTCTTGAAGTCGGGGTTCTTGAGCTCCAGCACCAGCGCGCCGCCCGGCCCGAAGGAGCCCGGGGCCTCGCGCTCGACGATGGCGCCGTTGGCGATGCGCCCCGCCGTGGGCACGCCCTGGCTGTAGCTCTCGGCGGCGCCCGCCGCCGAGGAGCCCGACACCGACACGGCCCCCTGGGCCACGGCGTGGGTCTGGCCGTCGCCGCCCATCAGCGGCGTCATGATGAGGGTGCCGCCCAGCAGCGAGGTCGAGTCGCCGAGCGACGACACCGTCACGTCGAGCGGCTGGCCGCGGCCCGCGAGGGGCGGGAGCTGCGCCGTGACGATCACGGCCGCGACGTTGCGGTTGCGCAGGGGGATGTTGCGGACGTTGACGCCCATGCGGTCGAGCATCGACTGCACGGCCTGCTCGGTGAAGGGCGCGTTGCGCATCGTGTCGCCGGTGCCGAGCAGCCCCACGACGAGGCCGTAGCCGACGAGCTGGTTGTCGCGCATGCCGCTCAGCGTGGCGATGTCCTTGATCCGCACGGAGGCGCCGGCCGGCGCCGCGGCGGCGAGGAGGGCCGCGAGCGCGGCGCAGACGGGGGCGGCGAGGCCGCGGGGGGCGCGCATCAGCCCTGGCCCACGTGGACGGCGCCGTCGTTGCCGATCGTGCCCGAGATCGTCAGCCCGCTTTCGAGGTTGCGCACCGGGATCACGTCGCCCACCGCTCCCGACTGGAGCGCCGAGCCGTAGGTCGAGATCGTCATCCCGCCCTCGGAGAAGACGATCCGCACCATGGCGTTGACCACCACGACCTTGGGCTCGCCGACCGCGTTCCGCGAGATCGGCAGGTTCGGCAGCAGCGTGCGCCGCGAGGTCTTGTTGACCAGGGCGCCGCGGTCGAGCACGGCGGCGGCCCGGCCGGCGAAGTCGTCCGGCATCTCCTTCTCGGTCAGCATGCCGTCGCGGATGATGTCGCCGGGGTAGATGACGACGGTCGGCACCGGCACGAACTGGCCCGCGGCGGCGGGCGAGGCCGAGAGCAGCACGGCCGCGAGGAAGGCCGCGGCGCGCGCCCGCGCGCCATGGGATGGGGCTGGGCGCGCCCGCGCGCCATGGGAGGGGGCTGGGCGCGCCCGCGCGCCATGGGAGGGAACTGGGCGCCTCATCCGCGGGTGCCCGTCGACAGGGTGGAGCCCATCTGGTCGCAGGCCTGGATCACCTTGGAGTTCATCTCGTAGGCGCGCTGCGCCGAGATGAGGTCCGAGATCTCCTTCACGGGGTCGACGTTGGAGGCTTCGAGGTAGCCCTGACTGATGGTGCCGACGCTGGGGTCGCCGGGCACGCCCACCACGGCGGTGCCCGAGGCCGCGGTCTCGCGGAACATGTTGGAGCCCAGGTGCTCGAGGCCGGTCTCGTTGGCGAAGTTCGCCAGGGTGAGCTGCCCGAGCTGCGTCGGCGTCGTGGCGCCGTTCACCGTGGCGGTGACGATGCCGGTCGAACTCACCGTGACGTTGGTCGAGTTGTTGGGCACGATGATGGCCGGGCTGACCGCGTAGCCGTCGAGCGACACGAGCTGGCCGGTGGCGTTGGTGTTGAAGGCGCCGGCGCGGGTGTAGACCGTGTCGCCGTTGGGGCCCGTCAACTGGAACCAGCCCCGCCCCTGGATGCCGAGGTCGAAGGTGTTGCCGGTGTTGGTGAACGACCCCTGCGTCTGCAGGTTGCGGATCGCCGCCATGCGGACGCCCAGGCCGAGCTGCGCGCCCTCGGGGATCGTGTTGCCGATGCCGCGGTTCGACACGCCCTGCAGGCGCTCGGCCTCGTACATCAGGTCGGAGAACTCCGCCTTGCCGCGCTTGAAGCCGGTGGTGTTGATGTTGGCCAGGTTGTTGGCGATGACTTCGACATTGGTCTGCTGGGCAGCCATGCCGGTCGCGGCGATCGCAAGGGCTCGCATTCAGGTGTCCCCGGAGCCGGCCGGCCCATAGGGACCCGCGGGGCTCGTTCATGACGCGGTACGGTACGGAAGGAGCCGGGCCGCTTACGGCCCGGGGGAAAGGGAAGCGCGGCCTCAGATCGCCATGCGGGTGATCTCCTGGAAGGCCGAGACCGACTTGTCGCGGATGGCGAGCGCGGTCTGCAGCGATTCCTGGGCCGACATGACGGACTGCACCACGTCCTGGGTGCTGGCCTTGCCCTCGATGCCCGACACGGCCGCGGTCTCGGCCGCCTGGAGCTTCTTCACGGCGTCGCTCGACACCTGGGCCATGACGGAGCCGAAGTCGCTGCCGGCCGCGGAGGCAGCGGAAGCCGCCGACGCGCCCGCCGAGGGCGCCAGCGCGGTCAGCGCGGAGGAGACGAGGGGGAGGGCCGCGACGATCATGAGGTGCCTTTCAGGAGATCGATGGTCATGGAGATCAGGTCGCGCGACTGCTTGATGACCTGGAGGTCGGCCTCGTAGGAGCGGTTGGCCTCGCGCATGTCGCTCATCTCGGAGATCATGTTGACGTTGGGCATCTTCACCGCGCCCTTCTCGTCGGCCGCGGGGTTGCCGGGGTCGTGCTCGACCAGGAAGTCCGACGGGTCCTCGCCGACCGATTTGACCGCCACCACGTCCTGGCCGGCGATCCGGTCGAAGGTGTTCTCGAACGTGACGGTCTTGCGCCGGTAGGGGTCGGCGCCGGGCGTGGCGCCGGTCGACTGGGCGTTGGCGAGGTTCTCGGACACGACCCGGAGGCGGGTCGACTGGGCCGAGAGGCCCGATCCCGCGACCCGCAGCGCGGCCTGGAGGGCGTCGATCATCGGCCCGTCACCCCTTCACCGCCGACATCAGCATGGCGTGGAAGCTCTTCACGAGGCCGGTGTTCAGCGCGTAGGCGCGGTTCACGTCCCCGGCCTTGATGAGCTCCTGCTCGACGCTGACCGAGTTGCCCGAGTCCGACACCTCCCACGGGGTCTCGTCCTTGATGGCCGCGGCCTGCACCTGCAGGGGGTCGAGGGCGAGATGGGCCGAATCCGTCGAGGCGAGCTGGAGCCCGGTCTTGTCCAGCACTTCGGAGAAGGGCTGCACGGCCTGCGCCCGGTAGCCCGGGGTCGAGGCGTTGGACACGTTGGCGGCGATCACGGCCTGGCTGGTGGACAGCCAGCGGGCCTGCCGGCCGGCGAGGTCGAAGAGGTGAATGGGGTTCACGGCCGAGCTCCCCGGCTGGCGCTTCAGGACGAGGCCGACCTTGGCGGGACAAGCTTGCACGGGGCTGTCGGATGCCGGGCTTCACGGCATGCGTTAAAGCTTTCGCCCGGTCTCCGTCGGTCTTCCGCATCCGAGACGGCCCAAAAGCCCCTCCTTCACCACTCGTTAACTGTTATCGACCTTCGGATCCGTCCCTCGATATCCTGGATCGACTGATTCGTTACCGGGACCGTGCGCCGGGGATGGCGATCTCCTCTCTCGGAGATCTCGACGTTGCAGCGCGGAAGGGAGCCGCGAGGAAACGTTTTATTAAGCATGAGGCCATAAAAGTTTTGAAGTTGGTGAATGAAACGTGTGCGGCGCCGGCCGGACGACCCCGGCACCGCCCCGATGGGGACCTCAGTCCATGCTGATCTTGATCGACGACCGGGACATCGTGGCGGTGGGCTACGCGGGCGGTTTCAAGTCCGAGGGCGTGTGCTCGACGGGCTTCTGCCCCGCGGACTTCCGCGGCTGGATCGAGACCGTGGCGGACCAGGATCTCGGCGCCGTCGAGGCCTTCCTGATCGGCAACTGCCGCGACCGGCTGAGCTACCCGGGCTGGATCCGCGACCGCTCCGGCGCCCCGATCATCGCCATCAACGAGACCCAGTCGCTCGACCAGACGCTGGAGCTCTTTGCGGCCGGCTTCGACGACGTGGTGCGCAAGCCCATCCACGTCCGCGAGCTCCTGGCCCGCATCGACGCCATCCGCCGCCGGGCGGCGGCGGGCGCCTCCCGCAAGGAGGACGTGGCGGTGGGCGAGATCCGCGTCTTCTTCGACGGCCGCGACCCCGAGATCCGCGGCGAGTCCTTCCTGCTGCCGCGCCGCGAGCGCCGCATCCTCGAATACCTCGTCAAGAACCGCGGCCGCCGCGTCTCCAAGACCCAGATCTTCAACGCCATCTACGGCATCTTCGACGAGAACATCGAGGAGAACGTGGTGGAGAGCCACGTCAGCAAGCTGCGCAAGAAGCTGCGCGCCAAGCTCGGCTACGACCCGATCGAGTCCAAGCGCTACCTCGGCTACTGCCTGGAGGACCCCTGCGGCCTCGCCCCCGCCACCCTGTGGGACGGGGACGGCGCCCTGGCCGGCGCCAAGGCCCTGGTGCCCAGCGCGGCGTGAGCCACGCCGCGGTCGGCGCGGACTTTCGACGGTGAAGGCGGGCGCGGACCGGGAACGGACCGCGCCCGCCTCCGCGAATCCCGCACCATAGAACTTCCGATAGGCCGCATGTTCGCGCCGCGCGCCTTGAACCGGCCGGGCCGTGCCTCCATCTCCTCCTCGTTCCACGGAGATCCCCGGCAAGGGGCTGAGACACCGCTGGGCCCGCGCGCGCGACCGTCCGAGGGCGATCCGCGCCACCCGAGAGGGGCGGGCGGCGCGGGCATCCATTGAACCTGATCCGGTTCGCACCGGCGTAGGGATGGAACCGGCCTCGCCCCCTCAGGATCAGCCGGTCGCCCCACCTCGCCGACGCGCTGTGGGGAGTGAATGCCATGGCGGGCCCGCCCGTCCTGTTCAACAGCCTCGGCGCCGTGCCGCCCGCCGCACCCGTGCCGGCGGCCGTCCCGCCGCGCGTCGACGTCGCGGTGGTGGGCGGCGGGGTGGTGGGCCTGTCGGTCGCCTGGCGGCTGCTGCGGCGCGGGCTCTCGGTCGCGGTCTTCGACGCCGGCGCCGCGGGCGGCGGCACCAGCTCGGCCGCCACCGGCATGCTGGCGGCCGGGGCCGAGCACGAGCCGGGCGGCGACGCGCTGCTGGCCCTGGCGCTGGAGAGCCTCGAACTGTGGCCCGCCTTCCGCGACGCGCTCGAAGCCGACGCGGGCCATGCCATCGATTACCGGGAGAAGGGCACGCTCGTCGTCGCGGTCGGCCGCGACGAGGTCGAGCGGCTGCGCGCCCGCCACGCCCTCCAGCTCCGGGCCGGGCTCGACGCGCGCTGGATGGGCGCCTCCGCCGTGCTCGACCTCGAACCCGGGCTGCGGCCCAACGTGTCGGGCGGGGTGTTCTGCCCCGGCGACCATCAGGTCGACCCGCGCCTCACGGTCGCGGCGCTGCGCGCGGCCGTCCTGAAGCGCGGCGGCCGGCTCGTCGAGGGCGCGGCCGTCGAACGTCTGGAGATGGAGGGCGGCGCGGTCGTGGGGGTCGCGGCCGGCGGCGAGGTCTGCCGCGCGGGCGCGGTCGTGCTGGCGAGCGGCGCCGCCGCGGCCTCGGGCGGCCTGCTCCCGCCGGGCCTGCACCTGCCGCTGCGCCCCTTGAAGGGGCAGGCGCTGGCGCTGCGGGCCCGGCCCGCGGGCGGGCGCTCCCGCGCCGGGCACGACGCCCCGCTGCCGGTCGACCACGTGATCTGGACCGCCGAGGTCCACATCGCCCCCAAGGGGGACGGCCGCATGATCGTCGGCGCCACGATGGAGGAGGCCGGCTTCGACCCCCACGTCACGGCGGGCGGCCTCTACGCGCTGCTCGACGGCGTGCGGCGGGTGCTGCCCGGCGTCGAGGAGATGGCGGTCGAGAGCGTGTGGGCGGGCTTCCGCCCGACCACGGAGGACGACGCGCCGGCGCTCGGCGCCAGCGGCGTGCCGGGCCTCGCGGTCGCGGCCGGCCACCACCGCAACGGCTACCTGCTGGCCCCCGTGACGGCCCGGGCGCTGGAAGACCTGCTGGTCGAGGGGGCCGTGCGGGGGGCCGCGGCGGGGTTCGGCCTCGGCCGCTTTCGACGTGCAGGGGCGAGGGAACCATGAAGCTGACGGTCAACGGCGCCGAGCGGGACACCGAGGCCCGCACCCTGGCGGCCCTGTGGGCGGCCGAGACGGAGCATCTCGGGATCGAGGATGCCGCACCCCTGTCGCGCCGGGGCTTCGCCATCGCGCTCAACGGCGCGGTGGTGCGGGCGGCGGGCTGGGACGAGACGGCGGTGGCGGAGGGCGACCGGGTGGAGATCATCCGCGCCGTGGCGGGAGGCTGAACCATGTCGCAACCCTTGAACGACGACCCCCTGGTGATCGCGGGCCAGAGCTTCGGCTCGCGGCTGATCCTGGGCACGGCCGGCTACCCGACGCAGCGCATCATGGCCGAGGCGGTGGCGGCCAGCGGCTGCGACATGGTCACGGTGTCGATGCGCCGGATCTCGCTCGCCGGCCACGGCTCGGACACGGTCAGCCTGCTCGGGGGCTACCGCTTCCTGCCCAACACCGCCGGCTGCGAGACGGCCCGCGACGCGGTGCTCACGGCCGAGCTCGGCCGCGAGGCGCTGGGCACGGACTGGGTCAAGCTGGAGATCATCGGCGACCGCGAGACGCTCTATCCCGACGCGTTCGAACTGCTGAAGGCGACCGAGGAGCTCGTGGGGCGCGGCTTCACGGTCCTGCCCTACTGCTTCTCCGACCCCGTGCTGTGCCAGCGGCTGGCGGACCGGGGCGCCGCCGCCGTGATGCCGCTGGGGTCGCTGATCGGCTCGGGCCTCGGCGTGTCGGACCCGGCGCTGCTGGAGGGGCTGTGCCGCCGCTCGCCCGTGCCCGTCATCGTCGACGCCGGGCTCGGCACGGCCTCGGACGCGGCGGTCGCCATGGAGCTCGGCGCCGCCGCCGTGCTGCTCAACACGGCGGTGAGCAAGGCCGACGATCCCGTGCTGATGGCCCGGGCCATGCGCCACGCCGTCCAGGCCGGGCGCTTCGCCCACCGCGCCGGCCGCATCCCGGCCCGCCGCCGCGCCGAGCCGTCGAGCCCGCAGATGGGGCTGGTGGGCTCCTGACCGCGGCGCACGCCCTCCCCGCGCGCCCCCTGCCCGCGCGCCTGCTGGCCGTCACGGACCGCCACGGGGCGGGGATGCCCCTGCCGCTCCTCGTCGAGGAGTTGCTCGCCGCCGGCGCCCGCTGGATCTGGCTGCGCGACCGCGACCTGCCGCCCGGCGCGCGGCGCGCCCTGGCGCTCGACCTCGCGGCGCGGGTGGCGCGGCACGGCGGGGCCCTGACGGTCGGGGCCGACGTGGCCCTGGCCGCCGAGGTCGGCGCCGGCGTGCAGCTCGCCGCGGGGGGCGACGTCGCGGCGGCGCGCCGCGCGCTCGGGGCGGCGGCGCCGGTCGGCGTCTCGGCCCACGGGCTCGACGAGATCCGCGCCGCGCGGGAGGCCGGGGTGACGGGCGCGAAGGCGCCGGGCTGCCTCGCGGCGGGGGCGGCCGGCGTCGCCGTCATGGGCGCGCTGATGCGGGGCGGCGGGGCGGCGGCGGCCGGGATCCTGGCGGGTTTCAGGGCGGAGCCCTGACGAAAAACTGTCAGCCTTTTCAGGACTCTGCCCTGAAACCCGCAAAAGGCCGAGGGCCTTTTGAATCCAGACTGAGGCGACATCGTCGCCTCGAGACCCATCCTGAGCAGGGCGCGGCCGAGGCCGGTCAGCGCTGCGGGGCGAAGACGTCGGCCAGCATCCGGGCGAGCGCGGGCTGTCCGTCGTCGGCCGGCTGGGCGGCGACGGCGGGCGCGAAGGAGACCGTCGCCACGGCCCGCTTGACGCGGTCCTCCGGCCAGGGCGCGGCGGAGGCCGGCCCGTGGCCGTCGTACACCATCGTGCCCTGTCCCTTCCGCATCACCACCGTGCCGCGCGGGGTCTTGAGCGACACCTCGCCGCTCAGCACCAGCACGCCGAAGCCGCCGTCGATGTGGCCGCCCCAGACGGTGGTGCCGCGCACCCCCAGCGTGCCCACCGGCGTGTGGATGTCGACGTGGCCGCCCGTCGGGCCCTCGATCCTGCCGCCGACGAACAGGAAGGCCCCCTGCTTCACCGTGAGGGCCAGCTTGCCGCCGTCCCGGTCGGGGTCGTAGACGAACTTGTCGACCGTGAGACGGCCCTTCTCGCCCAGCGTCAGCACCGTGCCGTCGGCGAGCTTGGCCTCGAGCCGGGCGGCCGGGCCCGTGCGCAGCTTGTCGCCGAACAGCACCGGGCCGTCCACCGCGAGGCCGCGGGTCGCGCCCGGCTGGATGGCCTCGGCCGCGCCCTCGACCTGGCCGACGGCGCCCACCGTCGGGGCGGCCGCGAGGGCGCCGGAGGAGGCGACCGAACCGATCACCGCGGTGGCGGCGAGCGTGACACGGAAGGACGTCATCTCTGTCATGCCTTTTCGAGCGAGGGCCGCGCGGTGCGGCCGTTGGGGGGAAGGGTGGGATCCGGCGGCGCGGGGTGATGCGACCGCAGGAGGTCGAGCGCCGCGGCGAGCGGCGCGGGGCGGCCGAACAGGTAGCCCTGGCCGTATTCGCAGCACAGGGCGCCGAGCAGGTCCGCCTCCTCCTCCCGCTCGATGCCCTCCGCCACCACCGACAGGCCGAGCTCGCGCGCGAGGTGCTGCACGGTCGAGACGATCTTGCGGCTGGTCGGGTCGGTGGTCATGGACGACACGAAGGCGCGGTCGAGCTTGAGCGTGGTGATCGGCAGGGTGCTGAGGTAGCTCAGGTTCGAGTAGCCGGTGCCGAAGTCGTCGATGGCGATGCCCATCCCGCGCCCGCGGCAGGTCTCGAGGACGCGCGACGCGCCGGCCGGGTCCCGCATCAGCATGCCCTCGGTGATCTCGAGCTTGACGTGGTGGGGCGCGACGTCCATGGCCGCGAGCGTCTCCTGCACGGTGTCGGCGAAGGCCGGCCGCAGCAGGTCGTGGACCGACACGTTGATGCTGACGAAGAACGGCTCGGTGCCCGCCCAGGCCGGCCCCGCGGCGGCGAGCAGGCGCGGCACGGCCGCCGCCACCTCGACCATCATCCACTCGGTCAGGTGCACCACCTGCCCGCTGGTCTCCGCCGCCGGGATGAAGTGGACGGGCGTCAGCAGTCCGCGGGTGGGGTGGTTCCAGCGCACCAGGGCCTCGAAGCCGGCGATGCCGCGGCCGGGGAGCTCGACGATGGGCTGGAGGAACAGCTCGAACTCGTCCCGCTCCAGGGCGCCCTCGATCTGACGCTCCATGGTGAGCGTCCTCACGGCCGCCCGGAAGCTGTCGTCGAAGCCCCGCGCCGTGCGGACCTGCGGGGGCGCGGCGATCCGCGTCGCGTCGAGCCGGGACTGGGTCTCGCGGAAGCGGTCGAGCACGGCGCCGAGGCAGAGCCGCAGCACGGGGTCGCTCTCGGCGATGCGGGTGGCGATCTGTTCGGCCGAGATGGCCACGAGCTCGCAGTCGACCGACACCCGGGCGGAGGCCGACCGGCTGCCGCCGTCGAGCAGCGCCATCTCGCCGATGACCTCGCCCGGCCCGCGCCGCGCCAGCACGACGTCGCGCGCCTCGCGCCGGACCACGATCTCGATCTCGCCCGTCACGACCAGATAGGCGAAATCGCCCGCGTCGCCCTCGAAGAACAGGGGCGTTCCGGCCGGCACATGCAGTCGGTCGAGGGCCACGGTCATCGCTGTCTCCGCATGCAACATGGCCGGCATAGTTTTAAGGGCGCCTTACGATCCGCCGTCACAATCGCCGCGAGGGTGCGATGTCGGACGATTTCCCTCCCCTGCAACTTTCCGGATCGCGGCGAGTCGACGGCGGGGGAGTGAACGTGATCTTCAGAACCCGGCGCGATGGTGGAGCCATCGAGGGTGGGACGGGGGCGCGGGCGATGGTCGGAATCACCCCACCCGTCTCGACGCAGGCCCTCCTGGCCCTGACGGCCGGCCTGGCGATGAAGCACTACGGCGCCGATTTCGTGCTCCAGACCGGCTGGATGGCGCGGGGCAAGGAGCGGCTCCGGGGCTGGGAAGCCCCGCTCGCCGCCCACGCCGGCGTGCACGGCCTGGCCACGCTCGCCATCGTGCTCCTGCTCCGGCCGGGCCTGTGGTGGCTCGGGCCGGCGGACTTCGCGGTGCACGGCCTCATCGACCGCGGCAAGGCCGTGGCCGGCGGCCGGCTCTGCTACCCTGTGAGCGACGCCCGGTTCTGGTGGCTGATGGGCTTCGACCAGCTCCTGCACCACCTCACCAACGTCGCCCTCGTGGCGGCCATCGCGCTGCTGTAGGGAAGGCTCCTCACGCGGCCATCCGCGTGGAGAGCTCGCCCGCCCGGATGCGCCGCGCGTGGAGCGCCAGCACGGGGTCGTCGGGGTCGGCCGCCGACAGGCCGACCATGTCGCGGGCCCCGCTCTCCTCGCCCCGCGTCAGGCGCTCGAAGGCGTCGACGTAGGCCGGCGTCCGGGCGCTGCCCTCCACGACCGGCTCGAAGACCTCGACGCCG
This sequence comes from uncultured Lichenihabitans sp., assembly GCA_964242785.1. Taxonomy (GTDB): domain Bacteria; phylum Pseudomonadota; class Alphaproteobacteria; order Rhizobiales; family Beijerinckiaceae; genus Lichenihabitans. The sequence goes on along the minus strand of CAXTBR010000039.1, from coordinate 14,940 downwards.
ACCGACTTGCCCTTCAGCATCAGCGTGCCGACGGGCCGGAACGCCTGCCCGGCCGCGCGCGCCACGGTCTCGGCCGCCACGCAGATGCGGGTGCCCAGCGCCTTATTGGCCGATTCGAGCCGCGCCGCCGTGTTGATGGCGTCGCCGTGGGCCGTGTAGTCGAAGCGCCGCGCGCCGCCGAAGTTGCCCACCACCGCCCGGCCCGTGTTGACGCCGATGCGGGTCGCGCCGAAGGGCACGCCGTCCCGGCGCTGGGCGGCCCTGAACGCCTCCGCGAAGGCGTCGATCGCCAGGGCGCAGGCGACGGCGCGCGGCGCGTGGTCGGGCTGGTCGAGGGGCGCGTTGAACATGACGTGCATGGCGTCGCCGACGATCTTGTCGACCGTGCCGCCGTGCTCCATGGCGATGCGGCACAGCCCGTCGAGGTAGCCGTTGAGCAGGTGGACCAGCGCCTCGGCGCCCCGCGTCTCGGTGAGGCTGGTGAAGCCTTCGAGGTCGGTGAACAGGAACGTCAGGGTCCGGGTCTCGCCGCCGAGCTTCAGGCGGCCCGGATCGCTGGCCAGCGCCGTGACGAGGTCGGGCGACAGGTAGTGGGTGAAGGCCGAGCGCAGGCGCTTGGCCTGCCGCTCGTCGCCCATGTAGCGGGCGAGCCCGGCCCCGAGGCCCGCCACCACGACGCCCAGCGCCGGCAGGGCCGGGCCGGCGAGCAGGCCCGCCCGGTCGAACAGCGCGTAGGCGCCCAGGATGAGGGCCGCGGGCAGCGCCACGACCACGAGGCCCGTGACCCTCGCCCGCGCGAAACCCGCCAGCAGGGCGACGAGCCCGCCCAGCGCCAGGGTCGCCCGCAGCTCGGCGCCCGGCATCCAGGCGGGCCGCACGAGGCTCACGCCGTCCAGCGCCTGCTCGATCACGCCGGCGTGGAGGTCGACGCCGGGCTCGAAGGGCGTCATGGGCGTCGGGCGCAGGTCGGCGAGGCCGAGCGCGCTGGTCCCGACCAGGACGGCCGCGCCCTTCACCGTCGGGCCGAGGCGCCCGCGCTCGGCGGCGTCGAGCACCCGCCAGGCCGGGACGCTGCGCGTCGAGCCCCTCTCGGGATAGCGCAGCCAGAGCGACCCCGAGGGGTCGAGGGCGAGGGTGACGTCGCCGACCCCGATCGTGTAGCCGGTCAGCACGCCGCCGGTGCGCTCCGCCCGGACCTTGATCGTGTCCTCGTCCTGGAGGACGCGCAGGGTTTCGAGGGACAGCGAGGGGACCAGCCGGTCGCCCGCGGCCATCAGGAGCGGCACCTTGCGGATCACCTCGTCGCCGCCGTCCCGCATCTGGATCGACAGGCTGCCGTGCCCGGCCGCCGCCTCGTCGAGGGCGGGGAGGTTGGGCACGGTCCCGCCGAACCGCGTCACGGTGAGCGAGGGGTCGCCGCCGATGGTGGCGACCGGGGCCTTCACGGCCGGCGGGACGCCGCCGGACTCCACCAGCAGGGCGCCGGTGACCACGCGGCCGCGGGCGAAGGCCTCGGCCAGGGTGGCGTCGTAGTCCGGCAGGGCGGCGTCGGCGGCGCGGAAGCCGAACCGGCGCGTCCACTCCCCCACGAGGCGGGCCGGCGAGGTCTGGTCGGGCTCGGTGAAGACCATGTCGAGGGCGACGGCGCCGGCCCCGAGGTCCTGCAGGTCCCGCACGAGCTCGGCCAGCACGTCGCGCGGCCAGGGCCAGCGGCCGTGGCGCCTCAGGCTCTCGTCGTCGATGTCCACGACCAGCACGGGAGCCGCCGAGGCCGCGCGGGGTGCGGCGCGCTGGAAGGCGTCGAAGCTCGCGAGCTGGAGGCGCTCGAAGAGCTCGGGCGCGTCCCAGCGCAGGCCGAGGAGCAGGCCGAGGCTGGCCAGGCCGGCGAGGAGCGGGACGAGGCGGCGCATGTGTCCGGGCATGGACGGGGGGTCCGGTGGGGAACGTCGGTCTCCACCCTGCGCCGCGATCGCTAGCGCGCGGTGAGCGGGGCGCGGTTTTCGCCGACGGTGGTTAAGGGGAGCGGGACGCCCGCCGCCGGCGCGGAAGGGCTTGCCTTTCGCCGGGCCCGGGACCTTATCGTTCCCGCGGGATCTTCGGGGACGACGCGACGGCCGTCAGGCGGTGTTGCGCGCGATGGAGCGGGACGGCATGGAGCGGGTCGAGGGGGCGGAGGCGCAGGACTACCGGCTCGACGAGCAGGTCGGCTTCATCCTGCGCCAGGTCGTCCAGCGCCACGCGGGCATCTTCGCGGCCGGCATGGAGAACGAGCTGACCGCGACCCAATGGGCCGCCCTGGCCAAGCTCCACGAGCGCGGCCCGCTCAGCCAGAACCTCCTCGGGCGGCTCATCGCCATGGACGCCGCCACCGTGAAGGGCGTCATCGACCGGCTCTCCCTCCGCGGGCTGACCGGGACCAGCGCCGATCCGGACGACCGGCGCCGGCACCTCGTGGCGCTGACCGCGGAGGGCCGGGCGACCGTGGAGCGGCTCGTCCCGCAGGCGACGCGGATCACCGCGAGCACGCTGGCACCCCTCGACCCCGACGAGCGCGCGGGGCTGCTCGCCCTGCTGCTGAGGCTCTGCTGAGCCACAGGCAGGCGGCACCGCTCCCCCGCCGCGCGGGGATCGCCCCACCCGTCGCGCCTGCGGCCGAGACGGATGGGGCGGGCGGCGGGCGACGCCGCTCCCCTCAGAGTTTGTGAATGTATCGAACTTGTGACTGAATGCCCTCTGAAAACATTGAGGAATTTCTGCCAGCTTTGGGGCAGACGGGCATTCATTCACAAACTCTCAGGGCGCCACCACCTCCGGCACCGCGACGGCCGGCGGGGTGTTGCGGCTCCGGCCCGTGCGGACGAGGCCGTCGATCATCACCATGCCGACGCCGGGCAGGTCGCCGAGCTCGACCGCTTCGAGCAGCGTGCGGCCGGCGCCGTGCTGGGGCCGGTCGAGGAAGACGAAGTCCGCCGCGCGGCCGACCTCGATCAGCCCGCAGTCGAGCGCGCGCATCCGCGCCGTGTTGCCGGTGCCGAAGCAGAACGCCACCTCGGCCGGCACCTCGCCGATGGACGACAGCATGGAGATCATCCGCAGGATGCCGAGCGGCTGCACGCCCGAGCCCGCGGGGCCGTCCGTGCCGAGGATCACGCGCTCCAACTGGCCGATCTCGCGCGCCGTGCGCATCGCGTAGAGCGCCGCGCGCTCGTTGCCGTTGTGGACGATCTCCAGGCCCCGCCGGCAGCCCTCGCAGATGCAGCGGATCTCGCGGTCCGGCAGCGCCGTGTGGCCGCCGTTGACGTGGCCCACCACGTCGGTGTCGGCTTCGAGCACCACGGCGGCGTCGATCAGCCCCGAGCCCGGGATGGAGGGGCCGCCGGTGTGGATGGTGGACTGGATGCCGTATTTCCGGGCCCAGCCCACCATGCGCCGGGCCGTGGCGCCGTCCTTCACGCCGCCGAGCCCCACCTCGCCGAGCAGCGTGACGCCCGCCTCCGCCAGGTCCTTGAAGTCCTGCTCCACCATCTCGGGCTCGATGACGGGCGCGCCGGCGTGGATCTTCATGCCGCCGGGCCGGAAGGCCGTGAAGGCGCGCTGGGCGAAGATCGCCATGGCCTTCAGGCCGACGACGTCGCGCGGCCGCCCCGGCGTGTGGACCTCGCCGGCCGAGATCATGGTGGTGACGCCGCCGTGCAGCGTCGAGTCGATCCAGTTGATCTGGCTCTGGCGCGGCGTCCAGTCGCCCGCCACCGGGTGGACGTGGCTGTCGATCAGCCCCGGCGCCACGGCACAGCCGTGGGCGTCGACGACCGTGCGGGCGCCCTCCACGTCGAGGTCCTTCAGGCGTCCGACCGCCGCGATGCGCCCGTCCACCGCCACGACCGCGTCGGCGTCGAGGATCGGCCGGGCGATGTCGCCGCTGAGCAGCAGGCCGATGTTGCGGATCACCACCTTGCCGGAGGGGGCGGTCGGCGAAGCGTCCTGGGCCATGGGGTCTCGGTCCTTCTCAGAGTTTGTAAATATATCGAACTTGTGCCTGAATGCCCTCTGAAAACATTGAGGAACTTCTGCCCGTTTTGGGGCAGATGGGCATTCATTCACAAACTCTCAGTGGGCCGCGGCGGGCTCGACCGTGGCGGGGTCGGGGGGGAGGTCGGACGCGGCCCTGATGCGCGCGACCGCGGCGTCGAGGTCGGCCCAGGGCGGGGCGTCGGGGGCGAAGCGGGCCCGCACGTAGCGCAGGAGGTCCGCCACCTGCCCGTCCGAATAGAGCCGGCCGAAGCCCGGCATGGTGCCGAGCGCGCCGTGGGCCGGCGCCATGATGCCCTCCAGCACCACCCGGGCGAGGTTGTCGGGCCGGTCCGCGTGGACGCCCGTGTTCAGCGCCAGCGAGGGCCGCACCCCGAACATCGTCGGCCCGCCGGCCTCGTGGCAGGCCGCGCAGGCGCCCCGGTAGATCTGCCGGCCGAGCTCGGGCGCGTCGAGCGGCTCCGCGGCGGCGCGGGCTTCGAGCGCCGCGGCCCGCGCCTCCGCGTCCCCCGCGGGCGGGCGCAGCGACGCGAGATACTCCGCCATGGCGCGGCGGTCCTCGTCCGGCAGCGCCGCCAGCTCGTGCGCCACGGCCGCCATCGGCCCGGCCGCGACGCCGTGGTGGGGGTCGTGGCCCTCCGACAGGTAGGTGTAGAGGGCGTCGGCGGTCCAGGGCACGGGGGCGGCCGAGGGTCCCGCCAGGGCGGGGGCGTCCCAGCCGTCGACGGCGCCGCCCGCGAGGTGGAGCGCGCCGCCCCGCTCGGCCCCGAGCGCGTTCCGGGGCGAGTGGCAGGCCGAGCAGTGGCCGAGGCTCTCGACGAGGTAGGCGCCGCGGTTCCACGAGGCGCTCCGGGCGGGGTCGGGCGCCATCGCGCCCCCGCGCAGGAACAGCGCGTTCCAGATCCGCATCAGGCGGCGCTCGCCGAAGGGTGCCGGGAGGCGGGTCGGCGGGGGGGCGTGCTCGTCCGCCGGCTCGGCCATCAGGTAGGCGTAGAGGGCCTGGAGGTCGGCGTCCGAGCCGCGGGTGAAGCTCGTGTAGGGGTGGGCCGGGTAGAGGTTGTGCCCGTCGCGGCTGACGCCCTCGCGCATCGCCCGCTCGAAGGCCGGATAGGACCAGGCGCCGATGCCGGTCGCGGGGTCGGGCGAGATGTTGGTGGCGTAGACCGTGCCGAAGGGCGTGTGGATCGGCCGCCCCCCGCCGAGCCCCGCGCCGTCCGGCCCGACGTGGCAGACCGCGCAGTCGCCCACGGCCGCGACGAGCCGCCCGCGGGCGACCGTGGCGGCCGAGAACACGGCCGGATCGGGCCGCGGCACCGGCGCGATGGCCGAGCGCATCGGCAGCACCACGGCCGCCAGGGCCCCGAGCGCCGCGGCGGCACCGGCCGCCAGGCCCGCCGGCACGGCGCGGCAGGCGGCGCGGCGCGCCATGCCCCACCAGGCCCCCCGCCGGGGGGCCGGCGCGGCCGCCGCGGGATCGGCCGGGGCGGGCAGCGGGTTCAGGGCCGCCCGCACGCGGTCCGCCGTGAAGGGCGGCTCGCGGAAGCGCACGCCGGTGGCGTCGAAGATGGCGTTGGCGATGGCGGCGGCGCTCGGCACCGAGGCCGATTCGCCGACGCCGAGCGGCGGCTCCTCCGGCCGCGGCATGGTCACCACGTCGATGGCGGGGAGCTGCGCGAAGGTCAGGATCGGGTAGGTGCCCCAGTCCTTGCTGGCCGGCCGGTCGCCCTCGAAGCGGACGCGCTCGTGCAGCACGCGGCTCGTCGACTGCAACACGTTGCCGTGGATCTGGTGCTCGACGCCCGCGGGGTTGATCATCGCGCCCGAGTCCTGCCCGACCACGATGCGCTCGACCGCCACCTCGCCGCTGGTGCGGTTGACCGCGACCTCCGCCACCCAGGCCGACCAGGCCGCGGCCGTGCCGGGGAACTTGCCGTGGACGTAGACCGCGTAGGCGAAGCCCCGCCCGCGCAGCCAGTCGCCGTCGGGCGGCAGGGTCTGGGGCACCGCGTGCGGCACCCAGGCGGCCCGCTCGGCGACGCTGCGGATGAGGTCGACGGCGCGCCCGTCGTCGAGGTAGCGCAGGCGGTATTCGATCGGGTCGACGCCGGCCGCGGTGGCGAGCTCGTCGATGAAGGATTCGTGCGCGAAGGAGTTCGGCAGCGCCGACACGCCGCGCAGCCACGAGGCGCGGGCGACCGGCGGCATGTCGTGGACCGTGACGCGGGCGTGGTCGTAGGCGTAGGGCGGCACGGCGGTGCGGTCGCCCATCTCGAACACCTGGGCCACGGGCTCCACGGCGCCCGTCAGCAGCAGCGCCAGCGTGGGCGAGCCGTTCGACGGGTAGCGGGTGTCGAAGGCGTAGGCCGCGGGGGCGCCCTCCGCCGTCAGCCCGCCCGCCACGTCCATCACCTGGGCGGCGCCCTTGGGCTCCCAGGCGTGCTCCTGCTCGCGCGTGAGCTGCACGCGCACCGGCCGGCCCACGGCGCGCGACAGCAGCACGGCGTCGGCCCCGACGTCGTCCGCGCAGTTGCGGCCGTAGCAGCCCGCGGCCTCGTGGCGGAGCACGGCGACGCGCTCCTCGGGCACGCCGATCAGCTTGGCGATGTCGGCCCGCAGCAGCAGCGGGCTCTGCGTGCCGGACCAGAGCGTCACGCCGTCCGGCCGCACGTCCGCGACCGAGCAGGAGGGGCCGATGGAGCCGTGGAGCTGGTAGGGCCAGGCGTAGCTGCGCCGCATCGGCGCGGCCGCGCCGGCCAGCGCCGCCTCGACGTCGCCGCGGTCGAGCAGCCGGCGGGGCGTGGCGGGGTGATCGCGCAGCGCCCGCTCGGGCGCGTCGAGGTCCGGGCCGGCCTCCCAGCCGCGCCACCGCGTCCGCAGCCGCTCGGCCGCCAGCGCGGCGTTCTCCTCGCGCTCCGCCACGACGCCGACGAAGTCCCCCACCACCACCACGGCGACCAGGCCCGGCACGTCCGCGACCGAAGCCTCGTCGACCGCGATCAGGCTCCGCCCCACGAAGGGCCCGTGGTCGAGGCCCGCGTAGGGCGGCCGGACCACCCGGCCGTGCAGCATGCCGGGCACGCGCACGTCGTGCACGTAGGTGAAAGTGCCGGCCGCCTTGGCCGGGATGTCGACCCGGGGGATGCGCTGGCCGACGAGCCCGTAGGCCGAGGGCGGCTTCAGCGCCACGGCGTCGTCGAGCGTCAGGCGGATGCGGCGCCCGCGCAGCAGCTCGCCGTAGGAGCGGCTGTCGTTGCCGCCCTCCCGCCGCACGACGCCCCGCTCGACCACGAGGTCCGAGGCCGGCACGCCCATCTCGTCGGCCGCCAGCGCCACGAGGCGGTGGCGCGCCTGGGCGGCGGCCCGGCGCAGGGGCACGGCCGTGACCTGGATGGTCTCGCTGGCGATGGTGCCGCCCTGGTCGGGGACGCGGCCCGTGTGGCCCAGCACGGTCGACACCTGGTCGAGCGCGACGTCGAGCTCCTCGGCGACGATCTGGGCCAGGGCCGTGGCGATGCCGGTGCCGAGGTCGACGTGGCCGTTGTAGGCCGTGACGCGCCCGGCGTCGTCGACCGACAGGAACAGCTCGGCGCCGTGGGCCTCGGGCTCGGGGGACGCCGCCTCCGGCTCCTCGTGGATCGGCCCGGCCGCGTGGGCGCCGCGCAGCACGAGCAGCACGCCCTCGCGCCGGAGCTCGTCGCGCCAGCCGGCCGCCCGCGTCCCCGTGCCGCTCACGCCGGGGCCGCCCGGCGCGCGAGGGCCGCGGCGCGGCGCACGGCCCGCAGGATCTCGACGTGGGTGCCGCAGCGGCACAGGTTGCCGGCGAGCTCGCGCCGGATCTCGGCCTCGTCGGGCGCGGGGTTGCGGCGGAGCAGCGCCACCGTGGTCATGATCATCCCGTTGAGGCAGTAGCCGCATTGCGCGGCCTGCTCGTCGATGAAGGCCTGCTGCACGGGGTGGAGGGCGCCCCCGGCGCCGAGCCCTTCGAGCGTCACCACGCTGCGGCCCCGCGCCACCGCCAGCGGCATGATGCAGGAGCGGGCCGGCAGCCCGTCCACGATGACCGTGCAGGCCCCGCACTGGCCGAGGCCGCAGCCGTATTTCGGGCCGTTGAGCCGGAGGTCGTTGCGCAGTACGGTGAGCAGCGGGACCGTGCCGGGCAGGTCGAGGCTGACGGCCGCGCCGTTGACCGTGAGGTCGACGGCGCGGTGGCGCCTGCCGCTCCCGGGCGCGATGGTGGGTGGATCCATGTCGTGGCCGCGCCGATCGTTCGTACACCAACATCTAAGCACGGCCGGCCGGCGCGCAGAAGCCGAAAATCGCCGCCCATGAAGTCGCAGGCCATTACTGTCGCGTCGATCGCCTGTCCAACCATCATCGTGCCTGTACCACGGTCATCCTGCCTGGAACTGTGCAGGGAGGGCGGAAGGCGGCGGCGGCCGCACGGAAAGTCCTTGACAGGTGCGGCCGCGCGGCATCTCTTTGTTTGCACACGAACGATCACGCCGCCCGAAGGGAGCCGGTGATGCCCTCACCCCAGGACGCCGGGAGCTCGGCCATCGAGAAGATCCGCTGCGACGCCTGCCCGGTGATGTGCTACATCAAGCCCGGCCAGAGGGGCGCCTGCGACCGCTATGCCAACGAGGGCGGCCTCCTGGTCCGGGTCGACCCTCACGTGGTCCTGGAGCGGGCGCTCGAGGACGGCGGGCGGGTGGTGCCCTTCGGCGCCGGGGCGCTCGACTGGGACGGGACCATCGTGGGCGAGCCTCAGACCTTCGTCACCGCGATCGGGGCCGGCACCACCTACCCCGACTACAAGCCCGCGCCCTTCATCGTGTCGTCGGAGATCGACGGCGTCGACGTCGTCACGGTCGTGACCGAGGGGATCTTCTCCTATTGCGGCGTCAAGGTGAAGATCGACACCGACCGGCACCTCGGCCCCGAGCGGGGCGTGGCGCGGGTCGGCGGCGAGGCGGTCGGCCACGTCACCACGGGCGAATACGGCTCGCAGATGCTCTCGCTCGGCGGCGTGCACCACCTCACCGGCGGCTCGAAGCGCGAGGGCCGCGTCACCTGCGAGACGCTGCTCGCGCTGTGCAACGGCGAGCCGGTCGAGGTCGAGGTCGAGGGCGGCGCCTCCGTGCTGATCCAGTCGGGCCAGCCGCCGCGCGTCAACGGCGCGCTGGAGGAGCGGATGCGGGTGGGCTGCGGCTCGGCCACGATCGGCATGTTCGCCAAGCAGTGGCGGGGGCTCGTCGACGAGGTGGTGGTGGTGGACGACCACATCACCGGGGTCCTGTCCGAGCACCAGGCCGGCAAGCTCCTCGGCATCCCCGAGACGGGCATCAAGCTGAAGGGCCGCCGCTCGACCCCGGGGCGCTACTTCCAGGTCGCCGGACCCGGCACCGGCTGGGGCGGCACCGACATCGCCGACCCGCTCGACATCCTCGGCCCCTTCGACCCCGAGGCGGCCCGCCCGGGCCTGACCGTGCTGATGGTGTCGACCACGGGCGAGCACGCGGGCTTCTACGCGCTCGACGAGGACCTGCGCCCGGTGGAGCGCGAGCTGCCCGCGGCCCTGGCGCGCTCCGTGGCCCTGATCCGCGAGAACTGCGAGCCGGCCCTGTCGACCGTGCTGTTCATGGGCGGGGCCGGGGGCTCGCTCCGGGCCGGCGTCACCGAGAACCCCGTCCGCCTCACCCGCTCGGTCAAGGACGCCCTGACGGTCGTGACCTGCGGGGGCGCGCCCACCTACGTGTGGCCGGGCGGCGGCATCACCTTCATGGTGGACGTGTCGCGCGTGCCGGCCGGCGGCTTCGGCTCGGTGCCGACCCCCGCCCTCGTGGCCCCGATCGAGTTCACGCTGCGCCTCGACGACTACGCGGCGCTCGGCGGCCACATGGGCGAGGTGCGCCCCCTGTCGGAGTTCCGCGGCCCCGGCGACCACCGCCGGCAGGTGCCGCACCGGGCCGACAACCCGTGGCCCCTGCTGCCCGACGCGGCCCGGGGCCTGCGGGCCGGGGCGCCGCGCCGGTGAGGCGGCCCGAGATCCGCACCCTGCCCGACGGGCGGCGCCTGCACCTGCAGGACGGGCCGATCGACCTGATCGTCCGGGCCGACGGCGCCGCCCCCGCGGTGGCCGAGGCCTACGGGATCGCGGCCGAGGCCCTGACCGGGATGCTCGACGCGCTCTGCGGGGAGCTGGAGTTCCTGCGCGCTCCGGCGGTCTCGCGCCCTTCTCCCTTCAGGGAGAATCGGGCACCCATCCCGGCAAGCCGGGATGGGACCCGGGTGCCCGGCAGGGCGGATGAGGGGAGGTCATCCCCGACCGTCGCGCATCCCCCCTCATCCCCGCTGTGCGGACCTTCTCCCCTCAGGGGAGAAAGGCGGGCCTTCTCCGGCCCCGTGGCCCGCCGCATGGCGGCGGCGGTCGCGCCCTTCGCGGGTTCCACCTTCATCACCCCCATGGCGGCCGTCGCGGGCGCGGTCGCCGAGGCGGTGCTCGACGCGATGGTCGGGGCCGTCGCGCTCGACCGCGCCTTCGTCAACAACGGCGGCGACATCGCGCTCCACTGCGCGCCCGGCCACGCCTTCACGGTGGGGCTGGTGGATCGCCCCGACCGGCCGAGCCTGTTCGGGCGGGCGAGGATCGGCGCCGAGGGCGGCGTGCGCGGCATCGCCACCAGCGGCTGGCGCGGGCGCTCCTTCTCGCGCGGCATCGCCGACGCCGTGACGGTGCTGGCCGGCTCGGCCGCGGCCGCCGACGCCGCCGCCACCGTGGTGGCCAATGCCGTCGACCTGCCCGGCCACCCGGCGGTGCGCCGCGCGCCGGCGGATTCGATCCACCCCGACAGCGACCTCGGCCCCCGCCTCGTCACCCGCGGCGTGGGCCCGCTCCCGGCGTCCGACGTGGCCCGCGCGCTGGCCGCGGGGGCGGAGGTCGCCGAGGAGCTGCTCGCCCGCGGCCTGATCCTGGGGGCGGCGCTGCACCTCCAGGGCCGGTCCGCCACCGTGGGCGGCCCGGACGCCTCCCCGCGGATCGACCCCCCCTTCGCCGCGTCCCCCCGTTCGGAGTTCGCCCGCCATGCCTGAGGTCGCGGTCCGCAAGACGATCCTCACGGTCGAGGAGATCTTCCACGAGGGCGGCCCCCCGCCCGCCGTGCCGCTGCGGCGCGGCGCGGTCGTGTCGGTGATCGCCAACCCCTACGCGGGCCGCTACGTGGCCGAGATCACCCCCTTCATGAAGGACCTGGAGCCGCTCGGTGCCCGCATGGCCCGCGCGCTGCTCGACGCGCTCGGCGGCGACCCTGCGGCGGTCCAGGGCTACGGCAAGGGCGCCATCGTGGGCCAGGCCGGCGAGCTCGAACACGGCGCGCTGTGGCACGCGCCCGGTGGCTACGCCATGCGGGCCGTGCTCGGCGACGCGAAGGCCATCGTGCCCTCCACCAAGAAGGTCGGCGGCCCCGGCACGCGGCTCGACGTGCCGGTCACCCATGTCGATGCGTCCTACGTCCGCAGCCACTTCGACGCCATGGAGGTCGGGGTGACGGACGGGCCGCGCGCCGGCGAGATGGCGCTCGTGCTGGTGATGACGACGGGGCCGCGAATCCACCAGCGGGCCGGGGGCCTCCAGGCTCAGGACATCAGGGGCGAGGACGGGCTGCGATGAGCGCCGACATCCGCAAGATCGTGGTGGTGGTCGAGGAGACCTCGACCGAGATGGGCCGCCCGGTCCACCCGCCGACGCGACGCGCCGCCGCGCTCGCGGTGATCGCCAACCCCTTCGCCGGCCGCTACGTCGAGGACCTGTCGCCGCTGATGGCGATCGGCGAGGAGCTGGGCGAGCTCCTCACCCGCCGCGCCGTGGCGGCCCTGGGCATCCCGGGCGAGGCGGCGCAGAGCTACGGCAAGGCCGCGCTGGTGGGCGAGGACGGCGAGCTGGAGCACGCCGCCGCCCTGCTGCACCCGCGCCTGGGCGCCCCCGTGCGCCGCGTGCTGGGGCGGGGCGCGGCCCTGATCCCCTCGTCGAAGAAGCGCGGCGGCCCCGGCGCGGCGCTGGACATCCCGCTCGGCCACAAGGACGCGGCCTTCGTGCGCAGCCACTTCGACGGCATGGAGGTGCGGATCAACGACGCGCCCCGCGCCCGCGAGATCGTGGTGGCGATCGCCGTGACGGACGGCGGACGGCCGCTGCCCCGCGTCGGCGGGCTGAGGGTGGACGAGATCAAGGGCGAGGACGGGCTGCGGTGACGCGCGCCCCGTTGCCTCCGCCCGTCGAGGATGCCCGGCGGGGCCGGGATGGACTGACGATCTGGCACGGACCACAGGGAGAACCGGGATGAACCGCGTGACGACGACGATGGCGGCCTGCGTGGCGGCCCTGACGGCTTCGGCCGGGGCGGGCGCCCTGGCGGCGGACGGCGAGATCAAGATCGGCGAGATCAATTCCTACTCGGCCCTGCCGTCCTTCACCGAGCCCTACCGCAAGGGCTGGCAGATGGCGGTCGACGAGATCAACGCCCACGGCGGCATCGGCGGCAAGACGCTGGTCGTCGTCTCCAAGGACGACACCGGCAAGCCCGGCGAGGCCGTGACGGCCGCCAACGAGCTCGTGTCGCGCGAGGGCGTCGCCATGCTGGCGGGCGGGTTCTTCTCCAACGTGGGCCTGGCGCTCGGCGACTTCGCCAAGCAGAAGAAGGTCGTCTACCTCGCGGGCGAACCCCTGACGGACGCGCTCGTCTGGTCGGCCGGCAACCGCTACACGTTCCGGCTGCGGCCCTCGAACTACATGCAGGCCGCCATGCTGGCCGACGAGGCCGCCAAGCTCCCGGCCAAGACCTGGGCCAGCATCGCGCCGAACTACGAATACGGCCAGTCCGCCGTGGCGGTATTCAAGACGCTGCTGGCGGCGCGCCGGCCGGACGTGACCTGGGTGGGCGAGCAGTGGCCGACGCAGGGCAAGATCGACGCCGGCCCCGTGGTCCAGGCCATCGCGGCCGCCAAGCCCGACGCCATCCTCAACGTCGAGTTCGGCCCCGACCTCGTCAAGCTCGTGCGCGAGGGCGGCACGCGCGGCCTCTTCAAGGACCGCAGCGTCGTCAGCTTCCTGACCGGCGAGCCCGAATACCTCGACCCCCTGAAGGACGAGGCGCCCGAGGGCTGGATCGTCACGGGCTACCCCTGGGCGGCGATCCACACGCCCGAGCACGACGCCTTCCTCAAGGCCTACCAGGACCGCTACCACGACCATCCCCGGCTCGGGTCCGTCGTCGGCTACACGCTGATCGAGGCGGCGGCCGGCATCCTGCGCAAGGCCGGCTCGACCGACTCCGAGGCGATCGTCACGGCCGCCGAGGGGTTCGGCTTCGACACGCCCTTCGGCAAGGCCGCCTTCCGCGCGGCCGACCACCAGGCCACGATGGGGGCCTTCGTGGGCACCACGGCCGTGAAGGACGGCGCCGGCGTGATGATGAACCCGCGCTACGTCGACGGCACCGCGGTGCTGCCCTCCGAGGCCGAAGCCGCGGCGCTGCGCCCGAAACCCTGAGCCTGCGCGGGCGCCCGACCCCCTCACCCTCCGCGGCCCGAGCGGCCGTGGAGGCGGCATCGAGCCCCGGAGGCCGCGTTGGACTTCTACTTCGCCCAGTTCCTCACCGGCCTCGCCCAGGCGTCGTCGCTGTTCCTCGTGGCGTCGGGGCTGTCGATCATCTTCGGCGTCACGCGGGTGGTGAACTTCGCCCACGGCGCCTTCGCGATGCTGGGCGCCTACGTGGCCTACACGCTCACCGAGCGTTTCGCGGGCGCCTTCGGCTTCTGGGGCGGGATCCTGGCGGCCTCGCTCGCGGTGGCGGCGCTCGGCGCCCTCGTCGAGATGGCGCTGCTGCGGCGGCTCTACCGGGCGCCCGAGCTGTTCCAACTGCTGGCCACCTTCGGCGTGACGCTGGTCTTCGAGGACCTCGTCGTGCTGGTCTGGGGCCCGGACGACCTGCTGGGCCCCCGCGCGCCCGGCCTCGGCGGCGCCGTGCAGGTCTTCGGGCAGGCCGTGCCGAGCTACGACCTCCTGCTGATCGCGCTCGGGCCGGCCGTGTTCGGCCTGCTCTGGCTGCTGCTCCACCGCTCGCGCTTCGGCGTGCTGGTGCGGGCCGCAACCCAGGACCGCGAGATGGTGGCGGCGCTGGGCGTCGACCAGCGCTGGCTGTTCACGGCGGTGTTCACGCTCGGCGTCTTCCTCGCAGGCTTCGGGGGCGCCGTGCAGATCCCGCGCGACGCCGTCAACCACGCGACCGACCTCGGCATCATCGTGGACGTTTTCGTCGTGGTGGTGATCGGCGGGCTCGGCAGCGTCGGCGGCGCCTTCCTGGCCGCGGTCCTCGTGTCGGAGCTCAACGCCTTCGGCGTGCTGGTCCTGCCCGGCGTGTCGCTGGTGCTGGTCTTCGTGGTCATGGCGCTCGTCCTCGTGGTGCGGCCCTTCGGCCTGCTCGGGCGGCCTGAGGCCGCGTCCCGCGCCGTGCCGGAGCCGAACCGCCGCCCCTGGGCGCCGCTCCCGCCCCCCGCCCGCCTCGCCGCCGCGGCGGGCGTGGCCCTGGCCGCGACGCTGCCGCTGTGGGCCGGCGACTACCTCCTGACCGTGGGGTCCGAGATCCTCGTCGCGGTGGTGTTCGCGGCGAGCCTCCAGTTCCTGATGTCGGCCGGCGCCATGGTGTCGTTCGGCCACGCGGCCTATTTCGGCCTCGGCGCCTACGGGGCCGCCCTGGCGTCGCACGGGCTCGGCCTGCCCATGCTGCCGGCGCTGGGCTGCGGGGTCGTGCTGGGCGCCGCGGGCGCGGCCCTGTTCGGCTGGCTCTGCGTGCGGCTGTCGGGCGTCTACTTCGCCATGCTGACGCTCGCCTTCGCGCAGATCGCCTGGTCGGTCGC
>CAXTBR010000038.1:0-41056 GCA_964242785.1 uncultured Lichenihabitans sp. | reverse complement strand
CAGATCTCAGCCGCGCGACACCTCTCCCGCAAGGCGGCCCTCACCGCAGGCATACCAATGAGGCGACTTCCGCGGACATGCTTCCCGTCTGGCGTATCCTGCTGCGGCTCCGGGAAGGGCTCATTCCTTCGCCGGACGACATGAGGTCGGAGTACGCCGCCGCTATCGCGGTGCACGACCTCGCGGCGAAGGTGGTGGCCAACGAGGGGCATGCGGACTTCGAAATGTTGGTTCCGCACCTTAAAATGCTCGAAGAAGGGGCAGTGCACATCACGCAGCCGCCGCCATCTGATGCCGATGTCTACAACAAACTGATCGAAATGTACTGGGCTTGCCTGCTCCTGGAAAACGGCGTCTCCGTGGAACTTGACCATCCAAAGCACTCCCCCGGCGACAACCCGGACGTCATCGCGCTTGATGCCGGGGAACCAGCCCGAGCCTATGCTTTCAAAACCGTTCGTTCGCCGCACACCGAGAATCTACGTGAGCATCTCATTAAGGGGGTGGGTCAGATAGAGCGTTCCGGGGCCAAGGAGGGCATCGTCGCCTTCCACCTCACCCCGCGCATTTTGGGACTCAATATTTGGGCTCAAGGGAAGTGCTGGGCCGATTGGCGCATACCAGCCGCTAGGGCGTGTATTGCTATGCAGTCGTGGATATCACAGCTTGTAATCGACAATGGGTAGACTGCGATCGACGGGATTTTCGCCGGTAATAAAACGACCTGTACGGTGCTTTGCTTGGCTATCTTCCCGATAGTTGCCAGGAACCCCGAGAACGGGAATTCAATCGTCATGCCACTGAAGGTGCCCCTGCTCGTCGATTTGTCTCCGTCGAAACCGTTGTCGCCTGCGCTGCATACCGAGATCGAAGCAGCCAACAGGTCGATGCAGGAACGCCTGCTTTAGCCTGTCCTCATGCCTCGCGCGCCCGGCGGCTCGTCGGTAGCCAGGCGCTCGGACGATCTACGCCCTGCGTGCCCGAGCCCCTCGACGCACCACAGGTCTTAAAGGCCGTGCGTCGGGACTGCGTCGACCGAGCGGGTTTGGGTGCATGCGGCGATATCCGGCGTTGCACTCAACCTTTTTTCGAAAATGTTCCGGGCAAGCCAAAATCTTGAAAACCGCAATTTAGAGCAATGTGCTCGGCCCCGATAGTGCCAGATGGCCGGGCGTATGTGGAGTGGCTAAGCCGCTGGGCGACGAGCAATGCGAAGCACAGCCCCTGTAACGCGCAAGCGCATCTGTAGGACTTCGTTGCTGACCTTGTAGAGTTCTCGCGCTATAGCGGCCGTTAATCGGTGTTCAGCGATATAGAGGGCCGCCTCCTCCGAAATTAGTAGGGCTGGACCTAACCAATTTGCCTCATCCTCGTGCTGGCGATTTAGAACACGAGCGCCGCTCTCGTCTGTCAGTCGAGTCATGGGATGGCATAGCAACCCGTGAGCTGCTTCATGTGCGAGGTTAGCAGCCTGCCTCCAAGGATGATGGCTATCATTATGAATGATTACCGCCTGACCTTCGATATAGACGGTAACCGCAGAAAACTCCCGCTGACCGGCCGCTGATTGAAAATAGGCCATCGGTGCCGGTGCTACTAGTTGGAAATCGCTCAGTTTGTATACTTTGAAACCAAGATGCTGTGTCAATTGCCATGGGCATAACGGGCCGTGCAGCGGAACACCCAATTCCTTCCGCATCTCACGAGCATACCAATTTGCTTCAGCCTTAAACCCTCGCCGGTACTTCATGGAAACCGGCCTTCATCGCTGTTGCTTACGCATTTGCTGATATGCCGCTCTGATTATTGCCTCTAGCGCTTGAACACCTTCCTGGGAAAGATTCGGATCGGCGCGCAGCAATGTCGTAATTTGTGCAAGTGGGGATGCCACCGAAGCTTGGCCATAGGTGACACGAGTGAAGTTTTCTACAGTCAAGCCGGACCACCCGCAAAGTGCGGCCAAGGTGTTTACGTCAGGATGTCGCCCCTGTGACATACGCGTCAAGGTGGAAGCGGGCACCGCCGCCTGTTCAGCCACCTTCTTCCATGTGAAGCCACGCGACTGACGTTCCGCGTCGAGAGCGGCAAAAAATGCCTCACCATCGAATTTCCCTACCGTCATGGCTGATTGCTATCTTGCAATTTGGTTTCGTTCCTGCAAACTGGGGCACGATTGCAAGATAGCAATCGAAGCCCACCCTAGCAATGGTAATAGCCCTGGATAGGAGTTTGAGCGATGGCGAAAGGCGGTTCTAACGGGCATTTTCGCAGCGTTATCAGCGGTCGATACGTCACAACGGCACATGGGCAGCGTAGCCCGCGCACGACGGTGTTGGAGGCGCCCGGCCCCAAGGGGTCGAGTGGCGACCATTATCGGAGCGCGATCAGCGGTCGGTACGTGACGACGGCTCACGGGCAACGCAGCCCGAACACAACGGAAAAGAACTCGTAAGGAGATCGGTTGTGAATTTCTTTCACAACGACTTAGGATACCTCGATGGCAACGAAACCGTCGAGGTGACGCTGTCCAATGCTGCCAACATCAAGCTAATGGATAGTAGCAACTTCAGCGCTTATTGTAGCGGGAGTCGTCACCGCTATTACGGAGGCCATATCACACGTACGCCCTATAGGTTGCCTGTTCCTGGCCCCGGTCACTGGCACATCGCCATTGATCTCGGCGGCTATGGAGGAAGCATCCGAGCCGGCGTTCGTGTTTTGTAGCGGAATATGAACGGGCCTCAGATTAGAGGTCCGTTCATTTCATTCTGATCATCGCTCAATAGTCGTCGTGCGATCTAGCGTGTATTTACATGATATCTCAACGCAACATTCTCGCTTGTATGTCACGCGTTCGCAGCAGTATCACTCGTACTTCAGTTGCGCGCAGCTAGATCAGACGCGCCTCAGCCCGACCCGCCAGGCGTCACAGGGGTCCAAACCGCTTCCATCCAACCATTCAGCCAGGCCACCGGCGGTGTGGTCGCGAATGGCCGACCAGTTCGGGTTGTCATTCGCCGGCGTTCTCACGTGCGAGATGTGCCTCTCCTCCTCCAGGATCTTCTCCACAGGCAGGCCAGACATCCAGAGCTTGGCCGAGTCGTCGAGTACGAGTTTGCCGTACGTCCTCGCCATCGGATCCATGACGCCCTCCCGTTGCAGGTCGTTGGCATGACACGGAGACGTGAAGGCGATAGGCGCTGTGCATCTCCAAATTTTAGGTAATCGGCGTGCGTTCCGTTCGGTGTGAATAGGCGTGGAATTTTGGCTCTGGCGCAAACTTGGTGCTGATCGGCGGTCGTTTTCACCCCGGCTGGACCATGCGAGCTTGCAGAAGGTCGATCTTGCCACGGCCGTACATCTGGCGGCGAACGAGCTTCAGCTTGGTGACCTGTCCCTCCGTCTGACCGTTGGACCAGAGTTCGACGATGGCAGCCCGCACGGCATCCTCGTCGTCCATGATGCCGGAAGCGAAAGAGGCCAGCTCGCTCCCCTGCGCGTCCCGTAGCCAGGGCGTGAGATCGTCCGTCTCCTTCGCCGCCACCATGGTCTTGAAGCGATCGTGGAGGTTGCGGGCCGCGACGATCTTGGGCGAGGTCGTTTCGACGGCGACCCTGACGCGCAAGGCTTCGGCCGACCTGCAGTCGCGTTCGGACGTCAGCAGCCTGGCGATGGTACGGGCAGGCGGCACCGGCGTGACGGGATCGAGCCGTTCGGCCGACGCCTGTGCGGCGCGACGCTTGCGGGTCGCCCACTCGGTCACGACGCGCTGGCTCCCGCCGAACCCGGCATCGCGCAAGCGCCGCCATAGCTCGGCCCCGTTCCGGCAGCCTCCGTCCCACTCGGTGCAGAGCTTCACACCCCACCGATCGAGCGTGGTCGAGCGCGAGCGGAACACGTCCTCCCGGGTGCCAGCCAGGATGCGCCGTACGGTCTGACGCGACACGCCGGTCGCCCGGACGATGCTCTTGATGCTGTGTCCTTGGCTCTTGAGGGACCTCACGGTGCCGTTCACCTCGTCGCGGCGCTTCCATCCCGCCCATTGCACCTTCTCGGCCGAGCTGAGGACCTCGGGATCGATGTCGCCGCCCGTGATGGCGCGGCGGAGGTCGCCCATGTGCCGCTTCACGGCCTCGACAAAGGCAGCCGTGGCGTTCTCGAGCAGGTGCCAGCGGTCGCAGATCTGCAGCAGACCGTGCGGAAACTCCTGATCCGATGGTCACAGGAGACGGCAGCGCGTTCACGGACGTCTTGAAGCTGAAGCGGGCGCCGGAACGGTCCTGAGAGGCTTTACGAGGCTTTGGACGCTTGAAATCGGCCTGGCGAGGGCCGACAAGTTCCTCTCACGCCCTGGCCGCCGCGATCAGGCCCTGCACGCCGACGAGGGTGATGGCGCGCCTCACATTGTAGGCGAGCGCGGTCAGGCTGAACTCGCCCCGCACGTTCTCCAGCCGTCGCATCAGGAAGGCGCCCTGACCCATCCATTGCTTGATGGAACCGAAAGGGTGCTCGACGCTCTCGCGCCGCTGGTCGAGCACCTCAGGCCGGGCAGCAAGGCGAACTGCGACGCGGTCGAGGATGGCCTCGTTCTCCAACCGTGAGACCCGCCTGAAGCTCTTGGTGCAGCGAGGCTTCAGCGCGCAGGCCTTGCAGGCGTCTCGGTTTGCGTAGTCGATCTTCACGTTGTCGCGCGACTTTCCCAAGTACTTCGGCGACAGCACTGCCCCGGACGGGCAATCGTAGACGTCCCGTTCAACATCATAGCGAAACTCCTCCTTGCTGAAGAGGCCTTCGCGCACCGCGGGTCCGCGGATTGGCTTGGGCACATAGGCGGTGATGCCGGCTCCCTCGCACGCCTCGATGTCCTCGATCTTGAAGTAGCCCCGATCGGCGACGGCACCGATCACCTCGACATCGAGCACCTCCATCGCGGCCTTCACCGTCGGAGCCAGCAGGCCCAGGTCGAGAACCTGGTTGCTCACCTCCTGCTCGGCGATCAGCTTGTGCTTCACGTCGACGGCGATCTGGATGTTGTAGCCGACGCCGACCTTGGTCATGGCCGCCATGGCCCGGGCATCAGGATCGGTCAGCGAGATCTGGTCCGCCCCAGTGCGCTCCAACTCGGCGAGCATCTCCTTGTGGCGGTCTCGCTTGCCCGGATCGCTGCAATCTTCTCGGCAAGCTTCGGGTCGCCCCGGCCAGAGTGGCCGCCAGCGGGGCGCTCCTCAGCGGCATCACCTTCGTCAAGCCGAGCCATGTAGGCCGACAGCTTCGCATCGGCTTCCTGGACGAAGGTGGCCAGCGATGATCGCGTGAAGTTGCGGTTCTTGTTGTTGACCGCCTTGATGCGCGTGCCGTCGACCGCCAGCATTTCGCGGCCGAACAGGTCGAGTTGGCGGCACAGCACCACGAACTCGCGGAAGACATGCCGGAATGCTGTCCGGTTGTCGCGGCGGAAATCGGCGATAGTCTTGAAGTCTGGTTTGAGGTGCCGCAGCAGCCAGATCACCTCGATGTTTCGATGGGTCTCGGCCTCGAGGCGTCGACTGGACCGGACGCGGTTGAGGTAGCCGTAGATGTAGACCTTGAGCAGATCGGCCGGATCGTAGCCCGGGCGGCCCGTCGCCTTCGCGCTCACGCGGGCGAACCCGGCGGTCTTGAGATCGAGCTGATCGACGAAGGCTTCGATGAAGCGGACGGGATTGTCCGGACCGACGTAGTCATCGACCACCTCGGGCAACAGCAGCAGTTGGGAGCGATCCGTGCCGGGAATGTGCGCCATGGTGGATCCTACCATGACGCTGTAGGACGGGGAGCGCGATCCTCCCCTTTCCACACAGTCTGGCAGGGCTTTGGGAGCGCCCTTGGTGGCCCCCTCGCGGAAGCCGCTGCCGCGGTCCCGGCACACGATCTCGACGCCAGGATGGGCCGCGAGCCAAGCCGCGACCGTGCCACCCTCCCGGTCCGGCAGGAGGTCGATGGTGCATCGGCGTTCGAGATCGCAGATGATCGTGCCATAGCGCTGGCCCTTGAGCCAGGCGAAGTCGTCGATGCCGACCACGCGGACGTCGGATGGCGTCGGTGTCGCGCGCCGGCGCAGGAGGCGCAGCAGCGTGTCGGCGCTCGCCGGCATGGACAGGCGATCGGCAAGCCGCTCACCGGGCCGCCCGCCCAGCGCCAGGGCGATCGCGTGAGTGAGGACGTCGAGGCGGGAAGTGCGACGCGCGTGAGCCTGGATGAGGTCGGGGGCGAAGCGTTCCGTGAACACCCGGCGCTCGCAGGCAGCGTTGCGGCATCGGAACCGCCGGGCCGACAGACGGATCCTGAGGCGTCGACCATGGGCCGGGAGATCGCCGAGAGAGCGACCATAGCGGCTGTGGACCGAGGAGGACGCGAGAGCGCATGCCGGAGAGTCACTCGTCGGTGATGCGCTGTGTGCGTGGATGGTGATCCGGGCCACGCCGATCTCGTAATGGTCCACGACGAGCCCTGCCGGGGCAAGCTTGAGCGGCACAGTTCGTTGCGACATGCGATCCGGCCCTCCCTGACCGAAGCGCCTACGCCGCCGGAGTCACTCGGGATTCACCGCCTGCAGCACCAAGTCTGCGCCAGAGCCAATGTTGGACGCCGATAGGGGGTCAACTTTCGACGCCGATTGACAATCAAGGCGGGATAACCTGATTGATTCGTCTCGCGATATCACGTTCGATGCGTGTTAACTTTCGGGCTCCAACACCGTCCTTGTTAAAACGGGAAAGTTCCCACGCTTGACTCGCAGAACTCACGCAATCTGACCCAAAGTGCACCCGCGGAGCACTGCAACATGCTTCGCGGGTATGCAACTACCAGTTTTGACTCTCGTTCGTTTTGCCGGAACACAAGGGCACGTGAGCCGAAGTCCCTTGCGCCATGCCTCGCCGAACTCCGCGCAGGTGGCGTCGGACAGAGTGCGGTGGCTGGCGAGGGCACAGTTCCAACCGAAGCGCGCCGCGGGCACGGCTCGCTTCGGTTGGATGCGACTCACATCACGTGTGCCGGTGCCGATGCGTCCCGGTATGCATCGAAATCGTCCGAGGTGATCCCATACAAGGGAGCATTGCCCTCAGACAGGTTCTCGACGGCGCCACGCACCGCTGACCGGACGACCTCCGCATCGGTTGCGGGCAGGTCCATGAAGGACGCGTCGACGTGCTCGGCGAGATCGGGACGCCGTCCCTCTATGACCTTGGCCACGTAGGCGGCCACCTCTTGGTTTATGCGCTTCCTTTGTTGTATCTCGACTGTGCGGGGAATCCTCTGTGTCGCGACCGCGGCGGCGTAATGGGGCGTCGTGGCCTCGTAACTGGAGGTCACGGCTTCCGCGAACAGCTCGGTCTCGCCTAGTTCGTAGAAAGCCAGAAGACCCGAAATGTACGAGCGCCGGTCGATGCTCATGAATGACAAGGGCGGAAGACCCGCCTTCATCAAGGGAAGGTTCGCCGACAACCTACCCATCCGCTTGTTGCCGTCGGCGAAGGCCTGGACATACGACAAGCCGATGAGGAGCACGAAGGCGGCCTCGTAGGGGTCCTCGACCCTGCCGGCCTTCCATGTCAGGTCGGCGAGGGCCCTGGACAGCGCTATCCTGTCATTGGAAGGCCTGTATGCGGTCCCGCCGATCCTGACGCCATCGGTTCGGATGGTGCCCACGTTCGGGGCTTCGAGCAGGTCACGCATGAGGAATGCATGGATCTGTTCCATGAGCTTGGCCTCGATCGGCGCTTGCTCGAAACGGTCGAGCATGAACGAGATAGCCTGCTTGTGGTTGAGGATCATGGTCGTCTCTCGGGGATCCTTGCCGGAAGCGGGATCCCCGTACTTGATCAGGATCTCGGTATCGAGGAAGTCGTAAGTGTTCCCTTCCAGGTGAGAGGAGGCCCATGACAGGTCTATGAGGAACCTCTCGGCGATCTGCCTTGAGTAGGTGGACGCATCCAGCCTGTGTGCGACGGTGTCGCTGGCGTTCCGCATCCGTTCGGCATGTGCATCCGGCAACCAGCGCGTCTCGTTGGGTACGTAACGGTCGATCCGGCCCATGTCGAAGTTGACAGGGGTGCGCATGCCTGGAGGGGTCGCCCACCAGCGAGCCGAGTCCGTCAGCCTGAAGCCGGCGTTCTTCGTCACGCCATCTTTGATGACCAGCCCGGCCCGGATGAGCTTCGCCATCTCGCGTGAGACGGTTGCCTGGCTAACCGTGCGGCTCAGCCTCTTGGTCAGGTCAACTTGCGTGCTCGGCTCACGGGTCTGGACCATCAGCCGGATCAGTTCCTTGCCGAGGTCAGCCAGTTGAGGAAGCAGGACTGCGGGATGCATCGTATGCCGATCCGAGGAAAATGGCTGTCCAGGCATTCTTGCGCGATATGAATGAAAGATGCAATAAAAATGGGGTTCACCCTGCCCAGCATCGGGCGTCGGTGCAGGGCATCGATGCCGCACATGCCCGGCAACATCGATGCGACCGTGCCATGCAAGAATCTTCGACAATGATCTTCACGTAATCAATGTCTTAGGAGAGATGGCTGAGCCTGGATGAAAAATGAATGAAAAATCGGAGCCGGGACAGAATGCACTCGGGCGCGTGCCCCCTTCCGAGTCGTCGAGAGAGATGCCGGGGGGAGTCGCGCCCTCGTTGAAGGATTATCGCCATCTCCCCGTTCTCGCTCCCGTCAGGCGAGAAGTTGGAAGTTGGGATTGAACAGCCCAATCCCTTGGTTCGTCACCGCCCGTCGGCCACGTGGTGCGGTCAGGTCGAGGCTGACCACAGCGTCCGGTCGGTCACCCGCAATCAGGCGGAGGATCTGCGCCAGCATCAACGTGCCAGCGACCGTTCCGACGAAGGGAGCCCCGACGGCGGTGCCCGCAAGCTGCGTCAACCCGCAGATGTCCGCGCCCTCCTGAGCCAGCCGTCCATACGCAGGAGCGGATATGTCTACGACGTCGGCGTTCGACGCACCGCCCCAGACCGCCCGTGCCCGCCGCGGCCCCGGGAACGTGTTGACCTGCAAGGCCCTGAAGTCGGTCGCCTTGCTGCCGATGCCGGCCTCGACCACGAACGGGAAGCCGGGGTCTTCCAGATCCGCCCGTGCAATCGGGTTGTCCACCCCGCAGACCAGGATCGAAGGCTCGTCCGTCTCACGACGCCTGAAGCCGCCGTCGAACTTGCGCTCGACGATTGTCGTGCAGAAGCCCTGACGTTCCAGCACCGCGGCGACGGCACGGGTCTTCCTGCGACCGACCATCGAGGGGTCGGTCAGGATGGAGGTGCTGACCGTGGAAGCGGTGGCCTGATCGAAATCCTGCAGCGTCAACCGGACGTCCTGCGGAAGGGGGTAACCACACATCATCAGCGCCCAGAGGAACGCCTGACCGAGGTGACCGAGACCCAGGATCCAGAGGGACGAGGGCAACGCGGCCAGGGTGGGCCCGTCACCAGCCTGCTCGCGCCAATGAGATGAGGCATCCGGCCGCCACAGGGACAGGCCGAGGTCGCGGTGTCCCGCCAGCGTCTCCCCCATGAGCATGGAAAAGGATTCGGCGGCGGCCATGGCGCCGGCGAGCACGGCGGCCGGCATGACGGTGGTCTCGTCGGCAAGCGCGTCTTGCGACCTTCGGACGACGCCGCCACGCCATCCTTCGAACGTGGCCCGCAGGACACGCGGCCCCTCCAGGGCTGCCCTGCCGATCACGATGGTCGGCATCCCGTCCGGGTTGGGATTCCAGGTGGCGTCGTGCCGACCACCCAACGCCGCCACGGCCGCCGTGAGGGTGGGTTCTGGGACCGCATTGACCAGCCTGGAACCATCGAGCGGTCCGGCGACCGACACGCCGCCCAGGGCGAAGCGGGAGGCGACGTTGACGACGGTCAGCAGGGCCGCCTGATGGGCGGCGCTGACGTTAACCTCGGGACCGACGAGGACACGTATCCGGAACCGCCCCAACCGGGCCTCCGCCTCCCTGATGTCGGCTGCCGAACCCTCGTCCATGAACAGCTTGGCCAAGCGGTTCAGGCCGTCCCGGACCGATGCCATGTCAGTGGGCGTCATCGCGCGACCTCGAAACGGACCGAAAGGAATCGTAGGCGCGGCGCACATGCGTCGTGCCAGCGCTTGTTGCCCTCGAAGCGGTACTGGCCGACACCGGCCAGGTCGAAGGCGTTCCTGGCAAAGTTCGGCACGATGAGGGAGACGTGCCCGCGGATGGCGACCATCGGATGCGCCCGGTCCGACTCGCTCTGCCCCGAGCTGCCCGGGTGGGTGTGCACGTCGGCGAGGACTTCCAGTCCACGCTCCGCGCAAAGCGCCCAAAGGGGACCGAGGGCGGAACCCGACAGGCGCACGATGCCCGTTTTCAGCGCGTCGGGATCCAGCTCGTCATAATAGACGACCCGGCAGACCGCCGCGGCTCCCTGTCGCCTCCGACCCAGGAGAAAAGCACCGGACTCCCGGACGCCGCGGCCGCGCCGCCACAGTCCCCGATACAGGCGGACCCAGGTCCAGAGGGGGATTTCGAGGCGGAGCGTATCATCCATGGTAGCCCCGCGAGTTGAGGTGCCGCCAGACCTCGGAGAGGTACTGGACCAGTCCGCCATCGGGCCTCCATATGAGGTCCGGGTGTTCCGTCGCCCAATTCGGATGGCCCTGCTGCGGCATGCGGTCCAGCGGGAAGTAAAGGGTGGGCCAATTCCACCTTATGACGCTGCTGAAGACGTCGTCCCCCTTCGGCCAGTCATTCTCCGTCAATCGCGTGTTCGAAGCCATGTCCCAAAGGGTTCCGGTCGGCGGCTGCGCCGGGTAGCCCATGCACTCCAGCCGCAGGACGAACTCACGTCCGTCCCGGGCTCGGATCCCCACGAGGATGAAGGGCCAAGTCACCCCGACCAACCGCCACCGGCGGCGGACGACCCCCTCGCGAAAGGGGGCCGCATCCAGGTCGCGCTGCAGGGACGCCTGGTCCGGCAACATCACAGCGCCCCCTGGACGCGGACGGTGGGCACGAGGTCGAAGGTGACGTGAACATGGTCACCGTGGACCAGTGACCCGATGTGCACCATGTCGTCGGGTCTCTCGGTGGTGCCGGGGATCTGGAGCGACATCGACGCCGCCTCGGCGGCGTCGACGCCGAGGGTGCGCTCCGCCCAGGTCTTCACCCTGGCGAGGGTAGAGCCGGGGCCGTAGGCGTGCTCGATGGTGCGCCCCGCGTAGCGCACCTTCACGTCGATGTGTCGGTGTCGGCTGTGGTGGAGGTGGCGCCCCTCCGGTCCGTGATGGATGCGGTGATCCCTGGGCAGGGGCTCGTCGCCGTCCTCCTCGAACATGAACACCGCGGTCGCCTGCGGGCCCGCGATCTGGGACAGCAGCGCCGCCACGGCGATGCCCTCCTCTAAGACGTGGAGGGTTGGCTCGCGCTTGCCCTCGGTGCGGATGAAGATCTCGATCTGTGCCATCGTTTCCGAACTCCTTGTGGCCTGCAGGCCGTTCAAGGAGTTCATCCTGCCGACGACGGGAAAACCTCCGGCGCCTTCGTCAACTTTCTTCGGGGCTTGCGCTGACCGGCGCCCCTCCGGCCGCCGGGCAGGAGTGGAAGTGGCCACAGCGCAAGCAGGTCCACGGTTTCGGTTTGTGCGGTAGGTCCCCCGACCTGATCGTGGCCAGCACGCCCTCCGCCTCGGCGAGATCCGCGGCACGTTGCGCCGCGGTTCTGACGATGGCGTCCACGCCGCCTTCGACGAAAGCGACCTCGACCGAGCAGGCGTCACCGGCGACGGCGTACGCCGCACTCGCGAGCAGGCGCGTCGCGAGCCCTTTGGCATTCTCGGCGCTGGGTCGCTTCAGAGTCACGAAGCGCAGCTTCACATGACCCGTGGCATCGCGTGCCTGAACAGGCCTTGCCAAGCGAATCGAAGCATCGACGCCCAGCTTTAGGACGACGTCGCCAGGCCCGGTTCCGGCTTGACCCTGCGCCAACTTGGCCAGGGCTTCGATGCGAGAGCGGGCGAAGGCCAAGTAGTCATCATGCATCGGGCTGGCGACGGGCCCGCGTTCCGCCCAGTTCCGCGTGAAGGCCGCTTCGATGTCACCCCTGACGTTAGCTCCCGCCCCGATGATGGCCGAAAGGTCGCCGATGACGTTCCTGAGGACACTGTCGGTCTTCAGAAAGGCACCCTCGTGCCGGCGTGCATGCAGTGAGAAACGATGCCTGTAGGCCACTTTGAGGGGGCATCTCTCGTAGTCGATGATGTCGAACACCGACAACCGTTCGACGACGAGCGGCGAGGCCGCCAGCGGTCGCGCCATCGGAACCGTGGCCAGGGCAGCCAAGCGCCCGCTGACCGGGATCCCAAGCGCCTCAACGAACGTCGAGGGCTTACGGTCCTGGGTGTTGGCCACCTCGGTGCGGTACAGGCGGAGGTGATCCTCGGCTCGCGAGATGGCCACGAAGAACGCACAGGCCTCCTCCTCGGCATGTGCGTCGTGGGGACCCACTTCGCCAACGACCCCCGGCGGCACGTCGCAGATCACCCCTTGTTTCTTGACGGGGAATCCATGCTCGTGCAGGCCGACGACGTGTACCGCCTTGAACTGCAGCCCCTTGGCGGCGTGCACGGTCATCAATCTGACCGCGTCCACATCGGCCCCGAGGTCCGGCTCGCGGAGGTCGCGGTCGTCCGCGAGCATGACGACAGTGCGCACGCGCCTCAGCGCGGCCGAGGTCGTCAGCATGGACCCGTCCGCCTCGACCTGGTCGAGGAACTGGAGCAACTGCAGAAGTGCGGCGCGGCTCAGGTCGCCTTGGATTCCCTTCTTCGTCGCAAGGTCCCGGATGTAGTCACTCCGGTCGAACAGCCACTCGGACGCGGTCTCGATGGCCGGCATTCTCGGGGTCAGGTCCCGGAGACGCCTTCCGAGTCGTTCCAGGGCCACAGCGCCGGCCGGCGTCAGACCCGAGACGGTGGACGCGTCGGGCAACAGTAGCGCCAACGGCACGTCCCTGTCCCGGGCCGCGGTCACGAAGGCGGCGATGTCGGATGCACCGACGTCGACCTCGCGCATGGCGGCCACCCGGACCAGCGCGGCGCCACCAGGTTCCGACACGAGGGCTAGGATGGAGAGCAGGTCGCGCACCTCCTCTCGCTCGAAGAAGCTGCCGAGGTGGAGCGTCGGCACGCCACGCGCCGCCAGTTGACTAGCCAGCGTGTCGAGCCGCGCGTTGGATCGGGCGAGGATGGTCTGGGAGCCGAACGGCACCTTCAGGCCGACTAGACGGTTGATCTCCGTGGCGAGCAATTCGGCTTCGCACGCATCGTCGCGCCCGACCAAGTGCCCCGTCGGGGTGCCAGCCGCTTCCCTGACGTGCCTGGCCCCGTAGGGGATGTGTTTGTCCTGTCCTTGGATGGGGGCCGGCCGCTTCCTATCGACGGTCTTCGCGAACTCCCGGCACAGCGCCGTCACGTGGGCCGTCGATCGATAGTTGAAACCGAGCGGTTCGCGTCGGGGCACTGGACGTTCTGGCGTGGCGAAGTCGCTTTCGAACCTGCCCATGTTCAGGGATGACGCGCCACGCCAGCGATAGATGGACTGTCTGGCATCCCCGACGACCCAGAGGTGGTTGCCAGGGCCGTGAAGGGCCCTGAGCATGCGTGCCGACGCCCTGTTCACGTCCTGGTACTCGTCGACGAGGATATGGATGTGCCTTGCGCGCAGGGTGTCCCTGACTTCCCCGTCGCGCTCCATCAGGAGCGTCGGACGCATGATGAGGTCGGCGAAGTCGACGAATCCGTCACGTTTCAGGAGTGCGTCGTACTCGTCGTAGACGGTCGCGGCCTCAAGCGTCTTCTCGGCCTTGATGACACGCTTCTCCGCTTCCTTCACCGCTTTCCCGCTCGCGGCGTCCAGCGCACGCTGGGCGGCCTCACGCTCATCCATCGCGAGCCGTCGGAAGCGTGATGGGTCGACCATCTCGTCCTTGGCACGATGAATGGGCCTCATCAGCTCCTTCAGCTTGCGTCCGGGGTCGCGCAGGTCGTGGAAGTGCGTCAGGTCCATCACCGGAAGACGCTCCTCCAGCGTCTCGACGGCTTGCGACGGCCCCAATATCCTGACCTTCGCGGTCAGGCCCATCCGGTTGTAGTGCTTCCGCATGACCTCCAGGCCGAAGGCGTGGAAGGTGCCGGTCCAGACCTCGACGGCCTCCGCGGGCCTACTCTCGGCGATGCGCGCCGACATCTCCGCCGCCGCCTTCTCGGAGAAGGTGAGCGCGAGGATCTCGGCCGGATGGACGCCGGACGCGAGGAGGTGGTCCACCCGCTCGACGAGGGTCCTCGTCTTGCCCGACCCCGGTCCGGCCTCCACAAGCAGGGCGGGACCCGTGAATCCCACGGCCCGCCGTTGGCTGGGATCCAGGTCGAATTTCCTGACTCCCGACTTCTCGCGGGCGGGCGCGTCGTCGGGCCTCAGCAGGCAGTCGACGAGCTGACGCCTGACCTCCCGGTGCGGCATCCCGACCCTGACGGCGATCTCGACGGCCGACAGGCGCTCATCCAGGAACAGGCTTCGAGCCTGCTCCCTGGGCAGGAGGAACTCACGGGCGTAGACGTTGGCCTGCAACTCGCGACGCTCTCGGGGTCCGTAGCTCTCGACCCGGGAGAGGGCACGGGACCCCGCCGCGCCGAGATCGGCTTGCGCCAGGTCGCAGGATTGGTCCGGGCGATGGAGGTCGGCGTGCCCGAGTTCATGCCCCAGGTGGTAGGCTTGCACCTCCCGGGACACGTCGTTGCGGACCGACACGAGGGAATACGCGCGGTCGAGGTTCGCATCGTTCCCGTTCAGGTTGCCGTCGCCGGGCGGGACCGGGTTGACCATGAACCCAAGTCTCATCAGCGCGGCCTCGACGGCGGCATACCCCTCGACCACGCCGGCAGCCTTATCCCGCCGGGTCTGCCGCGCCTTGGCGCGGGCGAGGCTGAACGGGTCCATGAGGTCAGCCCTCCAACCAGCGGGCCTTCAGCTCCGGGGGCAGGTTCGAGGTCCTGACGGCTCCCTCGAACGTCTCGGATGCCTGTTGCGACGGCTTCGTTGTGGACTTCATCTCCACGCCCGCCAGCCCCATGCCACCCGCAGCGAAATGCTCGCGAAGCTGAGAGAGCGGAGCCCCGAGCATGTCGGCCAAGTCGCTCAAGGCCTTCCTCGTGGGCAGGGTCACGGCCCCCCTCGCCAGCTTGGCGATGAAGGGTCGATCCCCACCCAGCCGGCTCCCGAGTTCCATCCACCTCTGGGGCGTGATGGGTCGGACCGCGACCGTCTCGGGTCGGGCCTTGTCGTATGCCGCCCGAAGCGCTTCCAGCGAGCCGGTCGCGAGCGGTTCGTACATGTCGGTCGGCATGTCGTCATCGACGTCAAGGAAGCCCCGAAGCGCCAACCGTTCCTCGAAAGCCGCCCTGGTCGCGCCCAGCGCCCCGGCAATCTGTCGGACCTCCTCCGGGCTGGCGTCGCGGTCGTACGCCTCGTCGGCCTGGATGCGCGCGTCCAGCGTCTCCTTGTCGGTGCTCATCGCGTCTGCTCCTCGACGGCGGCGGCCATCTTCCTTTTGATCCTTGTCACGATTTCCCTCACGGTGCCTTGGGCCTTCCCGGTCCGTCGCACGATGTCATCGGACGCCTTGGCACTGGCTATGGGCAGGCCGAGGCGGACCAGGATCCCGAACACCTCGAACTCGTCATCCGACAGGATGCGGCGCCCCACGGCCAAGGCGTACGCCTGGTCCGTCATCCGTTCCGCGGCGGTGCCGCCGTCTCTCCCGACCTCTGCGAGGATCTCGGCGTCGATCTCCTCCTCACGTTCGTATCGTTTGAGGTAGTTCTGGTACGCGTCCGCCGCCGCTCTTTTCTTGTTCGTGTCGAATGTGATTTCCCAGAAGTCGATTTCGGTCGTATTGCGGATGGCCTCGATGACGGCCAGGGCGACATTGTGCGCTATGTCCTCTCGGTCAGCACCGTCGATGCCCGAGTAACGCCATTTCGCCCATGACACGGTTCGGGCCATAAGCGATTCGAAGACTATGCCCTTCAAGGCCGGATCTGGATCGACGGAGCAGCGCCTCAGAAGCCTGACCAACACGGCGTCCGGGATATGTCCCGGAGCGTGCCGGTCGACGACGGCCAGGGCGTCCTGCACCTCTCGCAGGCTCCTCATCGCGTCGACCCTGTCCAGGGCGGCTGTCACGAACGGGGGATGGTAGAGGTCGGTCAATGTTCGCCCTCGGTGACGAGACGTCCGTCCGCGGCCGTATCAGGGCCTCATCCCACCGATGCGGGGAAAACCTCTGGGCCCTTCTGATTGCCATGCAGGGTAATCCCAAGTTGTGGACCCGTGAAGCGGAAAGGGTCCGACGTAGGGGTGGACGAAGCCGGGTCTGAACCGCATGCCCGCGGATCACGCGTTGACACCCCCTATGCCACGCGGGGCTCTGGACGGGTCCGTCCCCTCTCGTCTGTCGGTCCGCGCCTACACCGTCCGTCCCCCGATGAGTCGTCGATGGCATCGAGCACCAATCGATCCGCCCGCGCAACGCGACCCGGTCCGACCCGGAATCGGACGTGGTTCGGACGCCGACGCGTGCGCGTCCTCACGATGGGTGGCCGACACGCTCCTCCCGCTGGTCGGGGCCACGCCCGCGCAGGCCGCACGATGGGCGTCGGAGACGCTGCGCAGGGGCCGGGCCGAGGTACGCGACGTCGGGTTGGCGAACGTCGCCGCAGTGGCACTGCCCGGCGACACGCGTTCCGAGCGGGACCGGCGCAGGGTCGCGACCCACGAGGCCGGGCAGCCGCGCGGGGACGTGACCGGCGTGCCGGGTCGCCGCCGTGTGGTGTGACGAGTGCCGACCGGACGGCATGGTCAGGCAGCGGCATCGTCCGCCGGGCACGGTCCCCATCCATGCCGGTCGAGACGGGGGACGGCCGCGCGCCGTAGGGCGAGGTACGGCACTGCCGGGACCGGCCGCGAAGGCGGCGACGTGACGACGGAAACCACCAGGGAAGGGACAAGGGATGAACGCAGCTTCCGGAACTACCGCCGCGGTCCGCGACGGCGGTCACCTCGCGTCGGCCGTGACCTGGCTGGGCCAGCGCCAGCCGGACCTGTTCGGGCTTGCCATCGAGGGCACGCGCCTGGAATCGCGGCCGGCCCGGCCCGCCTGCATGGCGCCGCAGACCCGGCACGCCCCCGCGTCGCCCGACCCAGAAGCCGCTGCGCGCCTGCTGAACGCCCACGACCACTACCGCGTGCTGCGGCGCCTGAGGCCGCGCCCGGTGGACACCGCCTACCGGCCCGGGCCGGGTGAGGGCATCGCCCTGCTCGTCGATGTCGAGACGACCGGCCTCGACCACCGCACCCACGAGGTCATCGAGATCGGCATGGTGGCGTTCGCCCACGACGCCGCGGGACAGCGCTCGCGGGACCGCGAACCAGGACGGCCCGGCTCAGGCCGGGTCGGGGTGAGGACGGCGTGCTCACGTGCCTGCGCAGGTGTGCTCACTTCCGCTCACCTTCTGGACAGCAGCGAGGATCCCTTGCCGGTGACGTTGGCCGTGGGGTCGACGCGCACAGAGAAACAACCGCACGATGCCGCACGCTCGCCGAAAGTCCGCCTCGACGTTGGTATAGGGAAGCCTCGGTCGAACCCGGCCCAGTCGCATGCGTCCCCCCATAGGACGTAGGGCGCGAACCGTCCAAGCACGCCGGGTCAGGTCGCCCGTCCCGCCACCTTCCCGTCCCGCCGTCCGGGATCATTGTCCGGCTTCGTCTCATCGCCTCCGCCCCGTCGCCCCGAGAACCGGCGGTGACCACGGCTTGCTGGACCGACGCTGGACCGGGTGGACTGCATCCGACATGAATGAGCGCCAACGTGAGCGGCGCGATGACGAGGCTGCGGCATGCCAGGTCCTATCGAGGACGATCCAGACAATGCGGAGGCGGTCGACCGACTCCTCGCGAGTTGCGGTCCTGCTGGATGCACTCCGTTTGTCGGTGCCGGACTTTCGGTCCCGTGGAAACTCTTGGATTGGTGGAGCTTTCTCCAGACGGAGGCATCGAGACTCGGCATCAGCGAGACCGTCGATGCAGCATTGCGAGCCAACGACTATGAGGTCGCCGCAGAGTTAATCGATCATCGACTGACTTCATGTGGTCAGCGCCAAGGTATAACAGCGAGTGTGCGTCACACCTATGGAAAAGACGTCGATGGATCCGCCCATCTCGACGGGCCTATACACGCCTTGCCGGCTTTGGCAAGGGGCGTCGTCATTACGACCAACTTCGATCGAGTACTGGAGTCGGTGTTCTCCTTCCATGGCCGTCCCCTGTTCCCGATCTGGGGAGCGCGGGCGAGGACGGTCATGGACAGCATCTCGGCAGATTCACCTGTCCTGCTGAAGTTGCACGGGGATGCCCTCCACGCCGAGGAACGTGTGCTCACCCGCCAGGAGTACGCCCGGCACTACGGCTCGAAGGTCGCGAGCCGATTCACGTTCGACGAACCGCTTCCTGTCCTGCTCCAAGTGCTTTTCAGCAGCAAGCCAGTGCTTTTCGTCGGCTGTAGTCTGAACAGCGATCGCACGATGGACGTGCTTTCGAAAGTGGCGGCGTCCACCCGGACCGCATGCTTCGCCGTCATGGCCAGGCAACGTGAACATGATCGGCAAGCAGAGTTGCAGGCGAGACTGGAGCGCTTCGGTGTGGCGCCTCTCTGGTTCCCTCCAGGAGCGTTCGATCGTATCCGTCCGTTCCTGGAGTTCGTCGCGAGACGGCTGCCCGAGCCTGCGCCACCATCGATCGGACTTGGCCGCCCCGCGCCGCCGAGCAAGGACTTGGCGGACGAGAGGGACGTAGCCTGGAATAGCCTGCGAACCGTGAACGCGGACGTCCTCGCTGTGGCCGAGGCCATGCGCGAGGTCACGACGTTCGACGACGTCTGGGACTTGTACGTGGACAACAAGGATGACATCCGGCGCGCCGCCATCGACGTGGCACTGCCGATCTACCGGTATGTTCAAACACGTGCTCGTGCCCAGCATCCCGGCAAGCAATTGACCATCCAAATCGCCGTCCACTCCAAACTGCGCCTCCATGACCGGAGACGGGAGGCGGCCAAGCTGATTCGAGCGGCTCAGTCCCTTTGTGACACTTTGCCAGTCAGCGTTGTCACGATCGACTTTCATCACGCGATGGCAAACGACTACCTGAGCAGGAAGGAGTATGATAGGGCGAATGAACACTCACGATTGTCGTTGAAGCAAGCTCGTGATGTCGGCCTTGTTCCTGATTTTGCACATAGGCGCATGTGGCATCTCCGGGCGCGGATCATGTTCGCTTTGAACCGTGTGCGAGCGGCCCGTTTCTACTACGCGGCATCACTCTGCGATGCCCGTCGCAAGCACGACCGCGACGACCAAGCCTGCTACCTGGGAGAGTTGGCCGGCATCTACTTCGACGCCGACCAGCCACGACGCGCTGCACGCCTGGCGAGGATCGGACTCTCGATCTCCAGCCCTGTCGATTTCCAGAATCGTGAACTGCTCTTCGGAAATCTGGGAAACTCGCTTCATGAATTGAAAGACTTCGCAGCGAGTGGGGATGCGCAACGCCAAGCATGGTGGTATGCTTTTCAAGGTCGAGGGTACGATGCCGCGACACTGATCTACATAGCAAACGTCGCCTGGGAGGAATACGAACTTTTCGCAGAAGGGAGCAACCAGGCGATCGGCGACGGCCTGATCGATCCCCACTTGGCGTGGTCACTCGACCTTTTCGATCAAGCACTGCGCATAGCCGAAGCGAATAAGGCGGTCATCGAAAGGTCGCATATACTCGTCGAGCGGTCATTGCCCCTTGCACAACTCGGCCAGTTCAGGGAGGCGCTCCTCGATATCCAACGCGCCATTCCCATCCTGAAAAGAAACTCCGATAGATTCCTTGGAACTGCATATAACAACCGGGGCGTCATCTGGCAGTGGAAAGGTCAGCCGAAATTGGCTGGCAGGTGGTTCGATCTGGCTGCACGGGTCTCGCAGACTGATCCCGATGCACGCTTGCGCGCGACCGTGGCGCACAACATCTCGACACCTGGCACGAGGTACTACAAGGGCGGCCAGCGATCGGAGTAGTGGGTCGAGGTGATGTCGTCACGGATTTCCGTCGTGCCGTCCTCGATCCCGCTCCGGCCGCGCGTGGGTGGTTCGGCGAGTCGAAGCGACACGTGTTCCGCCCCTCACGCTCGGCGCGTCGCAGGGCATCGTCGGCCTGCGCCAGGAGGAGATCGGTTTCCGCGGCATCGAGCGGAGCGAACGCGGTGCCGATGGATGCGCTCACGCGGGGGCGGTGCTCGTCCACGAAGGAACTGGGCCGAGCTGCCCGGTGGCCGTGCCTGCCCTTGCACCCGATGGCCGACGTGCCGGAACGGCGTCGACATTCCCTTGCACGACATAGAGCGGTCCGACGAGGTCGGGGGCACCCGGGACGCCCTTGCCTTCCACGACGAGGGAGGTGCGCCTTCCGAGAAAGAACGGCGCCCCCCAGACGAAGGCGGTCGACCGATCGTCGGCGACCTCGGCGACGTCCTCCGAGCCCCCGGCGCGCTGGTTCCGCCTGGCTCGGTAATCCCCGACGACGAAGCGGATCGGCACACGGGCCCCTTCACGGCCGAGCAGCACGGCGTCCAGCACGCGCCTTGGCCCGACGCAGTACGCCCATGCCATCCCACGGCATCGCGGCAAGCCGTCGTCGTGCAGGATGTACGTTTCCGTCCCGCTGTCGACGTAGCTGTCCGGGAACGCATCGCCCCGTACAGGGTCGTGAAGCGGCCGGACGGGTCGAGGCGCAGGACGCCAGGTTTGGCGGGAGGGACTTCGTGCCCGGCGCTCAACCCGAGAGTCAGCGTGCCCGTGACCTCCCGGGCCGCCCCGTCCGGCGGCGAGGGTAGGTCGATGACGACGCCGTTGTCGTGCCCTGGCAGGAAGGAGATCGGGTTGGGCAGTCGGACGGCCGGGTCGACGGCCCCTCGAAGCGGTGCCCACGCGGAGCCGCCCTCGACGAAGACGCCGGGCGCCGCCGCATCCTGTTCGCAGGCGCCCTGGCAGTAGAGCAGGTGCTGGCCGACGCCCAACGTCCCGTTCGACGTGGGGTGCGACCCTGAACGCGGGCAGCTCGCGGGCTGGGGGCCGCCGCGGTCGTCGATGACCTGCAAGGGGAGGTTCCTCGCGGTCAGCCCGCTCAGCCGCACGTCGGCGCGATGGAGGGCTCCCCAGGCCGTGTCGTGGACGAAGCGAAGGCATTCGGCGAGGGGCGTGCCGTTCGGCCCGACGAACGGCGGCAGGCGTAATCACGTGGGCACGGCCGACGCCTCCAGCCTCAATCCCGTGGACCCGGTGTCGACCAGCACGTCGTCCACCGTCGCGCAACGACCGGAGCCGGGCTCGCACACGGTCACGCTGACGACCATGCGGGTGAATCCCCCATGGGGCGTGTGCATCACCAACCGCAGCACGTTCGGTCGCCCTGGATCCGCGGCAGGTGCGGGGTGTGCCACGGCCAGAAGGGCACCGAAGGACATGGCGGCGGCGGCGAGGGCCGACGGATTCAAGGAAGGGTCTTTCGCTTCCGGCCTCCGGCATCGACCCCGGGAAGGATCGGAGCGCCGCCAGGGCGTCATGACCGCCAAGAACCCGCAGCTCGACGCGCGCCCTGGACGGGGCTACCGCTTCCGCGCAATCTCGTCATCGTCGCCCCGGGATGGATATCCGCGCCGCGGCCTGTGAAACCTCAAGCTTGAGGACACCGTCCAGGTGGGGGATAAGATAGGTCGAAGCGATGTCCGACGAACGGTGTCGCGATCGGTATCGACTGTACTGGATCAGTGACGGCGGACAGGTCGATGCCGTGTCGACGCCGATACTCGCCAGCGACGACGCCGCCGCCATGCGCGAGGCATGGGCCTTGGCCGACGGTGACCGGGTCGAGCTATGGCTAGGGGGGAAGGCTCGTGACCCGCTTGGTGCGACGACGGTGTCCGGGTCGGTCCATTGGACTGCCGATCGAGTCCGCGACGCCGGGCTCCTGCGATCACGCGACGCCTCCCTTCGCCGACGAACGCCGGCTCCGAGTCGTGCCACGTTCGATGGGCGAAGCTCAATCGGGGACGGGAATGTCGAACAAACCCGTCTCGTCCGTTCCGTCCATGACGCCTCCGACGGCACCGGTCGGCGTGGCGAAGCCGCTCGCGCCGCAGTACCATGACGGCAGGAAGCGGCCGTACGCGCGTTCGCCGGTCCCGTTGGCCCCGACGACGTAGGCTGTCCCCAGGTAGGCGGCGGCCTGGGCGGCGAAGCCCGTCGCGTTGAACCCGTCCATGCCGCACTCGCGCTGCGATCCGGC
Source organism: uncultured Lichenihabitans sp. (assembly GCA_964242785.1). Classification (GTDB taxonomy): domain Bacteria; phylum Pseudomonadota; class Alphaproteobacteria; order Rhizobiales; family Beijerinckiaceae; genus Lichenihabitans. The sequence continues at coordinate 18,593 of CAXTBR010000038.1, read as the reverse complement.
CGTGACGCCCCATGGCACGACGACGAGGGTCGGGCGAAATGGCTTCAGCGCGTCGAGTGAGGCCGTGTCGAAGGTGAACGCGTCGTCGCAGACCAGGAGACCGACCGTGCCGAACGGGGTCCGGGCCACCCGCGTGTCGCCGAGCCGGCCCGGCGTATAGCCGCAGCCGCCGGGACCGGAGCCGGCCGGGCAACTGCCGAAGGCGTTCCTCACGACGCTGAACTGCCGATGTCGGAGCACGATGGCCCCGGAGGGATCCATCAGGACGGCGGAGTCGTACGCTTCGAACGTCGACGGCTGCCCGTCGAGCGGTCGACCGCGCTCGGCGAGACCCGTCGCCACCCAGATGCCGACCCGCTTCGCGATGTCGGCGAAGCTGTCCGTCACCGAACCGGGTATGGGTGCCGCGTCCGAGAAGGTCCTCGGGTTGAGCCATCCCATGTCCGCCGTCTCCGGGAACACGACCATCGCAGCGCCGGCGGCCTTCGCGGAGCGAGCCTCCCTGAGCATCGCCGCGAAGTCCCCGGTCTCGGTCGATTTGAGCTGGACGACGGCGACCCTCACCGACTTTGCCTGCGCCGCAGGTGGCAAGGCGAGGGCCAGCAGTGGAAGTAACGTCGCACAGCGCATCCGCACGCCAACCCCGACATTCCCACGGATCATGGGCCAGCTCCCCTTCGACCCCGGATCCGCTCGCCGGAGGCACGCGAGCCACCGCGCCGTGGCGGCATTCCGCTCGCTCAATTGTTGAATGGGATCCCCGGCGCGGCCGGCTGCACCGGTCCCGGGATCGGGATCGACGAGCACGTGGACGCAATCGGCATCCCCTTGAGCAAGGCCTTCGCGAATGGGACGGAGTCGACCAACGAGCCGTTCACTGCGCCGTTGTGCGTCAGGCCCGGGTACAGGTGCCAGGCGACTGTCGTACCCCCGTCGCACATCGCGGCCACGGCGTTGTACTGGCCCGGCAGGCTCGCTTCGTAGTCCGCCAGCCCGGTGCCCGCGAGAACGGGGAAGGTGATCCTGGCATCGGGGATATGCGTGGCAGCGGCCTCGCCCGCCTCGATGTCCGCGAGTTCGACCGTGAAGAGGTCATGGCCCGAGACGCCGTCGCTCCTCGCCTTCTTGAACAGGTCGATGAGGCATGCGGTCCGAGCGACGTGCGACAGGGCAACGCCTTCCGGCGTCATCGTCGTCCGGGTCGGGATGCCCGGATGCAGACTGTGATCGGTACCCTCGACCCGCAACATCGCGTAAGCGGCATCCATTTCCGCAGGATCGTCGTAACTCACAGGTAACGGCGGGTGCGGCGAACCGGGCTTCGCCACGAAGTCCACGACCAGCCCCGTCGCAACGACGCCCAGGACATGCAGGTTCGGTGCGTACCCCGGTGCGAGCCATGCCGAGCCGAGCGCCGCTCCAGAGCCTTGCGACTGCCCGACGAGGATGATCCTGTTGTCCAAGGTGCCGGCGAACCACGCGAGGGATGCTCGTAACGCGTCGAGCATGCTGTAGCCCTCGGGCCTGTAGAGCAGGTAGGGATGTGGGCCGGGCGTGCCGAGCCCCTGATAGTCCGACGCGACTACGGCGAAGCCTTCCTCCAGCCAGCGATTCAGGTAAGTGCGGTCGCGTGTCGAGTACCCTCGCCAGGACGGCGCGCAGACGTCGGCGACGCCCGTGGTCCCGTGCGCCCATGCCACGACGGGCCAGCCCCCGGCGGGGGGCGACGACTTCGGCATGAGGACTTCGCCAGATACGGGCACGCGACGCCCGCCGTCCAAGCCGTCGGTGGATACGTAGAGGATCCTGAAGCCCTGGCCTACACTGGTGGGCAGCTTGTCGGACGCCATCGTCTCCGTGCGGATCATGCGACCCGCTTCGGAGTCCGGGGACGTGCCGACGATCTGGTAGAAGGCACTCGTCCCGCCATCGCCGTCTACGTTGTCCGCGACCGGCGGGGCGTCCTCCGCGGTCGCCGGCGCGGGCAAGCAGGCTGCCATCAAGGCCCAACACGCGATAACCGAGAGTGGAACGCGGCGGACCATGACCGACCTCCCGTCGTTCGCCCCGGGGGCGAACTGGTTGAAACAGCGTCGCACCGGCAAGGTCGGCGTGCAAGACCAGTCGGTGCACCGATCCCTGGACCGCCGCGCATCCGAGGAGGATGCGAGGGCTTGCCGATCGCCCAGCCACCCGAGCACTGGCCGGCCGCGCCCGGAACGGCATTCGAGGCCTCTTGAGTGATCGGCCCCACTGGGTGGTCCGGTGTGAATGTTAGTGCGCCGGAGGCCGCTGCGCCACGGGTAGCTTGGCCGGCGAAGCAGGTCGGGTCAGCGCAGCCGGCCAAGCGGTGTAGGTTGGCACCACCAACCTCCGGGGCTGGCGGGCGATACCCGAGCGAGGCATGGGGCCTGATTGCGTTGTAATGGCGTCGCCAGCTCTCGATGATGATCTCAGCTTCGCGGAGCGAATAGAAGACCTCGCCGTTGAGCAGCTCGTCGCGGAAACGGGCGTTGAAGCTTTCGACATAGCCGTTTTCCCACGGTGAACCGTGTGCGATATAGGCGGTTCTGGCCCCGACGGCCGCGATCCACTTCTGCACCGCCTTGGCGACAAACTCCGGGCCGTTGTCGGAGCGGATATGATTCGGCACGCCGCGCAGGATGAACAGGTCGGAGAGGACGTCGATGACGTCCGTCGACTTCAGCTTGCGGGCGACCCGGATGGCCAGGCACTCGTGGGTGTACTCGTCCACGACGTTGAGGGTGCGGAACTTGCGGCCGTCGTGGGTCCGTTCCTCGACGAAGTCGTAAGCCCACACGTGATCCCGGCGCTCGGGCCGAAGCCGGATGCAGGAACCATCGCCGAGCCACAGCCGTCCGCGTTTCGGTTGCTGGGCCGGCACCTTCAGCCCTTCCTGGCGCCAGATCCCGTCATGGTGAGCCTGTCGAACCATCGACGCGCTTGTCGTTGACCATCCAGCCGGCATCCCGCGGCAGGGCGCTGATCTTGCGGTATCCGTAGCGGCCGTATTGGCGTGCCAGCTCGATCAGGTCGGCCGTCAGCTCTTCCTCGTCGTCGCGGCCCCGCGGCGCCTTGCGTTGCGTCGACCGATGCTGACCGAGCGCCCGACAGGCGCGGCGCTCGGAGATGTTCAGCACAGCACGGACATGGTCGATGCAGACGCGCCGGCGCGCAGGGCTCAGAAGTTTCCCCGGGACGCCTCCTGCAGGATCAGCTTGTCGAGCGTGAGGTCCGCGATCGCCTTGCGCAGCCGGCTGTTCTCGGTTTCCAGCTCCTTCAACCGCTTGACCTGGTCCGACTTCAGCCCGCCGTACTCCTGCCGCCACCGATAGTACGTCACCTCCGTCACGCCGATGTTGCGGACCGCGTCCGCCACGCTCAATCCCTGTGACACCAGCACGTCAACCTGACGCAGCTTGGTGATGATCTCCTCGGGCCTATGCCGCTTCGCCATGTCGTCCGTCCTCCGGGGCTCGAAAGCCATACTTCAGGACGGACCACTTCAAAGGGGGAGGATCATGTACGGGCGTGCCAACGTCGACCTCCTGCGGTCCAGGATGGTCCAGCCAGGGTAAAAGAACCTGCCGATCAGCACCATAATCGCGCCAGAGCCGAACTTTGACCCCACCTCCTACCCAGACCAATTCGCTGCGATTGCAGGAGAAGCCCATTTTGGGTTGGGGTCACGATCGGCGCCGATCGTGACCCCAACCCAAACGAAGTATTTGTGAGTTCTCACAAGCAACTGCATGCGGAACTGAGAGGGGTCAAAGTTCGGGTTTTCCCGCACATTCGATGCTGACCTTTGACTTAACTCGTGATTCCATGGTGGTCGGGGGGGGCAAGTCGAGATCGAGTCCCGGATGGTGGTGTAGCTGGCCGGTAGCGGAGACGCCCGTCCGCGCGCCATCCACAACGCTGGAGCGGACGGGCGTCTTCGCGGAGGTAGCCATCGGCGGTCGCCGGCTAGGGTCGGGTTGCGAACACCAACCTGAACCGAGAAACGCACCGATGATCGACGAGATGATGAGCCTGCGCGGCCTGCTTGAGAAGAGCGCCGACGCGGATGTTTTGCGCGAGATGATCGGCTTTGCGGCCGAGCGGCCGATGGAGCTGGAGGTGGGCGCCCTCACGGGGGCGGCCTATGGCGAGAAGAACGGCGAGCGCTTGGCGCAGCGCAACGGCTATCGCGACCGGGACTGGCAGACGCGGGCCGGCACGGTCGAGTTGCGCATCCCGAAGCTGCGCCAGGGCTCGTACTTTCCCGGCTTCCTGGAGCCGCGCCGCATGGCCGAGAAAGCACTCACGGCGGTGATCCAGGAGGCCTACATCCAGGGTGTTTCCACCCGCTCGGTCGACGATCTCGTGCAGGCCATGGGAGGAACCGGCATCTCCAAAAACCAGGTGAGCCGGCTCTGCGCCGAGATCGATGACTGGGTGAACGCCTTCCTCGACCGGCCGATCGAGGGCGAGTGGCCCTATCTGTGGCTGGACGCGACCTACGTGAAGGTGCGCGAGGCCGGCCGCATCGTTTCGGTCGCCGTCACGGTCGCGGTGGACCGAGGTCAACGAAGACATGCTCGACATCGAGATGCGCTTCCTCAAGCGGGAGGTGTACCTGCGCGACGTCGACCTCCGCCGCAAGTACAACACCTCGTACGAGCGCCACCGCGCGCCCTGAGCGCTGCGATGCTCAGTCAATGCCGACGCCTCCCGTCACTCCGTACACCTCGCCCGTGATGTAGCTCCCCTCCTGGGAGGCGAGTAGTACGTAGACGGGTGCGAGTTCGACAGGTTGACCCGGTCGCCCCAACGGAACCTGCGTGCCGAACCGCTCGACCTTGTCCTGGGTCTGACCGCCGCTGACCTGCAGCGGGGTCCAGAACGGCCCCGGCGCGACTGCGTTGACCCGCACGCCCTTCTCGATCAGCTGCTTGCTCAAGGCCTTGGTGAAGGCCACGATGCCCGCCTTCGTGACGGCGTAGTCCAGGATGCCCTGAGAAGGTTCGTAGGCCTGGACCGATGCCGTGTTGATGATCGCCGCGCCGGGAGGGAGTAGCGGCACGGCCGCCTTGGTGATCCAGAACAGGGCGTAAAGGTTCGTCTTCAAAGTGCGATCGAAGTCGTCAGTCGTCAGCTCCTGCAGGCTCGGCTTGGTGCTCTGCGCACCGGCGTTGTTGACGAGAAGATCCAAGCCACCGAGGGCGGCAGCCGCCTCGGTGACCAGGGAGTGGCAGAAGGTCTCATCGGAGATGTCGCCCGGCAGACCGATCGCCCTGCGTCCGGTCGCCTCGATGAGGCGCAGGACGTCCCCGGCATCCTGGGCCTCGCTAGGCAAATAGCCGAGCGCGACATCCGCGCCCTCGCGAGCGAAGGCGATCGCGGCGGCGCGACCGACACCGCTGTCGCCGCCAGTGATCAGCGCCCGACGGCCGAGAAGGCGGCAGGCGCCAATATAGCTGACCTCACCGTGGTCCGGTTTCGGGGTCATCAGCGCTGCAAGGCCTGGCGCCGGTTGCGGCTGCTGCTCGAACGGGGGCCGCGGATACTGCTCGCGTGGATCCTGCATGCGCAGACGATCGTCGGTCATGTCCTGCTCCTTTGGGGGCCGGCATCCGGCCAGATCCGCTGTCGAAGGTGGATTGCCCGGCTCCGCGGCGAGGTCTTAGCTTCGGCGGGCGTGAGTTCGGGCAGCGTGGCGTGCATCGTTAATAATTCGACATCGAGGTCAGTCGTAAAATTTTGCACATCCTGACACCTTGAACCTCTTTCTTCCCCTAATTCGGGCTTGGACGCGGGGTAGACAGCAAGGTCGCCCCGATCTGCGCGTGATCTTGGCATTGCAGAACATGCCGGCTTCTTACCTGATGTCCTGAGTGGACGGATCGCCTGCGCGAAGGTGATCGACCAATGGGCGAGGATCATCCCGAGCAGTATGCCGAAACGGAGGTTGGAAGTGGATGATCTCCATTCATCAAGGAAGCACAGCGTGGCCGACGAGGCGGGCGACGTCGCCCGCGCGTCCGTCGAGGATCGCCTTTACCGAGTATAGTGCAGTCCCGAATACCTGGGCCTGCTCGATGTGGGCAGGCATTACAAGTTCAAATCGGTCGGTGACGACATCGAGCAAGGCCGGTCCGGAAGTCGCGAGCCAGGCGACCACGGCGTTCTCCAGATCATCGGCCCTCTCGACGCGACGACCCCACAAGCCCATCGCCTCCGCAACGCGGCCGAAGTCGGGATTCTTGAGGTCCGTGTAGCTGTCGAGTAGGCCTTCGGCTTTCTGCTCCAGTTCGACGAAGGCGAGGGAAGCGTTGTTGAACACGGCCAGCTTGACCGGCAAGTTCTCCTGCACGGCGGTGAGCAGGTCGCCGAGGAGCATGGTGAGGCCGCCGTCGCCGCACAGGGCGATCACCTGCCGGCCCGGGCAGGCCGCGGCGGCGCCGAGCGCCTGGGGCATGGCGTTGGCCATGGTGCCGTGCGTCAGGCTGACGATTGTGCGATTGCGGCCGGTCGCCGGGATGTGGCGCAGCAGCCAGACCATGGGCGAGCCTCCGTCCGCCGTCACCACGGCATCGGGCTGCGCATGCCGGGCCACGAGGTCGGCGAGATACTGCGGATGGATCGAGCCACCTTTGCCGACCCGCGCCCGTTCGTCGAGCCTGGCGCTCGCCTTGCGGTGTCGTTGGAGTGCACCGTCCAAGAAGCTACGATCGGTCTTGACCGCCACGCGCGGAAGAAGCGCTTCGACGGTCGAGGCGACATCGCCTACGGCGGCGAGGTCGATGGGGTGCCGACGACCGAGATGGGCGCCTTCGATGTCGACCTGGATAATGGTTGCTTTATCCGGGTAGAACTGCCGCCACGCGAAGTCACAGCCGAGCAGCAGTAGCGTGTCACACGCCATCAACGCATGGTAGCCGCCGTCCGTGCCGAACACCCCCGTCATTCCGACGGCATACGGGTTGTCATATTCGAGAAAGTCCTTGGCCCGGGACGTGAACGCGACTGGCGCCTTTAGCCGGTCGGCCAGCGCGACCACCTGACCGTGGGCGCCCTCGCAGCCTGAGCCGCCGTAGATCGCGACTCGCGCCCCTGCCGCGAGCGCTGCCGCGATTCGATCGAGGTCCGCATCAGAGGGGCGCAACTGCGCCATCGCGCGATGCACGGCAAATGCGGGGCCGTCCGGGGCGGCTTCGCGCGCCACGTCGGCGGGCAAGATCAGCACGGCGACGCCGCGCTTGGCAATCGCCGCCTGGGCCGCCATCGCGACCATGCGCCGGGCCGAAGCGGGGGTGCGGACCTCCTCGCAAAATACGGTCGAGGCCGTGTAGACGGCTTTGAAGTCGACCTCCTGGGGGAAGTCGAAGCCGATCTCGTCGCGCACGACTTGGCTCGCGATCAGCACCACCGGACAGCGGCTCCGATGCGCCTCGTAAGGACCGTTGATGAACTGAAGGCTGCCCGGCCCGCAGGAGCCCGCGCAGGCGGCCAGCTCCCCGGTCAGCATGGCGTCCGCCCCGGCCGCGAAGGCGCCCACCTCCTCATGGCGGACATGGAGGAAGCGGATGCCACTGCGCCGGATCGCGTCGTTGACGTGGTTCAGCGTGTCGCCCGGCAGGCCATAGCAGCGCCTGACTCCCGCCGCCTCGAGAACCGACACGATGACGTCGGCAACGGTGTAGAGGGCGGTCTAAAACCAGGCCACTCCCCCGCCACTTCCAGTGGCATTCATGCTCTTGGCTTTGGCGTGCGGCTGTCCATTAAAGCCCTGCAACGACTCTCTTTCTGAGTGTTCGGGCACCTCACATAGGTTGCGGGCAGTGGCCTGGATTTGCTCCGCCGCGTGGCCTGATTTTAGTCCGCCCTATACACCGGTCAGTGCCGACACGTTGTTGCGGATGCTGCGTCGGCCCGCGGCACCCACACCGTCCGACGTCCGCGTAGTCGGCATCGACGACTTCGCCTGGCTCAAGGGCCAGCGCTACGGCACCATCATCTGCAACCTCGAGCGCCGCCGCACGGTTGATCTCCCACCGGATCGAGAGGGCGCTAACCGTCGCGGACTGGCTCGCAGCGCATCCCGGCATTGAGATCGTGTGCCGCGACCGCGGCAGTGGCTTTCGCGAGGGAGCCGCCAAGGGAGCTCCCCGGGCGCTACAGGTCGCCGACCGCTGGCACCTGCTGGAGAACGCCACAGCCGCCATCGTCGAGGTGGTGAAACGGCACATGGGCGACCTTCGCCGAGCCATCACGGGCTAGGGCGTCGATCCCGAGGCGCTCAGCGCGGCCGAGAGGAAGCAGTGGGCCGGTTGGCAGCGTCGCGATGAGGTGAACGGCACGGTCCGGTCCCTGCATAGCCAGGGCCACAGCATCAAGAGCATCGTCAGGACGACCGGCGTGTCGCGCCAGACTGTGCGCCGCATCCTGGCCGGCACCTGGGACGACGTGTTCCGCTGCCGGGAAACGACGCTCGACCGCTGGGCCGAGCGGCTGAAAGCCGAGTGGGACGAAGGCTGTCGGAACGGCGCAGAGCTATGGCGACGCCTGCGCGATGCAGGGTACGGCGGCAGCCAGCGCGTGGTGACGGAATGGGCGACCCGCAAGCGGCGCGCCCTCAAGGCACTTCTGGAGAAGCCCGGCGCCGTCACGACAGTGCCGCCGGCCCGGATCATCGCCAAGCTGCTGACGTCGAAGCGCGATTGTCAATCGGCCGAGGGCTTGAGCGTCAGGGTGGCGGTCGAGACGGCGTCGCCGGAGATCATGGCAGCGCGCAACCTTCTCGATCGGTTCAGGACCATGGTGGCCGCCAAGAAAACCGACGACCTCACCCCTGGCTTCGGGACGCGGTGGGCAGCGAACTCGCGTCCTTCGCCTCCGGCGTCCGGGACGACGAGGCCGCTTTGCGGGCTGCCATCGTCGAGCCTTGGTCCAACGGACAAACGGAGGGGCAGGTGACCCGGCTCAAGCTCGTCAAGCGGCAAATGTACGGTCGCGCCAACGTCGATCTTCTGCGCGCCAGAATGGTTTACCAGGGGTGAAATCGATCAACGGTCAGCACCAAGTTCGCGCCAGAGCCAAACTTCGGTGCTTATTCACATTTGGGCGTGCACCCGATCTTCTCGGCCACCTGTGCGTCTGAGTAGCCCCGCCCACGAAGCGTCCCGACCTCGGCCAGGAGGTCGGCGGCGCGGTGCTGCCGTCGCGCGCAGTTCTCGACGATGCTCAGGCAGGTCGCGTGGCAACGTTGCAGGGAACGTTAACCAGCCGGCAGAGTACCTCCGAACAGCTCTTTTGTATTGCGCCCAAGCATCGTAAGGTAGCCTTGTTGGCTACACCAACGCAAGCGGCCACTGAATGGGCTGTCACCCAACCAGTGGCCTGACCAAGCATTCCTACTGTCATAGGATCGCAAATGGCTATTGCTGATACTACACGTCTCGGCTCGCGGCGCAAGTCTCTCTCCCTCGTCGCCCGCGATGGACTCTTGAGGGCCGTGCCCCGTCCGGACGCCGTCGAGGTGCCCCGGTCCAGCCTCTGCCCAACCCCGCACCTGACCGTCGCCCAGCTCGTCCAGCTCTACGCCTGCATCGAGGGTAAGGGCGGTATCGCGACGATCGACGACATCTCGCGCGCCTTGCCGACGGTCGAGCAGCCCGTCTCCGCCGTTCTCGACCTCTGCGACGCCGGGCTCCTGTGCGTGGACCTCGCCGCCGCCTTCGACGGCACCATGGCCATCTGGCGCGCCGAGCGCTAGGGCGGGATTTCCTGGATGTATCTTGCCTCGGCCGACTCCTCACACTCAACAGGTTGCGTTGTAGGTCGTCGGCCGAGGCGACGCGTCGTACCTGGCAGATCGCGCTCGCTGCGATACGACATGGACACATTCGCCAAGCGACCGCTCGTTGAAGTCGATCTCCACCACGAGCACAGTGTTTGCGCGAAGCTTTCCGATGATCTCCTGCCTCGCCATGTCCGTGGCGGCTCCGGCCGTCAAGCCCAGCGTCCCCGGATAGGCTGACTTGCCCACACACGAGGTGAAGCTCCTCCAGGCTCAGCTACTCTCTGATCTGCACTTCGACTCCGCCAGTGCATCGCTACTCGACTCGCGCCCGGCGCCGATGTCGCGGTCGTCGCCGGCGACACCGGCGCGGGTGCCGAGAAAGCGTACGCTTACCTGCGGTCCGCCTACCCCGCCCCATCCCGCTCGTCATGGTGCTCGGCAACCGCATTTCACGGCAGGTCCATGGTTTCGGAACGGCAACACGCCCGTGTCCTCGCGCCCGACAACGGCGCATCGCTGCTGTCGAGTGGCAACTGCCTCATCCAAGACGTGAGGTTAATCGGCGCGACTCCGTGGACGGGTCACGACCTCGACGGCCGGATGCAGTAGGTCGCCGCCGCGGGCACGGCGCAGCGGGGAACGCTTCCCCATTAGCGCATCACGCCAACGGACAAACCGCGCAGGATGTTCTCCGCGCGACACGCGCTAGGGCCGTTCGAGGCCTCCTCGGCCTACATAGCGACATCGCTGACGCATGCGTGGGACGGCCCCACCGTCGTCGTCTCGCACCACGCGCCTAGCGCGAAGAGCCTGGATCCACTCCGTGAGGGCGAATCGCTCAATTCCGCCTACGCCAGCCGGTTGGATCGCATGGTGGAACGAAGCGACGCCGCGCTCTGGATACACGGGCACCTGCACCCGTCGTGCGACTACCGCATGGGCGGCACGCGCGTCCTGTGCAGCCCGCACGAGCACGGGGTCGAGAACTCGAAGTTCGATCCGACCCTCATCGTGAAGTTCGCGCGCCGATGTCGATCAAGAAGCTCGCCTCCCGCACCGGATCGAAAGCCAAGCACCCGGACGCATCTGAAGACCTGCCGTGCACCGATACCGACGCCGAGGTCGTGCCACGATTTGTCGATCTGGCCGTGCGGGCCGTCCACGGATCGACCGGACCTGCCGGCGCGGCCGAGGTCACGGTCATGGCACCCGACATGGCTGGCGAGGCCGCCAAGTGGACCGAGGATGTCGGGACTGGTGAGTGGCGTGCGCTGTCGATTGTGAATAGGCGTGGAATTTTGGCTCTGGCGCGAAATTGGTGCAGCCATGCAGAAACGCAGCATGCCGATGTTTTCCGGTTCGATCAGGCCCAGATGACTACATCTCAGGCATAGCTTGCAATATTTATAGTTGTAAATTCCCCGTGCATTTCGCATCTCCGGGTTGGTGTCCAGACCCCAGTATGCTCCCGATGCGGGACTGCACCAAGTTCGCGCCAGAGCCAACTTTCGACGCCGATTGACACTGTGCGCGGGTCTTTCGCATTCGCGGCTGAGGTGCTTCCCTCGCGCTGTCGGCGAGGTACGGGGTGCGTCAAGGCGCGGCGTCGGATCGGTCAGGAAGCGCTGGCGCTGCACGGTGCAGGGCAGCCCGGCCGCGGCTCGACGCTGGACGGGCTCGCGACATTGATCGACTGGGCGCCGGTCGAGGCTCATGAACTCGCCGCGCGGCATACGGTCATCACGGTGTCCCGCAGCCAGCGATGTGCCGGGTCGGCCTCCATCCGTGGATGCCACATCGCCGACACCGCGATCTCGGGCGTAGGGACAGGGATGTCGAAGCTGACGAGACCCTCCACCAGCGGGTCGGCGCGCGCAATGGCGCTGTCCAAGCAGGACCGCGGCACGAGCGCGACGAGGTTCGACCGCCGCGCCACGCGCATCGCATCGGGGTAACCCGGAACCACGGCGGCGATCACCCGCTTCAACCCGAGCTGGCCGAGGCTGTCATCCACAGGTCCCGTAAAGCTGTCTTTCCGGGACACCACGACATGCTTGCACGCCGCATAGCGCTCGGCTGTCACTTCGGCCGACAGCAGCGGGTGCCCGGCCCGCACCGCACCGACGAAGACGTCCCGGAACATCGACCGGGTGCGCACCTCTGGCGCAGGCATGCCGGGCGTTCCGATCTCGAGGTCGACCCGCCCGGAGCGGAGCGGGTCGGCCTCCTTGGCAAGCTTGGGGACGAAACGCAGGCAGACGCCGGGCGCCTCGCTCGCGACGGCCGCCACCAAGGGCGCGGAGAACAGCCCCACGAAGCCTTCCCCGGCTCGGATGACGAACGTACGCTCCAGCGTCGCCACGTCGAGCCGGTTCACCTTCGGGCTGAGAACGTCCCGCGCTCCCCGGACGAGCCCACGGACCTGTTCGCGTAACTCTATCGCGCGCGGCGTCGGCACCAAGCCTCGTCCCGCGCGCACCAGGAGAGGGTCGTTCGTCGCGGACCGGAGCCGGGTCAGCGTACGGCTCATGGCGGACGAGCTGAGGCCGAGACGGCGGGCCGCCCCGGTCACGCCGCCCTCGGCGAGCAGCGCGTCCAGCGCCACGATGAGGTTCAGGTCCGCGTCGGCCATGCGCCATCGTACTTCGCTGCATCACATGGCGTCTCGCGCAATATCAGAGTGCATCCTCTGCGCGTGGCGCGGACCGGACGGGGTGTGCATATGCGGTGCTCGGAACACGGAAAGGCAGCAATATGAGCGATCATTCTCCGGACGGGGCTGGGACCATCCTGATCGTCGGGGCCTCGCGCGGCCTCGGTTACGCCATGGCGGATGAACTCGCCAGTCGGGGCTGGATGGTGGTGGGCACCGAGCAGAACCACGGCAGCGACCTGCACGCCCTTGCGGCGCGCCATCCGGGCCGCGTCGAGGTCGAGGCCGTGGACATCACCCGGGCGGACCGGATCGCCGGGCTGCGCGAGCGGCTGTCGGGACGCCGCTTCGACATCCTGTTCGTGAACGCCGGCACTGCTAACCTGAACCAGGGAGAGACCATCGCCGACGTTTCGACCGACGAGTTCGTGCGCGTCATGGTCACGAACGCGCTCGGCGTCATGCGCACCGTCGAGGCTCTTCAGGACCTCGTACCGCCAGATGGCCTGATCGGCGTCATGTCGTCCGGCCAGGGAAGCATCTCCAACAACACCAGGGGCGGGCATGAGGTCTACCGCGGCAGCAAGGCCGCGCTGAACCAGTACATGCGCAGCTACGCAGCACGCCACGCCGAGAGCCGTCGCGCGATGCTGCTCATGGCGCCTGGCTGGATCCGAACGGAACTCGGCGGCCCCGAGGCTCCATTCAGCGTCGAGGAGACGACACCGGAGATCGTCGACGTCCTACTCGCCCAGCGCGGCAGGCCCGGCCTCCACTTCCTGGACCGCAAGGGGCAGACCGTCCTCTGGTGATCGCGGCGGAGACATACACCCTGGCGACGCAAACCCAGCGTCGCCTCTGTCTCGGACAGGGAGTTCTACGAAGGTGATCGTGATCGAGGAGCACCTCTTGACCGCCGAGGTCTTGGCGGTCTGGAACGACATGCGCCTGCAGGCGTGCGATCCGAGCGTCGCGGCGCATTCCGGCGCAGTCGAGAGCCGCCTGCTCGACCTCGCCGATGAATGGGTCGCGCTCATGGACGAGACCGCCTTGACGTGCAGGTGCTCTCCTTGACCAGGCCCGTGCTTCACGACCTCGGGCCGGGGAGCCTCGACCTGGCACGCCTCACTAACGACGCCGCCGCGCTGGCGGTCGCCAAGCATCCGGCGCGTCTGCAGGCCTTCGCCACCCTGCCGGTGGCCATGCCGGCGGAGGCCGCACGGAAGTTGGGGCGGTGCGTCCGCACGCTCGGCTTCAAGGGAGCGGTGCTGTGCGGCAGGGTACCCTATCGGGGGGTGCCGTCGTCCGTCATCCAAGCTTGGTGACCGCCAGGGCCGCGATGACCGTCATGCAGGCGAGGGCCAGCGCGGCCATGCGGGGTGAGGCGATGCTCGACGGCGGGGCGACACCTCCAGCCCACCGCCTGAGTGCTCCCGACTGCACGCCGTGCAGCGCCGACAGGATCAGCACGAAGACGAGCTTCGCCTGCAGCCAGGGTTGGGAGTACCAGGCACCCTCATAGCCCAGGGTGAGCCCGAGCGCCCAGACCAGCAGCATGGCGGGCGTGGTCACCGTTCGCGACCATCGCAGGGCGACCCGAGACACAGGCCTCGCGGCGAGGGGCAGCGTCCGAGCCGCGGGCAACAGCACCGCCGTGGCGAGGACGCCGCCGGCGAAAGCCATCGCGGCCCCGACGTGGGCAGCCTTCAGGGCCGTGTAGGTGTCGGGCAGCGTCAAGCGCCCACCCTGCGCAGTATGTCGGCGCGACGATGGAGCCACCCGAGATTGGCGAAGCCGCCGAACGGCACGAGGGCCGCGAGTGTCAGGCGGAGCACATCGGTCTGCCTCCACCCACCGCCCGACACCGTCTCGATCACGGTCCAGGCGTAGAACGCGAAGGCGAGGCCGTGCACCGGACCCATGATCCTGACCGCGAGAGACAGGCCCGCGAGGTGCTTGAGCGGCACCGCCACGAGCACCAGCACGACGAGGGTGGTGCCTTCCAAGGCGGAGGCGATCTCCAGACGATGGAGCTGACCCAGCTCCAATCGACGCCGGTCGGGCTCGGGCTGGATCGTCACGCTGCGAACCTCCGCGCGAGGTTGGGCCAGAGTGGCTTCCCGAGCCGCAGGAGCGGTACAGCGGGGGACCAGAGCGTTTCAGTCTCGTCCATAGGACCCTCCACCTGGCGGTAGTCCTGCACCGGCGTCGGAGATCTATCTCAGAGGGTCGGTCGCCGTGAGTGGCTGAACTGCCAAACAGCGCCGGTTTCCCGCCAGCGCGACACCCTCCGCTGTGGCGGCCTTGTGGTTTTGACTGCCGAGGTGCATTGGCGTCCTTCCATCGTCGGAGGTGATCCCGCCATGCACGACGTCGCTGTCCTGGCGCTGCACGGCGTCATCCCGTTCGATCTCACCATCCCCTGCGAGGTGTTCGGACGTCTCCCGGGTGACCGCTACCGCGTGCGCGTTTGCGGCGAGGGACCCGAGGTTCGGGCGGCGGCCTTCACCATTCGAGCCCCCTGGATCTTGGACCACGTCGCGGATGCCGACACCGTCGTCATCCCGGGCATCGAGGACCCCACCCTGCCGGTCCCCGACGCTGCGGTGGAAGCCGTGCGGGCCGCAGCGCGGCGAGGCGCGCGCGTGGCCTCGATCTGCTCCGGGGCCTTCGTGCTCGCGGCGACGGGCCTCCTCGATGGCCGGCGGGCCACCACGCACTGGCTGGCCGCGCCGCTTCTGGCCGAGCGCTATCCCGCCGTCAGGGTCGACCCCAACGTGCTCTTCATCGATGAGGGGCAGATCCTGACCTCGGCCGGAGCTTCGGCGGGGCTCGACCTGTGCCTTCATATGGTCCGCCGCGACCATGGGCAGTCCGTCGCGGCGGACGCGGCGCGGCAGGCCGTGGTTCCCCTCGATCGGGAGGGCGGGCAAGCCCAGTTCATCCGACACGAGCGGCCACGCTCGGGCGCGAGCCTCGCACCCTTGCTCGACTGGATGGCCGAGAACGCGGTGCGCCCGTTGACGGTCGACGCCATCGCCCGGCACGCGAGCCTGAGCACCCGAACCCTCAACCGGCGCTTTCGCGAACAGGTGGGCACGACGCCGCTGCAATGGCTGCTCGACGCACGCATCCGGCGGGCCCAGGAACTGCTGGAGACGTCGAGCCTCGACGTTGTCGGCATCGCGGCCGCAGTTGGTTTCGAGGCGCCGTCGAGCTTTCGAGAGCGCTTCCGCAACACCGTGGGCGTCAGTCCGGCCACGTATCGGCGCACCTTCGCGGGAGCCGAGCAGCCAAGCTGAAGTCGCCTCCGCGACACCCGACCCGGCGCTGATCCTCCCTCCTTAAAGTGGCCCAGCCCGATGTGTGGCTTTCGAGCCAGGAGGATGGATCATGGCGAGACGACCGAAGCCCGAGGAGATTATGAGCAAGCTGCGTCAAGTGGACGTGCTGGTCTCGCAGGGAAAGAGCGTGGCGGAGTCGGTCCGCTCGATCGGGGTGGCCGAGGTCACCTACTATCGCTGGCGGAACGAGTACGGCGGCCTGAAGCTTGATCAGGTCAGGCGCCTGAAGGAGCTTGAAACGGAGAACTTGCGGCTTCGCGAGGCGATCGCCGATCTCACGCTCGACAAGCTCATCCTGGGGGAAGCCGCGTCGGGAAACTTCTGAGCCCCGCGCGCCGGCGCGCCTGCATCGAGCATGTGCCTGTCTCCGAGCGCCGCGTCTGCGCGCTCACGACCGCGAACTGCCGCGCGCAGATCGTCAGGCGACGGTGCGCCTGACGGCTGGTCTTCACCCGTCGCGATGACCAGGGCCGGCCCGCGAGGGCCGGCCCTTTTCGCGTCCGACACCCTTCCCGACGCTCGGTGCCTTTCCCGGGTCGCAGGCATCACGGCCAAGGTCGCCTACCTCGCGCTCTAACGTCCGCACCTGGTCGAGCTGTGCGGCCGCCGCTCCCGCCAGTCGTGGAGATCCAGTCGACGGCTGTCCGCAGCGAGACCATCCGCGCCGTCTGCACCATGCTGGGGCGGTCGAAACCGCCCGAAACCAGCCCTCCAGTTTTTCCGCTGCTTACCGCAAGTCTTCGAGCCTCCGCGCAAACGGCGGACTACTTGATTGGTTGTCAAACATGCACCCTCGCCCTGATCACACGAGGCGCAACGGCGTCTGTTCACGGTTGAGTTCGTCTCCGAGCAGTTTGCGCGCCTCTCCGCCATGCCAGCGAGCCAGGAAGCCGGGCACCTCGTCAGGGTGCATGGGGCGGCCGAACAAATAGCCTTGTCCGCAATCGCAGCCCAGGCGACGTAGCCCCTGTAGCTGATCGACGGTCTCGATGCCCTCGGCCGTGATCCGGATTCCAAGGTCGCGTCCAAGCGCCGTCATACATCGCACGATGGCGTCATCATAACTGTCTTTTCCAAGGTTGGCCACAAAGGATCGATCGATCTTGATCCGCTCGACTCTGAATTGCTTCAGATGTTTCAGGGATGCATAGCCCGTCCCGAAGTCGTCCAGTGCGCTCACGACACCGAGCGCCGCTAGCTGATCGATGGTTGAAGCAACAACGCTTGTCGCTTGGCCGAGGAAGGCCGTCTCGAGCACCTCGATCTTCAATCGATCGGGCGTCAACTGATACTGATGAAGGAGTGATTTGATCCTAAAGACGAGATCGGGGCGCCTAAGTTGCGCGTCGGACACGTTCACGCCCGCGCAGGTCACGGGAATGCCGCTGTCCAGCCACTGCCGCATCTGACGAAGGCTGGTGGCGAGCACGAAATCATCGATCGCCATCGACATCCTAGTGCACTGATGCAGACAGATGGTGCACCGTTTCGAGGGTTTCCGCAGAGGAGATCCTTTGTACCTTCTGAATGGGTCGGTGCACTAGGGTCGCTCAGGGCGGGAAGAAAGCTCCTCGGGAGCAGGAGGCCCCTGTTGGGATGCCGCCACCGCACGAGCGCTTCCCAGCCGCGGACAACCTGGGTGCGGAGGTCGATGATCGGCTGGTAATGTGCCTCGAACTGTTCCCGGGCGAGTCCGATCCGAACCTCGTCGAGCAAGCGTCCATGATCGTCGACCTGCTTGCGCAGGCTGGACTGGAAAATACAGAACTGGTCGCGCCCATTCAACTTGGCCTTGTACAGCGCGATATCGGAGTTCTTCAGCAAGGCTTCGGACATCGTGGCTTTGGCGCTGCTGAGGCAAGCGCCCACGCTGACGGATGATGCCACCGTCACGCCGTCCGGGTCGAACAGCTGGCGCGCCGCCTCGACGATGGCGGCCGCTCGCCGTCGTAGATCGGCCTTATCCCTCATGTTGTGGAGCACGACCGCGAACTCGTCTCCACCCAAGCGGGCCACGAAGTCCGCAGTGCGCACGGACCCCGACAGCCGTCGACCGATCTCCTGCAGCAGCCTGTCTCCGACCGCGTGCCCATGGACATCGTTGACCGCCTTGAAACGGTCGACGTCGACGAGGCAAACCGCCAAAACCTCGCCCGTGCGCTTCGCAAGCGCCTGATCGATGTGCGACTGAAAGGCTCGACGGTTCGGAAGCCCGGTCAGGACATCCTGGTGAGCGAGCAACCGAAGCTGTTGCTCGATCTCCCGCTCGCGGGTGACGTCTTGGATCACGCCGATCAGCCGCCTGGATCCATTGGACGTTTCCACCTGCGCGAACATGCGTGCCCAACCGGTATGGCCCGCGTTTGAACGGAACGGCACGGTGAGATCGTAGGCTTCGCCCGATGCTGCGGCAGCCGCGAGATGACTGCTGATCTGGTGTTGGACGTCGATGTCGTAGAACCCGAGGGCCTGCTCGACTGTGATCGGAGTGCCGGGATCGAGCCCGAAGATGGCATATGTGCCATCGGACCACGTGAGAGCATCGGTCTGCAGGTCGACCTCGAAACTGCCGAGCCTGACGAGGCGCTCGACCTGTTCGGCTTTTCGCTGCCAAGTTCTTGCCACCTCCCGCCAACCGAGGCTGTGTCTGGTGTCGAGCGTAGGGTGCCGCTCCACCATTCCCGTCGAAGGCCGTGCGAGCGTTTCCATCTCGTGCTTCTCGTTGTCGTCGGGTTAGGGCGTGTCGTCAAATAGGGGGTTCCCCTGGGGCGGGAAGTCGGATCCATAG
>CAXTBR010000037.1:0-41183 GCA_964242785.1 uncultured Lichenihabitans sp. | reverse complement strand
ACGTCGCAGCCAAACCCGCAAGCGACGTTTCCGCGGCCCTCGGCGTAGGCGTACGCTTTTCAGGGACCGCACCGTCCCGTTCACCTCGTCGCGGCGCTGCCACCCAGCCCACTGAACCTTCTCGGCCGCGCTGAGGGCCTCGGGATCGACGTCGTTGCCCGTGATAGCACGGCGAAGGTCGCCCATGTGCCGCTTCACGCCCTCGACGAAGGCGGCGGTGGCATTCTCCAGAAGGTGCCACCGGTCAGAGATCTGCAAGGCCTTGGAGGCGCCCCTGGTAACCCCCTCGCGATAGCCACTGCCGCGGTCGCGGCAGACGATCTCAACCTCGGGATGGGCGGCGAGCCAGTCCGCGACGGAGCCGCCTTCCCGATCCGGCAGGAGATCGACCGTGCAGCGACGCTCGAGTTCGCAGATGATCGTTCCATAGCGCTGGCCCTTCCGCCAGGCGAAGTCGTCGATACCGACCACGCGAACGTCGGATGGCGTCGGTGTCGCGCGCCGGCGCAGGAGGCGCAGCAGCGTGTCGGCGCTCACCGGCATGGCGAGCCGTTTCGCAAGCCTTTCTCCCGGATGCCCGCCGAGCGCGAGGGCGATCGCATGGGTGAGCACGTCGAGTCGCGAGATGCGTCGAGCGTGCGCCTGAATGAGATCCTGGCGGAACCGCTCCGTGAAGACCCGGCGCTCGCACGCGGCGTTCCGGCACCGAAAGCGACGTGCTGCCAGCTGGATTTTGAGCTGACGACCATGCGCCGGGAAGTCGCCGAGGATTCGTCCATAGCGGCTGTGCACCGAGGAGGACGCCAGCCCACATGCAGGACAGGCGCTCACGGCCGACGCGCAATGCGCGTGGACGACGATCCCCTCGACACCGATCTCGTGTCGGTCGACGAGCAATCCTGGCGGAACCAGCTTGAGGGGCACAGTACGATGCGATATGCGATCCGGCCCTCCCTGGCCGAAACGGATACGCCGCTGGAGTCACTCCGGATTCATCGTCAGCTGCACCAAGTTTGCGCCAGAGCCAAAATTCCACGCCTATTCACACCGACGGCCTTGATCCATCTCTGCACCGCTATGGCGATGAACTCCGACCCGTTGTCGGAACGGATGTGCTCCGGCACGCCGCGCATGATGAACAGATCAGACAGCACGTCGATCACGTCAGTGGCTTTCAACTTGCGACTGACCCGAATCGACAGGCACTCATGCGTATACTCGTCGACGACGTTCAGCATGCGGAACTTGCGGCCGTCTTATGTGCGCTCCTCGACGAAGTAATAGGCCCAGAGGTGATTGCGACGCTCCGGCCGCAACCGGATGCAGGAGCCACGATCCGTCAGCAGGCGCTCGATCCGGAACGGCAAGGCTGCAACGGCTTCCTCCAGAAAGGCGATAGCGGAAGCGGTCGTCTCGTCGTCCTTGACCGCGAGATGCAGTAACGGAAAGCGCAATCGATCGCGACGAACAGATATCTTTTGCGGGTGACCTTGTCCTTGTCTCGCAACTTAGGTAGGTGCTTTACGTCAACGTGGACAAAACCAACCTCGATTTCTTTGAACTCACTGTACGTTCGGCTCGGCTTATTGGCTGGCGGGAGACGTTCGAGACCCTCAGCCTAGAGGATGCGGTACACCGAATGGCGGTTCCGGTGGGGCAGAAAATGCGTCACGATGAAGGTGAGGTCGTCGAGCGGGAAGCCGGTCGCGCGACGCAGCGCACACACGATGGCGCGCTCCTCGTCAGTGGCCTTCCAGGGCAGGTTATGAGGCCGAGCTGAGCGGTCCTGACAGTCGGTCGCTCCTCGCTTGCGCCATTTGCGGATCGTTTCGGACGACACGCCATAGCGCTGCGCGAGAACGCCGGACGACCCGCGGGAGCGGGCGATCTCGGCGGGGACGGCCGGGGTGGTGCGGGCGTTGGGATGGATCGCGTGCATCAGGCCGTCTCTCCAGATGCCAGGCATTCAGCCTGCTCGAAGCGCCAGGCATGTTTCTCAATCGCCCAACGGACCTGATCCCAACAACGTTTCGCTATCAGACAACTAGGCAAGCCGGTCATCGCGGTTCGCGTTCAACCAGCCGCTCAAGCCATGCAGGGTTCTGAAATCCTCGACCGCCCGGGACGGGATGCTCGGGTATGTCACGGATGCCATGTCGGCCAGCGCCCGACCGGGGCCGCACTCCAGGAAGGCGGTCGCGCCAGCTTCGACACAGGCGGTCAGGCAGTCGGACCATTGAACCGTGCGGGAGATCTGGTCGGCGAGCTTGTCGAGTCCAATCCTCACGTTGAGCACGGGCGCCGCGTCGACCCCGCTGAGGAGACGCCTGTGGGCGGGAAGCTCGCGCCCGACCGGCATTGCCTCCAGATCCCGACGGAACAAGGCAGAGGCGGCAGCGAGGCGGGACGTGTGCGAGGCCACCTTGACGCCGATGCCGACGACGCGGTCGGCGCCGAGCCGCCGAGCCTCGTCGGCCACCCCGTCGAGCGCCGTACCGGCGCCTCCGAGCACCACTGCCTGACCGGGGTTGACGATCGCGACCGCGACGGCGTGTCTGGCACACAGGGACTCGATCGCGGCGCTCGCGAGACCGCGCACGAACAGGAGGCCATCGCCGGGAAGGCTCACGGCGTCCATGGCTTCGGCCCGCTTCGCGGCGAGGTCGAGCGCGGTCGCCGGTTCGACGAGTCCCGCCACGGCCCAGGCCGCGATTTCGCCCACGCTGTAGCCCGCGACGATGAGGCGCCCAGGACCGAAGCCGCCCAGGGCCGCGTCGGTCGCCAGCGGCTGAAGGGTGCATAGGATCTGGCCCATGCGATTGTCGTGGAGTCTCTCGTCGGTCTCGGTCCTGACGACGTCGCGCGGGTCTCGCCCGTCCAGCAGCGTCGCGGCATGCGCGAAGAGTTCGGCCGCTTCCGGCGCATCCGCGGTCAGGGCGAACATGCCGGGGTGCTGCGGCCCCTGTCCGGAGCACAGGATGGCCAGCGTCATGGGTCGTCTCGTCCGAGCAGCAGACCGGCCTCCCCTTCAGCGACGAACAGCGCCATGGCGAGGAGATCCGCCGAGCCACCGGGGCTCAGCCGGCGCGCCACGAAGGCCCGGTGAACGGCCTCGGCGTCGGTGCGCCAGTCGGGGCGGCCCACCCCACCTCGCGCGAGGAAGGAGTCGGCGGCATCACGGGCGAAGCGCAGCCCATCAGCTCCGCCACGATGGAGCAGGTTGGTGTCTTCGAGCGTCGCGATGAGCGCGAAACAGGCCTGCACGCGCGCGGCCTCCGCATCGCCGGGCGCCAAGACCGCGGCTTCGCGGAGAGCCGGAAGGGCGACCTCGTAGATGGACGGAAACCCGCATGCCGCTTCCTCGCGGGCGCCGCCGGCTCCGTGCCGGCGACGGGCGGCTTGCCCGTGGCTGTGCGGGAGAGCGGATCCACTGCCGATGCACTCTCCCCAAAATCCTGCCACGGCGGCGCCCAGGCTCAAGCCAGGGGAAATCCGGCCCGCCGCCTGGGCGGAGGCCGCCGCGCAGAGCAGCCCGAGACCGAAGATCGCTCCGCGATGCGTGTTGACGCCACCCGTCGCCTCCAGCATCGCGGCCTCGGCGTCGATCCCGATCACCCGGAGCATGTCCAGGCCACAACCAGACCCACCGGCTCCGGCCAGCGCTTCGAAGTACGGTGCGATGGCCTCGGCGCTGCGCAGGAACGTCGCCGCATCCATGTCGCCATGGCTGCCCGCGTCGACATGGCTGACCAGGCCGGGCTTCGGCCACGTGTCGAGTTCGAGGAGCAAGCACCTGGTCGCGCGAGCCGCGATCGCGGCAGCGCCGCGGTTGGCTCCGGTTCGAGGCCAGCCCGCGGCAGATTGCGGATCCGGCCGATCCATCGCGGCACGGCTCATGCCGGCAGGTCGCCGAGGAAAGACGCGCGGCGAACCATCGCCACGCTTCTCGTGGTCTTGACGAGGATCTCCGCCGTTCCGGAATGCATCTCGCGCCAGTCCACGGCAGCCCCATCCGGACGCACCAACTCCGCATCGATCCGCATCGGTGCACGCGCCTCGGCTGCCGCGAGGGCGGCCGTTTGAGAGTCGACGGTGGAGGCTCCGGCGCAGGGGAGCAGAAGGTCGAGATCAGAGGTGGGGGTCAGATACGGCAGTCCCGTGATCCATCGCCAAGCCAAGCTGCCGAAGACGCGCGCGGGTTCACCCTGCACGAGAGCCAGCGCTGACAGGCGGGCGATGGTGTCGCTCCATGAGGGCGGTGCGGCGATCTTTGCCTCGTCGAGGCGCAGCGGCGGCTCGGTCCTGATGACGTCGACGGACTGCAGGACGACGGCGACGCGGCGCTTGCCCAGCGACGGCGGCAACGGCAGGCCCAAAGCCAATCCGTCGTCGTCTCCCGGTGCGGGACGGCGCAGGATCAGGGGCCAGCCCCGGTCGGCCCAGGCTCTGATCAGCGGTTCTGCCGCGAGGTCGTGGCGAGAGCCGACCAGCCGTCGCCATGGGTCGCGCGCCACGGTGACGAGCGTGTGACGGTGCAGCGCGGGTTCAGCTGGACTGGCGCGCGAGGTCATGGACGCGCGCGGCGATTTCCGCCGCCTTGGGTCGACCCTTGCGGTCGCGGCCGAGGCGGTCGCGCCCGTCGCCGTCAGCCCGATCCGCGTCGAGTAGAGCCAGAAGTTGATCGGCCAAGCTGATCGCAGGGTCCCAGGTGGTGAGAACGGCGCCCGTCTGAGCCAGATTGTCGAGGCCGGGGGCGAAAACCGGCGTGGATCGCGCCTTCTGCTGCAACACATCCACCGGCAATTTGGTGACCCTGGCCATCGACGGCAGATCCATGACCTCCGGCCAGGCACCGGGAAGCGCCACCAGCGTCCGGGTCGCCAGAGCGGTGGCGATGAAAGCACCGGCCGCCGTGTGTCCGTAGAGCAGCCCCACCGTGTGGCGGCCGGCGAGGTCTGCCTGCAGAAGGCATTTGGCGAGGTGGGCCAGGTACTCGCTGATGCCGAGCAGTTCGTCGCGCCTGCTCATGCGTTGGCTTTCGCTGTCGACCAGCACCAGGACAGGCCCGGTGCCCCCGCGCCGCAGCGCGGCGAGCACCGACCCCGACAGGCGGACGGCTTCGTCGATGCCGAGCGGCGTCCGGTCCGCGATCCCGATGACGTCGGCCCGCACCTCTCCTCGGACGAGGCCGGACCCGCCGAGGACACCGCCCCGGTTCTCGACCGAGTGCCCGTGGGGGAACAGGGAGCCGAGAACCTCATCGAGCGTCATAGCGAGGCTCCCGGATTCGATCGACCAACGCCACGAACGGCCCGTCCGGCATCGCCGGCACCGCGCCGGCGTCGTCGACGCCCGCGGCATGCCATATGTCGAGGGCGTCGCCGCAGGATCCGAAGCGGTCGAGCCGCTCCTCGAGCCGCGTCTGCTCGCGTTCCAGGGTCTCGAGGGTGAAGCGCTGAGCGACCGCGGTGAGGTGCAGCGCCGCGCGGCGAAAACCGTCGACCGTATCGGCCGTGAAAGCGTCGGCTCCGCCGATCAGGCGGCGGTGCTTGCCGCCCATGGTGCGCCACACGAGGGCCCTGTCCCGCGAGTCGAACTCCTCGACGCCGCGGTTGGTCTCGATCACCTCCGGGCCGGACACACCGATGCGGCCCTGTTCCGAGACGGCGAGGGCCGAGCAGCAACCCGCGATCAAGCCGCCGCCGCCGTAGCAGCCGGCGCGACCGCCCACCAGACCGATGACTGTCACGCCGGCGGTGCGCGCCTCCATCAGGGCGCGCATGATCTCCGCGATCGCGAGTTCGCCCGCATTGGCCTCCTGCAGGCGCACCCCGCCCGTGTCGAACAGGATCAGCACGGGGACCGTCGCGATGTCCCGCGCGGCGCGCAGCAGCCCCGTGAGCTTGGCGCCGTGCACCTCGCCGAATGCGCCGCCCATGAAGCGGCCCTCCTGGGCCGCGATCAACACGGGCGACCCGGCGAGGCGGCCGCGCCCCACGGCCATGCCATCATCGAACTGTTCGGGCAGGTCGAACACGCCCAGATGCGGGCTGATCTCCCGTCGCTCGGGGCCGATGAACTCCTCGAACGTGCCGGGATCGAGCAACAGCCTGAGGCGCTGCCGCGCGGTCGATTCGTACCAACTCACCGCGCCTGGCTCGATGCTGATGGGCGCGATGTCGGACGGGGTGTCGCTCACCGATCGAGCTCCATCGCTCGCACGGCCTGGGCCAAGCGCAGCGACACCGTGTCGGGGCGGGCACCGCCGTCGTTGACCGAGAAGCGCAAGCCGCCGGGCGAGCGGCGGTCCACGAAATCGGCCACCACCGCCGCCCATACGGCAGCGAAGCCTTCCGCCGTCGTCTTGATCTCGATGGCGCATTCCGTGTCCGGCAGCACGCGTTCGACCAGCACTTCGAGGTTGCCGGACGCCACGACGCCCACAAGGTCCGAGGCTTTCGAACCCGCGGCTCGGTGCCGGGTGGCGTGGCGATAGGTCAGAGTCTCCAAGGCGGTCTCCTCACCAGTTCCGGAAGCGCGAAGGCGGGGCGTAGAGGCCGCCGGACCAATGCACGAGATCCTTGATCGAGCGGGCCGCCAGCAGGCTGCGGTCGGCATCGAGAGGGTCGATGCCGAGGTCCTCGGGGCGGATGATCGCCCGTCGCTCGCGCAATCGCTGGACCATCCTGGCATCCCGTTCTCGCCCGATCGGCGTGTAACCCGCGACACCGCGGATGGCCTGCTCGCGCTCCTCCTTCGTCCGGCACAGCAGGAGATTGGCGATGCCCTCCTCGGTGACGATGTGGGTGGTGTCGTCCGCGTAGATCATCACCGGCGCGAGGTCGAGCTTGAGCTTTTCAGCGAGCGCCAGGGCATCGAGCCTGTCCACGAACGTCGGCACGTTCCTGTCCCCGAACGTTTCGACGATCTGCACCACGAGCTTTCGGCCGCGGCGCAGCGGGGCAGGGCCGTCGGGGTCGGCTTCAAGGCCGGCCTTCAGCCAGGGCTCGCTCGGATGACGGCGTCCGCGCGCGTCGCTGCCCATGTTGGGCGCCCCGCCGAACCCCGCGACTCGCGAGGTCGTCACGGTCGAGGAATGCCCTTCCAGGTCGATCTGCAGGGTGGACCCGATGAACAGGTCGCAAGCGTAGAGGCCGGCCGTCTGACAAAAGGCGCGGTTGGAGCGGAGCGAACCATCCGCACCCGTGAAATAGACGTCGGGGCGGGCCCGGATATAGGCATCCATGCCGACTTCCGAGCCGAAGCAGTGGATCTGTTCCACCCAGCCCGACTCGATCGCCGGGATCAGCGTTGGATGCGGGTTCAGGGCCCAGTGGCTCGCCACCTTGCCCTTGAGGCCAAGCCGTTCGCCGTAGGTCGGCAGCAGGAGTTCGATCGCCGCCGTGTTGAAGCCGATGCCGTGGTTGAGACGCCTGATCGCGTAAGGCGCGTAGATGCCCTTGATGGCCAGCATGGCCGTGAGAATGTGAGTCTCGGTCACGGCGCCGGGGTCGCGCGTGAAGAGCGGCTCGACGTAGAAGGGCTTGTCGGCGTGGAGGACGAAGTGCACGCGGTCGCCCGGGATGTCGACGCGGGGCACCGTGTCGACGATCTCGTTCACCTGGGCGATCACGACGCCGTTCTTGAAGGCGGTCGCCTCCACCACGGTCGGCGTGTCCTCCGTGTTCGGCCCCGTGTAGAGGTTCCCGTCGCGGTCGGCGCTGACCGCCGCGATCAGCGCCACGTGGGGGGTCAGGTCGACGAAGTAGCGGGCGAAGAGCTCGAGGTAGGTGTGCACCGCGCCGAGTTCGATCGTGCCGCCGAACAGCATGCGGGCGATCCGCGCCGCCTGAGGGCCGGAATACGCATAATCCAGCCGCTTGGCGATGCCCCGCTCGAAGACGTCGAGATGGTCCGGCAGCACGACTCCGGACTGCACCATGTGCAGGCCGTTGATCTTGGCGGGATCCACCGAGGCCAAGGCACCGGCCAGGAGGTCGGCCTGTTTCTGGTTGTCACCTTCGAGGCACACCCGGTCACCTGGGCGCAGCACGGCCTCGAGCAGCGCGGTGGCGTCGCTCGCTTCCACGATCTTGCCCCTGCTTAACCGCGCCCCATCCGCGAGCCGCTCGTCGCGCGCCTGCTTCTGCCGTGCCCACTCTGTCATTCGTTCGCCATTGATCGCGCAGCGGAGGCGGGGCTGCTTCAGCACCATAGGCCCTGGTCCAACCGGTTCAACAGATTTTTGAAAATCGGTCTTGGAGACGAGACCGTGGACAGAACGACAGTTTCAGAGTTTGCCCGCATGCGTAAGAAATTCTCTTGGCGGCCTCCGTATTTTGTGAGACGTTTCGCTGCAGTGGCCCCCGGGGCCTGACGATCCGGTCAACGGGATCGCGAGCCAACCATCACGGGAGGGAGTTCGTGTCGGAAGCGGTCGGCATTGCGGCAAGCGCCAAGGCAGGACGAACGCGGCTGAACCGGCAGCAGATCGTCGGGTTCTGGGCCGCGTGGTCCGGTTGGCTCCTGGACGGCATGGATTCCGTCATCTATGCGCTCGTCCTGGGCCCGGCCTTGACGGAACTGTTGCCGCGCTCCGGCATCGAGGCGACGCCCGGCAACGTGGGATATGCCGGCTCCATTCTGTTTGCGCTCTTCCTCGCCGGCTGGGGCCTGTCCTTCATCTGGGGTCCGATCGGGGACCGCTTCGGCCGTACCCGAACGCTGGCCGCCACGGTGCTGATCTACTCCGTGTTCACCGGAGCCGCGGCCCTTTCCGACAACGTCTATGAACTCGCGATCTTTCGCCTGCTGGCCGGCATCGGGATCGGCGGCGAGTGGGCCATGGCCGGCACCTACGTGGCCGAGGCTTGGCCCGAGGATCGGCGCAAGATGGGCGCCGGATACCTTCAGAGCGGCTATTATTTCGGCTTCTTCGTAGCGGCGGCCTTGAACTTCACGGTGGGTGCCTCGTTCGGCTGGCGCGCCATGTTCCTATGCGGGCTGGCCCCGGTCGTGGTGTCGATCGTCACGCTTCTCAAGGTGAAAGAGCCCGAACGCTGGAAGCGGGTCCAGGAACGGGGTGCCGCAACCGTCAGCCCGCTGCGTTTGATCTTCTCGCCGCGGTATCTCAGGCGCACGGTCGTCATGTCGGCATTGCTGACGGTCGCCATCATCGGCCTCTGGGCCGGCAGCGTTTACGAACCGACGGCGATCATCACCCTGGCCAAGAACAGCGGCTACAAGCAGCCGGACGCCGTGCGGATGGCCTCCTACGGGACAGGGCTGCTGTCCATCGGCACGGTGGTGGGGTGTCTCACTCTCCCACTCATCGCCGAGCGGGTGGGCCGCCGTTCTACGCTGGTGCTCTACTTCGTCGGCATGATGGTCTTCATCGCGCTGACATTCGGCTGGGCCTTCTACCTGCCACCCGACCGTGCTCTCGTGGCTTTCATGAGCCTGCTGTTCTTTCTCGGCTTTGCGGGCGCGAACTTCGCGCTGTTCAGCCTGTGGTTGCCCGAACTGTTCGGCACGGAGGTGCGAGCGACCGCTTTCGCGTTCTGCACCTCCATCGGCCGCTTCATCGGAGCAGGCGTCAACTTCGTGATCGGGGCTGCAGTGCACGGCATGGGGACGCTGGGAACGCCCGTGGCCTTCACCGCAGTGGCGTTCGGCGTCGGGCTGATCCTGATCCCGTTCGCCACCGAGACGAAGGGGCATACTCTGCCGAATTGACCGATCTGCAGACCTGCCGAGTGCCAAGCCAGCAAGGCATCGCAAGGGTTTCGATACAAGGGGAGTTTTCGATGAAGCGCATCAGAATGAGCTACGCCGTCGTCGCGGCCGCCTTCATGGCCGGAACGGCCCACGCCGCGGAGCTGAAACAGGTCGGCTCCATCGACATCCCGGGCGAGAAGTTGACCGGCTTCGACATCAGCTTCATCGATCAGGCGAGCGGCCGATACTACCTCGCCGACCGCAGCAACAAGGCCGTCGACGTCATCGACACGAAGGCCGACCGATATGTCGGCCGTCTCGGCGGCTTCGTCGGTATCGTCATGAAGGACGGCAAGCCCGACAACGACACTTCGGGGCCGGACGGCGTCGTCGGTGCTGGCAAGCAGATTTGGGCCGGTGACGGAGACAGCACGGTCGTCATGCTGGACCCGGCGACCATGAAAAGCTTGGGTTCGGTCAGCACCGGCGGCAGGACTCGCGTCGACGAGATGGCCTACGATCCGAAGGACCAGGTCTTCATCGGCGTCAACAACGCCGAGGATCCGCCCTTCGCAACACTGATCTCGACCAAGGCCGACCACAAGATCATCGCCAAGCTGAGCTTCAAGGACGCGACCGACGGCGCCGAACAGCCCGCCTACAACCCACGCGACGGCCTCTTCTACTTGTCGATCCCTGAGCTCAGCAAGGATGCCAAGAAGGGTGCCGTCGCGGTCATCGATCCTCGGGCAGGCACGCTCGTCAAGCTTCTGCCGGTCGAGGGCTGCCATCCCGCGGGTCTGGCCTTTGGCCCGAACGACAATTTCGTGCTGGGGTGCACGGCCGACGGCAAGGAGATGCCCGCCGTCACCATGATCCTGAACGCCAAGACCGGCGCCGTGGTGGCGACCGTCGAAGGGATCGGCGGTGAGGATATGGTCAACTACAATGCAAAAAACGGCCAGTACTACACGGCCTCGCGTGACAACCCCGGCGGCCCGGTGCTGGGGGTGATCGACGCCAAAACCAACACGCTTGTGCAGAAGGTGGCGATTGCCGGCGGTAACCCGCATTCGGTGACATCGAGCGAGACCACGGGACATGTCTATGTCCCGGTCGGGGCGGTGGGCGGTGGTGACGGCACCATCCACGTCTACGCGCCGAGTAAGTGAACGAGTGGGAGATGCGGGATGCCGTCAGGCGCGTCGGCAGACCGCGCCTTGCTGGTTCAATGGTGGGCGGTCGAGGCTAGTGATCGGTATTGACGGTTCCGGTTCGCCCCGGTACCGACCGCCTGTGGCCAGGAATGTATCTTGAAATACGCCGACGGCACGGAACGGACGCTCCTGTCCGATCAGATCCGCAACGCGTTGACGGACGAGATCGCCTCGGGCCAGTTGGAGGCTGGGTCCGCGCTGGACGAGCAACTCCTCGCCGACCGTTTCGGCGCTTCGCGAACGCCGGTTCGAGAAGCGCTCCACCAGCTATCAGTCAGCGGGCTCGTCGAGATCAGGCCACGACGCGGCGTCGTGGTGACTCGCCTGACCCCCGAGCGCATCATGGATATGTTCGAGACCACGGCCGAGGTGGAGGCGATGTGCGTTCGCCTCGCAACGTTCCGAATCACTCCGCTCGAACGCAGCCGGCTGCACGATCTGCATGATGCTTCGGAGCAGATGGTGATGGACGGGGACGTCGATGGGTACGACGGCTTGAACCGGGAGATCCACGAGACGCTTTATCGCGCGACCCACAATGGCTTCATGGCCGAACAGGCCTTCGCGATACGCGCCCGCCTGGACGCGTTTCGGCGCACGCAACTGCGGCAGGGCGCCCGTGTCGCGGCTTCACGGAAGGAGCACGGTGAGATCCTAGCCGCGATGGCGGAAGGTGACGGTGAAACGGCGGCCCGACGCATGCGCGCTCACATGCTCAATGCGGCCAGCGCCTTGGGGCGCTACATCGCCGATCACCCTACACGCTAATGTTCGCGGGTGCGTCATCGCAAGCTAAATCCCCCGGCAGGCGGTCAAAATAGCGGGGTGAGCCTACCCGGCGCGATCATCCTCCGTAATTGCTCACGTTCCCTGGGCATGTACGGAGTTGCGGGCACCGGGGAGACGTCGGATTTTTGGATCGACGACGGCCTTGTGATGTGAATCAAGGGTGGTGTGAACACGCCCACCCCTCCCATCGACAAGAATGCCCTGATCGCTTCCCTGCTGGAGCGGATCGAGGTGCTCATGGCGCAGAACGCTGCCCTTGCGGCGCGGGTCACTGAGTTGGAAGCCAAACTGGGCCTGCCGCCCAAGACGCCGGACAATTCGAGCCTGCCGCCGTCGAAGGGTCAGAAACCGTCGCTGCCCTCAGTTTTGAAGCGTAAGGCCAAACCGCATCCCGGCGCCCATCGCCTGCTTCACCCCAACCCGACTCGCCACCACGACGTACTGGCACTCTTTTGCCAGGCCTGTGGGGCCGACGTGTCGGGAGCGGAGCAGAGCCCCTGCGAGACCTACGACCGGGTGGAGATCCCGAAGATCGAGCCGGACGTGACGCGCGTGTCGCTGCACGGCGGCACGTGCCCGTGCTGCGCCACGCGCTTCAAGGCGGAGGCGCCGGCGGGCCTGGAACCGGGCTCGCCCTTTGGGCCCAACATCCGGGCCTTCGTGGTCTATCTGCGCGCGGTCCAGGGCATCCCGCTGGGGCGGTTGCGCGACGCGCTCCTCGACGTGTTCGGCCTGACGATCAGCGAGGGCGCGCTCGTCAACATGCTGTCGGCTGTCGCCGCGCCGTTCAAGGCCGCAGTGTCGCTCATCAAGGCGCGCCTGCTGGCCGGCACTGCCATCGCGTCCGACGAGACCGGCGTGCGGGTCGGCCGCGCCAACTGGTGGCTGTGGGTGTTCCACCACGGCGACAGCGCCGTCTTCGTCGCCGATACGCATCGCTCGAAGGCGGTGGTGGAAGCCTTCCTCGGGGATCACCGCCCCGACTTCTGGACCTCGGACCGCTTCGGCGCCCAGGCGGGCTGGGCCAGGAAGGAGCATCAGGTCTGCCTGGCGCACCTGATCCGCGACGTCCAGTACGCCATTGACGCCGGCGACGCGGTGCTCGGCCCCGGCCTGAAGGACCTGCTCGAACGGGCCTGTGCGATCGGGCGGCGGCGGACGACCCTCAAGGCTTCCACCCTGAAAGCCTACGAGGCCGACCTGGAGCGGCGCCTCGACCGCATCATGGCGCCCGATCCCACCCACCCGGCCGGGATCAAGCTCAAACGCATGATCCTCAAGGTCCGATCGCAACTCTTCGTCTTCGTCCAGAACCGAGACCTGGAGGCCACGAATAACGGGTCGGAGCGCGCGCTGAGACCCTGCGCGGTCTACCGCAAGATCACCAACGGCTTCCGCCAGGAGTGGGGCGCTCATCTCTACGCCGACATCAGGTCCGTCATCGAGACGGCCCGACGACGCTCCGTTCGCGCCATCGATGCTATCCGCCTCACCCTGCGAGGCGAACCGATCAGCGTCTCGGCTTGAGCGATATCCTGACCCCGTGAGCAATTACCATGGTCGAGTAGCTCGGCCATTCGGTTTCGCCCTCAAAGTGTAAATGAACGCCGAACTTTGACTCCAGTCCCTACGCAAATTAAACATATAAATCTACAACAAAAATCTATCCTGGGGCGGAGGCACCATCGGCGCCGATTTTGACCTCGCACAAAATAAAAAATTTGTGAGTTCGTGCAATTGATCGTTACGGATCTGAGGAAGGTTAAACTTCAGCGCTTAAATGCAGCTTGAGCGCCGCCGTTTGTGTCCTCCAGATGGACGCCGCCGCAGATCGACTTCCGGTTCACGGCAGCCGAGGCCGCGGCGCTCGCGGTGGTGGGTGCCCAGGTCGCGAAGCATGGCCAATGCGACTTGGCGCTCGATCACTTCGCAGCACTAGCCGGAGTGGACCGCACTACCGTCCGCAACCTCATCGCCGAGGCCCGCCGTCTCGGCCTAGTTACCGTCGAGGTGCGGCGCCTCCGGGCCTTCCGCAACGACATCAACGTGGTTCGCATCGTCGCCGCATTGCCAGTCGTGGCTACGACCTCTATCGCACTCAATTCCATCGGCTTCACGTAGGATGGCGGCATAAGCCGCATCTCGGGACCAACCGCCGCCAGCTCGCGCGCCCAATAGTGTGAAGAAACACAGGCCTCCATGCCGACCACGCAGGGAGCCAGCCCGGCAAATAACCTGCGCACCTCCGCGCGGCGGAACCTATTCTTGAGAACCGGCCGACCCGCGTCATCGATGCCATGAACCTGGAAGACCTGCTTAGCGAGATCGAGACTATAGTGCGAACAGACATCGTATCGGCTCGGAATGGACCGCTCGGAGCAGAGGCCGTCCACCTCATCAATCCCACACTCTTTGAGGTCTGTTGACCTCAGAAGGGCAAACCGGGGAGGGTTGTGGTGCCCTCCGCGCGGACGGCTTGGAGCTCGTTCGGGTCGTAGCCGAGCGCCTTTAGGATCGTGGGAGCGACTTGGGTGGTCTGGACCAGGGCTGAAACGACGCCCGGTTTCAAGCCTGAGCCGCTCAACAGCAGCATGACGCTCCGGTCATCGGCGTTCATGCCGCCATGTTCCGCGATTTTCGACCCCGACGTGTAGACGACACCTGGGTTCACGCCGACGATGAAATCCGGCGTTCGGCTGTCCGTCGCGGGGTCCACGTAAGCGAGCGCCAGCGCATTTGGGGTGAGGATCTGGGCGATGCCCAGGGCTCTGGCCGAGACGCCGAGGTAAGCAAGGGCCTCGCCCAGCTTCTGCGCCCGTGTCTTCGGGTCGAGCCAGATCAGAGCAGCGTCGTCGGCGATATGGAAGGCGTAGCCTGGCGTTTTCGCGTAAGGATCGTCGTCGAGGGTCTGCAGGCTGGCCGGGTCTATGGGCGACTGCCCGTGCTTGGACGACACGATCACCAGCGTGCTGTCCCCTAGCCCGCTGGCATGAAGCCCGGCGATCAGTTCGGCTAAGGCGCCGTCAACATAGTCGAGTTGCCGGGCGAGTGCCTTGCCGGGCTTCGCGTCGGGTCCGACGTAGCCGCCCACGAGCCCGCCCTCGTCGCCGGGTCCCGATTTAGCCAACTTCTGGCCGACGCTGACGGCCTGAAAGTTCATGCCGAACAGGGTGGGAACACCCACCCTGTTCGCGCCGATGCTGTCGAGGCCCCTCATCTCGTTCAGAAGCGCTTGTACGCGAGCCTCGTCAAAATCGCGTTCCGCTTTAAAGCTGCCCGTCGTTTTGACCTTCGTGCCGGGTATCAGCGAATCCTGTTCGAGCGCAAACAGATCGTCGAGGCCATGGCCGGAAGGACCCGCCAGCCATTCGTAGGCCGGGTGCTTGTCGGACCAGGCGGTGCGGCCTCCGTGCTGCTTCACGACCTCGAAAATCGTATTCACCCTGCTGAAGTCGTGTGGGTAGACGGGCATACACTGCCCGCCCACCAGCGCCAGCGGCAACTTCTTGGGATCGATCTGCGTGTCCGGACGGCCAGGAAACCCGCCCGCGTCGAGACGCGTAGGATCGACGTCGATCGATTCCGCAAAGGCCACTTCGGTTCCTGGCGCGCCTTTGCAGTCCGAACCTGCGGCAAAATAGGTGCGGTCGTAGCTATCGTCGTAAAACACCCCCGTTGACTTCGGCGTTCCACCGGTAACCTGGGCCAGGAGCCCGGGAAAGGAGTCGGACGGGTTCGTCGTCAATGCCTGAGGAAACGTCACGCCGGCGCGGGACAGGGACGCCAGGGCGCCTTGCGGATGTAGGCTCACGTAGTTCGCGAGGTCGATTGCATGCATTCCGTCGATGCTGATCAGCAGCACATGTTGATAGCTGGCCGGCTTGCCATCGGCGGCCAACGCCATGGTAGCGCTCAAGGCACTCATCGTTCCGGCGGCGATCAAATGCACCCAGCTTTTCACGGAGCCCTCGCGATCATGATCCAACGAGTTTTGCTACGACGGTGTGATGACTTGTCTGTGACGGTGTCGCGCCTCGTGCCGGATCGCTCACGGGGTCAACGCTGAGGCAGGTTCAAGCGTCGAGGATGTGGGCGAGTCCTTCTACGGTGATATGTACGCGTTTGCCCACCTCCGGCGTCTGATAGCCGGCGACGCTGAGCGTCAACGGCTCCGCTTCCGGCATTGCATCGAGGCGCACTCGAACCGTCGCGATAGCTCCTTGGAAGCGGGTCTCCACGACTTGGCCGGGAACGGAACCGACCACAACATCGGACACAAGGCGCAATTGCTCCGGGCGGATCATTAACCGCACCATACCCTGCCGCTCGCAGGCGTCCACCGGGACGGCACCCAGGAGGCAGACGGCCCGCCCGCACACCATTTCGGCCACCAACAGGACAGCTTCGCCCAGAAAGCTCGCAACCTTGACCTCGCGCGGACGCAGGTAGACGTCCCGTGGTGAACCGACCCGGACGATTCTGCCGTCCCGCATCACCGCCACCTGGTCGGCGAAGCCCAGCGCCTCGGTTTGGTCATGGGTGACCAGAACCGTCGTGATACCCCGTGCGGCCAGGAGGTCGGCGATCGCGTCGCGCGTCGCCGCGCGCAGCCCCGCGTCGAGGGCCGAGAAGGGTTCGTCGAGCAGCATAAGCTGCGGCTCACGGGCCAGGGACCTGGCCAGGGCGACCCTTTGCTGCTGACCGCCCGAGAGCTGGTCGGGACGCCGGTTCAGCATGGGCTGGGGCAGCCCCACCACGTCCATCAAACCCTCCAACTTGGCCTGCCGATCCGGGATCTGCCGGGCGAGGCCGAAACCAAGGTTGTCGGCGACGCTGAGGTGCGGGAACAAGGCGCCGTCCTGCATCACGATGCCGATGCGCCGCCGATGAGCCGGCATGAACTCGGCGCCATCGGCTATGACGAGTCCATCGAGCACCACGCGTCCCGCGTCGGGCGCATCGAACCCGGCGATCAGGCGGAGCAAGGTCGTCTTGCCGCAGCCGGACGGCCCGACAATCGCGGTGCGCGAGCCCGACGGCACGTCGAGTGCGAGGCAGTCGACGGCCGTCACCCCGCCGTAGGCCTTGCTCACGCCCCTGAGTTCGAGCCTGCTCACGGGGCCGGTTGTGATCGTGCGTGCAGGATGACGACCAGCGGGAGCGACAGGAGGATCATAGCGAGGGCATAGGGCGCTGCGCTCGCGTAGTCGAGTTCCCCGCTGAATGCCCAGAAAGTGGTCGCGAGCGTCCGGGTGCCGTTTGGCGCGAGCATCTGAGTGGCGGTGAGTTCATTCGAGATGCCAAGCCCGACCAGCACGAGGCCGGCTCCCGCGCCGGGAGCGGCGAGGTGCAGCGTCGTCGCGGCGAGCGCGCGCAGGGGCGAGCGCCCGAGACTCGCGGCGGCCTGCTCCAGCTGATGGGGCGCCTGGGCGATGCTGCTCCGCAGTGCCACCAGGGCACGGGGCAGAAACATGATGGCATAGGCGATCAGAAGGGTCAGGCTCGTCTGGTAGATCGCCGGGACTGATCGGATCGTCAGCGTGACCAGCCCCAGCGCCACGACGACGCCCGGCAACGAGCCGGCGACGTAGTTGCCGCCTTCGAGCAGTCGCGTGAGCTGCCCCGGCCTGCGAACCGACAGCCACGCCATCGGCACCGCCGCCAGCACGGTGAGCGCTCCGCCGCCGAACGCCAGCAGCGCGGTCTGGATGAGCGCAGGCCCGAGTGCGTCGAGGCGCCACGCGGCGGTCCCGCCGGCCGCGAGCCAACGTCCGAGCGTCACTGCGGGCACGCCGAGCGAGGCTGCTGCCACGAGCCCCAGAACGACGAGGCAGAACGGCCCGGCGCGGCCCAGGCGCGTGCGGCGGATCGGGCGAGCGGCGCCGGACCCCAGGCGAGAGTAGCGGGCCGCCCCTCGAATGCGACCTTCGACGCCGAGCAGCAGCAGGCAGCACAGGGCCAACACGCCCGCCAGCATGTTGGCGGCCGGTCCCTCGAATGTCGAGGCGAACTGGTCGACGATCGCGGTCGTGAAGGTGTCGAAGCGGATCATGACGTAGAGGCCGTATTCGGCCAGGAGATGCAGGCCCACGAGGAGCCCGCCGCCGCAGAGCGCCAATCGGAGCTGCGGCAGCACGATCCGCGTGAAAACGCGAAATGGCGGCTCGCCGAGCGCCGCGGCGCTTTCCTCCAGCGCCGGGTCGAGGCGTCGCAGCGCCGCCGCCACGGGGAGGTAGATGAATGGAAAGTAGCTCAGAGTCGACACCAGCACGGCGGCCGGCAATCCGTCAAGACCAGGAGCGAGACTCGCCCAGGCGTAGCCCTGCACAAAGGCCGGCACCGCCAGGGGAGCGGCGGCCGACCAGGACCAGAGCCGGCCACCGGGCAGATCGCTGCGCTCGATGAGCCAAGCCAGGGCGAGGGCGAGCCCGGCACAGAGCGGCACCGTGAGGCCGAGCAGGAGCGCCGTGTCGACCAGGAGGCCGCCGACGCGGCGTCGGAGCACCAGGGCGATGATTCTGTCCCATCCGGTCTCGATCGCGACTGACCCCACGAATCCCAAGGGAAGCAGGGCCGCACCCGTGACGAACAGTGCCGCCATCGAAAGGGCATCTCGCTCGTCGAGCCGGAACGCACTCGCATGTCGGCGACGGCGGGTTACGGCAGCGAGCCGCGCACGGAGGTGCAGGACCGTCGCCGTCACGTATCCCAGCCGGTCAGGGACGACACGCCCCTGCTTTCAAAGGAGGCCGGCATCGGTCATCAGGTCCGTCACGGCCTTGCCGTTGAGCTGGGCCGGCTCGATTGAGGGAGCATCGAGCTGTGCCAAGGGGACGAGCTTGGGATGGGAGGCCACGCCGACGCCGACCGCGTATTCGAACGAATTACCGGTTTTGAGCACCGCTTGGCCTCCCTTGCCGGTGATCCACTTGAGGAAAGCCTGCGCCTCGGATGCATGCTTGCTCGACGCGAGGACCCCACCCCCGGAGATGCTGAGGAAGGCGCCGGGATCGGCGTCGCGGAAATAATGAAGGGCGACGTTGCCGCTGTTCTCGCCCGTCTTGGCCTGATCGCCGAACCAATAATAGTGGTAGATGACCGCGGATTCGACCTGCCCGGCATTGACGGCCTTCATGGCGACGCTGTTGCCCTTGTAGCTGACGGCGTTGGCTCTCATGGCCTTGAGCCACTCGCTGGTCGCGGCCTCGCCCTTCAGCTGCAACATGGCGCTCACGATGGCCTGGAAGTCGGCGCCCGCCGGCGAGGCGGCCCAGCGCCCCTTCCAGGCAGAGTCGGCGAGGTCCATCAGGGATTTCGGCAGTTGCGTCTCGGTCAGCTTCGTCTTGTTGTAGGCCAAGACCGTGCTGCGCGCCGCGATGCCGATCCAACGACCATCGGCGGGCTTGAACCCGTCACCAACCTGCTTCAATGTGTCGGCGTCGACGGGCGCGAGAAGGCCCGCCCGGTCGACCAGCACCATGGCCGGCGAGTTCTCGGTCAGGAAGACGTCCGCCGGAGACGCTGCGCCTTCCTGTACGATCTGGTTGCCGAGTTCGCTGTCATTGCCGTTGCGGATCACGACGTCGATGCCGGTATCGCGGGTGAAGCCGTCCGTCCAGGCCTGTGTCAGGCTCTCGTGCTGGGCGTTGTAGACCGTGATGGCTTCGGCGGCGCTCGCAGCCGTCGCGAAACCTGTCATCGCCAGCGCGGCGAGCGACGCACGTAATCCGCCAAACCGATGTCGCGGAGCGGGCGAGGTCATGAGAAATCCTTGCGAGGTGCGATGCACTGGCCGCTTGTTTTGCCCCTGATGATCTGCGCGTCAACTCCGATATTTGAGACTTATTCTAAGGTAAAACTGGAGTTCAATGAACTCGATCGTGGTCAGACAGGGCGCTGTCGGGCTCAATCAGTGCCGCAAGAGCAGCTAAGCTCTTCGGTGTTCAGTTATTCCCGCCGAACCGTGACGTGGGAGCCGACGGCCCCGGGCATCTCGCGCT
Source organism: uncultured Lichenihabitans sp. (assembly GCA_964242785.1). Taxonomy (GTDB): domain Bacteria; phylum Pseudomonadota; class Alphaproteobacteria; order Rhizobiales; family Beijerinckiaceae; genus Lichenihabitans. The sequence continues at coordinate 21,460 of CAXTBR010000037.1, read as the reverse complement.
CACCGTCGATCTGCCCGAAATGATATCCCGCTCGGCATGGGCATCGACGCGTCTTGCCCGGCTTCGGTCATCGAGGTTTCGAGACGGTTGAAAGCTGACCGAAAGCTGACCGCTCCTAAGATGGGAACCGTAGCTCGTCACCCGACGCAGAACGGGTGCTCTATGATGGACGGGGGAGGACCGCATGAAGTGGCATCACGTGGCGGCCGCGATCGCGGTTTCGGGCATGGCTGGTCCTGCCCTGGCGTACGACGGCTGGCACCTCGAGAAGGCCGTGACGCTCGACGGAAAGGCCTCGGGGTGGGACTACGTGTCCTTTGACCCCGCCAACGGTCATGTCTTCATCGGCCATCGCAAGGAAGGCCTGCAGGTCTACGATCCTGAGACCGCGAAAGTCGTCAAGGTGATCGCCGGCACCCCCGAAGCCAGTTCAAACGGGGCCGTCATCATCCCCGAATTGGATCTCGGGATCTCCAACGACGAAAACGGGACCCTGATCCCGTTCAAGTTGTCGACGCTGGAAGCCCAGGCTCCCGTCAAGGTCGGCGAGGACCTCGACACCAGCCATTACGACTCCGGCAGCAAGCGCCTCGTGCTCAACATGGGAGCTGGCAAGGACGGCACCGACCTCGTCATGCTCGACGTGCCCTCGATGAAGGAGGCGGGGCGCCTCAAGGTTCCGAGCAAGAAGGTCGAGGGCGCCGACAGCGACGGCAAGTCGGGCTTCTTCCTCGCGGCTCAAGACCTCGACAAGCTTTACAAAATCGACGTCGCTGCCGAAAAGACGACGGCCGAATACGATACCGGCCCAAACTGCGGCCGACCCACCGCCGTCACGGTCGACGCCGCATCCGACCGCGTCATGGTCACGTGCCGTGGCCACGACGCCATCAAGCCGTCGCTGGCCGTGTTCGACGGCGCCACCGGCAAGCTCGTCTATTCGGCCGAGATCGGCGCCGGAACCGACAGCGTGATCTATGACGCGGATCTGAAGCGCATCTTCACCGCCAATGGCGTGTCGGCCAACCTCAATGTCTTCGAGCAGGATGGTGCCGACAGCTACAAGCCGGTCGAGGCGCTCGGCACACGCGCCGGCATGCGCACCATGGCGATGGATCACAAAGCCAAGACCATCTACGCCGTGACGGCAGAAGGCAGCGCCGACGCGTCGAAGAAGATTCTGACGACCGTGTCGCCCTTCTACGCCAACACGTTCTTCCCCAACAGCTTCACGGTGCTGACTTTCGGCAAGTGACACCGGCGACCACGAGAACGCGCGAAAAGCAGCGAGGGAGAGATGGAATGACGAGAGCGGGTGTCACGGCATGGCTGGGCGCAGTCGCGCTGGGTTCGCTGATGCTGGCGGCCTCGGCCGCCCGCGCGGCCGACAAGATCAGCATCATCGTGGGCGGCATGGAGAAGCAGATCTACCTGCCGCCCGTCCTGTGCGAGAAGCTCGGGTTCTTCAAGGAGCAGGGACTCGACGTCGAGCTGATCAACAGCCGCGCCGGCGTCGAGGCCGAGAACGAACTCCTGGCCGGTGCCGTGCAGGGGGTGGTGGGCTTCTACGACCACACGATCGACCTTCAGGCCAAAGGCAAGGCGATCACTTCGATCGTGCAGTTCTCCCAGGCGCCCGGCGAAGTCGAGATGCTGTCGGCCAGGGCGGACGGCGTCAAGACGCCGGCCGATTTCAAGGGCAAGACGCTGGGCGTCACGGGGCTCGGCTCCTCGACCGACTTCCTCACTCAGTATATCGTGACGCGCGCCGGGCTGAAGCCGGGCGAGTTCACGCTGCTGCCGGTGGGGGCCGGCAACACCTTCGTGGCGGCCATCAAGCAGGATCAGATCCAGGCCGGCATGACGACCGAGCCGACTGTCGGTCAGTTGCAGAAGATGGGCGCCGCGACCGTGATGATCGACCTGCGCACGCCGGAGAAGACCCGCGAGGCGCTGGGCGGCACCTACCCGGCCGCCTCCTTCTACGTCCAGTCGGCCTGGCTCGAAGCCCACAAGGACGAGTCCCAGAAACTCGCCAATGCCCTGGTCAAGACACTCCACTGGATCCACGACCATTCGGCCGACGAGATCGCCGATCAGATGCCGAAGGACTACTATGTCGGGGACAGGGCGCTCTACGTGAAGGGGTTGGCGGACGGAAAGGGCATGTTCACGGCCGATGGGGTGATGCCGTCCGACGGACCCGAGACCGTGCTGAAGGTGCTCTCAAGCTTCAGCCGCAACCTTAAGGGTAAGACCGTCGATCTGTCGAAAACCTACACGACGGCCTTCGTCGAAGCTGCCAAGTGAGGCAATGATGGCGCGCGCTGCGGCACCTTCAGCCGCCTTCGGTCCGGCCGTCGAACTCGTCGATGTCACGCGCCGTTTCGTGACCCCGGACGCCAAAGTCATGACGGCGCTGCGCGACTTCACCATGACGGTGGAGCGCGGCGAGTTTGTCTGCGTGGTCGGCCCCACGGGTTGCGGCAAGTCGACGACGCTCAACCTCGTTACCGGCCTCGCTCGGCCCGACGCCGGCGAGGTCCGCGTGATGGGGCAGCCCGTCGCGGGCATCAGCCCGGACATCGTGTTCCAGGCCGACGCGCTGTTTCCCTGGCGCTCGGTGCTCGACAACGTCGCGGCCGGCCCGGTCTTCCGTGGCCTGCGCAAGGCGGAGGCGCACGACAGGGCGCGCGACTGGATCGACCGCGTGGGACTGAAACGCTTCCAGACGCATTATCCCCATCAGCTGTCGGGCGGCATGCGCAAGCGCGTCGCCCTAGCTCAGACCTTCATCAACGAGCCCAAGATCCTTCTGCTCGACGAACCCTTTAGCGCTCTCGACATCCAGACCCGCACGCTGATGCAGGACGAGTTGCTGGGCCTGTGGTCCGAAGCTAGAGCCTCGGTGATCTTCGTAACCCACGACCTCGAGGAAGCGGTCGCCATGGCCGACAAGGTCTACGTGCTGACGTCGGGGCCCGCGACCGTGAAGTCCGTCTACACAATCGACCTGCCGCGCCCGCGCGTCACGGCCGAGATCCGCTACGAGCCGGCCTTCGTAGAATATGCCCGCCTGATCTGGAACGATCTGCGCGAGGAGGTCCAGAAGAGCCACAACCAGGCGTCCGCCGCCGCAGCAGCAGCCTGAGAGCGCGTATGTCCACCGTCATCGCACAGACGCTCGATCCGCCCGCCACGCTGACGAGTCCCTCGTCGCTGGAGATTGCCGCGCGCCACGCCTCCCGCCGCCGCCGTCGTATCGTCGTGGCGGCCCGCATCGGCATCCTGGTGGCGGTGCTGGGCGGCTGGGAGCTCGGTGCCCGCTTCGGCCTGATCGACCCCTTCTTCTTCGCCAGCCCCTCCGGCATCGCCGCCCAGGTCTGGACCTGGGTGACGGAGGGCACCAGCCAGGGGCCGCTGTGGGAGCAGATCCTGGTCACCATGGAGGAGACCATCCTGGGCTTCCTCATCGGCGCCGCCGGCGGCGTGGTGTTCGGCATCCTGCTCGGGCGCAACCGCATGCTGGCCGACATCTTTTCAACCTACATCAAGGTGGCGAACTCGATCCCGCGCGTCGTGCTGGGATCGATCTTCATCATCGCGCTGGGCCTCGGCATGGCGTCCAAGGTGGCCTTGGCGGTCGTGATGGTGTTCTTCGTCGTCTTCGCCAACGCCTTCCAGGGCGTGCGGGAGGCCGATCGTGCCATGATCGCCAACGCCCAGATCCTCGGGGCCTCGCCTTACCAGATCACCCGGACGGTGATCATCCCGTCGGCGATGAGCTGGATCCTGGCGAGCCTCCACGTGTCGTTCGGCTTCGCGCTGGTGGGCGCCGTCGTGGGTGAGTTCCTCGGCGCCAAGAAGGGTGTCGGCCTGCTGATCTCCACCGCTCAAGGCTCGTTCAACGCCGACGGGGTCTTCGCCGCCATGGTGATCCTGGCGGTGCTGGCCCTCATCGTCGAGGGGGTTATCACGCTGGTGGAGAACCGCTTGGTGAAGTGGCGCCCGGTGCCGTTCGACGGACACTGACGGGGCGACGCCCCTCGTTTGGCTCAGCCGCCGGCAGCCGTACCTCGATCGTGAGGCCGCCTTCCGGCGGGCCCGTGGCCGCGACGGCGCCGCCGGTCGCCTCGGCGACCTCCTTGACGATCGACAGGCCGAGCCCGCTGCCGCTGCCCGCGCTGCCCATCACACGATAGAAGCGCTCGAAGACGCGCTCCTCCTCGCCGCGCGGCAGGCCCGGCCCGTCGTCCTGCACGGCGAGCACGGCCCGGTCCCCCTCGCGGTCGACCGTCACCGTGACGCTGCTGCCCGAAGGGCAGTAGCGCAGGGCGTTGTCGACGAGGTTGACTAGCATCTCGCCCAGCATGGTCCCGTCGCCCAGCACGGCCACCCGCGGGCAGCGCTCGTCCAGGCCGAGGTCGATCCCGCGCGTCAGCGCTTGGGATGCGAACCCGTCGAGCACGCGTCGGGCGAGATCGCCCAGCACGATCCGCTCCTCGCGGGGCCGGCGGCCGCCGGGCTCGGCGCGGGACAAGGTCAACAGCTGTTCGGCGAGCCGCGACATGTCCCCGACGCTTTCCTGAATGGCGCCCAGCGCCACCGCCTGGTCGTCGGCGCCGATGCGGCGCAGCGCGTAAGTGGCCTGGACGTTGATGACGGCCAGCGGCGTGCGCAGCTGGTGGGCCGCGTTGGTCACGAAGCGATGCTGCGCGGCGAGCTGCGCCTTGATGCGGGCGATCCTGCTGTTGATGGCCTCGACCAACGGCCGGATCTCGGACTGCACGGCCTCCGTGGTGAAGGGTTCGAGGCTCGCCGTGGGCCGCGCCTGGACCTCGTCGCGCAGCCGCAGTAGCGGCGCCAGCCCACGCTTCAGGCCGAAGGCCATGAACACGCCGGCCGTCGCCAGCAGGGCGAGGCCCTGGCCGAAGCCCGTCAGCCACAGGCGGCGCACCATCGCGTCGTGCCCGGCGAGCGACGAGCCCACCACGACCGTGACGATGCCGGCCGGCCCGGGTCCCGCCAGTCTATGATCGAGGGCGTGGAAGCGCATGAGCCGGCCGCGGTAGGCCGCCTCGTAGGCATCGATGTCCTCATCCACGTCCGGCGGCAGCGGCAGGTCGGCGGCGCCGGCCACGAGCCGGCCCGAGCCGTCCACCACGCGGAAGTAGACGAAGTCGCCATCGCCGGTGTCGAACAATTCCAGCGCGGCAGGCGGTACCGTCGCCTGCAGCGTCCCGTCCTCGTCGCGCGTCTCCTCGGCGATGACGCGGGCGGAACCCACAAGCATCCGGTCGGTGACAATATCGGCCGTGCCGCGGGCCGTGCGATAGCCCATGACGGCGTTGACGGCCGCCAGCAATGCCAGGGGGACCAGCACCCAGGCGAGCAGTTGCAGGCGCAGGCTACCCTTCATCGTGGCGCAGCATGTAGCCGAGCCCGCGCAGGGTGGCGATCGAGACCGAGCTGCCGTCGAGCTTCCTGCGCAGCCGATGCACGTAGATCTCGATGGCGCTGGCGTCGGCGGAACTGTCGAATCCGAAGAGCGTCTCGGCCAGCGCCGCCTTGCTGAAGGTTCGGCCCCGACGCCGCATCAGCTGCTCGAGCACGCCTGACTCGCGCGGCGTCAGCGGTAGGGTCATGCCCTTCAGGGTGAAGGCACCGGTGACGGTGTCGAGGGCGAGGTCGCCGCACTCGATCAGACTCGCCGGCTGCCCTGCCGATCGGCGCAGCTGGGCGCGGATGCGGGCTTCGAGCTCCGACATCTCGAAGGGCTTGGTGAGATAGTCGTCGGCGCCCTCATCGAGCCCCGAGATACGCGCTTTGAGGCTGCCGTTGGCGGTCAGCACGATCACCGGCATGGTGTTGCGCCGCGCCCGCAAGCCCCGCAGCACCTCCATGCCGTCGACCCGCGGGAGGGCAAGATCGAGGATCATCAGGGCATATTCGGCGACATGCAGGAAGTCCTCGGCCTCGGCGCCGTCATGCGCCACATCGACCGTGTAGCGGCTCGCGCGCAGGATCGCGGCCAGCCATCGGGCGAGATCGCGGTTGTCCTCGACTAGCAGCAGGCGCAACCCCGTCCTCCTCCGCCCGTAACGAGCCGCCGCTCTTTTCCCGCCAGCGCCCGCCAATGTGAGGCCGCGACACGGCGCTGTGCAAGCGCCCATCAGCTCGGCCCGATTACAGGCACGCCGGAGCGGGACCTTCCTCCATCTCGCACCCGCGGACCTCGCAGGTCGGCGCGAGCCGCGTCGCGCCGCGCTGCGCAACCGGCATGACTGCATCGCCCTCTTCGCCTTGAGGGGGTCGAAGCGAGGCATCGAGCGGCGAGCGAGTCAGGCCATAACGGCAGATGTTCGGGCTGGCGGGTGCTACGCCGATTGATCGCTTCCAGCCAGACTGAAGGCGTTTTCGCCCATACCAAGGGCTCGGGTGGGTCAAGCCGACGATGCGCGGGATCAGTCCTCGGCGTCGCCGGCCTTGTCGGCGACCGCGCCCACCGTCACGATCGCGGACGGGCGGGGTTACCGATAGCGGGGTGCGGAGCCATGACGGCGTGGCACGCCGGGCTGAGACTCGTAAGCTTGGCATCGAGGCAGGCCACGATGGCGGTCTCGTAGGATTTTCAGCGGCGCAGAATCGGAACACATTCAGTCGGCAGGCGTCCTAGTCCGCCCGCCAGCCTGCATCGTGAGCGGCCGCGAGACGGATCTGTGCCGGAAAGCGGGCGCAGGCCAGCGAGATGCCGAAGCAGAGCCGCATGGAGCGACCAATCGCGGAACCGATGGGAAGGGTCGGCTCGCTATTCATGGGATGGGCTGTCTTCGACGAGGGCTGACGAACCGCATCCTCACGCGATCAGCGACCGCGCTGATGCGATCAGATGTTATACGGCCCAGCCGAGATCCGACCAGTTCGGCCGTCGCGGCCGCCACCAGGGCGCCGCCGGCGATGTCGAGCGGGTAATGGGCGCCGAGGTAGATCCTGGCCCAGCCGACCGCGACCGCCAGTAGCGCCATCGGCATCCACAGTCCCGGCACCCTCGCCGGACGACGGATCCGGAGCGCGAATGCTATGCCGAAGAGCAGGGTGGCGTGATCGCTGGGAAATCCCCCGTCGCGCACGTGGTCGAGGTAGTTCGTCGCCGATCCGTCCATGAAGGGGCGCGGCTCCGCGACGACGTCGGATAGGACGAAAGCCGCCACCAGGGCCACGGCCGTCGCCAGGCCGGCCGCGACCGCGACGCGCCGGTCCTCAGCGTCGCCGAGCAGCCACAGCGCAACCAGGACACCGGGGCTGCACAGAAACGCCCAGCGGGCCAGCCCCACGGCGAACAGCAATCTCGCCCCGTCGAGCCCGGGCGCGGCCGTCAGTTGGGCGAGGAGCGGATCATTGAGCGCAGCCATCATGTCCCGCGCGTCCCGGCGCCGCCACCGTCCCGGTCGATCCACTTACCGGGTCGGGGTGAGTTATCGTCAGCATGCGGCATAGTGGTGTCGTTATAGTGGTGTCTTTCAGAGGAGTGGCACCGTGGCTGTACCGGCCGCGGCGAGGGCTCAAGCCTTGTCGATTGTGTCGAACTCGGCAATTAACACTTTCAGGCTTGCCGCGCAGGCGGCGGGCTTCGGGTTGGGCGTGCGCAGATCGGCCAGCGCCGCGTCGATCAACCCGTCGAGCCTCGTCCAGGTGGCCTTGTCCTTCGGCTTCAGGGTGGCCTCGGCCTTGTCCCATGAAGTTTCGAGGTCCTTGATGCGGGTGCGGGCGGCCGGAATGTCGCCCTTGCCGACGATGGCGAGCGTATCCGACGCGATGGTCCGATAGGGCGACAGGTCGCCGAGCGCCGACATAACCATCCGCACCTGTACGGCGGCGATGGCCGAGACCGTATTGCGCTCTGCGGCTTCAGCAGCAAACGAGCTGCAGAAGCACAGCGCCAGGACCAGGGCGGAACGAGCGATCGTCGGACGGGATACAGCCATATTCAGGTCCTTCGAGGCTGGAACGAGGTCGGGCAGGCCCGTCATTTCAGGGCCTTGCCGCTGGTGGCGAGGGCGTCGGCGATGGCCTTGTGGCAGGTATCGTCGTCGTCCTTGCGCATAGCGGAGGCGGCCTTGGCGGCGCCATCCTTGTAGGCCGCCTGCACGGCCGGCGTCTGCCCGGGGGCTTTCATCGCCTCCTCGAGCTGGAGCATGTCGCTCTCGCAATCGGCGCGCGCCATTCCGGTCGTGGCGATGGCAATCGCGAGCGCGACCACGGCTGTTCTCAGGGATCGGGCTGGCATGGACGGGTCTCCTGGTTGAAATAAGGTCTCGGCGAGAGCGGCTCAGCGTTCGGCCGGCGCCGGCTCCAATCGGTCGACCTTGCTGAGCGTCAGGTAGGCGACCAGCAGCAGGATGGCGCCGAGAAATATCACGCTCGTCGTGACGGTGCCGAGGCCGTAGCCGCCGGCGATCACGGGCTTCGCGAAGAGGTCGCCCATCGAGGCGCCGAGCGGGCGCGTCAGGATGTAGGCGATCCAGAATGCCAGAATGGCATCGACCTTGAGGACGTAGTGGCCGAAGGCCACGGCCGCGATCATAGCGCCGAAAACGAGGGCGGCCTGTCCGTAGCCGAGGTCCATGGTTTCGGCCAGCAGGTCTCCGACCGACGTCCCCATTGCGAAGGTGAACAAGATTGCGGCCCAGTAGAAGGCTTCCCGCCGGGTCGTGATGATCGAGTGGATCGACAACGTCCCCTCGCTCCGCCACCAGACGGTGAAGACAGCCGACAGTATGATGGCGAAGGCGACCGACGTCGTGACGAGACTGACGCCGTAGCCGTCGACGAGGTTGTCGGAGATGAGCGTGCCGACCACGCTGATGGCCACCACGGTGAACCAGTAGAAGGCCGGAACGTAGCGCCGGCTCCTCAGTTGAGCGATCAGCGCGGCGAGGAACACGACCGCCATGATGAGGGACGTGACGCCCAGGCCCAGGCCGAGGCGGGTCGACAGGAGGTCGGCCGCGGTCTCGCCGACGGTCGTGGCCATGACCTTGATGAGCCAAAACCAGAGCGTGACCTCCGGGACCTTGTTCACGAGTTCCCGGCCACTCCGTGCCGCTGCGACGTCCATGGCGCGCCTCCTTCGAGAGGTGCTCCCGATCCGGGCGGATCGGGAGCACCTCGACCGACAGTGACTTCGCATCTGCGGGTTTGGGCGGACCTTTCGCGGACTATACTTTTTGGTAAGGTGGGGTAGCTGCGCCTGACACGTCGGGTTCGGGCTGTTATTCCGGTCGAGCACAGCTCCTGACGGCGGCAACGAGGAATGCAGCATCCATGAAGATCCTCCTCGTCGAGGACGACGCGAGGATGGCCGACTATACGGCCGACGGCCTCACGCGCCACGGTCACGTGGTTGACCTCGCCCGAACGGGGCGGGACGGGCTGTTCATGACGGCGACCGGTGCCTACGATATCGTCATAGTCGACCGCATGCTGCCCGAGATCGACGGGCTGACGCTCGTCAAAGTGGCGCGGGGTGCGGGCCTCAGCGCCCCCGTGCTGTTTCTCACCACGATGGGCGGCATCGACGACCGCGTCGAGGGCCTCGAAGCGGGCGGCGACGATTATCTCGTCAAGCCTTTCGCCTTCGCGGAACTCGCGGCCCGCATTGCCGCCCTGGCTCGCCGTCCACCTTTGAGCGCCGCCGCGACGTTGCTGCGCGTGGCGGACCTGGAGATGGATTGCGCAAAGCGCTGCGTGAGCCGGCGGGGTAATCCCGTCCTGCTTCAACCGCGGGAGTTCAGGCTGCTTGAATACCTCATCCGTCGCGAAGGGCAGGTTGTGACCAAGACGATGCTGCTCGAGCAGGTCTGGGACTTCCACTTCGATCCTCAGACCAGCGTTGTCGAGACCCACATGAGCCGGTTACGCGCAAAGATAGACCGAGAATTCGCGCCCGAGTTGATCCACACCATCCGCGGCGCCGGCTACGTGCTGCGTGCACCTGCCTAGGTTTGCCCGCACCGTCACGTTCAAGCTGGCCCTGGTACAGGCTGGCCTGTTCGCCGCCTCGGCTATCGTGCTGTTCGTGGCGGTCTACTGGAGCATGACCGGCTATGCCCGAACGCAGCTCCGGACGTCCATCGCGGCTGAACTCGAGACGCTGGCGGAGGAACGAAGCTCCGACTCCATGTCTGAACTCGTGAGGACGATCGATGCGCGCACGCGAGACCACAGCCCGCAGGGCTTCGTCTACGTGCTGCGCGCCGCGGACGGCGGTCGCCTCGCGGGTGCACTCGAGCACACCGACCTTCGCTCCGGTTGGCAGGACCTCGTTGACGCCGAGCCCGCGCATCATCGGTCGGAGCGGTTCGAGATCCTCGGCCGGGCGCTGCCCGAGGGCGAGTTCCTCGCGGTCGGGCGCGACCTCAGGGAGGTCAACGACGTCAAGGAACAACTGATCGGCACCTTCGGAGCCGCAGCCGCGCTGACGCTGCTCCTGGCCATCGTCAGCGGCGTGCTCACCAGCCTAGGAGCCTTGCGCCGGGTCGAGGCCATCAACGCCATCACGCGCGGCATCATGGATGGCGATCTCGGCCGGAGAGTACCCGAGCACGGTACGGGCGACGAGTTCGACCGGCTCGCCCTCAACACCAACGCCATGCTGGACCGCATTCAGTTCCTCATGGAGGGAATGCGACAGGTGACAAACGACATCGCCCACGACCTGCGCACACCTCTGACTCACCTGCGCCAGCGCCTCGAGGCGGCGCGCGGCGGACCGCGGTCCGTGGAGGCCTACGAGGCCGCCATCGACACCGCGAGCGACGACGTCGACACGACCTTGCGGATCTTTGCCTCCTTGCTCCGAATCGCGCAGGTGGAGGCCGGCACGCGCCGGAGCGGGTTCGCCGACATCGACCTGTCGGCCGTCTTCATGGCTATCGCCGACGCCTATGGGGTAGTGGCGGAGGATGCCGGCCAGTCCATAGCGGCCGAAATCGTCCCGGGCCTGCGGATGCGCGGCGACCTGGACCTCCTCACCCAGATGCTGGCCAACCTCGTCGAGAACGCAATCCGGCACGCCGGTGCCGGCGCCCGAATCGGCTTGGCGTTGCACTCCGAAGGCGCGGGCGCCCTTGGCACCGTATGGGATACAGGTCCCGGCATCCCCGAGGCACAGCGTGAACGGGTTTTCCGTCGTTTCGTCCGGCTCGATCCGTCCCGACCCGGAGAGGGGCATGGCCTCGGCCTCGCGCTCGTCAGGGCCGTGGCCGACCTGCACGGCATCAACCTCACCCTCGCGGACGCCGCCCCTGGTCTGCGCGCCGAGATCCACTTTCTCACGGTCTCGGGCGCACCCGCACCGGGTCGCGACCCAGCCTGCTGACCACACAAGAAAGAGTGAGCTTCATGACCAGTATCCAAGCGATCGTGATCGCTCTGCTACAGGGGACGACCGAGTTGTTTCCGGTGAGCAGCCTCGGCCATGCGGTCGTGCTGCCGGCAGTCCTGCACTGGGACATCGACCAGCGCGGCGCGGCCTTCCTCCCGTTCCTCGTCATGCTCCACGTCGGCACGGCGGTCGCGCTGCTCGCATATTTTCGGCGGGACTGGACGGCGTTGGCGCTCGGCGCCTTCGGGGTGGGTGATGCCGCGCGGGTGCGTGCGAGCAGACGACTGCTTCTGCTGATCGTGATCGCCACCATTCCGGCCGTCGTCGTCGGATTTGCGCTGGAACACGCCGTCCGCGGGCTGTTCGGGGCTCCGGCCGTAGCGGCGGCCTTTCTGGCCATCAACGGCCTGCTGCTTCTGTTCGGCGAGCGGTTGCGGGCCGGTGCTGTGGCGCAGCGCCCCATGTCGTCGCTGACGACCCTCGATGCCGCGGCGATCGGACTGTGGCAGTGCACAGCCCTCATCCCCGGCATCTCGCGCAGCGGCGCCACCATCGTGGGCGGACTGCTGCGCGGCATCGACCACGAGGGAGCGGCTCACTTCAGCTTCCTGATCGCCACGCCGATCATCCTAGGTGCGACGGTGCTAGAAATCCCGAAGCTTCTACATGCGGCGGTGCCGCCCGGCACCATCCCGCTCGCCGGCGCTGCGGCCCTGCTGGCGGGCGTCACGGCCTTCGTCAGCACGGCCTTCCTGATGCGCTACTTCCGCCATCACGACCACTGGGCGCTGAACCCCTTCGCCTATTATTGCCTCGCGGCCGGAGCGGGCAGTCTGGCCCTACTGGCGCTGACCTGACTCAGGGAGGAGGACCGGCCATGCTGCAGGATCTGGTTGCCCATGTCGCGGCCTGGATCGTCGGCGTCATGTCTAGGACGGGATATGCTGGCGTTGCCGGGCTGATGGCCATCGAGTCGGCCTGCCTGCCACTGCCCTCCGAGGTGATCATGCCGTTCGCGGGCTACCTCGCCTCGACGGGGCGGTTCCATCCGGCGCTCGCCGCAACCGCCGGCGCCGTCGGCTGCAATGTTGGATCTACGGTCGCTTATGCGATCGGGGCGCGGGGCGGTCGCGTCGCTTTAGCGCGCTGGGGCCATCTCGTGCTGCTCGATCCGGGCGACCTCGACCGCGCCGACCGCTTCTTCCAACGGTATGGCGGTTGGGCCGTGTTGATCGGGCGGCTCCTGCCCGTGGTGCGCACGTTCATCGCGCTGCCGGCCGGCATCGCCCGCATGCCGCAAGTGCCGTTCCAGCTCTACACCTTCGTGGGATCGTGGCCTTGGTGCTATGCCCTCGCCTACGTCGGCTACTTGCTCGGGTCGCGGTGGGATACAGATCCGCGGCTGCGCGATGTCCTACATCGCTTCGACTTCGCCATCATCGGGATCGCTGCGGTCGGTCTCGCCGGGCTCGCCTGGCGCCACGTCAGGCGAACGAAACCCTGAACATGGAATGTGCTCGGCCTTTTCGAAGCGAGTGCCTCATGTCTCCATCATTGCGGATGACTATCACGGCCTCGCTGGGGTTTATGCGCCGGGGACCCGCCTCATGACCGTTCGACGTGGTTGAACGGCCATGGCCACTGGTCGACCTGCGCCGCAAAATCCGGCCTACGTGGTCCGTCACGGGAGAACGGCTCTGAAAAGATCTGAATGGCCCGTCCCGGATCGAATGCCGAGCAAGCATGTGCCATCGCCACCATGCCTCCTCGCAGCGACATTCTGCGTTCTGCTGACCGGCGCGGCCCTGACGGATCACGCCGCGGCCGAATGGGCCAAGACAATAACGCCCGGTCTTCGGCATGTGTCCCTCGTCGTGACCGCCTTCGGCGCATCGGGCTACATGTTCGCGAGTTCAGCGCTCGTCGCCGCGGCGGCGTGGTTAGGTCGCCGGGCGTCGAAGGACGATCGAACCCATGACTTCCTGTCCCGGATGATCGACCACGCGCTGTTCTTCTTCGTCGCGATTGCCGCGTCGGGCCTCGCGGTCCAGGGCCTGAAGCATGTCATCGGTCGTGTTCGACCACGATTTGATGGTGACTCGAGTGCCGTGTCGTTCCATCCGCTCTCCCTCAGCAACGCCTATGCGAGCCTTCCCTCCGGTCACACGACCTCGGCCTTCGCGGCCGCGACGGCCCTTGCCCTGATGGTAGCCCGTGGCCGACCGATGCTCTTCGCCTTCGCGGTCGCGATCGGCGCATCTCGCGTGGCCTTGAGGGAGCACTACCCCAGCGACGTTGTTTGTGGTGCAGCGCTCGGCACGGTGCTGACTCTGGGACTATCCAGGGTATGGCCGCCGGGCGGGCGGCTGCGATCTCTTTCGGCCTGGAAGGGACCGCTATCCGGTCCAGGATAGCGCCACGGTCGGGGCGAGCGACCCGGTCAGGAGCGCCGCCCGGTGGCGTTCAGTCGATTTGCGATCGTATTGCTGGCCCGACCGTCCGAGCCCGGGTGTTGGGTCTCGGCTCCACGCCCCGTTCGCAAGCCGGGCATCGATGGACAGACGAGTTCGCCTTGACCCACGACGATGGACTCCGCATCCAGGGACTGAGGAGCGCGCTCAAGGGGCCGTTCACGGTCGACTTCGCGTCGGGCTCATGCGCGGTCCTCTCGGGACCGTCCGGGATCGGTAAGAGCCTCCTGCTGCGCATGATCGCCGACCTCGACCCGAGCGAGGGGACGGTGCGGCTCAATGGGCAGGACCGGAACGCCATGCCGGCCCCCCGCTGGCGTCGGCTCGTCACCTATCTGGCGGCGGAACCCGCCTGGTGGGCTGAGAGCCTCACCGAGCACATGGCCGACGTCGCCGCGGCTCGCGCGCTGCTGCCGAGCTTAGGCCTCGATCCGGCCCTGCTCGACGCGCCTGTCGCGCGCCTTTCCACGGGCGAACGCCAGCGGGCCGCCCTGGTGCGCGCCATTGTGGGACGGCCCCGTTTCCTGCTGCTCGACGAGCCGACCTCGGCGCTCGACGCCGGATCGAAGGATCTCGTCGAGACCGCACTCGGCCGGCTCAAGGCCGACGGGCTCGGGCTCGTGGTGGTGACGCACGACGTCGAGCAGGCGAGCCGCATCGCCGACCGGCGCTTCGTCATGACCGACGCCTCCATGGTACCCGCTTCATGACGCCCATCATGCTCTCGCCCGCCGATCTCGCCACCGCGGCCCTGCTGGTCGTGGCCAGCGCGGCCCTCTCCGTCGCCTTATCGCTCGGCATCCAGCGGCCCCTGCTGGTCGCGGCCGCCCGGATGGTGGTGCAACTGGTCCTCGTCGGCCTGATCCTGCGGCTGGTCTTCGCCTCGGCCTCCGTCAGGGTCACGGGGCTCGTCATCGCGATCATGCTCGCAGCCGCCAGCCGTGAGGTCGGCGCACGCAGCACCCGTCGCATGCTGGGGCTCTGGCAATACGGCATCGGCGCGCTCTCGATTACGGCCGCGACCCTTCCCGTGGCCTGCGTCGCCCTCGCGACGGCGCTGCGGCCGATCCCCTGGTACGACGCACGTCACGCGGTGCCCTTAGTTGGCATCATCCTGGGCACCGTGATGAACTCGGGCAGCCTGACCTTCAACGCCCTGTTCTCGGCAGTGTCGCGAGAACGTGGTGCCCTCGAAGCCCGTCTGGCCCTCGGGGCCACCCGGGGCGAAGCCCTCCGTCCCCTGCTACGCCAGGCTGTCCTGGCCGGCGTCATCCCGACTATCAACCAGATGTCAGCAGCCGGGATCATCACCCTACCCGGCATCATGACTGGACAGGTTCTGGCCGGCATGGATCCGCTGGACGCGGCCAAGTACCAGATACTCTTGATGTTCGTGCTGTCGTCGGGTGGCTTTCTGGGCAGCGTCATCGCGGCATACGGTGCGCTGCATCGCCTGACTGACGATCGCCACCGCCTACGGCTCGACCGGCTGAGCACTACGCGCACGTGACTTGAACCAGAGTTCGATTGTGTGTCCACTATGCCCGAGTCTCGATCGGCATCAAGCGCGAGGTCAAGAGCTGCGGCGTCAGGGATCTCCGGAAAGCATGCTCTCGGCATCGCTACCCAGCCGCGTGTTACCATCACTCGCTCGATCACATCCGAGAATACTCGCTCGGTGCGATGGGTGGCGCCGAGTTGATCCACGTAGTGAACGTCTGCACGCCATGAATAGGGCGATGGAGACGTCACCCCGGCACCTGACTTGATCGGCACCTGTTCCACTCCTTCGCCGTGGGCCCAAGCTCAACGAGCGCTGGAGTGCGATGTCGTCGCGTCTTTCTCTCTTGGCGTTGCAATTGCCCGTGGCGAGCAGGCCGCAATGGCGAATGCGGTGGAAATATTTGTGCAGGACGTGCACGAGGAAGCGCCGGAGATCTCGTCCCGAGATTGGATGGGATCTCGATCGCACCTCATCGACTCATCCCGGCCCTGCACGCGCATCCGTGACGTCAAGGCCGAGAAGGTCCGTCCGGGGGCTGGTCGAAGCCCGCGGCAGAGAAGGCCGGCGCCATCCGGGCGGAGCGCAGGAAGGCGATGACGGCCCGCGCCGCCTCCGGTCGCGCCGCATGGGTCGATACTCCGGCGGCATAGACTGTCCGCAGTTGCATAGACTCTGGCAGCGGCCCGACGAGGTCGACGCCAGCGACAGGTCGGATCTCGCTGATCTGCCCCGCCGCCAGAGCGACCTCGCCGCGTGCCAGGGCTTCCATGGCGGCGGTTCCGTCCGGGAAGAGGTGAATGCGCGGCTTCAAGGCAGCCTCAAGGCCGAGGTCGCGGATGAGCTTGCTGAAGTAGATGCCCGTCGTCGCCCCCGAAGCGGGGTCGGCGAGCCCGATGGACGGAGCCGCCAGCAGGGCGGCCCTGACGTCGGACTCGGTCGCGATAGCGGGCCGCGGCGCGCCGGCCCTCACGGCCGCGCCGAGCCTGACGGTGCCTAGCGGCACGCGGCCCTCGGCGAAAACGAGCGACGCCTTGACGAGTTCGTCGAGCCGCGCCGGCGGCAGCACGACGAGATCGACGACTGTTCCCTTGTAGATTTCCTCCTTCACCGCGCCGGCCGTGCCGAAGCTCATCACCATGCGGTTCCCGAGGGCCGCCCCGGACAGGGCCGCCGCAGCTTCGAGAGGCGCCCTGACCGCGGCAGCCGATGCGACCGAGACGTCGCCGGCCTGGGCCGCGCCGAGGCCGAGGCCGAGGCCGAGGGCAATGAGCAGCGCAGTGAGTGCGAGGGTCCGCATGGCGAGGCTCCGGAAACTTACGACGCAGGCTCGAAGACGTGAATCGTGCGGTAGCGTCCACGGAGGTGGTGGGGATTTGGAGTCGGGAGCGGTGGGCGGAGCTCCGCACATAGCGGAGCCCGCCGCTCCCCTGGGTGGTCACCGTGCCCCTTGGTAGGGTCGGGTTGCAACACGCGACACGAACCGGAGAGCACGATGACCGACGACACGATTCCATTTCTCGACGCGCTTCTGAAGCGCGGCGGGGGCGATTTCATGAAGGACTTGGCCGAGGAGGTTCTGGGGCGGCTGATGGCCCATGACGTGGAGGGCCAAATCGGCGCGGGCCGGTACGAGCGCAACGAGGAGCGCACGACGCAGCGCAACGGCTATCGCCACCGCGCCTTCGACACGCGCCTGGGGACGCTCGATCTCAAGATCCCCAAGCTGCGGAAGGGCTCGTACTTCCCTGGCTTTCTGGAGCCGCGCCGCACGACCGAGCAGGCTCTGGTCGCGGTGATCCAAGAGGCGTGGATCCAGGGTGTCTCGACCCGCAAGGTGGACGATCTCGTCCAGGCGATGGGGATGAACGGCATTTCGAAGAGCCAGGTATCGGAGCTGTGCAAGGGCATCGTCCTTCGACAAGCTCAGGATGAGGGCGCGCGTGTCATCCTTTCTGGAGCGGCCGATCGAGGGGGAATGGACCTACCTATGGCTCGATGCGACCTATCTGAAGGTGCGCGAAAACGGACGCATCGTGTCGATGGCCGCCATAATCGCCACGGGCGTGAACACCGACGGCCGGCGCGAGATCTTGGGGCTCGGTCTGGGACCGTCGGAGGCGGCGATCTTCTGGCTCGGCTTTCTACGCGGCCTGGAGAAGCGAGGTCTGAAAGGCGTCAGGCTCGTCATCTCGGACGCGCACGAAGGCTTGAAGGCTGCCATCGCTCAGGTATTCAAGGCAACGTGGCAGCGCTGCCGCGTTCACTTTATGCGCAAGGCTTTGGCCTATGTGCCGAAGGCTCAGCACCAGATGGTGGCTGCCGCCATCAGGACGGTGTTCATGCAGGCCGACCACGCCGCGGCATCGAAGACTTGGCGACAGGTCGCCGATCCACTGCGCCAGCGCATCCCGAAGCTGGCAGCCATGATGGACGACGCCGAAGCCGACGTCATCGCCTTCATGGCATTCCCCCAGTCGCATTGGCCGAAGCTTCATTCGACCAACCCGATCGAACGGCTGAACAAGGAGGTGAAACGCCGCGCCGACGTGGTCGGCATCTTCCCCAACGAGGCGTCCATCACGCGGCTCGTCGGAGCCATCCTGCTCGAACAGAACGACGAGTGGCAACTCCAGCACCGCTACATGACGCTCGAAACCATGGCCGGCCGCACCGACGAGCAGCCGACAGCCCTCACCCACATCGCAGCCTGACGCCCGTCAGGAGGCCACGGTGAGCACCCAACAATTCTCCACCACCTTGACGGACGTGATCAGTGTCTCCAGCCGGTAGAGCGTATCGAGGTTAGTCTCGAAAGCGTCCGCCATGCGGTTCACCAAGCGGGCGCGGGAGCGGATATCCAGGCCGCCCCACGCGCGGCCTTCGAAGGCCAGGCGCGCGCTTTTCATCGCGCGGTCGACGTCGGCCGGGCTGCTGTTCGGGATACGAGCGATGACGACGCCGGTCGCGGGTTATTGCTCACGTGTCCTGGGCTGGTACGGGGTCGCGGGCGTCGGGGAGCGGTCGGATTTTTGGGTCGACGACGGCCTTGTTATGTGAATCAAGGGTGGCGTGAACACACCCACCCCGCCCATCGACAAGGATGCCCTGATCGCTTCCCTGCTGGAGCGGATCGAAGTGCTCATGGCGCAGAACGCTGCCCTTGCGGCGCGTGTCGCTGAGTTGGAAGCCAAACTCGGCCTGCCGCCCAAGACGCCGGACAACTCGAGCCTGCCGCCGTCGAAGGGTCAGAAGCCGTCGCTGCCGTCGGTTTCGAAGCGCAAGGCCAAGCCGCACCCCGGCGCCCATCGCCTGCTTCACCTCAACCCGACCCGTCACCACGACGTGCTGGCGATGTCGTGCCAGGCCTGCGGGGCCGACGTGTCGGGGGCGGAGCAGAGGCCTTGCGAGGTCTACGACCGGGTCGAGATCCCGACTGTCGAGCCGGACGTGACGCGCGTGTCGTTGCACGGCGGCACATGCCCGTGCTGCGCCAAGCGGTTCAAGGCCGAGCCACCGGCGGGCCTGGAGCCGGGGTCGCCCTTCGGGCCCAACGTCCGAGCCTTCGTGATCTATCTGCGCGCGGTCCAGGGCATCCCGCTCGGGCGGCTGCGCGACGCGCTTCTCGACCTGTTCGGACTGACGATCAGCGAGGGTGCGCTCGTCAACATGCTGTCGGCGGGCGCCGCGCCGTTCAAGGCCGCAGTGTCGCTCATCAAGGCGCGCCTGCTCGCCGGCACCGCGATCGCGTCCGACGAGATCGGCGTGCGGGTCGGCCGCGCCAACTGGTGGCTGTGGGTGTTCCACCACGGCGACAGCGCCGTCTTCGTCGCCGATACGCATCGCTCGAAGGCGGTGGTGGAAGCCTTCCTCGGGGATCACCGCCCCGACTTCTGGACCTCGGACCGCTTCGGCGCCCAGGCGGGCTGGGCCAGGAAGGAGCATCAGGTCTGCCTGGCGCACCTGATCCGCGACGTCCAGTACGCCATCGAGGCCGGCGACGCGGTGCTGAGCCCCGGCCTGAAACACCTGCTCGAACGCGCCTGCGCGATCGGACGGCGACGGGCGGACCTCAAGGACTCCACCCTGAAAGCCTACGAGGCCGACCTGGAGCGTCGCCTCCACCACCTCATGGCGCCCGATCCCACCCACCCGGCCGGGATCAAGCTCAAACGCATGATCTTCAAGGTCCGAGCGCAGATCTTCGTCTTCGTCCAGAACCGGGATCTACAGGCCACCAACAACGGGTCAGAGCGGGCGCTGCGCCCCTGCGCGGTCTATCGCAAGATCACCAACGGCTTCCGCCAGGAGTGAGGCGCTCATCTCTACGCTGACATCAGGTCCGTCATCGAGACCGCGCGACGACGCGCCGTGCGCGCCATCGATGCCATCCGCCTCACCCTGCGAGGCGAGCCAATTGCCGTGACGGCCTGAACACCGTCCCGACCACCTGGGCAATTACGCCGCGACGAGCTTCATCACTCAACCGATCTGACCGACACCGAACGGGACGTCCTCACCCCGTTGTTGCCCACCGCGTGCCCGCTCGGGCGGCACCGGCTGTGGTGTCTGTGGGAGATCGTGAACGGCATATTCTTTATGCTGTGCGGCGGCGTTCCGTGGCGCCTGCTACCGGAGGACCTGCCGCCGAAGAGCACGGTCTACGGCTACTTCAGCGCCTAGCGCGACAGCGGCCTGTTCGCCAGCATCAACCACCACCTCGTCATGCTGGACCGCGAGCGCGTCGGACGGGAGCCTTGCCCACCGCGGCCGTGCTCGACAGCCAAACTTTGACAGGCTCAAGATGAGGGCGTGAAAACGACGGAATGCGGCGGACCGCGAGACTACGACGCTGGCAAGACGGTGAAGGGGCGCAAGCGTCAGGCCTTGGTGGACATGGACGGCCGCGCCCTGGTGCTCGACCCGCAACCGGATAGTGGCGGACCAGTCGGCCAGCCCGATGACCAATGCCAAGCTGAGCGGTGCCCGGATTGTCGTAATAGCGACATGAGCACACCCACAATTGGATCGGCTCCGAGCCAACGAAGATCTGCTTCGATGTCGTACCAGGTCTGGAAGCAGCTGGACCGCTCGCCCCCCACCTTTGCTGTTCGCGACCCTGCCGGTCCACCCCGACACGCGTTGTCCGATGCGCGGTTTGGTAGTCAGAAAACTGGCAATAGTGTTTGTAAGAACCGACGGGGTCCAGCGCCAAATTTCCCTCAGAGCTCGCATTTGGAGCCGATCCCCTTCGAGCGCTCCACCACCGCTGCCGATCTCACGGCAAGATCCAGCTCAGCGCGCCGGCGATCAGGATCCACACCACGACCATGACGGACAGGCCGAGCAGGAGTTCGGGAAGCGTGTAGCCGCGTCGGTTTCGGATCGCCGTGAGTTCGCGCCGCGCCAGCAGGCGGCCGAGCTCCTCGGCGAGGGCCAAGAGCGCCGCGGACGCCGCGCCGGCAGCAGGCTGCTCCACCTGCGATGGTCCAGCCGCGGTCGCCGCGCCGCAGCCTGCCCGGGAAAGCTTCGTCCCAGCCTTCTTCGTCATCACGCCATCCTCGCTCGCGCCCAGAGCAGACCATGTGGTGCACACCTGGGCGGTGCCCTTACACTCCTGTGAGCGTCCGCGATTCGCTGCGGGGCAGCAACAAGGCACAACGCGATGTCGCGCCCGGGGCCGCAACGAGGAGAGCTTCATGTCGACGGTCCTGCATCGAGCCGTCTCGCCCGCGGCCATCATCGCGGTCATCTACTCCCGTTTCTCCTCCGACCTGCAGCGCGACGCATCCATTCCCGACCAGAACCGCGCCTGCGCGGCGGAGCGCGACAGCCAGGGCTGGCAGATCGGGCCGGTGTTCTCGGACCGGGCCCTGACCGGCAGTTCGGCCCATCGTCCCGGCTTTCAGTCCCTGCTCGAAGGCGTGCGGCGCCGCGCCTTCGGCGTCATCCTGGCCGAGTCGCTGGATCGGCTGTCCCGTGACCAGGAGGACCTCGCCGCGCTCTTCAAGCGCTGCCAGTTTGCCGACATCCGCATCTTCACGTTGGCCGAGGGCTGGATCACCGAGCTGCACGTCGGGCTGAAGGGCACGATGAGCGCGC
>CAXTBR010000036.1:0-41295 GCA_964242785.1 uncultured Lichenihabitans sp. | reverse complement strand
GGATGAGGGAGGATGAGGTATTTCTCCGCTTAAATTAGTGCCTATGGGGCTCCGCCCCAAACCCCGCCAAAGGGCTCGCCCTTTGGAATCCATCCGATCAAGACGTCGTCACCCCCGACATCCATCGAGAGCCGTGAAGGCGCCATCTCCCATCCCGAAGGACCCCGGCCCATGAACGCCATCCCGCCCCGCCCCGTGGTGGGCCCCGCAGCCCGCCCGGCCTTCGCGCGCTGGCTCGGCACCACCAACGACGTCACCCGCACCTTCCTCGAAGCCGCGCGGGTGCCGGGGCTGATCAACATGGCGGGCGGGTTGCCGGCGCCGGAAACCTTCCCGGTCGCGGAACTGGCGGAGTTCGCCCGGCGCGCCGTCGCCGAGCACCCGGAGGACACGCTGGGCTACGGGCCGATCGCGGGCCTGCCCGCGCTGCGCGACGCCGTGGCGGCGCGGTTCGCCACGCCGGAGCTGCGGCTCGGGCGCGACAACGTGCTCGTCACCTCGGGCGGCATGCAGGGGCTCGACCTGATCGGCCGGGCGCTGCTGGAGCCGGGCGGGATCGTGGCCGCGCAGGTGCCCACCTACCTCGGCGCGCTCGACGCCTGGCGCCCCTGCCATCCGGCCTACCGGCCCATGGCCTTCGACGACCCCGGCTTCGACCCCGGGGCGTCGCTGCGCGGTGCCCAGTTCGGCTACGCCGTGCCCAACTTCTCGAACCCGACCGGGCGGCTCGTGGACCTGCCGATGCGCCGGGCGCTGGTCGCGGCCGCGCATCGCACCGGCACCTGGCTCGTCGAGGACGACCCCTACGGCAAGCTGCACTACGACGCCGCACCCCTGCCCCGCCTCATCGCGCTGTCGGCCGCGGCCGCGGCGGAGGACGGCGGGCTCTACGACGGCCCGGTCGTGTCCATGGGCACGCTGTCGAAGGAGATCGTGCCGGGGCTGCGCGTCGGCTGGGTGGTGGCGGCGCCGGCGATGATCGCGGCGCTGGCGGCCGCCAAGCAGGGCACCGACATGTGCACGAGCGGCCTCACCCAGCGCGTGGCCCTGGCGGCGCTGGAGGCCGGGCTGGTGGAGCGCGCACAGCCGACGGTCGCGGCGCTCTACCGCGCCCGCCGCGACGCGCTCTGCGCCGCCCTGGCCGAGCACCTGTCGCACCGGTTCACCTGGGAAGTGCCGGTCGGCGGCATGTTCGTCTGGGCCGTGGCGCGCGACCCCGCGCTCGACACCGACCGGTTGCTGCGCGCCGGGCTCGCGGCCGGCGTCTGCGTGACGCCGAGCAGCGTCTTCGACCCCGCGGGGCGCGACCGCGGCGCGATCCGCCTCAACTTCACCCTCAACCCGCCCGACCGCCTCGCAGAGGGCGTGCGCCGCATCGCCGACGCCGTGCGGACGATGGGATTCTGAGCCCGTGCCCGTCATGCTCCACCCCGCCCCGCCCTCCGACCTCCTGCCCGCCGAGATCGACCGCTGGCGGGCCGTGCCCGTCGCGGTGGCGGTCGACGTCGGCCGCGGCTTCCCCGCCGAGGTCGGACAGATCGACCCGGCGATCCGCCCGCTGCGGCCGCCGGGCCTGCAGCCGCGCCTCTTCGGCCGGGCCGTGACGGCGCTGTGCGAGCCGCCGGACTTCGGCGCCGTGCTGCATGCGCTGGACGCGCTCCGGCCCGGCGACGTGCTGGTGATCGCGGCCGCGGGCCGGGCCGACACCGCGATGATCGGCGACATCCTCGGCGGCCAGTTGCGGCGCCGTGGCGGGCGCGGCCTCGTCTGCGACGGCGCGGTGCGCGACGTCTCGACGTTGGCGGGATGGGACGACCTGCCGGTCTACGCGCGGTGGATCACGCCGCGTGGGCCCTCCTCGGCCGAGCGGGGCGCCGTCAACCGGCCGGTCGTGGTGGGCGGGTGCCTCGTCGCGCCCGGCGACCTCGTGATCGGCGACGACGACGGCCTCGTGGCGCTGACGCCCGCCGGCGTCCGCGCCCGCATCGGCGACGCGGACGCCAAGCTCGCCCGCGAGACCGAATGGGTGGCGAGCCTCGAATCCGGCCGCAGCGTGCGCGACACCTTCGGCCTCCCCGCCCCCGAGGCGCCGGCCGAACGAGGCTGACGCCTCGGGTCAGGCCGCCCGGCCCACCATCGTGGCGGTGTCGAGGTCGAAGCTGCCGTCCGGCCCGATGGCGAAATGCGCCCGCACGGCCGCCGAGGCGCCGTCCTGGAGGGCGCGGATCGCCGCGGCCGTCTCGGGGGCCACGCGGGTGCGGGCGATCCAGACCGGGAACACCATGCGCAGCTTGCGGCGCGTGACGGTGTCGACCGCGAAGCCCGCCCGCGCCAGCGCGCCCGTCCATTCCGCCACGCTGTAGTCGCGCACGTGCGAGGCGTCGCGCAGCAGTTCCACGGCCTGGAGGTGGCTGTCGGCCGCGCGGTCGGGCGGCGCCACGGCGTCCATGAAGACCGCGAGCCCGCCGGGCTTCAGCACGCGCCGCGCGTCCCGCAGCCCCGCCTCGACGTCGCCCCAGTGGTGCGCCGTGAAGCGGCACAGCACGGCGTCGAAGGACGCGTCCGCGAAGGGCAGGCGCTCGGCCGCGGCCTCGCGGGTGGCGATGTTGGCGAGGCCGCGCGCGGCCGCGGTGCGGGCCACGGCCTCCAGCATGGCGGGCGTCACGTCGCAGGCCACGACCTCGGCGGCGTGGGGCGCGGCCCGGTAGGCGACGTGCCCGCCGCCGCAGCCGAGATCGAGCACGCGCGGCCGCGCGGCGCCCGCGAAGGCTTGGCCCAGCGCGGCTTCCATCTGGTCGAGGTCGGGGCCCTGGGCATGGTCGCGGCTGTCGACGTAGTCCTGCGCGCGGGGCGCGTAATGTTCGGCGGTGAAGCTGGTCTGCGCGTCGGCCACGATCTCGTCTCCCTTGTGGACGGGGTGCTTCTGCCCGCCGCCGCCGGCCGGTATAAGGCCATGGTTTATCCCCGTATCGGCTGTCCCACCATGCTGCTCCCGGCCGAGCGGCGCCGCCTGCTCGGCGCCTTCGTGCGGTCCCGCCGCGAAGCCCTGCCCCCGGCCGCCGCCGCGGGGCGCCGCCGCACGCCCGGCCTGCGCCGCGAGGAGGTGGCGCAGCGCTGCGGCATCTCCACGGCGTGGTACGCCTGGGTCGAGCAGGGGCGCGACATCGCCCTCTCGGCCCAGGCGCTGGGCCGCCTCGCCGAGGCGCTGCGGCTGACGGCCGCCGAGCGCGCCTACCTGTTCGAGCTCGCCCGCCAGCGCGACCCCGCCCCCGGCGACGCGGGGCGGGAGGGCGTGCCGCCCGAACTCGCGGCCGCCGTCGAGGCCATGGCGGCGCCCGCCTACCTCATCGACCGGCTGTGGACGGCCCGCGCCTGGAACGCCGGCGCGGCCCGCCTCTTCTGCGGCTGGCTCGGCGGGCCCGAGCCGGGCCTCCTCGGCTACGTGTTCCGCGCCCCCGGCGCGCGGGGCTTCATCGTCGACTGGGAGGAGCGCGCCCGCCGCGTCATCGCCGAGTTCCGCGCCGACACGGCCCGCGATCCCGACGCGCCCGCAGTGCGGTCGCTGGTCGAGGGGCTCCGGCGCGACAGCCCCGACTTCGCGCGCCTGTGGGACGGCCACGCCGTGGCGACGCGCGAGGGCGGGGCGCGGCGCTTCCGCCACCCGCAGGACGGTCCGCTGGACTACGAGCAGGTCACGCTCGTCCCCGCGGCCGCCCCGGACCACAAGATCGTGATGCTGCTGCCGCGGGCGGAAGTGGGCGAGGGGTGAAGAGGCGCCCCCCTGGAGACGACCGGTGGGATCCCGAGATGACCATCACGCTCCGCCGCTCGTCCCCGCATGCGCGAGGACGAGCGGCTTTTCACCCTTGACGCGCCGTCTACCCGCCCCGCGGCATCGTCGTGCGGGCCACGGCGTCCCGCCAGCCCCGGAGCTTGGCGTCGCGGCGCTCCGGCGCCAGGGCGGGCTCGAAGCGCCGCTCCAGCCGCCACGTCTCGGCGAAGCCCTCCGGCTCGGGATAGAGCCCGGACTGGAGGCCCGCGAGGTAGCCGGCGCCGAGCGCCGTGGTTTCCCGCACGGCGGGGCGGTCGACGGGGGCGTCGATCATGTCGGCGACGCTCTGCATCGTGTAGTCGCTGGCGCTCATGCCGCCGTCGGCGCGGATCACCGCGGCGCGCGCGGCGTCGCTCGCGTCGTCGGCCCGCATGGCGTCGACGAGGTCGCGGGTCTGGAAGGCGGTGCTCTCCAGCGCCGCGCGGGCGATCTCGCGCCGGCCGGAGCCCCGCGTCAGCCCCGTGATGGTGCCGCGCGCCTCGGCGTCCCAGTGCGGCGCGCCGAGGCCGACGAAGGCCGGCACGAGGTAGACGGGCTGGTCGGGGTCGGAATCAGCCGCGAGGTCGCCGGTCTCGGCCGAGGAGCGCACGAGGTGGAGCCCGTCGCGCAGCCACTGCACCGTGGCGCCGGCCGAGAAGATCGAGCCTTCGAGCGCGTAGCTGCGCGCGCCCTTCAACTGGTACGCCACGGTGGTGAGCAGGCGGTGCGTCGAGCGCACGGGCTCGGCCCCCGTGTTCAGCAGCACGAAGGCGCCGGTGCCGAAGGTGGCCTTGACCATGCCGGGGGTGAAGCAGGCCTGGCCGATCAGCGCCGCCTGCTGGTCGCCCGCGACCCCGCGGATCGGCAGCGCCCGGCCGAGGTGGGCGGGCAGCGCCGTGCCGAACTCGGCCGCGCAGTCCTCGACCCGCGGCAGCAGGCCCACGGGCACCCGGAACAGGCGGCACAGCTCCTCGTCCCAGGCGCCGCGGCGGATGTCGTAGAGGGCCGTGCGCGACGCGTTGGTGGCGTCCGTGGCGTGCACCCGGCCGCCCGTGAGGTGCCACAGGAGGAAGCTGTCGACGGTGCCGAACAGCAGCTCGCCGCGCTCGGCCCGCGCCCGCGCGCCCTCGACGTTGTCCAGGATCCAGGCCGCCTTGGTGGCGGAGAAATAGGGGTCGAGCAGCAGGCCCGCGCGCTCCTGCACCAGCGGCTCGGCGCCGTCCCGCCGGAGGTCGGCGCAGGCCCCGGCGGTGCGCCGGTCCTGCCACACGACCGCGCGGTGGACCGGCTCGCCGCTCCGGCGGTCCCACACGAGCGCCGTCTCGCGCTGGTTGGCGATGCCCAGCGCCGCGACGGTGAAGCCCGCCTCCTCGGCGCGCGCCATGGCGATGCGCGCGGTCGACACGGAGGTGCGCAGCAGGTCCTTCGGGTCGTGCTCGACCCAGCCGGGCCGCGGGAAATGCTGGGGAAACTCCTCCTGGGCGGAGGCCACCGGCACGGCGTCCGGCCCGAACGCGATGGCGCGGGTCGAGGTCGTGCCTTGGTCGATGACGAGGACGGCGCCGGGCATGGGAGGCTCGATCGAGGCAGAACGATGTGTCCTTCTCCCGCCTGCGGGAGAAGGTGCCCGATAGGGCGGATGAGGGCACCTTCTCCCGTTTCACGGGAGAAGGGCAGGGCCGTCGTCAGGCCTTCTTGGGCGGGGTCGAGGGCCAGCTCTTGATGAGCGTGTCGTAGTCCACCGTCTCGCCCTGGGGCTTCTCGTTGGCGAGCTTGCGCTGGGGCGCCAGGTTGCCGTCCTTCTCGGCCCGGTCGTACCAGTAGTCGGCCGTCATCTCCTTGTTCATCTTGGGGCCGAGCTTGCCCTGCACGCCGGACTTTTCGAGCCGGGCCATGATGGCGTCCTGGTCGCGGGCGAGGCCGTCCATGGCCTGCTGGGGCGTCACCTGGCCCGAGATGGCGTTGGCGACGTTCTGCCACCACACCTGGCTCATCTTGGCGTAGTCCGGCACGTTGATGCCGGTCGGGCTCCACTGCTTGCGGGCGGGGCTGCGGTAGAACTCGACGAGGCCGCCGACCTTGGGGGCCAGCTCCGTCATGGCGGAATGCCACACGTCCGACTCGCGGATGAGGTGGAGCGTGGTGAGGGCCTTCTTGAGCGACACGGTCTTAGACGTGGTGAACTGCGCGTAGAGCCAGCCCGCCTTGATCTTCTCCATCGGGGCGTATTTCAGCATGGTCCAGCAGCCGACGTCCTGGTAGCCGAGCTTCATGCCCTCCTTCCAGTAGGCTCCGTGCGGCGAGGGGGCCATGCGCCACTTGGGCGTGCCGTCCGGGTTCATCACGGCCTCGGCCTTGCGGGCCGCATCCGTGAAGGCCGAGTACCAGAAGACCTGCTGGGCGACGTGGCCCTGGCCGACCACGGGGCCGGATTCCAGGAAGTCCATGCCGGCGGCCTCCGGCGGCGCGTATTTCTTCAGCCAGTCGATGTATTTCGTCAGCGCATAGACGGCCGCCGGGCCGTTGGCGTCGCCGCCGCGCGTGATGGAGGAGCCGACCGGCACGCCGTTCTCGAGCCGGATGCCCCATTCGTCGACCGGCTTGCCGTTGGGCAGGCCGCGGTCGCCCGAGCCCGCCATGGAGAGCCAGGCGTCGGTGAAGCGCCAGCCGAGCGAGGGGTCCTTCTTGCCGTAGTCCATGTGGCCGTAGACGCGCTGGCCGTCGATCTCCTTCACGTCGTTGGTGAAGAACTCGGCGATGTCCTCGTAGGCCGACCAGTTGACCGGCACGCCGAGCTCGTAGCCGTACTTGGCCTTGAAGCGCTGCTTCAGCTCCGGCCGCTGGAACCAGTCGTAGCGGAACCAGTAGAGGTTGGCGAACTGCTGGTCGGGGAGCTGGTAGAGCTTGCCGTCCGGGCCGGTGCCGAAGCTCAGCCCCATGAAGTCTTCGAGGTCGAGGTGCGGGCTCGTGACGTCCTTGCCGTTCTTGGCCATGAAGTCGGTGAGCGAGCCGTCGACGATGTCGTTGTAGCGCGGATGCGTGCCGATGAAGTCGGAGTCGTTCATCCAGAAGTCGTAGATCGGCCGCCCCGACTGCATCTCGACGCCGATCTTGTCGACGATCGTGCCCTCGTCCGTGAGGTCGTGGCGCACTTCGAGGCCGGTGATCTCGTTGAAGGCCTTGGCCAGGACCTTGGACTCGTATTCGTGGGCCGCCACCGTCTCGGACGCGCAGTTGATCTGCATCCCGGCGAAGGGCTTGGCGGCGTCGATGAACCACTGCATCTCGGCCATCTGCTCGTCCTTCGACAGGGTCGAGGGATTGAACTCGGCGTCGATCCACTTCTTGGCGGCATCGACCTTCTGGGCGTAGCTCGGCGTGGGCTTGATGATGCCGGCCGCCCCGGCGATGCCGAGCGCGGCACCGCCCTTGAGAACCTGACGACGATCGACCATGGGTGTCCTCCCGTTGCGATGTTGTGGTGCCGGTGCGGGATCGCCCGGCCCTTCTTATCGTTGTTGGCCCCGAGGGGCGCGCTTCACGCGAAGCGGAACAGCAGGGCCGCGGCCGCCAGGGCCGCGATGGCCGGATAGGCGAAAGTCTCGCCGCCGAACCGGATGAACCCCAGGAAGATGAAGGCCGCGACGAGCAGCGACACGAAGAACCGGTCGCCGCGCGTGGTGGCGAAGCCGAGCGCGCCCACCCGCGGCGTCTCGGGGCGCCGCACCGCCAGCGCGGTCAGCGCCGCCAAGCAGGCCGCGATGGCGGCGAAGAACAGCACCGTCTGCCAGGTCCAGGCCATCCAGGCGAGGCGATCGGCGATGGCGTCCATCCCATCCTCCTCAGACGCGGCCCAGGGCGAAGCCCTTGGCGATGTGGTTGCGCACGAACCAGATGACGATGGCGCCCGGGATCATGGTGAGGACGCCCGCGGCCGACAGCAGCCCCCAGTCGAGCCCCGCGGCCGAATAGGCGCGCTGCATCATGCCGGCGACGGGCTTGGCGTCCACGGTGGTGAGCGTCGTGGCGAGGAGCTGCTCGACCCAGGAGAACATGAAGCAGAAGAAGGCCGCCACCCCGATGCCGTTGGCGATGAGCGGCAGGAAGATCTTCACGAAGAAACGCGGGAACGGGTAGCCGTCGATCGCCGCCGTCTCGTCGATCTCGCGCGGCACGCCCGAGATGAACCCTTCGAGGATCCACACGGCGAGCGGCACGTTGAACAGGCAGTGGGCCAGCGCCACCGCCCAGATCGAGTCGAAGAGCCCCATCGCCGAATAGAGGTTGAAGAACGGCAGGGCGTAGACGGCGGGCGGCGCCATCAGGTTCGACAGCAGCCAGAAGAACAGCGGCTTGTCGCCGACGAAGCGGTAGCGGCTGAACGCGTAGGCGGCCGGCAGCGCCACGCCCATCGACACGACCGTGTTGAGGCCCACGTAGAGGATCGAGTTCACGAAGCTCGCGTGCCACTCGTGGTCGGAGAAGATCCGGCGGTAGTTGTCGAGCGTCGGGTGCTGCGGCCAGAAGCTCAGGGTGCCCAGGATGTCGGCGTTGGTCTTGAAGCTGATGTTCACGAGCCAGTAGATCGGCACGAGCAGGAACAGCATGTAGAGCGCCATGCCGGCGGGGCGGCCCCAGGCGGCCCGCGCCCGGGGCTCGGCCGCGGGGCGCGCGAGGGCGGCGGTGGAGCCCGCCGCGGAGCCGAGGGTGGACGACGACATCAGGCGTCCTGTCTCTGGTCGGCGTGGGTCGTGTAGGTGAAGAAGACCCAGCACACCGTCAGCGTGATGAGGTTGTAGACCAGCGAATAGGCGGCCGCGTTGCCGAGGTCGACCTGGCCCAGCGCCATCTTGACGAGGTCGATCGACAGGAAGCTCGTCGCCTCGCCCGGCCCCCCGCCCGTCACCGTGAAGGGCTCGGTGTAGATCATGAACGAGCCCATGAAGCGCAGCAGCATGCCGATCACCAGCACCTTGCGGAGCTTCGGCAGCTCGATGTTGCGGAACACGCTCCAGCGGCTGGCGCCGTCGATCCGGGCCGCCTGATAATAGGCGTCCGGGATCGCCTTCAGGCCCGCGTAGCACAGGAGCGCGATCATCGACGTCCAGTGCCACACGTCCATCATGACGATCACGGCCCAGGCGGAGGCCGCGTCCTGCGTGACGTTGAAGGGCACGCCCGCGCGGTCGAGCCCGACGCCGAGGAGGCCGATGTCGGTGCGGGCGAAGAGCTGCCAGATGACGCCCACCACGCTGTAGGGGATGAGGAGCGGCAGCGCGATGGCCACCAGCACGGCGCCGACCCGCCAGCCCGACTTCGGGATGCACAGCGACACCGCGATGCCGAGCGGCACCTCGATGGCCAGCACCACGCCCGAGAAGGCGAGGTTGCGCACCAGCGCGCCCTGGAACCGCGCCCCGACCCCGGTGGTGGGGTCGAGCAGGTTCTGGAACCAGCCGACGCCGTTCCAGAAGAAGCTGTTCTGCCCCATCGAGTCCTGGAACGAGTAGTTCACCACCGTCATCATCGGGATGAGCGAGGAGAACAGCACGAACAGCAGCACCGGCACGACGAAGAGCCAGGCCCGGTTGTCCCAGACGCGGGTGTCCATCAGGCGGCCCTCCCCCGAGCGACACTCTGGCCCTCGACGCGGCGCTCGTCGAGGTAGACGTGGGTGCGGGCGGGGTCGAGCCGGAGCCGCGCCGGGCCGGGCTCGACGCCCATGCCGTAGGGCACGGTCGCGATCAGCGTCTGCCCGCCCGCGCCGAGGCCGTCTCTTCCCAAGACGACGTGGGCGAGGCGCTTGCGGCCGAGGTCGTCGACCCTGCGCACCTCGACGGGCAGGCCCTCGCCCTCCGTCAGCGTCGCGTAGTCGGGCCGGATGCCGAGCTTCACGGCCTGCCCGGCCCGGAGCCCCGGGTAGCCGGCGCCGAGCGGGATGATGTGGCCGTCGACCCGCGCCTCGGCGCCCGCCACCTCGCCGTGCAGGAGGTTCATGCCGGGCGAGCCGATGAAGTAGCCCACGAACGTGTGCTCGGGCCGCTCGAACAGCTCGGCCGGGGTGCCGATCTGCACGGCGCGGCCGTCGTTCATGACCACGACCTTGTCGGCGAAGGTGAGGGCCTCGACCTGATCGTGGGTGACGTAGATCATCAGCAGGTCGAGCGCCCGGTGGACGGCCTTGAGCTTCGAGCGGAGCTCCCACTTCAGCGCCGGGTCGATCACCGTCAGGGGCTCGTCGAACAGCACGGCCGAGACGTCGGCGCGCACGAGGCCGCGGCCGAGCGAGATCTTCTGCTTGGCGTCGGCCGTGAGCCCGCGGGCGCGGCGGCCGAGCACGGGCGCGAGGTCGAGCATGGCGGCGACCTCCGCCACCCGCGCGTCGATCGCGGCCCGGGCCATGCCGCGGTTCTTCAGCGGGAAGGCGAGGTTCTCGGCCACCGTCATGGTGTCGTAGATGACGGGGAACTGGAACACCTGGGCGATGTTGCGCCGCTCGGTCGGCAGGCGCGTCACGTCCCGATCGCCGAACAGCAGCCGCCCGTGGGACGGGATCACCAGCCCCGAGATGATGTTGAGCAGGGTGGTCTTGCCGCAGCCCGAGGGGCCGAGCAGCGCGTAGGCGCGGCCCTCCTCCCAGACGTGGTGGAGGGGCTTCAGGGCGAAATCGGCCTCGCCCGCCGCGGCGCCATAGGCGTGGCCGATGCCGTCGAGGGTGATCTGGGCCATGGCGCGGGCTCCCTCAGGCCGGGACGGGCTGGCGGAGGGCGGCGGCCGGGGCGGGCGCCGCGATACGGGCCCCCCCGGGGCCGAACGCGAAGGCGCGGGCGAGGTCGAGCCGGGCCTCGACCCGGTCGCCCGGCTCGTAGCCGTGCACGCCCTCGACGAGGCACACCCAGGTGCCGAGGCCCCCGTCGGCGTCGACGTGGACGAAGGACTCCGAGCCGCTGATCTCCGTCACGGCGACGGTGCCGGGGAAGCCGATCCGGCCGTCGCGGGGGCCGCCGTCGCCGGCCGCGCCGACCGACACCGCGTCCGAGCGGAAGCCCAGGGTGCAGGCACCGTCGGGCAGCCCGAGGGGGAGGCCCCCGGCGGGGAGACGGCGGCCGTCGGCGAGCGAGGCCGCCCCGCCCGAGACCGCGAGCCCGAGCTCGTTCAGCGGCGGGTCGGAGAAGACGCGGGCGGCGTCGATGCCGTCGGGGTCGCGGTAGACGGCGGCGGTCGGCCCGACCTGGGTGATACGGCCCTCCCGCAGCGTGGCGGTGCGGCCGCGCAGCAGCAGCGCCTCGGTGGGCTCGGTGGTGGCGTAGACCAGGATGGCGCCGGTCTCGGCGAAGAGGCGGGGCAGTTCCTCGCGGAGTTCCTCGCGCAGCTTGTAGTCGAGGTTGGCGAGCGGCTCGTCGAGCAGCACGAGCCTCGCCTGCTTGACGAGGGCGCGGGCCAGCGCCGTGCGCTGCTGCTGGCCGCCCGACAGTTGCGCCGGGCTGCGCTTCAGCATGGGTTCGAGCCGCAGCAGCCTGGCGGCCCGGGTGACGCGGGCCTCGATCTCGGCCTTGGGGATGCCCTGCACGCGCAGGGGCGAGGCGATGTTCTCGTAGACGCTGAGCGTCGGGTAGTTGACGAACTGCTGGTACACCATGGCGACCGAGCGGCCCCGC
Source organism: uncultured Lichenihabitans sp. (assembly GCA_964242785.1). Classification (GTDB taxonomy): domain Bacteria; phylum Pseudomonadota; class Alphaproteobacteria; order Rhizobiales; family Beijerinckiaceae; genus Lichenihabitans. The sequence goes on along the minus strand of CAXTBR010000036.1, from coordinate 29,826 downwards.
ACCGGCACGCCGGTGACGTCGCGGCCCCCCTCGATCAGGCGGCCGGAGGTGGGGCGATCGAGCCCCGCCATGAGGCGCATCAGGGTGGTCTTGCCGCTCAGCGTCGGGCCGAGCAGGACGTTCATGGTGCCGGGCTGGAGGTCGAGCGAGGCGTCGGCGATCAGCGTCCGATCGCCGTGCACGAGGCCGATGCGGTCGAGCACGAGGCTCACGGGCGGTGGGTCCCGTTCGCGCTCCGGCATGGGCGTCCCATGGATCCTCCTCACGGCGCGGCGCCTTGCACGGCGCTCCTTCATCGATGCCGGAACGGTATGTCGAAGGTGGAAGGCGTGGCAAGCGAATAGAACGAAGGCCGGAACGAAAGCGGGATGCGGGAGGGCCGAGGGCGGTCGGCGCGGAGGCGCGTCGCCCGTGCCGAAACTCGGATCGCGCGGGGGGAAGTTGGCCTCGCGAGAGGAGGTCGACCCCGTCTTCGCTCGCCGTCTCTCGACGGGACTCCTCCCCGACAGGGATCCCAAGGGGCGAGCCCTTTGGGATCCCTGTCGAGACCACGCTGTTGCGCGTCGAGGCCATGACGCTGCCGTCCCGCCCGCAGCGGGTCCAGCCGCCCGACGGACAGGGACCGGATCCCCGGCGCTCCCGGCTCGACACGGCGGCGGCCGAGGCCGTACCAGGGATAGAAGAAGGCCGACTCGGCCCGAACGCAAGGTTTCGACCCGTGAAGATCACCCAGCTCACCCACCACGACCTCGACGGCTACGGGGCCTCCACCGTCGTCGGCGCCCAGGCCGAGGTGGACCGCGTCGTCCACGTGGCGCGCTATTCGGACGTCGGGCCCGTGGTGGCGGCCGAGCTGCACCGCATGGCGCGCGCGGCCGAGCCCGAGATGCTGCTGATGACCGACCTCGGGCTCGAGCCGGTCGCCGTGACCTTCATCCGGGATGTCGTCGCCCTGAACGCCCGCCGCGCGGCGGAGCGGCGGCACCGGCTGATCGTGCTCGACCACCACGCCTCCTCGCTCGACCAACTGGCCGCCCAGGGGCTCCTCCCGGAGCCCTCGGCCCCGGACGCCTGGCCGGACCTGAAGGCGATCGCCACGGGCGACCCCGCCGTGACCGTGATGATCGACGACACCCGTTGCGCCACCCGGCTCGCCCGGGACCACCGCGACCTCTACGCCGCGCGGGAGCCGGAGCCCGGCGCCGCGGCGGCCCTGGCGGTGCTGGTCGAGGCCATCGACGCGGTCGACCTGTGGAAGAAGGACCGGCCGATCTTCCGGCAGGCGCAGGTGCTCGACGAGCTGTTCTGGGACAACGTGTCGGGCTTCGTGCCGCTCGGCCACCCCGCGCACGACCGCTTCATCGCCGAGCTGCTGCTCGGCATGGCGGCGCGCCTCGGCGGGGGTGCCACGCCGGCCGCCATCGAGCGCGACGCCGGCACCCTGCGGGCCGGGATCGTCGACGCCATGCTGCGCGGGCGACCGGGCGACGACCCCGAGGCCACCACGCGCATGCGGATCGCGCCGCTGCTGGCCCGCTCGCCCGAGCTCTTCGTGCGCCTCGCCACCGGCGCCAAACTGTCCTACGGCCTCGACGCCGGCACGTTCCAGCGCGTGTCGGACGCCATCATGGTGGCGGGCGACGCCGCGCTGGTCATCAACGTCGGGCGCTCGGGGTCGATGTCGTTCCGGTCGGTCGACGGCTCGGCGCTGGAGGCGGCGCGCAAGTTCCGCGGCGGCGGGCACCGGGACGCGGCGGGCGGGCGCCTCGCGGGCGGCGCCGTCGCGTCCCTGGCCGAGGCGGCCGCGCAGGTCTCGGCCGTGCTCGACCCGCCGAAGCCCGACCTGTCGAAGAGCCCCTTCGCAGCCCTGCAGGGCTTCAAGGCCTGAGGGGCGCCCATCGCACAGCTTCCGGCCGATGTATTCCCTTCACCGCTCGTCCCCGCGCCTGCGGGGACGAGCGGCGGAGAGGGCAAACTTCATGTGTCCGTAGAGCGAAAAACGAGTCGGCCGCTCGCGGTGTTGCCCTTCTTACGCAAAGCAAAAAGGAGCCGAGGAATTGGTGCCGCAAGAGGGATTCGAACCCCCGACCCCCTCATTACGAATGAGGTGCTCTACCGGCTGAGCTATTGCGGCCCGTGATCCAAACCGAACCCAGATGGCTCGTGCCCAGAACTCACACCTACCAGATCGTGTCGTTTTGGCAAGCACAAGATGCCTCCCCCCAAGGGCAATCGGGTGAAGCGATGACGGCGCTCAACGCCTGTCACACGAGTAGCAAAACGGTGTCGTCCTTGAGCCGAGGGGCATCGGCTATGAGGTGAACCAAGTGCTTTTCAATCTACGGGCACGCCGGAATCGATCGACGTCTCGGACGGACCGGAACATCGATGAAGCCCAGCGTGCCTCAGGTTTTCGCTCCGCCATCCTTCATGGGCTCGATCGGAACGTGGCCAGAGCCGAGCTCGGTCACTCGGCCGCCGCCGCCGGCGAGGGCCGGCGCGTCCCCTCGGCGTCGAACTGCAGCCGCGCCAGCCGGGCGTAGAGCCCGTCCCGCGCCAGCAGCGCCGCGTGGGTGCCCTCCTCGACGATGGCCCCGTCCTGCATCACCAGGATGCGGTCGGCCGTCACCACGGTGGCGAGGCGGTGGGCGATGACCAGCGTGGTGCGGCCGCGCATCACCTCGTCGAGCGCGCGCTGCACCAGCGTCTCGCTCTCGGCGTCGAGCGCGGAGGTCGCCTCGTCGAGGAGCAGGATCGGCGCGTCCTTGAGGATGGCGCGGGCGATGGCGAGCCGCTGGCGCTGGCCGCCCGACAGCGTCACGCCGCGCTCGCCCACCGCCGTGGCGGCGCCGTCCGGCAGGGCCTGGATGAAGCCCCAGGCGGCGGCGCGCTCGGCCGCCGCCCGCACCGCCTCGTCCGAGGCGCCGGGCCGGCCGAAGCGGATGTTGTCGGCCACCGACGACGAGAAGATCGACGGGTCCTGCGGCACGAGGGCGATGCGGGCGCGCAGGGCCGCGGGGTCGACCGCGCGGAGGTCGACCCCGTCGACCAGCACCCGGCCCGACGAGGGGTCGTAGAAGCGGGTCAGGAGCTGGAACACCGTGGACTTGCCGGCCCCCGAGGGCCCGACGATGGCGACGCGCTCGCCGGGCCGCACCGTGAAGGTGAGGTCGCGCACCACGGCGTCGCGCTCCCGCGTGGGATAGCTGAAGCCGACCCGCTCGAAGCCGATGTCCCCGCGCGCCGGCGCCGGCAGGGCCAGGGGCGCCGCGGGCGCGCGGATCGCCGGCTCGACCGCCAGGATCTCGGTGAGGCGCCCCGCCGCGCCGGCCGCCGCCGAGATCTCGTTCGCCACCTCGCTGAGCTGGCCGAGCGCGCTGGCGCCGAACACCGCGTAGAGCACGAACTGCGACAGCAGCCCCCCCGACATGCGGCCCGCGATCACCTCGTGGGCGCCGAACCACAGCACCCCCACGACGCTGCCGAAGGCCAGGAAGATCGCCACCATCGTGAGGAGGCCGCGGGCGCGGGCGGCCGCGGCCGCGGCCCCGTAGGAGCCCTCGACGGCGCGGTCGAAGCGGGCCGTCGACAGCGATTCCGCGCCGAAGGCCTGGATCGTGCGCATGGCGCCGAGGTTCTCGGTGGCGAAGGACATGGCCTCGGCCAGCCGGTCCTGGGCGGCGCGCGAGCGGCGGCGCACGCCCCGGCCCGACAGCACCAGCGGCAGCACGATGACCGGGATGGCGAGCAGCACGAAGCCCGACAGCTTGGGGCTGGAATAGACCATCATGGCGACGGCGCCGACGAAGAGGAAGACGTTGCGCAGCGCCACCGAGGCCGAGGACCCGAAGGTGGCCTTGAGCTGCGTGGTGTCGGCGGTGAGGCGCGACACGAGCTCGCCGGTCTGGGAGCGGTCGAAGAAGCCGGCGTCGAGCCGCGTCAGGTGCGCGTAGAGGTCCGAGCGCAGGTCGGCGACGATGCGCTCGCCCAGCGTCATGACCAGGTAGTAGCGGGCGCCCGAGGCCGCGGCCAGCGCCGCCACCACCGCCACCATGGCGATGAAATAGGCGTCGATGAGCCCCACCCGGTCCTGCGCGAAGCCGAAGTCGACGAGGCGCCGCACGGCCTCGGGCACCACCAGCGTGGCGGCCGACGCCACCACCAGGGCCAGCACGCCCAGCGCGATCCGGCCCCGGTAGCGCACGGCATAGGGCAGCAGCGGCCTCAGGGCGCGGAGCGAGCCCCGGGAGGGCCGCCGCGCGAGGGTCGCCGCCGTGTCGGCCGTGCCGCTCTTGCGTCTCATGCTGCTCCGCCGTCGATGTCCAGCCCAGCCGCCGGACGGGCTGGTTTTCGGATCGCGCCTGGTCTATAGGACCGCAATTCTCCCCCCTGGACGGCGAAAATCACGAGGGCTTCGACCGGGTCCTCGCGCCGGCCACGCGCCAGCACCCCAGAGGACCCACCATGAAGACCGGAACGCACCCCCACTACCACATGATCAAGGTCGTGATGACCGACGGCACCGAGTTCATGACGCGCTCGACGCTGGGCAAGGACGGCGACACGCTGAACCTCGACATCGACCCCAAGACCCACCCGGCCTGGACCGGCGGCTCGCAGCAGCTCATGGACCGCGGCGGGCGCCTGTCGCGCTTCAACTCGCGCTTCGCCGGCATCAACTTCGCCAAGAAGTAAGCCGCCGCCCGGCCCCGCCGCAAGGCGGCGGGGCGAAGCGCCGCTGGCGACCGATCGGCGAGCCGCCGCGCGTCACCCGCAGCCCGCCGCCAGGGCCTCGGGCGACGGCCAGACGACGCGCGTCACGGCGTTGGTCGTGCCGCCGCGCTCGGGCGTCACGTCGCGGTCCGCCGCGGTGCCGCCGACCCGCCGGTAGAACGCCATCGCGGGCGCGTTGTCGTCGAGGCACCACAGGTGGACCGGCCGGTCCGGCGCCCTCTCCCCGAGCCGCACGGCGGCCTCGCGCAGCAGGGCGCGGCCGATGCCCTGCCCCCGGCGGTCGGGCGCCGCGTGGAGGTTGTCGATCAGCGAGCCCCAGCGCGGGTCCTCGTCGACGAAGCAGCAGGCGAACCCCGCCAGCGCGCCATCGGCCTCGGCCAGGAGGGTGATCCGGCGCGGCGACGGCGCGGCGAGACGCCCGTGCCACAGCTCCAGCCGGTCGGCGTCGACGGGGCCGTCGAGGTAGGCGTCCGCGAGGATGCCGCGATAGGCCGTGCGCCAGCTCGCGGCATGCAGAGCCGCGACCGCCGGCGCGTCGGCACGGCCGGCGTCGCGCAGGGCGAGCGGCGCCCTCACGGCGCGGCCCCGGAGGCCGGCGGCTCGCCCCGCGGCGGCACCCGCCGCCGCCCCGCGATGACGTCGCGGTAGATGTCGAGGGTGGCGCGCTCCATCCGCTCCAGCGAGAAATGCTCCGCCACATGCGCCTGCGCGCGCCGGGCCATGCCGTCCCGCGCGCTGGCCCCGAGGCCCAGGGCCTCGCCGAGCGCCAGCGCCAGCGCCGCGGCGTCGTCGGGCGGCACGCACCAGCCGGTGCGGGCCTCAGGCGCCACGCGGGGGGTCGACAGCACGGTCTCGGGCACGGCGCCGAGGTCCGTCACCACCACGGGCGTGCCCATGGCCTGGGCCTCCACGGCCGAGCGGCCGAAGGCTTCGGGCTTGGTCGAGGGCACCGCCACGACGCTGGCCGCGAGGAAGGCCGCCGGCATGTCCGTGCAATGGCCGACGCGGCGCACCACGCCGTCGAGCCCCGCCCGCGCGATGGCGGCGTCGAGCTCGGCGGGGTAGCGGGTGCGGCCCTGCGGGTCGCCGGCCAGGATGAAGGTGGCGTCGTCGAGCCCCCGATCGCGCAGCAGCCGGGCCGCCTCGATCAGCACGCGATGGCCCTTCCAGCCCGTGAGCCGCGCGGCCAGCAGCACGACGCGGTCGCCGGCCTCGACGCCCCACTCCGCCCTCAGCCGCTCGACCCGCCCCGGCGCGACGGCGCCGGGCGAGAACTGCCGGAGGTCGGTGCCCCGGTGCACGACGGCGATCTGCGCCTCCGCCCAAGGATAGAGGGAAGCGATGAGGCCCCGCGTGAAGTCCGAGTTGGCGATCACGGCGTCGCCCCGCGCCATCACGGAATTGTAGCGCAGCTTCAGCGCGCTCGTGCCGCCGTAGGCGCCGTGGAACGTCGTCATGAAGGGCGTGCCGGTGAGGCGCGCGGCGCCCAGCGCCACCCAGGCCGGGGCGCGGGAGCGGGCGTGGACGACCGCGGGGCGCTCCAGGCGGATCAGCCGCGCCAGCCGGGCCACGTTCCAGGCCATGGCGGCGGGGTTCCGGGTGTCGGCCGGGAACGGGATCCAGATGCCGCCCCGCGCCTGCAGTTCGCTGACGAGCCGCCCGCCGGCGCTCGCCACCAGGGCGCGGCCCCCCGCCTCGACGAGCGCGCCCGCGATGTCGATCGTGGTGCGCTCGGCGCCGCCCGCGTCGAGCGCCGGGATGATCTGCATCACGGTGGCGCCATCGAGGGACGGGCGGGTCGCGGCATCGGTGGAGGGTTGCGGCATCGGGCTCTGCGGTGTTTCGTGCGGCGGATCGCGCCGCGGCGCGATGGATCTCAAGACGGGTGGTCCGCCCGGAGGCCCGCATCGGGCGCCCGGACGGGACCACGGGATCGAACGACGCCCGACCGGTGTGCCCTGATTATGCCGCATGACGCCCAACCCACAATGCTGCCCGTGCGCGACGCGCGCGGCGAACGACGCCTGGCCGTGGCGGCGCGCCCCGCGCGGGAGGGCGAGACCCGCCCCGGCGTGGTCTGGCTCGGCGGCTTCAAGTCGGACCTGACCTCCGGCAAGGCCGTGGCGCTCGACGCCTGGGCGGGGGAGCGGGGCCGGGCCATGCTGCGCTTCGACTATTCGGGCCACGGCGCCTCGGAGGGCCGCTTCGAGGACGGCACGATCGGACTCTGGCTCGACGACGCCCTGGCGGTGCTGCGGGCGCGGAGCGCGGGGCCGCAGATCCTGGTGGGGTCGTCCATGGGGGCCTGGATCGCGCTGCTCGCGGCGCGCGCGCTGGCCGGGGCGGGAGAGGCCGGCCGCATCGCCGGGCTGGTGCTGATCGCGCCGGCGGTCGACTTCACCGAGGCGCTGATGTGGGCGCGGTTCGGCCCCGAGGTGCGGCGCGAGATCGAGGAGACGGGCCGCTGGATGCGCCCCTCCCCCTACGGCCCCGAGCCCTACCCGATCACGCGGGCGCTGATCGAGGACGGGCGCCGGCACCTGCTGCTCGGCGCCACGGTGCGGGCGCACGGGCCCGTCCACATCCTCCAGGGCATGAGGGACGCGGACGTGCCGTGGGAGCACGCCATGCTGCTCGTCGAGCATCTCGCGGCCGACCCCGTCAGCATCACGCTGGTCAAGGACGGCGACCACCGCCTGTCGCGCGACGAGGACATCGCCCGGCTGATCGCCGCAGTGGAGAACCTGACGCCACAGTCGCGGATCACCGCGCCGTCCGAGATCGCGACTCCGCGATCAGCTTAGCTCAAGCTGAATCCAGCTCGAAGACGACGCCGCGACGGCCCCGAGCGGAATGTCGAATTCCACTTGTCGCAGAAGCCTCATCCCGCGACTGGAGTGTTGAGCACTGGCGTCGCGTCAGTCCGGTTTCAAAAGGCCCCCGGCCTTTTGCGGGTTTCAGGGCGGAGCCCTGAAAAAGCTGACAGTTTTTTCGTCAGGGCTCCGCCCTGAAACCCGCCAAAGGGCTCGCCCTTTGGAATCCATCACAAAGGGGAACATCACCCCGGATCTCAACAAGATCCATTTGGGATGCTCCTGCCACCTGAACGTTTCCGGGCTCCGCCCTCACGCGACGCGCTCGCGCTCCTCCTCGGTCATCACCGTGACCAGGACGGCCGGGCGGCCGCGGTGGTCCACCCCGACGGTGCGGCCCGACACCGGCAGCGGGCGGCCATCGCGGGTGCGGTGGGTCCAGCCCCCGGTGGCGCCCGCCGCGGGCGCCGCGCCGACGGCGCCGAGGCCGTCGAGGTCGAGCCGCAGAAAGGCGTCGCGCTCCCAGCCGTAGAGCGCCAGCGCGGCCTCGTTGACCGCCAGGATGGCGCGGGTGTCGCGGTCGAAGACGAACATCGGCAGCGGGCAGCGCTCGAACAGGAGCTGCATGTCGCCGCTGCCGCCGAAGGCGTCGCGCCCCTCGACCCGCGCCACGAGGCTGCGGCCGTGCGGGCCGCGGCGCTCCTCGACGCTGAGCCAGGTGCCGTCCGGCAGGGCGGCGCGGTAGACGCCGACGGGCGGCGTGTCGCGGGCGACGTGCCGGGCGAGCCAGCCCTCCTCGCAGCCCAGGGCCTCGGGGATCTCGGGCAGGGCCGCGGACGGGGAGGCCGTGCCCAGCAGGGCGTCGAAGCGCCGGTTGCGCAGCAGGCAGCGCCCGTCGGCGTCGAACAGCGCGATGGCGTCGGGGTCGCGGTCGACGAGGTCCCGCAGGACCTCCGGGCCGGCCCGCCGCGCGGCTTCGGGCTCGGCGGCGGGAGCCGCCAGGGCCGGCGCCACGAGGTCGCCGAACGCGCCGAAGAGCCGGCGCTGCAGCCCGGAGAGCATGGTCTTGCGGCCGGCGTCCAGCAGGCACAGGGCGCCGAGGCAGCGGCCCGAGGCCGACAGGACCGGCGTGGCCGCCACGTAGCCGCGGCCCGGCACCACCTCCTCCATCACGCCCGCCCGGCATCCGTCCTCGGAGGGCTCGGCGGCCAGCACCTCGAACAGGCGGCAGGCGGCCTCCCGCGCGGCGTCGGCGCTCCACCCCTCGGCGGCCGCGGGGGCCTCGACGGCGAGCCCGCCGGGCCCCGCCAGGACGAGGCAGGCGACGGCGACACCGAAGAGGTCGGCCGCGAGGCGGAGCAGCCGGTCGACCTCCGGGGTCAGCGCCGCCGGCGGGGCGGCCCGGCGCGGGGCCGGCCGCCTGGCGGGTGGCGACAGGCGCGCGCGGAGGCTGAGGGGCGTTGCACTGGCCATTCTGGTGTCCCGATACGCTGGTCCGGCCCGGACCATAGATCGGGATCGTTACCCCGCGGTTGCCGAGCGGGACGGCGGGCCCTCGGCGCAGGCGGGTGGTCTCAGAGTTTGTGAATGTATCGAACTTGTGACTGAATACCCTCTGAAAACATTGATGAATTTCTGCCAGTTTTGGGGCAGACGGGCATTCATTCACAAACTCTCAGTGCAGGCGGGGGGACTTCAGGAACTGGCGCCGGTCGGCCGCCGTGATGCGCAGGTCGAAGACGTCGCCCTCGCGCTCCAGCGTCAGCGGCACCTCGGTGCCGGGGCCGCCGAGCGCCCACATCGAGCGGTAGAAGTCCGCGAGGTTGGCGATGTCCATGCCGGCCGCCACCTTGACGATGTCGCCCTTGCGCAGGCCGGCGCGGTCGGCCGGGCCCCGGTCGGCCACGCCGACGATGACGACGTTCTTGTCGATCTCGTGGGCGTAGACGCCGAGCCAGGGCCGCACGGTCGCGCCGGTGCGGCCCGCCAGCAGGTCGTCGTAGATCGGCACCAGCAGCTCGCTCGGCACCACCATGTTGAGGGCCCGGACGCGGCCGGTGCCCTTCTGGTGCTGGAGCTGGAGCGAGCCGATGCCGAGGAGCTCGCCGGAGGCGCCGATCAGCGCGGCACCTCCCCAGTTGGGATGGCCGGGCGCCGTGAAGATCGCCTCCTCGATGAGGTATTCCCAGTAGCCGGCGAATTCCTGCCGGGCGACGATCTCGGCCGCGACCGAGTGGCGGCGCCCGCCCGAGCCCGCCAGGATGACGCGCTCGCCGACCCCCGCGTGGCGCGAATCCCCGAGCTTCAGGGCCGGCAGGCCGAGCGGCTCCAGCGCCTGCACGAGGCCGAAGCCCGTGGACCCGTCGTAGCCCAGCACGTGCCCCGGCACCACGCGCCCGCGATGCGTCTCCAGCAGCACCTCCTCGGCCTCGGTGATGAGGTAGCCGATGGTGAGGACGACGCCATCCTCCCGGATCACCACGCCGTTGCCGCCGCGCTCCACGCCGAGCGTCCCGGCCGTGTAGGCGTCCTCCGAGACCCGCGCGCTCAGGCCCACCACGGCGCTCAGCGTGCGGTCGAGGTCGAAGCCGTAATCGGCCGCGCGCGGCTGGGCCCGGGGTGACACCTCCCAATCGTCGTACTCGTCGCTCACCGCATCTCTCTCCAGAGCTTCGATCCCGATGTCAGCACGCGCGGGGCCCTTCGCAAGTGTCGGGCCGGATCCGGGGCGGCGTTTCGACGTCGCGGCCCCGCGTTCCGCCCGATGATCTGGCGCGGCGCGGCGGAGTCTCCAGCATTCGGGGCCGCGGCGGATGTTTCTTTCGGGCCGCGAGGGCTCGCCGATTGTGCTGGCATGGCCTAAGGACCATCTGACGTGAACAGAGACGCAGCGCCCGGGATGGGCCGAAGCGTCGCAGGGCCGCGAGACGGCCCATCCCCGCGGCACCCCGGCCTTCCCCGCCGGCGCCGCCTCCCAAGCAAGGCTCGATCCAGCGCGTGGCATTTCCTCCGACAGCTCCTTCCCTCGCGCGCGCCCTGGCCGAACGCGACTACGCCGACCCGACCCCGGTCCAGTCCGCCGTCCTCGAAGCCGAGGGGGGGCGCGACCTCCTCGTGTCGGCCCAGACCGGCTCGGGCAAGACGGTGGCGTTCGGCCTCGCCATCGCCCCGACCCTGATGGGCGAGGCCGACGCGATGCCCCCGGCCGGCGCGCCCCTGGCCCTGATCGTGGCGCCGACGCGCGAGCTCGCCCTCCAGGTCGAGCGCGAGCTCGCCTGGCTCTACGGCCGCACCGGCGCGCGCATCATGTCCTGCGTCGGCGGCATGGACGCGCGGCGCGAGTCCCGCGCGCTGATGGGTGGCGTCCACATCGTCGTGGGCACGCCGGGCCGGCTGCGCGACCACCTGGAGCGGCGCAACCTCGACCCCTCGGCGCTGCGCGCCGTGGTGCTGGACGAGGCCGACGAGATGCTCGACCTCGGCTTCCGCGACGACCTCGAATTCATCCTGCAGACCACGCCCGAGGAGCGGCGCACGCTGCTGTTCTCGGCCACGCTGCCCAAGGGCATCGTCACGCTGGCCCAGCGCTACCAGAACGACGCCCTGCGCATCGCGGTGGCTGGCGCGGCCCGCGGCCACGCCGACATCGAATACCGCGCCGTGCGGGTGAACCCGCGCGAGATCCAGCACGCGGTGGTGAACCTGCTGCGCTTCTACGAGCCGCCGAGCGCGCTGGTCTTCGCCAACACGCGCGAGGCCGTGCGCCACCTCCAGTCCGCCCTGCTGGAGCGCGGCTTCTCCACCGTGTCGCTGTCGGGCGAACTCAGCCAGAACGAGCGCAACCACGCGCTCCAGGCGCTGCGCGACGGCCGCGCCCGCGTCTGCGTGGCCACCGACGTCGCGGCGCGGGGCATCGACCTGCCCGGCCTGTCGCTGGTGGTCCACGCCGACATGCCGCACGACGCCGAGACGCTGCAGCACCGCTCCGGCCGCACGGGCCGCGCGGGCCGCAAGGGCGTGAGCGTGCTGCTGGTGCCGCCGGCCCGCCGCCGCCGCGCCGAGGGCCTGCTGGCCATGGCCAAGGTCGAGCCGGTCTGGGCCGGTCCGCCGACCGTCGAGGAGATCCGCAAGCTCGACCAGGAGCGCATGGCCGGGGACCCGATGCTGGCCGAGGAGTCGAGCGAGGACGACCTCGCCATGGCGCGCACGCTGCTGGAGCGCCGCTCGGCCGAGGAGGTCGCGGCGGCATTGGTGCGGGTCTACCGCTCCCGCCTGCCGGCGCCCGAGGAGGTGACGGACCCGGGCGCGAGCCCGCCCCGCCGGCCGAGGGCGGAGTACGAGGGATCCCCGCGGGGCGGCGAGGGCGCCCCCCAGGGCCACCACCACCCCGGCGCCGCGCGCGGGCCGTCGGCCCCCATGGCGGGCGGCGCCTGGTTCCGCATGAGCATCGGCCGGCGCAACAACGCCGACCCGCGCTGGATCCTGCCGATGCTGTGCCGCCGCGGCGGGGTCGGCAAGGGCGACATCGGCGCCATCCGCATCTTCGACCGCGAGACCAAGTTCGAGGTGCGGGACGGGGTCGCGCGGCAGTTCGCCGAGGCGGTGCGGCGGGGCGAGAACGCCGACCCCCGCATCGAGCCGGCCGCCGAGGCCCCGCCGCGGCGGGCGTCGCGCCCCGAGGACGGCCCCGGCCGGGACGACCGCGCGGCGCGCCCGCGCGGGCCGCGGCGCGAAGCCGGGGCCTGAGGGCTCCCCGGCCCGGCGCGGCGCCGTCGACGCGCCGACCGAAAACCGACATAATGGCGGGCGTCGTATAGAGGGCCCGCCGACGGGTCCGCACAGGGCCTCCGCGCGCGGGCGCCCCTCGCCGGAGCCGTTCGCCCATGCCGTCCCTCACCCGCCGTTCGGCCCTGGCGCTCGGCTCCACGCTCGCGGGCGCGGCCCTGGCGCGGCCCTGGCCCGCCCTGGCGGCGGGCGAGGCCGCGCCCTGGCCCGAGCCCCTGCCCGAGGGCTGGACCGAGAGCCACGGCCTGTCGGCCTTCGGCGAGCTGAGCCTGCCGGCCGACTTCACCGCCCTGCCCTACGTCGACCCCGCGGCGCCGAAGGGCGGCACGGTGGTGCTGGAGCCCACCAGCGCCGGGCTGAACCAGAACTTCACCACCTTCGACACGCTGAACATCTACATCCTGCGCGGCGACGGCGCGGCCGGCATGGGGCTCACCTTCGACACGCTGATGTCCGGCACGCTGGACGAGCCCGACGCCGCCTACGGGCTCGTGGCGCGCTCCGTGCGCGTATCGCCCGACCGGCTCACCTACCGATTCCTGCTGCGGCCCGAGGCGCGCTTCCACGACGGCTCCCGCCTCACCGCCGCCGACGCGGCCTTCTCGCTCGACCTGCTGAAGACCAAGGGCCACCCCAACCTGCGCACCGGGCTGCGCCACCTCGTCTCCGCCGCGGCGCTCGGCGACGACCTCCTGGAGGTGAAGCTCGACCCGAACCGCACGCGCGAGACCCACCTCACGGTCGCGGGCCTGCCGATCTTCTCCAGGGCCTTCTACACCGCCCACCCCTTCGACCAGACCACGCTGGAGCCGCCGCTCGGCTCTTCGGCCTACCGGGTCGGCACCGTCGACCAGGGCCGCACCATCGCGTTCGAGCGGGTGAGGGACTACTGGGCGAAGGACCTGCCGATCAACCGCGGGCAGGCCAACTTCGACACCATCCGCTACGAGTATTACCGCGAGCGGCAGGTCGGCTTCGAGGCCTTCAAGTCCGGCGCCACCACGTTCCACGAGGACTTCACGTCCATCAACTGGGCCAAGGGCTACGACTTCCCCGCCGTGCAGGACGGGCGCGTGCGCCGCGACACGGTGCCGGACGAGGCGCCCTCGGGCGCGCAGGGCTGGTGGTTCAACACGCGGCGCGACAAATTCAAGGACCCGCGCATCCGCCAGGCGCTGGGCTTCTGCTTCGACTTCCAGTGGACCAACAAGAACATCATGTACGGCCTGTACCAGCGGACCGTGTCGTATTTCCAGAACTCGCCCCTGGCGGCCGCGGGGCTGCCGGGGCCGGACGAGCTGGCGCTGCTGGAGGCGTTCCGGGGCCAGGTGCCGGACTCCGTCTTCGGCGAGGCCGTCGTGCCGCCGGCGTCGGACGGCTCGGGGCAGGACCGCGCCCTCCTGGGGCAGGCCTTCAAGCTGCTCGGCGCGGCCGGCTGCAAGCGCGAGGGCAACGCCCTGAAGCTGCCCTCGGGCGAGCCCTTCCGCATCGAGTTCCTGGACTTCAGCGGCGGGCTGGAGCGCCACACCCAGCCCTTCATCCGCAACCTGCAGCTCCTCGGCATCGACGCCTCCTTCCGGGTCGTCGACGCCGCGCAGTACCAGCAGCGCGTGCAGGGCTTCGACTTCGACGTCGTCACGGCGCGCCACGGCGGCAACCCGACCCCGGGCGAGGACCTGCGCGTCACCTTCGGCTCGGAGGCCGCCAGGACGCCGGGCTCGCAGAACCTGACCGGCACGGCCGACCCGGCCGTGGACGCGCTGATCGACAAGGCCCTGGTGGCGAAGAGCCGGGCCGAGCTCACGGCCGCGTGCCACGCGCTCGACCGCGTGCTGCGCTCCGGCCACTGGTGGGTGCCGATGTGGAACAACCCGGCCCACTGGCTCGCCTACTGGGACCAGTTCGGCTGGCCGGAACGGCGGCCCAAGCTCGACCCCGGCGTGCTCTCGACTTGGTGGTACGACGACGCCAAGGCGCAGCGCCTCAAGGCGAAGGGCTGAGATGCTGGCCTATATCGCCCGCCGCCTCCTGCTCATGGTGCCGACCGTGCTCGGCATCCTGTTCGTGTCCTTCGTCATCGTGCAGTTCGCGCCCGGCGGCCCGGTCGAGCGCGTCATCGCCCAGCTCCAGGGCCTCGACAACGGCTCCTCGCGCCTCGGCGGGGGCGGCTCGGACATCGGCTCGGCCACCGGCGCCCAGGCGGGGCTCGGCGGCGAGGGCTCGAAGTACCGCGGCGCCCAGGGGCTCGACCCGAAGTTCGTGAAGGAGCTGGAGCAGCAGTTCGGCTTCGACAAACCCGCCCCCGAGCGCTTCCTCCTGATGGTGAAGAACTACGCGGTGCTGGACTTCGGCCAGAGCTACTACCGCGACGTGCCGGTGCTCCAGCTCATCGGCGAGCGGCTGCCGGTGTCGATCTCGCTCGGGCTGTGGATGACGCTGCTGTCCTACGTCATCTCGATCCCGCTCGGCATCGCCAAGGCCGTGCGGGATGGCTCGCGCTTCGACGTGTGGACCTCCGGGGTCGTCACCGTGGGCTACGCGGTGCCGAGCTTCCTCTTCGCCATCCTGCTCATCATCCTGTTCGCGGGCGGCTCCTTCTACCAGATCTTCCCGCTGCGGGGCCTCGTGTCGGAGAACTGGGCGGAGCTGTCCTGGCCCCACAGGATCACCGACTACCTGTGGCACATCGCCCTGCCGGTGGTGGCCATGTCGGTCGGCGCCTTCGCGACCTCGACCTTCCTGACCAAGAACTCCTTCCTGGACGAGATCCGGAAGCAATACGTGCAGACGGCCCGGATGAAGGGCTTGAGCGAGCGCGGCGTGCTCTACGGCCACGTGTTCCGCAACGCCATGATGATCGTGGTGGCGGGCTTCCCCGGCGCCTTCATCTCGGCCTTCTTCACCGGCGCCATCCTGATCGAGGAGATCTTCAACCTGCCGGGCCTGGGGCTGCTGTCCTACGATTCCATCATGAACCGGGACTATCCGGTGGTCTTCGCCAACCTGTACATCTTCGCGCTGCTGGGCCTCGTCGTGAACCTCCTGTCCGACCTCACCTATACGTGGATCGATCCCCGGATCGACTTCGAGACCAGGGGGGTGTGAGATGAACGTCGTCGTCGATCCCGTCCTCCTCGCTCCCCCGTCCGGCCGCGGCGGCTGGCTCCGGCTGACGCCGATCAACCGGCGCCGGCTCGACAACTTCAAGCGCAACCGGCGGGGATACTGGTCGCTCGCGATCTTCGCGGCGCTGTTCGCCGTGTCGCTCGCCGCCGAATTCGTGTCGAACGAGCGCCCCCTCGTGGTGTCGTACAAGGGCGATATCCTGTTCCCGGTGTTCAACGACTATCCCGAGGAGCGCTTCGGCGGCTTCCTGGCCCACACCGACTACCGCAACCCCGACACGGCCCGCGAGATCGAGGACCACGGCTGGATGGTCTGGGCGCCGAACCGCTACTCCAACGCCACCCGCAACCTGTCCCCGCCCACCACCCTGCCCTCGCCCCCGACCTGGCTCCTGTCGGACGCGCAATGCGCCAAGGCCGTCGCGGAGCAGGGCGGGACGCCGGCGGCCGACCATCCGTGCCGCGGGGTCGAGCGCAACTGGCTCGGCACCGACGACCACGGCCGCGACGTGCTGGCGCGGCTCATCTACGGGTTCCGGCTGTCGGTGGTCTTCGCCCTGCTGCTCGCCGGCATCTCGTCGGCCGTGGGCATCGCGGCCGGCGCCGTGCAGGGCTATTTCGGCGGCTGGACCGACCTCATCATGCAGCGGGTCATCGAGATCTGGTCGTCGCTGCCCCACCTCTACATCCTGATCATCGTGGCGGCGGTGATCACGCCCTCCTTCACGGTGCTGCTCGGCATCCTGCTGCTGTTCTCCTGGGTGAACCTCGTCCACCTCGTGCGGGCCGAGTTCCTGCGGGCGCGCAACTTCGAATACGTGAACGCGGCGCGCGCCCTCGGCCTGTCGAACGCGCGCATCATGTGGAAGCACGTCCTGCCCAACGCCATGGTGGCGACGCTGACCTTCCTGCCCTTCATCCTGTCGGGTTCCATCACCACGCTGACGTCGCTCGACTTCCTCGGGCTCGGCCTGCCGCCGGGCTCGCCGTCGCTGGGCGAGATGCTGCTGCAGGGCACCTCCAACCTCCAGGCACCGTGGCTCGGGCTGACGGCCTTCCTGACCATCGCGGTAATGCTGTCGCTGCTGATCTTCATCGGCGAGGCGGTGCGCGACGCCTTCGACCCGCGCAAGACGTTCAGTTGAAGCCGCCCCGATGCGGGGTATGGCACTGACGATCCGTAAAGGACCTCGGGGTTAACGTGGGGATCAGACCGGGAGAGCGCGTCGCGCGCCCGGCCCATCGATCGAGGCAGGGCAGCGTCGGACCATGATCGGTCTCGGAAGAGTGTGGAAGGCGGTGACGGGCGGTGGGGAGCCGGGCGAGGCGCCGCCGGCCTCGTCGATCCCGCGCGACGTCACGGCGCCCCGGCCCGCCGCGGTCGAGCCCCTCTGGGACGACGCGAAGGCCGAGCCGAGCGAGACGCGGGCCGCCGAACGCTTCGTGCCCCACAGGACCTCGACCGTGCTGACCACGACGGGCGGCAAGCGGGTCGCCGCGCGGATCATCAACATCTCGCGGACCGGCGTGGCGGTCGAGGCCGAGCTGTCCGGCCTCGGCCCGGCCGACATCGTCACGGTCGGCAGCCGCCCCGTGGAGCCCGGCCGGCGCATCGCGCTCGGCATGGTCTTCCTGTTCAAGAAGCCGATCGAC
The DNA here is from genome assembly GCA_964242785.1 of uncultured Lichenihabitans sp. Classification (GTDB taxonomy): domain Bacteria; phylum Pseudomonadota; class Alphaproteobacteria; order Rhizobiales; family Beijerinckiaceae; genus Lichenihabitans. Next base: position 12,716 of record CAXTBR010000036.1, on the reverse strand, counting down.
CCCAAGCTCTGCGGGCCGGATCTCGTGCTGTGACGAGGATGTCCGTCTGAAAGAAGGTTTCAAAAGGCCCCCGGCCTTTTGCGGGTTTCAGGGCAGAGCGCTGAAGAGACGTTTGAAAAAATAACAGTATACTTCCAACATGATACAGTCTCCGACTGACCGCCTCCCTCGGCCGCTCATCCCCGCCTTCGCGGGGATGAGCGGCCGAGAGGACGATCTGATCTCCTCAGGCAAAAAAATATACAAGTCAGACTGAGAGGATCTTCTTCAGGGCTCCGCCCTGAAACCCGCCAAAGGGCTCGCCCTTTGGAATCCATTCCGCAGATCAGCAAACAAAGGCCGCGTCACTCGGCGGCCGCGGCCGTGCTCTCCGCCAGGGCGGCCTCGACGGCGGCGAGCGCCGCCTCGGCCCGCGCGCCGTCCGGGCCGCCGGCCTGGGCCATGTCGGGCCGGCCGCCTCCCCCCTTGCCGCCCAGCACGGCCGCGGCCGCGCGCACGAGGTCGACGGCGTTGAACCGCGGCACGAGGTCGGGCGTCACCGCCACGACGAGGCCGGCCTTGCCGTCCTCCCCGACGCCCACCAGCGCCACGACCCCCGACCCCAACGCCTTCCGCGCCTCGTCGGCCAGGCTCTTCAGGTCGCGCGTGTCGATGCCGGTGACGGCCCGCGCCATGAGGCTCACGCCCGCGACCGTGCGGGCCGCGGCCGGCTTGGCCCCGCCGCCCCCCGCCCCGCCGAGCGCGATCGTCTTGCGGGCGTCGGCCAGCTCGCGCTCCAGCCGCCGGCGGTCCTCGACCAGCGCCGTCAGCCGCTCGGCCGCGAGTTCGGGCGACGCCTTGAGGATCTGCGCGAGGTCGCGCAGCCTCCCCCCGTCGGCGTTGAGCCCGCGCCGCGCCGCGTGGCCCGTGCGCGCCTCGATGCGCCGTATGCCCGAGCCCACCGCGCTCTCGCCCGAGATCGACACCAAGCCGATGTCGCCCGTGCGGGCCGCGTGGGTGCCGCCGCAGAGCTCGATCGAGTAGAGCGCCTCGGTCGCGCCCCGCCCGCCCTCGGGGCGGCCCATGGACACGACTCGCACCTCGTCGCCGTATTTCTCGCCGAACAGCGCGCGGGCGCCGCTGGCGCGGGCGTCGTCGATGGCCATGATGCGGGTCACCACCGGCTCGTTCTGCAGCACGACGCGGTTGGCGATCTCCTCGACCTCGGCCAGTTCCTCCGGCGTGATGGGCTTGGCGTGCGAGACGTCGAAGCGCAGACGGTCGCCGTCGACGAGCGAGCCCTTCTGGGCGATGTGCGGCCCCAGCACCTGCCGCAGGGCCTCGTGCAGCAGGTGGGTCGCCGAATGGTTGGCCCGGATGGCGCGGCGGCGCGCGCCGTCGACCTCGGCCACCAGCGCCGCGCCCACCGTCACGGCGCCCTCGGCCACCTCGACCTCGTGCACGACGACGTCGCCGAGCTTCTTGCCCGCGTCGAGGACGCGCAGCCGCACGCCGGGCGCCGACAGCGTGCCGGTGTCGCCGACCTGGCCGCCCGACTCGCCGTAGAAGGGCGTCTGGTTGAGCAGCACCTCGCCCCTCTCGCCCGCGCCGAGGCGCTCCACCTCGCGGCCCCCCGACAGCAGCGCCGTGACGCTGCTCTCCGCCCGCTCCGCCGCGTAGCCGAGGAACTCGGTCGGGCCGACGCGGTCGCGGATCCCGAACCACACGGCGTCGGTGGCGGCCTCGCCCGACCCCGCCCAGGCGCGGCGGGCCTCGGCCTTCTGCTGCGCCATGGCGGAGGCGAAGCCCGCCTCGTCGACGCTGATGTCGCGGGCCCGCAGGGCCTCCTGCGTCAGGTCGAGCGGGAAGCCGTAGGTGTCGTAGAGCTTGAAGGCCACGGCGCCCGCGAGGCGGCCGCCGCTCGCGAGGTCGCGCGTCTCGTCCTCCAGGATCGACAACCCGCGCGACAAGGTCTGGCGGAAGCGCGTCTCCTCCGAGCGCAGCACGTCGGCGATGCGCCCCTGTGCCTCGACGAGCTCGGGATAGGCGCCGCCCATGAGCTGCACCAGCGTCGGCACGAGGCGCCACATCAGCGGCTCGGCGGCGCCGAGGAGCTGGGTGTGGCGCATGGCGCGACGCATGATGCGGCGCAGCACGTAGCCGCGGCCCTCGTTCGACGGGTCGACGCCGTCCGCCACCAGGAAGGCCGAGGCGCGCAGGTGGTCGGCGACGATGCGGTGGCTCGCGGCCTGGGGCCCGTCGGGGTCGACGCCCGTGAGGCTCGCCACCGCCAGGATGATGGTGCGCATCAGGTCGACGTCGTAGTTCGACGTCACGCCCTGGAGGATCGCCGACATGCGCTCCAGGCCCATGCCGGTGTCGATCGAGGGGCGCGGCAGCGGCACGCGCGTCCCCGGGGCGACCTGGTCGTACTGCATGAAGACGAGGTTCCAGAACTCCAGGAACCGGTCGCCGTCCTCGTCGGCGCTGCCGGGCGGGCCGCCGAACACCGTCTCGCCCTGGTCGTAGAAGATCTCCGAGCACGGGCCGCAGGGGCCGGTGTCGCCCGCGGCCCAGAAGTTGTCCGACGTCGCGATGCGGATGATGCGGCTGTCCGGCAGGCCGGCGATCCGCTTCCAAAGGTCGAAGGCCTCGTCGTCGTCGTGGTACACGGTGACGAGCAGGCGTTCCCTGTTCAGACCGAAGCCGCTCGTCACGAGCTTCCACGCGTTCTCGATCGCGTTCGCCTTGAAGTAGTCGCCGAACGAGAAGTTGCCCAGCATCTCGAAGAACGTGTGGTGGCGGGCCGTGTAGCCGACGTTGTCGAGGTCGTTGTGCTTGCCGCCGGCGCGCAGGCACTTCTGCGCCGTGGTGGCGCGGGTGTAGGCGCGCCGCTCGACGCCGGTGAACAGGTTCTTGAACTGCACCATGCCGGCGCTGGTGAACATCAGCGTCGGGTCGTTGCGGGGCACGAGCGGGCCCGACGGGACGACCTCGTGGCCGGCCTGGCGGAAGAAGTCGAGGAAGGCCGCGCGGGTGTCGTTGACGCTGGTCATGGCACTGGTGACTCGAAGCTCGGAGGCGCTCGCCCCCGGACGCGACAGGGGCACGCGGCCCATTTAGCCGCGCGCCCCCGAACTGTCGAGCTTAGGACCTTCCGCGTCGGCCCGTCACCGCTCCGGCCGTGCGATCACGCCTCCAGCGAGGCGTCGTCCTCGTCGCCCTCGGGGCCGCCCGTCTCCAGGATGCGCTCGGCGATGAGGCCCGAGTTCTCGCGGATCGCCGTCTCGACCTTGCGGGCCACGTCGGGGTTGGCCTTGAAGAAGCTCTTGGCGTTCTCGCGCCCCTGGCCCAGGCGCTGGCTGTCGTAGGAGAACCAGGCGCCCGACTTCTCGACGATGCCGGCCTTGACGCCGAGGTCGACCAGCTCGCCCACCTTGGAGATGCCCTCGCCGTACATGATGTCGAACTCGACCTGCTTGAAGGGCGGAGCGACCTTGTTCTTGACGACCTTGACGCGGGTCTGGTTGCCGGTCACCTCGTCGCGGTCCTTGATGGAGCCGGTGCGGCGGATGTCGAGGCGGACGGAGGCGTAGAACTTCAGCGCGTTGCCGCCCGTGGTGGTCTCGGGCGAGCCGTACATCACGCCGATCTTCATGCGGATCTGGTTGATGAAGATCACCATGGTGTTGGACCGCGAGATCGAGGCCGTGAGCTTGCGCAGGGCCTGGCTCATCAGGCGCGCCTGGAGGCCGGGCTGCACGTCGCCCATCTCGCCCTCGATCTCGGCGCGCGGCGTCAGCGCCGCGACCGAGTCGACCACGAGCACGTCGATCGCGCCCGAGCGCACCAGCGTGTCGGTGATCTCCAGGGCCTGCTCGCCCGTGTCGGGCTGGGAGATCAGCAGGTCGTCGAGGTTGACGCCGAGCTTGCGGGCGTAGACGGGGTCGAGCGCGTGCTCGGCGTCCACGAAGGCGCAGACGCCGCCGTTGCGCTGCGCCTCGGCGATGACGTGCAGCGTCAGCGTGGTCTTGCCGGAGGATTCCGGCCCGTAGATCTCGATCACGCGGCCGCGCGGCAGCCCGCCGACGCCGAGCGCGATGTCGAGACCGAGCGATCCGGTGGAGATCGTCTCGATCTCCACGGCCTTCTGATTCTTGCCGAGCCGCATGATCGAGCCCTTGCCGAAGGCCCGTTCGATCTGCGACAGCGCTGCATCCAGCGCCTTGGTCTTGTCCACGGAGGATCCTTCAACGAGGCGGAGATTGCTCTGGCTCACGGCGTGATGTCCTTGTGACACGGGCTGAACCGCCCTGCAACTGAGGTGAATGTACTCTGTTTGTTCTCATCCGCAAGGGTCCGCGCGGGGCGCGTCGAGAATAAAATCCAGGGCTTCGAGAGACGCGCGGCGCGGCCTGGGAACCGCATCGGGGAGGCGCCGGGATGGACGGGCACTGGCCCCCTTGGATAGAAGGCGACGCTCGGCCGAGGCTCGCCTTCGCCCTCCCACTTCTCCAATCCAGGGGCGGATGTGACACCCGACCAGGAACGCCGGCTCGCGTCCAAGCGCAGCAACGAGCGGGTAAAGCTGTTCGCCACGACCCTCAACGCGACGGCCCTGGCGGTGTTCGGTACGGCCTACGTCATCCCGGCCGTCAACAATCCGTCGTCCCTGCGGTCGCCGGGTCCGTGGCTCTTACTTTTGCTGGCGATCCTCATACATCTGCTGGCACATGCGGTCTTCGAGCTGCTCCGGAGCGAGGAATGAACATCAACCCGCAGATCGTCCTGATGGCCGGAGTGACTGCCGTCTTTTTCGGCGGCGTCTTCCTGTGGCTGCGCCACAACGTGCGCAAGTTCGATGACAAATACGGCCACACCTACACGCGCCCGCCCGAGACGTGAAAAAGGCCGCCCGGAGGCGGCCTTTCGGCGATGGTCGGGCCGTCGCGGCCGGGGTCAGCGCGAGTAGAACTCGATGACGAGGTTCGGCTCCATGTGGACCGGATAGGGCACCTCGGTGAGGCCCGGCACGCGGGTCATCACGGCGGACTTCTTCGCGGCGTCGTGCTCGAAATAGTCCGGCACGTCGCGCTCGGCGAGCTGGCCGGCCTCGATCACGAAGGCGAGTTCGCGCGACGCTTCCTTGACCTCGATCCGGTCGCCGACCTTGACGAGGTAGGACGCGATGTTGACCCGCTTGCCGTTGATGCGGATGTGGCCGTGGTTGACGAACTGGCGGGCCGCGAAGATCGTCGCCACGAACTTGCAGCGGTACACCACCATGTCGAGGCGGCGCTCGAGCAGGCCGACGAGGTTCTGGGACGAGTCGCCCTTCAGGCGGATGGCCTCGGCGTAGTATTTCCGGAACTGCTTCTCGGAGATGTTGCCGTAATAGCCCTTGAGCTTCTGCTTGGCCTTGAGCTGTGTGCCGAAGTCGGTCGGCTTGCCCTTGCGGCGCTGGCCGTGCTGGCCGGGGCCGTATTCACGGCGGTTGACCGGGCTCTTCGGGCGGCCCCAGATGTTCTGGCCGAGACGGCGGTCGATCTTGTACTTGGACTGTAAGCGCTTGGTCATCGCGTCCTCTGATCACAAGGTGAGGAACGCGCCCTCCTTCGCCGGACCTCGCGGTCCGGCCGACAGGCAGCTCACCGATGGAGGTGGGAACGGCCGCGGGTGCGTCGCCCGGGGCCCTTGCGGCCCCAGGCAGGATCACCCCACGGACCCGGATGGGCCCGCGCGGATGAAGGCGGCTCCCTAGCGGGGCGACGCGCCCGTGTCAACCAGCGGCGAGCGGCTCGGGCCCCGGCTCAGGCCGCCAGGGCCGGCCGGGCGGCCGACGGCCCGGAGAGGGCCGCGATGGCGGCGGCATGGACCTCGCGCTCCCGCGCCATCGTGTAGAGCGGCATCATCAGGGCGTCGACGCGCTCGCCCGCCTCGGGCAGGTCCTCGGCCGCGGGGGCCGCCCGCTCGGCGGTGAGCTGGAGCTGGCCGGCGGCCTCGTCGAGAACGCGGCGCATGCCGGCCACCTCCTCGAAGGCGCGGCGGGCCTCGGCCAGCCTGGCGGCGAAGTCGCGCCCCGTGCCGGCCAGCGAGCGGAGCTGGTCCGCCACCTTGACGTCGCCGCGCTCGAGGTCGTCGACGATGAGCTGGAACTCGCGGTCGAGACGGCCCGAGGCGTCGCCCCCGTCCTGGTCGAAGTGGTGGGACAGGTGCTGGACGCGCTCGAACACCGGCAGCAGCTCATGGGCGTGGGCCGAGATGTCGCCGGCGAGGCGCTTCAGCTCCTCGGCCACCACCACGAGGCTGCGCCCCGCGGAGCCGAGCCGGGCCGCCTTCAGGCCGACGTTCATGCCGACCAGGACGAGCTCGCGGCTCGTGGTGCCGAGGGTGGAGATCGTGCCGGACAGCGATTCCAGCATCGAGCGCAGCTCGGCGATCGACCGCTCCACGGTCTGCCGCGTCGCCTCGCAGGTCTGGACGAGGTCCATGGCGAGCGCGAAGCGCGAGCGGAACTCGGTCATGAAGGACTCCGACCCGTCGCTGCCCCGGCCGTAGGTCGCGGTGCCGACCGCGACGAGCTCGCGCGTCTCGTCCGACACGACGCCGAGCGACTGGAGGATGCCGGCGGCCTCGCCGTCGAGGCAGGCCGCGGTGTCGCGCAACTGCGCGGCCCCGAGCCGGCAGAAGGCCGCCGAGGCGGCCCGCCCGACCATGTCGCTCGCGGCCGCCTTCACGGCCTCGGCGACGTGTTCGAGGCGCTGCCGCGTGGCGTCGCCGACCTGGAGCGACACGAGGGCGGTGCCGGCCGCCCGGGAGATCCGCACGGAGCGGGCCGCCACGTCCCGCATCAGCGCGCTCCCCTCCTCGCGCCGGCGCCGGATCACGCCCGAGGCGTCGCCGAGCTCGCCCGCCAGCGCCAGGAGCTTGCCGCCGAAGGCCGTCTCGAAGGCCGCCTGCGTCTGCGCGGCGTCGCCGAGCAGGGCCGTCAGCTTGGCGTGCTCGGCCGCGCAGCCGTGGATGTCGCGCTGCACGTCGCTGATCTGCTGGCTGATGGCGCGGGTGAAGCTGTCGAGCCCGAGCCGGTCGTCGTCGAAGGCCACGGCCTCGATCCGGGCCGAGCGCGAGATGATGGTGATCATCCGCATGCTGTCGGTGAGGCTGGCGAAGCGCGCCGTGATGGCCCCGTTGGACTCGACGAGCTGGGACAGGACCTCCGCGTCCGCCGGCAGGCGCTCGGCGATGGCGGCGATCGAGCGCGACAGCCGGTCGAGGCTCGCCGAGGCGGTGGCCGAGGCGCCGCTGCCGAGCTCGGCGCCCAGCGCCACGAGGCCGTCGTTCAGCGCACCGAAGGCCGAGAGCCCCCGGCTCAGGCCCTCGCCCGCCCCGAGGAAGGCGCTCTCGATGGCGGCCGTGCTGCGGTCGATCGGCGGGAGGACGCCGGAGATGGGATCGGACATGCGCGGGCTCACACGAGGGCGGGGGAGGAGGAGGCCCAGGCCCGGGTGATCTCGGCGTGGATCTGGGCCAGGGAGACGACCTTGACGGCGGCGTCGCGCTCGATCGCCGCCTTGGGCATGCCGAACACCACGCAACTCTCCTCATCCTGCGCCACCGTGGTGGCGCCGGCCTTGCGCATCTCCAGCAGGCCCGCGGCGCCGTCGTCGCCCATGCCCGTCATGATGATGCCCCGGGCATTGGCGCCGGCGCATTGCGCGGCCGAGCGGAACAGCACGTCCACGGAGGGGCGGTGGCGCGACACGAGCGGTCCGTCCTTGACGCTGACGTGGTAGCGCGTGCCGTTGCGCTGCAGCAGCAGGTGGCGGTTGCCCGGCGCGATCAGGGCGCGGCCCCGCACCACGATGTCGCCGTCGGCCGCCTCCTTGACCTCGATGGCGCAGATCCCGTCGAGCCGACGGGCGAAGGCCGCCGTGAAGCCCTCGGGCATGTGCTGCACCACGACGATGCCGGGGCAGTCGACCGGCATGACCTCCAGCACCTCGCGCAGGGATTCGGTGCCGCCCGTGGAGGCGCCGATGCAGATGACCCGCTCGGTCTCGGCCACGCGGCGGCCCGCGAGGGGCGGCGGCATCATGGCGTCGGCCGTCAGCTTCTTCTCGATGGGGTTGGCGCGCGGGCGCCCCGGCCGCAGCTTGGCGCGGGCCGCGGCCCGCACGGCGTCGCAGACCCGGAGCGACGATTCCAGCAGGAACTGCCGGGTCTCGACCCGCGGCTTCGGCAGCACGTCGACGGCGCCCGCCTCCAGCACGTCGAAGAGGATCTGCGATCCCTGCTCGGTCAGGGTCGAGCAGACGATCACGGGGAGGGGCTTCTGCGCCATGATCTTGCGCAGGAAGGTCAGCCCGTCCATGCGGGGCATCTCGAGGTCGAGGATGATGACGTCGGGCAGGTCGTCCTGGATGCGCTTCGCGGCCGCGAAGGGGTCGGCCGCGGTGCCCACCACCTCGATGTCCGGCGCCTCGTCGAGGATCGACGTCAGGGTCTGGCGGACGGAGGCGGAATCGTCGACGACGAGGACGCGGATCGGTCGGGCCTGGCTCATGGTGCTCATGCCTCGCGCTGGTAGATGGTGGGCAGGGTCGGCGTCAGGCCGGGCACGCCGTTGCCCGCCGAGGATTCGGAATGGCCGAGGATCAGGTAGCCCCCGGCCCGCAGGTGGCCGGCGAGCCGGCCGGTGACGGCGGCCTGGGTCGGCTTGTCGAAGTAGATGAGGACGTTGCGGCAGAAGATGACGTCGACGTCGCGGTCGATCGGGTACTCCGCGTCCATCAGGTTCAGCCCGTGGAACTGCACGAGCTTGCGCAGCTCCGGCACGACGCGGACCAGGGGCTCGTCGGACTCGCGCGAGGCCATGAGGTAGCGCTGGCGCAGCGCGGCCGGGACGGGCTCGACCATGGCGGCCGGGTAGATGGCGGCCCGGGCCTGCTCGATGACCTGCCCGGACACGTCCGTGCCCAGGACCGAGAAGCGGAAGCGGGCGCCCGCCGCGATCATGTCCTGGAGCACCATGGCGATCGTGAAGGCCTCGGCCCCGATCGAGCTCGCGGCGCTCCACACCTTGAGCATCCGGTCGGGGCGCTCCGCGACGAGGCGCGGCACCACGGTGCGGCACAGGAAGTCGAAATGGGCCGGCTCGCGGAAGAAGTCCGTCTTGTTGGTCGTCACGCAGTCGACGAGATAGGCGGATTCCTCGTCGATCCTGCCGCGCTCGAACAGGTGGGCCGCGTAGTCGTCGAGGTCGCGGAGGCCGAGCGCGCGGACGCGCTTGGACAGGCGGCTCTCGACCATCAGGCGCTTGGACAGGGGCAGCTTGATGCCGACCTCCCGCTCCACGTATTGCGCGATGGCCGCGAAGCGCCGGTTCGACAGGTCTTCCTTCTGGAGCTGCATCGCGGCTCTTTCGTCCTGGGAGAGGGATGGGAGGGACCGGCCGGCGGCCGCCCGTCAGGCGGCTTCGGCGACCGGCCCGGCCCCGAGGACGTCGCCGTCGGCCGCCATCAGGCGGTCGATGGCCAGCACCACCACGAAGGCGTCGTCCTTGCGGCCGATGCCGGCGAGGCAGTGCGAGCGCCAGCGGCCGCCGACCTCGGGCGGCGGCTCCAGGCCCTCGCCGTCCAGCATGGCGACCGCGATCACCCGGTCGGCCACGAAGCCCACGGCCCGCTGCTGGCCGTCGATCGGCACGTCCAGGATGACGATGCGGGTCGCCGAGGTCGCGGCTACGGGGGGCAGGCCGAGCTTGAGGCGGAGGTCCACCACGGGCACCCCCCGCCCGCGGACGTCCGTCAGGCCGAGCAGGAAGGGGGGGGCCTGGGGGAGGGCCGCGACGTCGCGCATGTCGAGGATCTCCCGGACGTGGCGGATGTCGATGCCGAAGGTCTCCTGACCCAGGCCGAGCGTGAGATATTGCATGGCGTTCGACATGGCATCGGTCCGAAGCTGGGGTTGAGGTCGGTCGTGTGGCGGGCCGGCTGCGGCCCGGCCGGCTCACGAGGCGCGGCGGAAGCCGGCGTCGCGCTTGTCCTCGGGCTCGCCCATGTCGAGCGCGAAGCCGCCCGACGCCTTGCGGCCGGGGCGCGGCGCCGCTCCGGCCAGGGGCGAGCGGATCGCCCGCGCGCCCTCGGCGGCCCGCTGCTGCAGCCGCGCCACAGGGTGGCCCGAGGCGGCCTCGACCGCCCCCGCCACCGCGGCCGCGGCGTCGATGCGGAAAAACGCGATGCTGGCCTGGAGCTGCTCGGCCTGGGACGACAGCTCCTCCGACGTCGACGACACCTGCTCGGACGCCGAGGCGTTCTGCTGCGTCACCTTGTCGAGCTGCTGGATCGCCGTGTTGATCTGCGAGGACCCCACGTCCTGCTCGCGGCAGGCCGCCGTGATCTCCTCGACCAGCTCGGCCGTGCGCCGGATGTCGGGCACGAGCTTGGACAGCATGGCGCCCGCATCCTGCGCGGCCCTGACGGTCTCGCCCGACAGGGTGGAGATCTCGGAGGCCGCGGCCTGCGAGCGCTCGGCCAGCTTGCGCACCTCGGACGCCACCACCGCGAAGCCCCGGCCGTGCTCGCCCGCCCGCGCCGCCTCGACGGCCGCGTTGAGCGCCAGCAGGTCGGTCTGGCGGGCGATCTCCTGCACGATGGTGATCTTCTCGGCGATGGTCTGCATGGCCTCCACGGCCCGGCCCACCGCGGCCCCGCTCGCCTCGGCGTCGACCGCCGAGCGGCGGGCGATGACCTCGGTCTGGCCGGCGTTGTCGGCCGTCTGCTTGATGTTGGCGGCCATCTCCTCCATCGAGGCCGAAGCCTCCTCGGTCGAGGCCGCCTGCTCGGTCGAGCCCTGCGAGAGCTGTTCGGCGCTCGCCGCCAGCTCGTGGCTGCCGGTCGACACCTGCGTGGCGGCGGCGTTCATCTGGGCCACGACCTCGCGCAGCTTGACCACCATGGCGCCGAGCGCCGAGCCGAGGCGGTCGCGCTCGGACAGGGGCTTGGGCTCCACCGACAGGTCGCCCGCCGCGATGGCATCCGCGACCGCGGCCGTGCCGCGCAGGTTCGTCACCATGCGGTTCAGCGCCGCCACGAGGTCGCCGACCTCGTCCCGGCTGGTGGCCGCGACGGTGCGGTCGAGGTCGCCGAGCGCCACGGCGTCCGCGAGGCCGACCGCGCGCCCGAGGCCGCGGGAGATGGACAGCGAGATCAGCGCGGCGGCCGCGATGCCGACCGCGAGGGACGCCGCCACGGCGCCGACGAGCAGCATCTTGGCGAAGGCGGCGCCGGCCCTGGCCTGGCCGGCGAACTCGTCCGACCGGGCCAGGATGGTGCTCGACATGGCGCCGAGCGCGTCGGACGCGGCCTGGAACGCCGTCTCGCCCTCCCCCGCCGACAGGGCCTGGGCCTTGATGTTGCCGCCCTCGCGGGCGGTGTCGACGACCCTCTGGGCCGAGGCCAGCGCAGCCTCGTAGGTCTTCACGGTGGCGTCCCAGTCGTCCCCGAACCCGATCATCTGGACCGAGGTCCCGGCGTCGGAGAGTTCCTCCCGGAACGCCTTCATCTGCTCCCCGAACTGCTGGTACGTCTTCTCGAGGTCATCCAGAGTCGGGACGCTGATCATCGCCAGGGTGGAGCGGGACAGGCGCAGCCAGTCGTTGCGCACGTCCACCATCTCGGAAAAGGCGGAATCCTTGGCGGCCGAGGGTTCGAGGCGGAGCACCTTGGCGGTCACGTCGTCGGCGGCCGCGTTCAGCGCCTTGATGGCCGGCGACATCTCGGTCTTCCACAGCCTGTAGGCGTGGTTGCCCGAGTTCAGGGCCGCCTGTCTGACAGTCTCGGCCTGGATCTTGGCCATCGCGGCCAGGAGGGCGTCGAATTTGTCGAGCGCGGCCCGATCGTCGGGCGCGAGGTCCTGGCGCAGGTCGGCCTCCAGGGTGGCGAGCGCCTGCTTCTGCGAGGCGAGCTTCCGCGCGAGCCCGGCGATCTTCGCGTCGTCGGGCTCGAGGATCATGTTCTTCTCGACGAGGGCGCTCTGCGCCAGCACGGCCTGGAGATCGCGCAGCTTGTTCTGCTGCTCGCCCTGCCGGGCGATGGCGGACTGATTGTCCGCCAGGGACGACATCTGCACGTAGCCGATGCCGCCCGCCCCTGCCGACAGGAGCAGCACGGCGCCGAAGGCCGCGGCCAGTTTCGTCTTGACTGTCAGTCTCATGTCCAACCTCGAAGAAGCCATCACAGGATCGGTCTGTTCAGTTCGGGACGCGGTCCATCCCGTGGACGGTGACGATGTCCCGTCACCGCCCGGTGAGGGTTCGCCGTCGCGCATCGAGGTCATGCCGACGACGGCCGGGATGCGTTCAGGAGGCGCGGCGGAAACCGGCGTCGCGCTTGTCCTCGGGCTCGCCCATGTCGAGCGCGAAGCCGCCAGACGCCTTGCGCCCGGGACGCGACGCCGCTCCGGCCAGGGGCGAGCGGATCGCCCGCGCGCCCTCGGCGGCCCGCTGCTGCAGCCGCGCCACAGGGTGGCCCGGCGCGGCCGCGATCGCGGCGCCGGTGCGGAAGAACGCGATGCTGGCCTGGAGCTGCTCGGCCTGGGACGACAGCTCTTCCGAGGTCGACGACACCTGCTCGGACGCCGAGGCGTTCTGCTGCGTGACCTTGTCGAGCTGCTGGATCGCCCCGTTGATCTGCGAGGACCCCACGTCCTGCTCGCGGCAGGCCGCCGTGATCTCCTCG
>CAXTBR010000035.1:12369-41700 GCA_964242785.1 uncultured Lichenihabitans sp. | reverse complement strand
GAGCATTCGACTGTTAATCGAATGGTCGCAGGTTCGAGTCCTGCTCGGGGAGCCATCCACGCGGCTCCAGATGTGAGGGGCTCGGTTCGGTCCAGGGCTTCGTCCCGCGCGCCCGGCCCGTTGGGAATGCCCATGCTGACCTCCGTCATCGATGCCATCGGCCACACGCCGCTGATCGCGCTGAAGCGCGCCTCCGAGATCACCGGCTGCACGATCCTGGGCAAGGCGGAGTTCATGAACCCGGGCGGCTCGGTCAAGGACCGCGCGGCCATCGCCATCGTCGAGGACGCGGTCGCCCGCGGAGCGCTGCGGCCGGGCGGCACCATCGTCGAGGGCACGGCGGGCAACACCGGGATCGGGCTGGCGCTGGTGGCCAACGCGCTCGGCTACCGCACCGTCATCGTCATCCCGGACACGCAGAGCCAGGAGAAGAAGGACCTGCTGCGCATGTCCGGCGCCGAATTGGTCGAGGTCCCGGCCAAGCCCTACAGCGACCCCGGCAACTACGTCCACGTGTCGGAGCGGCTGGCGCAGCGCCTCGCCGCCGAGGACCCGAACGGCGCCATCTGGGCCAACCAGTTCGACAACGTCGCCAACCGCGGCGGCCACGAGCGCACCACCGGCCCCGAGATCTGGGACGGGACGGAGGGGAAGGTCGACGGCTTCATCTGCGCGGTCGGCACGGGCGGCACGCTGGCCGGCGTCGGGCTGGCGCTGAAGGCGCGGGACCCGAGGATCACGATCGGCCTCGCCGACCCGATGGGCTCGGCCCTGTTCAGCTACTACGACGGCGGCGAGCTGAAATCGTCCGGCTCCTCCATCACGGAAGGCATCGGCCAGGGCCGCGTCACCGCCAACCTCGTCGGCGCGCCGGTCGACTTCGCCTGCCAGGTCGACGACCGCGAGGCCCTCGACGTGGTCTTCGACCTCGCCGAGAACGAGGGGCTGCTGCTCGGCGGCTCCTCCGGCGTCAACGTGGCGGGGGCGATGCGGCTCGCCCGGCATCTCGGGCCCGGCCACACGATCGCGACCATCCTGTGCGATTCCGGCGCCCGCTACGCCTCGAAACTGTTCAACCGCGGCTTCCTCGAATCCAAGGGACTGCCGGTGCCGCCCTGGCTGGAGCGCGGTTCGCGCGTGAGTCCGGAGATGACGCGCTGAGGCGACATCCCCGCGGCCGGGCGATGTTGCGGTCCCGCGCCCGCCGTGGCAAGCCACTGCGATGCCGACGATCCCTGATCCCGCCCCCGCGGCCGGCCGCGCCGCGCCGCGCATCTCCTTCGTGTCGCTGGGCTGCCCGAAGGCGCTGGTGGACAGCGAGCGCATCATCACGCGCCTGCGCGCCGAGGGCTACGAGATCACGAAGAAGCACGACGGCGCCGACGCCGTGGTGGTCAACACCTGCGGGTTCCTCGACAGCGCCAAGCGCGAGTCGCTGGCCGCCATCGGCGACGCGATGGCGGAGAACGGCAAGGTCATCGTCACGGGCTGCATGGGGGCCGAGCCGGACGCCATCCGGCAGGCCTACCCCAACGTGCTGGCGGTGTCGGGGCCGCAGGCCTACGAGAGCGTGATGGCGGCGGTGCACGAGGCCGCCGAGCCGCTGCACGACCCCTTCCTCGACCTGCTGCCGCCCCAGGGCATCAAGCTCACGCCGCGGCACTACAGCTATCTCAAGATCGCCGAGGGCTGCAACAACGCCTGTTCCTTCTGCATCATCCCGCGGCTGCGCGGCCGGCTGGTCTCGCGCCCCGTCGCCGAGGTGCTCCGCGAGGCCGAGAAGCTCGTCAAGGCGGGCGTGAAGGAGCTGCTGGTCGTGTCGCAGGACACGGCCGCCTACGGGCTCGACCGCGGCTACGCCACGGAGATGCACGGCGGGCGCGAGGTGCGGGCCCGCTTCCTCGACCTCGCGCGGGAGCTGGGGAGGCTCGGCGCCTGGGTGCGGCTTCACTATATCTACCCCTACCCCCACGTCGACGACGTCGTGCCCCTGATGGCGGAGGGCACCGTGCTGCCCTACCTCGACATCCCGTTCCAGCACGCGGCGCCGAACGTGCTGCGGGCCATGAAGCGGCCGGGCAAGCAGGACCGCACGCTGGAGCGCATCCGGGCGTGGCGCGCGCTCTGCCCCGACCTCGTCCTGCGCTCGACCTTCATCGTCGGCTTCCCGGGCGAGACCGAGGAGGACTTCCAGATCCTGCTCGACTGGCTCTCCGAGGCGAAGCTGGAGCGCGTCGGCGCCTTCACGTACGAGCCCGTGGCGGGCGCGCCCGCCAACCACCTCGGCCTGCCGCCCGTGCCGCCCGAGCTGCAGGCCGAGCGGCTCGACCGCTTCATGCGGCATCAGCGGGCGATCAGCGCGCGCCTGCTCGCCCGCAAGGTCGGCCGGCGGATGCCGATCATCGTCGACGCCGCCGGTCCGGGCGGCACGGTCGGCCGCTCCAAGGGCGACGCGCCCGAGATCGACGGCCAGGTGCACCTGTCGCACCGTTTCCCGGTCCGTGTCGGCGACATCGTCACGGCCCGGATCGACCGGGCCGACGCCTACGACCTCCACGGCACGGTGGTTTGATAGTTTTTTGTCTGATCGCTTCCCTTCACCGCTCGTCCCCGCCTGCGCGAGGACGAGCGGAGGGGTCAAGGAATTTTTCCGAAGGAACTTGAAGCCCCGCTTCGACGCCCGATGAGGCGGGGCGACCCCGCGGGCCGCCCCTCCCGGTTCAGGCCCTCCGGCTCATTGCGGGACCTTGTCGTCGATGCCCTTCACGTACCAGTTCAGCCCGAGGATCTCCTTGTCGGGCATGGACTCGCCGGCCTTCACCGCCACGGTGCCGTCCTGCTTGGCGATCGGCCCGGCGAAGACCTTCGTCTGGCCGCTCTTGATCTCGGCCTCGGTCGCCTCGGCCATGGCCTTCACGTCGTCCGGCATGTTCACGTAGGGACCCATCACCACCATGCCGGCGGCGAGGCCGCCCCAGGTGTCGTGGCTCTTCCAGCCGCCGCCCATGTCGGCCTTGGCCTCCTGCACGTAGTAGGGGCCCCAATTGTCCTCGAGCGAGGTCAGGATGGCCTTGGGGGCGAATTTCGACATGTCGGAGGACTGGCCGAAGCCGTGGACGCCGGCCTTCTCGGCCTCCTGGAGCGGCGCCGCCGAGTCGGTGTGCTGGGCGATGATGTCGGCGCCCTGGGCGATCAGCGCCTTGGTGGCATCGGCCTCCTTGCCGGGGTCGAACCAGGAGTTCACCCAGACGATCTTGATCTTGAAGTCGGGGTCGACCTTCTGGGCGCCCAGCATGAAGGCGTCGATGCCGGCCACCACCTCGGGGATCGGGAAGGACGCCACGTAGCCCACCGTGTGGGATTTCGACATCTTGGCGGCGATCTCGCCCATGATGTAGCGCCCCTCGTAGAAGCGCGCCGAATAGGTGGCGAGGTTGGGCGCCGTCTTGTAGCCGGTGGCGTGCTCGAACTTCACGTTCGGGAACTTCTTCGCCACCTTCAGCATGGGGTCCATGAAGCCGAAGGAGGTGCCGAAGATCAGCTTGTGGCCGCTGCGCGCGAGCTGCTCGAAGGCCCGCTCGGAGTCGTTCTCGGCCACGTTCTCCAGGAAGGTGGTCTCGACCTTGTCGCCGAGCTCCTTGCCGAGGAACTGCCGCCCCTGGTCGTGCTGGTAGGAATAGCCGAAGTCGCCCACGGGGCCGACGTAGACGAAGCCGACCTTCAGCTTGTCCTCGGCCCGCGCCGCCGAAGCCGCCGCCACGGCCGCCAGCCCCACGGCCAACGCCAGCGCCGCGCCCTTCACCCCGTCACGCATCTCATCATCCTTCCGTCGCGCCCGGCGCGATCGCGCGCCGGCCTGCCTGTTTTCGATGCAATCGCCGTGCCGCCTTCCTGTCCATGGGAGCCCTCACCGGTCCGGCACGAAGGCCGTGCCCAGCATGGCCGGCGACACGGAGCCGGCGCGCCGGCGCAGGGACAGCAGCACCAGGGCCAGCACGGTGGCGAGGTAGGGCACGGCCGACATGAACTGGCCCGGCAGGCCGATGCCGAAAGCCTGGGCATGGAGCTGGAGCACGGTCGCGCCGCCGAACAGCACGGCGCCCCCCATGGCGCGCCACGGGCGCCAGGAGGCGAAGACGACCAGCGCCAGGGCGATCCAGCCGCGGCCGGCCGTCATCTCGGGCGACCAGAAGGGCGTGTAGACGAGCGACAGATAGGCGCCGCCGAGCCCCGCGCAGGCGCCGCCGAACAGCACCGCCAGCATCCGCACCCGCCGCACCGGCACGCCGAGCGCGTGGGCCGAACCGTGGTTGTCGCCCACCGCCCGCAGCACGAGGCCGGCGCGGGTGCGCTTGAGCACGTGGGCCACCGCGGCCGCGAGGGCGATGGCGAAATACACGAAATAGTCCTCGCCGAAGACGAGCCGCCCCACCACGGGCAGGTCGGAGAGGCCGGGGATCGCGAGGTGCGGGGCGGCCTGTCGCTTCAGCCCGACGAAGCCGCTGCCGAGCAGCCCCGACAGGCCGAGCCCGAAGATCGTCAGCGCCAGCCCGGACGCCACCTGGCTCACCGCGAACACCACGGTCAGGACCCCGAACAGCGCCGCCATCAGGGCGCCGGCCGCGATGCCGGCCAGGGCGCCGGCGATGTTGGAATCGGTCTCGTACGCGACGGCGAAGCCGGAGGCCGCGCCCATCACCATCATGCCCTCGACGCCGAGGTTGAGCACGCCGGAGCGTTCGGCCACGAGCTCGCCGAGGGCGGCGAGGAACAGCGGCGTCGCGGCCGTCACGATCGTGACGAGGATGAGCTGCGCCATCTCGGGCGTCATGCCATCGCCCGGCCGACGAGCCGCACGCGGTAGCGCGTGGCGACGTCCGCCCCGAGCACGCAGATGAGCAGGATGCCCTGGAAGGCCGTCGTCACGTCGAGCGGCAGCTTGAGGGCGATCTGCGCGCCCTCCCCGCCCACGTAAGTGAGGGCCAGGACGAGGCCGGCCACGAGGATGCCGACGGGCTGCAGCCGGCCCAGGAAGGCCACGATGATGGCCGTGAAGCCGTAGCCGGGCGAGATCGAGGGCTGGAGCTGGCCGATCTGGCCCGACACCTCCATGACGCCGGCGAGGCCCGCCAGCCCGCCCGACAGGGCGAAGACGCCGAGCGCCAGCCTGTCCTCGCTGAAGCCCGCGAAGCGCGCCGCGCGGGGCGCCGCTCCGACGATGCGGATCTCGTAGCCGAACATCGTGCGGGCGAAGACCAGAGCCGCCGCCCCGACCATCGCCAGCGTGATGAGCACGCCGGCGTGGAGCGAGGCGCCCTCGACGAGGCTCGGCAGCGTCGCCTCGGGGTCGAAGTTGACCGACACCGGGAAATTGTAGCCTGCGGGATCGCGCCAGGGGCCGCGCACGAGGTAGTCGAGGCCGAGCCGCGCCACGTAGACCAGCATCAGGCTGGACAGGATCTCGCTGACGCCGAGCGCCACCCGCAGCACCGCCGGGATCAGGGCGTAGAGCGCGCCCCCCGCCACGCCGAGCACGAGCATGGCGGGCAGGATCCAGCCGCCGCCCAGGGGGCCCGCGTGCTCGACGCCGTGGGTGGCGAGCGCCAGCGCGCCGCCGAGCGCGCCGCCGGCGATGAACTGGCCCTCGGCGCCGATGTTCCACAGGTTGGCGCGGAAGCAGAAGCACAGGCCGACCGCGATCAGCACCAGCGGCGACGCCTTCACGGCCAGGGCTTCGAGCGACCAGTCCTGGGTCAGGGGCTCGACGAAATAGACCCGGAAGGCGTCGAGCGGCGACTTGCCCAGCACCGCCACGATGACGCCGCCGATGAGGAGCGCCGCCGCGAAGGCCGCGACGGGCGCCGCCACCCCGAGCCAGCGAGGCGGATGCAGGCGGGGCTGGAGCTCAATGCGCAAGGGCGGATCCGGGCGTGATCTCGATCTGCGTCATCCCGGCCATGCGCAGCCCGACGTCGTCGCGGTCCGTCTCGGCCGTGGCGGTCGCGGGCGACAGGGTGCCGGCGTGGATCACGGCCAGGCGGTCGCAGATGCGGAACAGCTCGTCGAGGTCCTGGGAGATGATCACCACGGCCGAGCCCCGGCCCGCGAGGTCGAGGATCGCCTGGTGGATGGCGGCGCCGGCCAGCGCGTCCACCCCCCAGGTCGGCTGGTTGATCACCAGCACGCCGGGCTCGCGCAGGATCTCGCGGCCCACCACGAACTTCTGCAGGTTGCCGCCCGACAGGGTGCGGGCCGTGGGATCGGGCGCGCCGACCCGGACGTCGAAGAGCTCGATGACGCGCTTGGAGATCGCGCGGGCGATCCGCCCGAGCAGGAAGCCGCCCCGGCTCACCTCGCCGGTGGCGTGGCGCGACAGGACGAGGTTGTCGCTGAGCGCGAAGCCCGGCACGGCGGCGTGGCCGTTGCGCTCCTCGGGCACGAAGGCGGCGCCGCGCCGGCGCCGGGCCGAGACGCCCTCGCGGCCGGCCGGGATCCCGTCGATGCGGATCTGCCCCGCCGCGCCGGCGAGCCGCTCGCCCGAGAGCGCCGCGAAGAGCTCGTCCTGGCCGTTGCCCGCCACCCCGGCGATGCCCAGCACCTCGCCGCCGCGCACCGACAGCTCGACGCCCCGCAGCGCCGTGGCGTGGAGGCCCGGTGCCGGCAGGGACAGGGCGGCGGCCGCGAAGCGCTCGGGGCCGGGCGTGCCGCGCCGGGCCGACACTTCGGCGATCTGCGCCCCCACCATCTGGGCCGCCATGGAGCGGGCCGTCTCGGCGCGGGGGTCGCAGGTGCCCACCACCCGGCCGCCGCGCAGGATGGTGGCGCGCTCGCACAGGCGCCGCACGTCGTCGAGCCGGTGCGAGATGTAGAGCAGCGCCCGCCCCTCGGCCTTGAGCTGGTCGAGGATGAGGAACAGCGACTCCGATTCCCGCGGCGTCAGCACCGAGGTCGGCTCGTCGAGGATCATCAGCTTCGGGTCCTGGAGCAGGCAGCGCGCGATCTCGATGCGCTGGCGCTCGCCGGCCGACAGGGTCCACACGGGCCGCGACGGCTCCAGCTTCAGCCCGTAGCGCTCCGACAGGCCGGCGATGCGGGCATCGAGCCGGCTCTGCCGGTCGGGCGGCAGGACGAGGGCGATGTTGTCCGACACCGTGAGGTTGTCGAAGAGCGAGAAGTGCTGGAACACCATGCCGATGCCGAGCGCCCGCGCGGCCTCCGGCGTGTCCAGCGTCACGCCCCTGCCCTGCCACAGGATCTCGCCGGCGCTCGGCTGCAGCAGGCCGTAGAGCATCTTCACCAGCGTCGACTTGCCGGCGCCGTTCTCCCCCAGCAACGCGTGGTTCTCGCCCGCGCGGATGTCGAGGTCGATGTCCTGGTTGGCCCTGACGGGCCCGAAGCTCTTCGATAGGCCGCGGACCGCCGCGAGCGGGCTCGGCATGCGGACGGACGGCGACGCCTCGGGTGCCGTCACCTCAGGGCACCAGGATCGTGCTGCCGGTGGTCTCCCGCGCTTCGAGCGCGCGATGGGCCTCGGCCACGTCCTCCAGGGCGTAGCGGGCGTGGATCTCGGGCCTGACGGCCCCCGAGGCGATGGCGCCCGTGAGGTCGGCCGTCATGGCCAGGAGGTCGGCGCGCTCCGCCGCATAGGCGAAGAGCGACGGCCGCGTGGCGAAGAGCGAGCCGTGCCTCGCCAGGAGATTGATGTCGAAGGCGGCGATCGGGCCCGAGGCGGCGCCGTAGGAGGCGAACATGCCGCGCGGCCGCAGGCATTCCAGCGACTTCGGGAAGGTCGCCTGGCCGACGGCGTCGTAGACGGCGTGGCACAGCTTGCCGCCCGTGATCTCCTTCACCCGCGCGGCGAAGTCCTCCCGGCGATAGTCGATGCCGTGGTGGGCGCCGTGCTCCAGCGCCAGCGCGACCTTCTCGGGGCTGCCGGCCGTGCCGATGACGGTGGCGCCGAGCGCGTGGCCCCACTGGCACAGGAACAGGCCGACGCCGCCCGCCGCCGCGTGGACCAGGATCGTGTCGCCCGCCGACACCCTATAGGTCTGGCGCAGCAGGTATTGCGCCGTGAGACCCTTGAGCATCATCACGGCGCCGACCTCGTAGGAGATCGATCTCGGTAGGGCGACGAGCTGGCGCGCTTCGACGATCCGCTCCTCCGCATAGGCGCCGAGCGCGGTGCCGTAGGCGACGCGGTCGCCGGGCTTGAACTCCGTGACGTCGGGGCCGACCGCGACGACGTCGCCCGACGCCTCGTTGCCCAGCGTCACGGGCAGCGGATTGGGGTAGGCGCCCTTGCGCTGGTAGACGTCGATGAAGTTGAGCCCGACCGCGCGCTGCCGGACGCGCACCTGCCCTGCCCCCGGCTCGCCGAGGGCGACGTCCTCGACCTGGAACACCTCGGGGCCACCGAAGGCGTGAATGCGGATCGTCTTGGCCATGCGTCGCTCCGGAACCCGGCGCCATCATAGGAACGCCGCGGGCCTCCCGGCAACGGGGCTCAGGGATCATACGCGTCAGAGCCGGCGCAGCAGGTCGAGCCGGTAGTCGAAGTTGCGCTCATGGCGCAGCACCGCGAAGGCGGGCGCGGCCTCCCTGACGAAGCGGTCGCTGGCCTCGTCGCGGGGCGGGGCGCCGCGCTTCTTGCCGATCCAGTGCACCAGGATGACGTCGCCGCCGGGCTCGGTCGTCTCGGCCACGCGGGCCGCCAGCGCCGCGACATCCTCCGCGCCGAGGTAGTCGATGACCTCCGACAGGACGACGAGGTCGAAGGTCCCGGCGGGCCACTGTCGCGGCACGAAGAGCGGCGCGAAGCGGATGTGGGGCTGGTCGGCGTTGCGCGCCCGCGCCTCCTCCAGGGCCGAGACGACGGGCTCGACGGCCAGGAGGTCGTCGCAGCGCCGGCCGAGCTGGGCCGTCAGGATGCCCATGGCGCAGCCGACCTCGAAGCCGCGGGCGTAGCGCGGGCGCGGCAGGGCCGCCAGGGTGGCGGCATATTTGGCGCGCTCGTAATCGCTCGTGGCGAGGCGCCAGGGGTCGGGCCGCGCCGCGTAGAGGGCCTCGAAGTGGTCGCGCCCCAGCGTGTCCCGTCGCACACCCGTCCCTCGACCTCGAACTCAGCCGACGTGCAGCACTCCGGCCGTGGCGAGGCTCGCGACGCCCAGGATGCCGGCCAGAACGAAGGCCTCGACGGTACCGAGAATCATGTCCATGGGGCGATGTTCCGACGCTGTGTGGAAAAAACGGGCCTGCCCCCCGGGACCGCGTCCCGGGGGCCAAGCCGATGACGGGTGATGGCGGGGGATCGCCGGGGCGGCTCACCAGCGGTTGTCGGCCTGGATGATGCCGCGGCTCGTCACCACGACCCAGCCGCGGCCGCGCCGCTCGATCGAGCGGATCTCGCCGACGCCGGGCACGTATTCGCCCGGGGCCACCTCGCGCAGCCCCCCGGACCGGCCTTCGAGGAGCGCAACGCCGCCGTAGACGTCGCGCAGCATCCAGCCCTCGACCGTGGCGGGCCGCGCCGCGGCCTCGACGCGCGGGGCGGGCTCGGGGCGGGCGGGCTCGGCCTTGGCGAATTGCGGCTTGGTGGCGTCCGGCTTGGTGGCGTCCGGCTTGGCGGGATCGCCCCGGCCGGGCTCGGCCTTGGCGGTCATGTCGGGCCGGGCCGGCGGAACGGCGGAGACGGGCGCTGAGGGTGCCGACTGGACGGCGCGCTGCGGCGGCGTCGGCGCCTTCGGGGCCGCGGCCGCGGCACTCGGGGGCGGCAGCGATCCGGTCGCGTCCGCCGACGACACCTGCCGCTCGATGCGGTCGATCCGCGCCGTCAACTCCGCGACCCTGGTCCCGGGGTCGCGGTCGAGCTTGTCGAGGCGGGCCGCGATCTCGTTCAGCTTCGGCCCGGGGTCGCGGTCGAGGCGGTCGAGCTTGGCGCCGAGCTGGCCGACGGCGGCCGTCGAGGCCGTCTTCACGCCTTCGAGGTCGCCCTTGATGAGGTCGACGCTCCGCTTGAGGCCCCGGATCGTGTCCTCCTGCCGCCCGCTCTCGGCCGTGGCGCGCAACCCGTCGAGGCCCGCCTTCAGCGCGCGCACCTCGCCCTGCACGCGGGTCAGCATGTCCAGCGTGGGGTCGGGCGCGGGTGCGGCCTGGGCGACCGCCACGCCCTGCGGCCGGTCGGCGAAGAGCGCCGTGCCCGCCACGAAACCCAGCCCCATCGCCACGGCCACGCCGGCCGCCATGGCGCCGTGCGAGCGGCCGAGCCCGGCGAAGGCCGAAGCCTTCGCCCGCGGCACCGGCACCAGGGCGCGGCCCGTCCCGAGGGAGACCCGCGGCGCCGTCGCGCCGGGGGCGCCCTCGCCGGCCTGCCCGGACTCGCTGCCTGCCCTTGTCATGGAATCGTGGCTCCGGTCGTCACCCTTCGGTAACGACAATGGCGGCCCGAGCGTGAAGGGATCCGAAACGGCACACCGCGCCGCGCGTGCCGAAATGGGACGCCGGCGCCTGGCCTGACTTTTCGCTTGCGCGGGCCCGCCGCGCCAGCCTTACTCGCCGCTAAATGTCGCGCCGCGCGGGCGACGACGGCGCCGATGGAGGGAGCGATGTACACCGACAGCCTGGAGATCCACGACACGCGCTTCAAGCGGCTGGTGTTCGGCAACGTCCACCTGGAGAAGCTTTGGACGGGCGGACGGTGGACCGAGGGCCCGGCCTATTTCCCCGCCGGCCAGTACCTCGTCTGGTCCGACATCCCCAACGACCGGGTGATGCGCCTCGACGAGACCGACGGCTCGGTGTCCACCTTCCTCCACCCCGCCCGCCACCACAACGGCCACACGGTCGACCGGCAGGGGCGCCTCGTGAGCTGCGAGCACGAGGGCCGCTGCGTGTCGCGCGTGGAGCACGACGGCTCCACCACGGTCCTGGCGTCGCACGTCGACGGCAAGCGCCTGAACTCCCCCAACGACGTCGTCGTGAAGTCCGACGACTCGGTGTGGTTCACGGACCCGACCTACGGCATCGACAGCGAATATGAGGGCTTCCTGGCCGCCTCGGAGATCGGGGGGAGCCACGTCTACCGCTGCGACCCGCGTTCGGGGCGCGTGCACGCCGTGGCGCGGGACTTCCACAAGCCCAACGGCATCTGCTTCTCGCCCGACGAGCGCCTGGTCTACATCGCCGACACCGGCGTCACCCACAGCGAGGACGGGCCGCGCCACATCCGGGTGCTGGGGATCGGCGACGACGGCCACACGCTGGACGAGGGCCGGATCTTCGCGACCCTGGACGCGGGGCTGTTCGACGGGTTCCGCTGCGACCGCGACGGCAACCTGTGGACGTCGGCCCCCGACGGCGTGCGGTGCTACGCGCCGGACGGCACGCTGCTCGGCAAGGTCCGGGTCCCCGAGGTCGTGGCCAACCTGTGCTTCGGCGGGCGCAAGCGCAACCGCCTCTACATCTGCGGCACGACCTCGCTCTACGCCATGTTCGTCAACACCCACGGCGCCACCTGGCCGGTGCCCCGGCCGGACTGATCCGGGGCGGCTCGCGCCTCGGCGCGGGACGGCGTAGACGGGGCCATGGCCCTCTCCAGCGACGTCTCCCCCGCGCCCGGCGCCCTCCTGCCCGCCGCCGCGGTGGTGGGCGGGATCGTGTCGCTGTCGGTCGGCACGTCCCTCGCCAAGCACCTCTTCCCCATCGTCGGGGCCGAGGGCACGATCACGCTGCGGGTCGGGCTCTCGGCCCTGATGCTCGCGGCGCTGTGGCGCCCGTGGCGGCTGCGCCTCGCCCGGCGCGATGCCGGTCTGGTCCTGGCCTACGGCGCCGTCCTGGGCGCCATGAACCTCATGTTCTACATGGCGCTGCGGACCATCCCGTTCGGCGTCGCGGTGGCGATCGAATTCGCCGGGCCGCTCGCGGTGGCGACGCTGTCGTCGCGCCGGCCGGTCGACTTCCTGTGGATCGGGCTCGCCGTGCTGGGGCTGAGCCAGCTCCTGCCGTTCGGCGGCGGGGCCGTGGCGCTCGACCCCGTGGGCCTCGCCTATACGATCGGCTCGGGGACGCTGTGGGGCGTCTACATCGTCTGCGGGCAGCGGGTCGGCCACCTCCACGGCGGCCGGACCGTCGCGCTGGGCATGGCGGTGGCCACCCTGGTGGTGGCGCCCTTCGGCATCGCGCGGGCCGGGACGGCGCTGCTCGACCCCGGCGTCCTGCCGCTGGCTCTCGGCGTGGCGCTGCTGTCGAGCGCCCTGCCCTATTCGCTGGAGATGTTCGCGCTGGGGCGGCTGCGGCGGGAAACCTTCGGGGTGCTGCTGAGCGTCGAGCCCGCGGTCAGCGCCCTCGCCGGCCTGGTCGTGCTGGGCGAGGCGCTGAGCCTCCGCCAGTGGATCGCGGTCGGCAGCATCGTCGTGGCGTCGGTGGGCAGCACGGCGAGCGCCGGGCCGCGCGGCACCTGAGGAGAGTCAGGCGGCCGCCGACCCCATCCGGTCGAAGAAGGCGGCGCGCTCGGCCGCGAGATCGCGCCGCGAAGGTCGGGCGAGCCGCGCCAGGGCGGCGGCGGCGCGCTCGGCCGCGCGTCCGTCGAGGACGGGCGCGGCCGCCGCGACGGCCCGGGCCTCGTCCATGACGCCGTTGCAGTGGAGCAGGATGTCGCAGCCGGCCGCCGCGGCCGCCGCGGCCCGCTCGCCCAGGGTGCCGCGCAGGGCTTCCATCGACAGGTCGTCGGTCAGGAGGAGCCCGTCGAAGCCGATCTCGCCGCGGATCACCCCGTCGATGACGCGCTTCGAGGTGGTGGCGGGCCGGTCGGGGTCGATGGCCCGGAACACGATGTGGCCCGTCATCGCCATGGGCAGGTCGGCCAGGGCCCGGAACGGCGCGAAGTCGCGCTCCAGCGCCGCGCGCTCGGCCGTGACGACGGGGAGGTCGTGGTGGCTGTCGACTTCCGCCCGGCCGTGGCCGGGGACGTGCTTCATCACCGGCAGCACGCCGCCGGCCATCAGACCCTCGGCGAAGCTCCGCGCCAGCGCCGCGACGGTCCGGGGATCGCGCGCGAAGCCGCGGTCGCCGATGGCCGGGGTGCCGCCCTCGACCGGCACGTCGAGCACCGGGGCGCAGTCGACCGTGATGCCGGCCTCGGCGAGGTCGCGGGCCATGATCTCGGCGCCGAGGCGCGCCATGCGGGCGCCCTCCCCCGAGCCCTCGGGGTCGAGCTCGGCGTAGCGCGCCGCGGCCGGGTAGCGGGGCCAGTGCGGCGCGGTGAGGCGCTGCACGCGCCCCCCCTCCTGATCGACCAGCACGGGCGCGCCGGCGCGGCCGACGGCCTCCCGGAAGGAGGCCGTGAGGGCGCGCAGCTGCTCGGGCGAGGCGACGTTGCGGCGGAACAGGATCAGCCCCCAGGGCCGCGACTCCGCCAGGAAGGCGCGCTCCGCGGCGTCGAGCGCCGTGCCCGCGCAGCCGCAGACGAAGGCGCGGGTCGGACCGCTCAATTGTGCACCACGAAGCAGGAGCCGCCGGCGGTCTGGAGCTGCGTGCACAGCGCCTTGGCCTCGTCCTGGCTCATGCCGCCCACCCGCACCCGGTAGACCGGCTTGTCGCCCGTGTCGGCCTTGTGGACGGTGGCCGTGTAGGGGCCGAGCTGGGCCGGGTATTTCTTCTTCAGCTTGGCGAAGGCGGCGTTGGCGTCGGCCTCCACCGGCGACGACGCCACCTGCAGCCCGTAGGCCCCGGCCGCCGCGGGCGCACCCGCGGCCGTGTCGTTGGGCTTCCGCGCGGGCCTGGGCGGGGGCGCGGCGTCCGACGGGGACGGGTCGGCCGTCAGGCTGGCGATGGTGGCGCTCGGCGCCGGGCTCGCCGGCGTGGCGCCGCCGCGGACGGCGGTGCGGGGCGTCGCCGGCTGGGCCGCCGGCGTCATGCCGTCGGGCGCCGGGGTGGCGGCGGCCATCTGGCCGGCGGGCGCCGTGACGGTGTCGGACGACAGCATGGTGCCGTCCGGGTGCACCAGGAAGGTCTTGACCTTCTTGGGCTCGGGGAAGGGGCTCGGCATGGGCGGCGGGAGCGGGCGGGCGCCTTCGGCGAGGTCGGCCTTCGGCAACTGGTCGAGGTCGGCGGGCTGTTCCTGGCTCGACACGATCTTGACGGGGCCGGAGTAGACGCTGCCGGTCTTGTTCAGCAGGGCCGCGTCCTGGTCCTCGGGCGCCGTGGCGCCGGGGTCGTCGATCTTGACCTTGGTGGGTCCCGTGGCCGCCATGATGGTGGGGGCCGCGCGGCCCGACGCCGCGGAAGCCGTGCTCGAAGCGGAGGTGCTCCTGGCCAGGAAGGTCGCGGCGAGGCCGCCGCCGGTCAGCAGCAGGACGGCCGCCAGCACGGCGAGCGGCCGGCGCGCCGACGACCGGTCGAGGCGCCCGCGCTCGACGGGGGCGTGGCCGTGGTCGACCTCCGGCGCGGACCAGCCGGCGTCCTCCTCGCCGCGGGCCCACAGGTCGGGGATGGCGGCGGCCGCCGAGGCGGGCGCGAGGCGCTCGTCCGCGAGGCCGGCCTCGTCGGGATGGGCCGCCTGCTCGGCCGCGTAATAGCGCTCGTCGTGGGCGTCGTCGTAGCCGTGATGGCCCGCTTGGGCCTCGGCCTGCGCGTGGCCGTGGTGGTGGGCCCCGTCCTCGCCCTCGTGGACTCCGGCGTCGTAGCCTTTCCCGTCGTAGCTTTGCCCGTCGTAGCCTTGCCCGTCATAGCCTTGGACGTCATAGCCTTGGCCGTCATGGGGCTGGCCATCGTAGCCCTGGCCGTCGTGGGGCTGATCGTGATGGGCGTCGTCGTGCTCGCGATGACCCTCGTCGTGGGGATCGCGCGCGACGTCGGCATGGTGCTCGACCTCGACGGGCGCCGTCGGGGCGGCGCGCCGGGGTTGGGCCGCCGTAGTGCGGAACACGTTGCGGAAGGGGTCGTCCTGGCCGACGAGGCGGGCCAGTTCGGCCAAGGGGTCGGCCGCACCCGGGTCGCGCGTCGGCACGGCCAGTTGCGGCTCGTAGCGGACGGCGTCCCGGCGCGATCTCGCGGCATCAGTCATCGAACACCTCGCCTCACTGTGGCGTCCCGGCCGAACGGCCCGTCCAGTTCCCCGCGGCGGGGACCCGCCGCGCGGTCAGCGCATCTCGTCGGGGGCCGTGACGCCGAGGATGCCCAGGCCGGACTTCAGGACGATGGTGGACGCCGTCACCAATCCCAACCGCACTCTCGTCAGATGTCTCTCTTCTTCATTAACAAAGCGTAATTGTGGCTGATCCTTGCCTCTGTTCCATTGAGAGTGGATGGCGCCGGCCAGTTCGTAAAGATGAAAAGCGATGCGGTGCGGCTCGTGCGCCGCCGCCGCCGCCGCCACGGCCCGCGGATATTGGGCGATCAGCCGCAGGATGGCGATCTCGCCGGGGTCGGACAGTGCCGCGAAATCGGCCTCGGCCAAGGCCTGGGGCGCGAGGTCGAGGTCCGGGAGGGCCGCGGCCGCGGTGCGCAGCACCGAGCGCCCGCGCGCGTGGGCGTACTGCACGTAGAAGACCGGGTTGTCGCGCGACTGCTCGATGACCTTGGCGAGGTCGAACTCCAGCGCCGCGTCGTTCTTGCGGAACAGCATCATGAAGCGGACCGCGTCGACGCCGACCTCGTCGACCACCTCGCGCAGCGTGACGAAGTCGCCCGTGCGCTTGGCCATCCGCACGGGCTCGCCGTTGCGCATCAGCTTGACCATCTGGACGAGCTTCACGTCGAGCGCCGCGCGGCGGTCGCTCAACGCGCCCACGGCGGCCTGCATGCGCTTGACGTAGCCGCCGTGGTCGGCGCCCCACACGTCGATCATGGCGTCGAAGCCGCGGTCGATCTTGCTCTTGTGATAGGCGATGTCGGAGGCGAAGTAGGTGTAGCCGCCGTTCGACTTGATCAGCGGCCGGTCGACGTCGTCGCCGAAGGCCGTGGATCGGAACAGCACCTGCTCGCGGTCCTCCCAGTCGTCCGGCAACTGGCCCTTGGGCGGCGGCAGGCGACCGGTGTAGATGAGGCCCTTGCCCTTCAGGTCGTCGATGGCCAGCGCCACGGCGTCCGCGTGGCCCTGCCGCTCCGTCAGGCTCCGCTCCGAGAAGAAGCGGTCGAAGGCGATGTTCAGGCCCGCGAGGTCCTCGCGGATCGACGCCATCATGGCGTCGATCGCGACGCTCCGGACGAGGGGGAGCCACTCGCCCTCCGGCAGGTCGAGCAGGGCCGGGCCGTGCGCCTCGGCCAGCGCCCGGCCGACCGGGACGAGGTAGTCGCCCGGATAGAGGCCCTCGGCCACGTCGCCCACGTCCTGCCCCAGCGCTTCCCGGTAGCGGTGGAAGGCCGAGCGGGCGAGGACGTCCACCTGGGCGCCGGCGTCGTTGATGTAATATTCGCGCGTCACGCCGTGGCCCGCGGCGTCGAGCAGGTTCGCCAGCGCGTCGCCGAAGACGGCGCCGCGGCCGTGGCCGACGTGCATCGGCCCCGTGGGGTTGGCGGAGACGAATTCGACGTTGATCGGAGCGCCCTCGCGCCGCGGCCCGCGGCCGAAAGCCCCCTCCCGGGTGAGCGCGGAGGCCAGCACGCCGGCCAGAACGTGGGGGCGCAGGGCCACGTTGATGAAGCCGGGGCCGGCGACCTCGGCCGAGTCGACGTCGGGGTCGGCGGCGAGCTCCGCCGACAGCGCGACCGCGAAGGCGCGCGGATCGGCATAATGTGGCTTCGCGTCCTTGGCGTACACCATGGCGGCGTTGACGGCGAGATCGCCGTGGGCGGCATCGCGCGGCGGCTCGACGACGAAACGCCCGAGGTCGAGGCCGGCCGGCAGGGCGCCGCGCGCCATCATCCCGTCGAGGATGGCGGAGGTCCGTCGGTGGAAGTCGGCGAAGATGTCCATGGCGCGCGTTCGCTGAGGTGGGGTCCGGGTCGGGCCCGCCGGAGTCGCATGGCGGCCCCCCGACCGCAACCCCGGCCCCGCCATTGCGGCGGCGCGGCGGACCGCCTAGATCAGGCCGGTCGGGTCCGCGTCGCCGACCGGGCGGCGCGCCCCCGCCGATGCGGTTGCCGAGGAAGACACGACGATGAGCCAGACCGATGTCCTTTCGCCCGTGACGCTGTCGGCCTCGGCGGCGGCGCGCGTCAACAGGGTGCTGTCGCGGGAAGCGCCCGGCTCGGCCCTGCGCGTGGCCGTGGACGGCGGCGGCTGCTCGGGCTTTCAATATTCCTTCACCATCGTGGGCGAGCCCGCGGCCGACGACCTCGTGCTCGAGCGCGATGGCGCCGTCGTGCTGATCGACCCCGTCTCGATCGACTACATGAAGGGCTCGGAGATCGACTTCGTCGACGACCTGATCGGCCAGTCCTTCAAGATCCACAACCCGAACGCGACGGCCTCCTGCGGCTGCGGGACCAGCTTCGCCCTCTGACGGGGGTCCCCGGTGCGGGGCCTACCGGCTTCGGAGCGCGTCCCCCGCGGGACGGGGAGCGCGGCCCGATGCGGTTCCAGGCCCATCGATCCTCTCGTCCCGGCGACGCGGCCGATTCGCCCACCATCTCCTGAGCGTCCGCTCAACGCGAAGTAGGGCATGGCCCTCGCTCTTTTCGAACTCGTCCGCACGGATCCGACGTCGTCGGCCCGGCGAGGGCAGGCGGGAGATGGATCTTCGCCTGGAACAGAGCGGATGCGGCCAGGCCGCTCCGCTCCAGCCCGGGCGCCTCGATCCTGACACAATACAATTCGCATGCAACCCGATCTTGATACAACGTTGCAGGCGGACGATCGGCCTTCAGCCGCACGCCTTCTGTGTCGCGACGTCTCTCACCTGATGAGCGCGGTTGCAGAAAACGATTTCTTGGCGAACTCAATCGCAACCCCTTGGTTTAGTCGACCTATCCGTGCTAGAAAAATCGAATCCGCAGCGATCAACAAGAGGACAAGATGGCGCGAAAGAATCACGCGGTCGATCGCCATCTCGGGGCGCGCGTGCGCTTCGCCAGGATCGAAAAACGGATCTCGCAGGGTGCGCTCGGCGAGCAACTCGGCATTTCGTTCCAGCAGGTGCAGAAGTATGAGCTCGGCAAGGACCGTATCAGTGCCAGCCAGCTGATGAACATCGCGCGCATCCTGGAGAAGGACATCGCCTTCTTCTTCGAGGACATCACGCCCGAGGGGGAGACCTCCGGGGGCATCGAACTGGCCGACATCGTCGATCGCCGCAAACGCTCGCGGGCGAGCGCCACCTACGACGTCAAGATCATCCGCATCCTGCATGCCATCGATGACGAGCGGCTGAAGCTCAAGCTCTACAATCTCATGGAGGCGATCGTCGCCGCGAAGGTGCCGGTCGAGGCCGTGCCTGCCCTGGCCCCCGAGGCGCCGGCGGCGGTGCAATAGCCGTCGGGATCGGCGGGATGCCCGCGCGCCCGCCGCGATGACGCTCGAAGCGAGACCACGTCGGTGGTCCCTCTCCGCAGCGACCGGATTCACACGTCTCGGCGGGAGAAGATGGCGCGGAGCGCCGGATGAGGGGGATCAACCACCTGTGGAATCCCACTCATCCGCCCTGCCGGGCACCCGGGCCCATCCCGGCAAGCCGGGATGGGTGCCCGCTTCTCCCCGCTGGGGAGAAGGGCGCAAACGCCCAGCGTCGGTGATGTGTGACGACGGCAGCGCTCCGCAGGAAGATCCGACGGCGCGCGATGCGGGTCGGCCTTGCCAGGGTGGAAGGCCGACCCGATAAGGGTCCCGAACGGCATCGAGACCCGGACAGAACGCCATGACGACCGAAACCAGCAGCGGACCGGTCGGGGCCGAGCGGGCGAACGGCGCCGCCGATGCCCCGGCGGACGCGCGCGTGCCGCGGCCGATGCGGCACCGACCCGCCTTCGCCCGCGCCGCACCCGCCCCGATCCCGGCCCGCCCCGTCTCCCGGACGGTCCACGGCACCACCCTCACGGACGATTACGCCTGGATCCGCGCCGATGACTGGCGCGGGGTCCTGCAGGACCCCGCCAAGCTGCCGGCGGAGATCCGCGACCTCCTGGTCCGCGAGAACGCCTACGCCGACTCCGTGATGGCGCCGACCGCCGCCCTCCAGGCGACGCTCGTCGCCGAGATGCGCGACCGCATGGAGGAGGAGGAGGCCGAGGTGCCGGTGCCGGACGGCCCCTTCAGCTATTATTCGCGCTACCGCGAGGGCGGGCAGCACGAGCTCGTCTGCCGCATCCCCCGGCACGGCGGGCCCGAGCAGATCATGCTCGACGGCGACGCGCTGGCCGAGGGGCTCGACTTCTTCGAGCTCGGCGACGCCGCCCCCTCGGACGACCACGCGCTCCTCGCCTGGAGCGCCGACGACAAGGGGTCGGAGCTCCACACCATCAAGGTCCGCGACCTCGCCCGCGGCGAGGACCATGCCGACGCCGTGCCCCACACCGAGGGCACCGCCGTGTGGACGGCCGACGGCTCGGGCTTCTTCTACGTCAGGCTCGACGAGGACCACCGCGCCAGCAGCGTGTGGATGCACCGCCTCGGCACCGACCCGGCCGCGGATCGCCTCGTCTACGACGAGCCCGACCCGACCTGGTTCGTGTCGGTGGAGCGCAGCCGCTCGGGGCGCTTCGCCGTGATCTCCATCCACGGCCACGACGCCTCCGAAGCCCGCGTGATCGAGCGCGACGACCCGACGGCCGAGCCGCGCCTCGTCGCGGCGCGCGCCCCGGGCCTGCGCTACGAGCTCGACCACCGCGGCGACGACTTCGTCATCCTGACCAACGCCGGGGGCGCGGTCGACTTCAAGGTCGTCACGGCCCCGGTCGCCGCGCCGGGCCGGGACGGCTGGCGCGATCTCGTGCCGCACCGGCCCGGGCGGCTCGTGGTCGCCACGGCGGCCTTCGCGCGCCACCTCGTGCGGCTGGAGCGCCAGGACGGCCTGCCCCGCATCGTCGTCCGCAGCTACGACGACGGGCGCGAGACCGCGATCGCCTTCCCCGAGGAAGCCTATGCGCTGGGCCTCGGCGAGGTGGCCGAGCAGGACACGGCGGTGATGCGCTTCACCTATTCGTCCATGACCACGCCGGGCGAGACCTACGACTACGACATGGCGACGGGCGAGCGGACCCTGCGCAAGCGCCAGGAGGTGCCCTCGGGCCACGACCCCGCCGACTACGTGACGCGGCGCATCATGGCCAGGGCGCCGGACGGGGCCGAGGTGCCGGTGTCGGTGCTGCACAGGCGCGGCCTCGCCCTCGACGGCTCCGCCCCGCTGCTGCTCTACGGCTACGGCGCCTACGGCTATTCGATCCCCGCGTCCTTCGGCACCAAGCGGTTGTCGCTGGTCGACCGCGGCTTCGTCTACGCGATCGCGCATGTCCGCGGCGGCACCGACAAGGGCTGGGCCTGGTACACGGACGGCAAGCTCGCCCACAAGGCCAACACCTTCGGCGACTTCATCGCGGCCGGGCGGGCGCTGGCCGCGGCCGGCTTCACGTCGGAGGGCCATATCGTGGCGCAGGGCGGCAGCGCCGGCGGCATGCTGATGGGGGCGGTGGCCAACTTGGCGCCGGACCTCTTCGCCGGCGTGATCGCCGACGTGCCTTTCGTCGACGTGCTGAACACGATGCTCGACGACGGCCTGCCCCTGACCCCGCCGGAATGGCTCGAATGGGGCAACCCGATCCTCGACCGCGACGCCTTCGAGAGGCTCCGGGGGTACTCGCCCTACGACAACGTGTCGGCGCAGACCTATCCGCCGATCCTGGCGCTCGGCGGGTTGACGGACCCGCGCGTCACCTATTGGGAGCCGGCTAAGTGGGTGGCGCGGCTGCGCGAGCGGGCGCAGGCGCCCTCGCTCGTGCTGCTGAAGACCAACATGGACGCGGGCCACGGGGGCGCCTCGGGGCGCTACGACCAGCTCGACGAGGTGGCGCTGCAATATGCCTTCGCGCTGGCCTGCACGGGCCGCGACGCGGTGGAGCCGGCGAGCGAGGGGACGTGATGCCGCTTCCACCCTCCTCACCGCTCGTCCCCGCGCCTGCGCATAGGCGCTAAGATTGGAGCAAAAGCCCTGTTTTCTCCCACCCTCCCTCATCCTGAGCTAGCGTTGGCACACATCTCGGCGCCCGCGGGAGTTGCCCTTCTCCCCAGCGGGGAGAATCGGGCACCCATCCCGGCTTGCCGGGATGGGACCCGGGTGGCGCGCAGCGCCGGATGAGGGGGGATCCACCACCTTTGGAGGTCCCCTCATCCGCCCTGCCGGGCACCCGCGGGGGACGAGCGGTAGGAGGGGCAATCTGAGCTGATCAGCCCACCTCCTGGCGGTCGATGTGGTCCTTGAGGTCCGCCATCGAGGCGAAGCGATGCGCGCCGGTCTCGGTCTCGACCTCGATGGTCCCATCCGAGAACAGGACGTAGGAAGCGCCGTTGGCCTCGTAGCGCCCGACGACCGTCGGCGCATCGGCCATGGTCGGCGGTGCGGGCGGGGGTTCGGGCTCCGGCGCGATGTCGTGGGCCTTCACGGCGGCGAGCAGGCCCGGCGCCTCGCCCGTCGCCGGCGACGGGAGTTCGGCCTCGGGCAGGCCGACCGTGGCGACCCTCGTCCGGCCTCGGGGCGCGGGATCGGACGCGAACGGAGCCCCGATCCGTCGGGACAGGTCGCGCAGGGCGAAGAGCACGGCGCCGAGCGCGACCGTGACGAGGCCCCCCGCCAGCGCCACCGTGCCGGCCATCACCTCGGTGGCTCCCCAGTCGAGCCGGATGTAGGAGAGGCCGTTGGCGAGCGAGACGGCCCCGGCCACCGCCAGGGCGGCGCCGAGGACGGACATCAACCAACCCATTCGACCACCTCCGCCGCCCCGGACCTCGCCGGATCCGTTACACAGGATCCGGGGACGACGCAAAGACACACCCATCTGCGAAGCGGCGTTGCCGGGGCGGGGGGCGGCGACTAGTTTGCGTCTCCGGGGCGACGGCCGCGCGCGGCCGGTTCCGCCCACATGAATTCGACCCCAGGAGCTTCGCCATGCCCTTCACGCTTCCCGAGCTGCCCTACAGCCACGACGCGCTGTCTCCCTACATGTCGAAGGAGACGCTGGAGTTTCACCACGACAAGCACCATCAGGCCTATGTGACGAACGGCAACAACCTGCTGAAGGGCACCGAATTCGAGGACAAGAGCGTCGAGGAGGTCGTCACGGGCTCCTTCGGCAAGAACCAGGGCCTCTTCAACAACGCCGGCCAGCACTACAACCACACGCACTTCTGGAAGTGGATGAAGCCGAACGGCGGCGGCACGCCCTCGGGCGCGGTCGAGAAGGCGCTGACGGAGAGCTTCGGCTCGCTCGACGCGGCCCACAAGGCCTTCATCGACGCCGGCACCACGCAGTTCGGCTCGGGCTGGGCCTGGTTCGCCGTCAAGGACGGGAAGGTCCAGGCGATGAAGACCCCCAACGGCGAGAACCCGCTGGTGCACGGCGCCACGCCGATCCTCGGCGTCGACGTGTGGGAGCACTCCTACTACATCGACTACCGCAACCGCCGTCCCGACTACCTCAAGGCCTTCCTCGAGAACCTGGTCAACTGGGACCACGTCGACGAGCTCTACCAGGCCGCCGTCAAGTAAGACCAACGGCGGCGCTCCTCCACCTCCCTCACCCTGAGCAGGCCCGAAGGGCCGTGTCGTCCTTCGACAGGCTCAGGGTGAGGGAGGTGAGGGAGAAAAGGTCAGCACAGGCCGCCATCGGTACGAGGTGGAACCCGGACGCACTCCCACGGGCGGGGCGCGTCCGACGCGCAGGCGGCACGCGGATCACGGGCCCGGATGTACAGACACCTGCTTTCCGTCGGCGGCCTCACGCTGGTGTCGCGCGGCACGGGCTTCCTGCGCGACATGGTGCTGGGCACCCTGCTGGGGGCCGGAGCGGTCGCCGACGCCTTCTTCGTCGCCTTCAGGCTGCCGAACCAGTTCCGCGCCATCTTCGGCGAGGGCGCCTTCAACTCGGCCTATGTGCCGACCTATTCGCGCGTGCTGGAGCGCCGCGGTCCGCACGAGGCTGGCGGCTTCGCGAGCCAGGTCTTCACGATCCTGCTGCTGTCGCAACTGCTGGTCCTGGCCCTGGCCGAGGCTTTCACGCCCGGCCTCGTGCGCCTGCTCGCGCCCGGCTTCGACGCCGATCCGGCGAAGTTCGCCCACGCCGTGCTGATGACGCGCATCACCTTCCCGTACCTGTTCTGCATGGTGCTGGTGACCCTGCAATCGGGCACGCTGAACGCCCACCGCCGGTTCGCGGCCGCAGCCTTCGCGCCGGTGCTGCTGAACCTCGTGATGATGGTGTTCCTGGGCCTGGGCTGGATCTTCCCCGATGCCGGCGTCGCGGCCAGCGTGGGCGTCACGGTGTCCGGGGTGGCGCAACTGGCGCTGATGTTCGGCGCGGCGCGGCGTGCCGGCGTGCTGGAGCGCGTGGTGAGGCCGCGGCTCGGGGCCGACGTGCGGCAGTTCTTCCGGGCGCTCGGGCCCGCCGTCATCGGCTCGGCCGGGCCGCAGATCGCCATCTTCGCCGACACCATCATCGGCTCCCTGCTG
This sequence comes from uncultured Lichenihabitans sp., assembly GCA_964242785.1. Lineage (GTDB taxonomy): Bacteria > Pseudomonadota > Alphaproteobacteria > Rhizobiales > Beijerinckiaceae > Lichenihabitans. The sequence goes on along the minus strand of CAXTBR010000035.1, from coordinate 18,112 downwards.
CCGACCGGCGGTCCGTCCTCGCTCTATTATGCCGAGCGCATCTACCAGTTCCCCATCGGCGTGATCGGGGCGGCGGCCGGGACGGTGCTGCTGCCCGAGATGAGCCGTTTCTTCGCGGCCGGCGATCCCGAGGGGGCGCTGCGGGCGCAGAACCGGACGATGGCGCTGACGCTGGCGCTGGCCGCGCCCTTCTTCCTCGCCTTCGTGCTGATCCCCGAGGAGATCATGCGGGGGGTGTTCCTGCGCGGCCGCTTCACGGCGGAGGCCGCCGCGGCCGCGGCCGCCGTGCTCAGCGCCTACGGGTTCGGCCTCATGCCGATCCTCTTGATCTCGTCCGCGCGCTCGGGCTTCCAGGCGCGGGGCAACACCACCGTGCCGATGGCGGCGTCGCTGCTCGCGGTCGCCTTCAACCTCGCCCTCAAGGTCGTGCTGTACCACCCCTTCGGGGCCGCCGGGCTCGCGGCCGCGACGGCCGTGGGCGCCTGGGTCAACCTGCTGGCGCTCTGCGCCATCGGCTGGCTGCAGGACGTCGTGCGGCCCGACGACACCCTGGTCCGGGTGGCGCTGGCGGTCGACGCCGCGGCCCTGGCGCTCGGGATCTACGTCTTCGCCGCGGACGGGCGGATCGGCGCCCTGACGGCCGGAGGACGATTCGCCGACGTCCTGCACCTCGCCCTGACGGGGGCCGGCGGGGCCGCGGTCTACGCGATGGGGCTCGGCGTGGCGCTCAGGGTCTGCGGCGTGCGGCTGCCGCTGCGGCGCCGAGCGATGACGTGATGATATCAGGTTTCAAAACGCAGCTCACTTCGCCAGGGCGTCGAGCACGCGCGCCCAGGAGCGCGCGCCCTTGTGGAAGGAGGCGAGCTCGTATTTCTCGTTGGGCGAGTGGACGCGGTCGTCGTCGAGCGCGAAGCCGATCATCAGCACGTCCATCTTCAGGTCCTGCTTGAAGGTGCCGACGATGGGGATCGAGCCGCCCGAGCCCGCCATCACGGGCTCCTTGCCCCATTCGGCGTGCAGCGCGCGGCGCGCCCGGGTGAGGGCCTCCGAGGTGAAGGGCAGTTGCAGGGCCGGGCTCGCGCCGTGCGGGATGAACTCGGCCGTGCAGTCGGTCGGCAGGCGGGCGCGCACGAAGGCGCGGAACGCAGCCGCCACCTTGGCGGGGTCCTGCCGGCCGACGAGGCGGAACGACACCTTGGCGCTGGCCTGTGCCGGCAGCACCGTCTTCGAGCCCACGCCGCCGTAGCCGCCCGTGACGCCGTTGACGTCGCAGGTCGGCCGCGACCAGATCTTCTCCAGGAGGCCGCGCCCCCGCTCGCCCACCGGCACCGACAGGCCGATGTCGCGCATGAACTCGCCCTCGTCGAAGGGCAGCGCCCGCCACTGCGCGGCGACGTCGGCCGGCAGCTCGTCGACGCCCTCGTAGAAGCCCGGCAGGGCGACGCGGCCGTCGGCGTCGTGCAGGTCGGCGATGATGCGCGACAGGACGTGGATCGGGTTCACGGCCGCCCCGCCGTAGCCGCCCGAGTGGAGGTCTCGGTCGGCGCCTCGCACGACGACCTCCTCCAGCACCAGCCCCCGCAGCATCGTGGTGATGGAGGGCGTCTCGGCGTCCCACATGCCGGTGTCGCAGACGAGCGCGAGGTCGGCCTTGAGCTCCTCGCGGTTGGCCGCCACGAAGGCCGGCAGCGAGGGCGACCCGGTCTCCTCCTCGCCCTCGAACAGCACGGTGACGTCGCAGGGCAGCCCGCCCGTGGTCTGGAACGCCCGGCAGGCCTCGACGAAGGTCATGAGCTGGCCCTTGTCGTCCGAGGCGCCCCGCGCCACGATCCGCCTGCCCTCCTGCACCTCGGCCTTGAACGGGTCCGTGTTCCACAGCGTCAGCGGATCGACGGGCTGCACGTCGTAGTGGCCGTAGAAAAGGACGTGGGGCGCGTCGCGGCGCGCCGCCTTGGCGCGGCCCACCACCATCGGGCGCCCGGCGGTCGGCCGCACCGACGCCTCGAAGCCCAGGCCCGTCAGCTCCCCGGCCAGCCACTCGGCGGCCCGGGCGCATTGCGGCGCGTAGGCGGCGTCGGTCGAGATGGACGGCACCGCCAGCAGCTCGAAGAGCCGGCCCAGGGCGGCGGGCTGGTTGGCGTCGATGGTGGAGAGGACGGCGTCGATCGAGGCCATGTCGGATCCCGTTCACGGAAGGACGATCCGCGCCGGCGGCATGGCGGGATCTCGCGCCGCGATTGTTACCAGCGCGCCACGCCCTCGAACAGGCGCAAAAAGCCCCGGCGCCCGCGAGGGGACCGGGGCTCGGTCGAGCGTCGACGGTCAGAAGATGTGGCTGAAGATGAAGTAGAGCGTGCCCGACAGGATCATGGCGCAGGGCAGGGTCAGGATCCAGGCCAGCGCGATGTTGCGGATCGTCTCCATCTGCACGCCCGAGCCGTTGGCCGCCATCGTGCCGGCCACGCCCGAGGACAGGACGTGGGTGGTGGACACGGGCAGGCCGTACTGGTCGGCCGCCGCGATCGTCGCCATGGCGACGAGCTCGGCCGCGGCGCCCTGCCCGTAGTTGAGGTGCGTCTTGCCGATCTTCTCGCCCACCGTCACGACGATGCGTTTCCAGCCGATCATCGTGCCCAGCCCCAGCGCCAAGGCCACCACCACCTTGACCCAGGTGGGGATGAACTTGGTCGAGGTGTCGAGGCTCGCCTTGTATTTGGCGAGCGTCTTGGCCTCGTCCGGCGCGATCTGGTTGTCCTGCACCTTGGGCAGCGTGCGGAGCGCCTCGGAGGTGAGGTACATGTCGTTGCGGGTGTTGTTGACCTTGCCCTCGGGCACGTTGGCCAGCGAGCCGTAGCCCTTCACCTGGCCGGCGATCTCGCGCACCAGGGCGGCCAGCGACGGGTAGACGCCGTCGTCGAGCTTCTTGTCGCGCACGAAGGCCGTCACGGCCGGCCGCGGGTCGCCCGTGATGGCGTAGCCCGAGGCCTTGGCGTCGATGATCTTGGAGGCGGCGTCGGACGTCTGTTCGAACTGCGGGAGGAAGGTGTCCGGCACGGCGCGGTTCAGCGCGTAGGTGGTGGGCACCGTGCCGATCAGGATCAGCATGATGAGGCCCATGCCCTTCTGGCCGTCGTTGGAGCCGTGCGCGAAGGACACGCCCGTGCAGGTGAAGATCAGCAGCGCGCGGATCCACAGCGGCGGCGCCTGATGGGGCTTCGGCTCGGCGTAGAGCTCCGGCTTGCGCACCAGGAACTTCATGATGAGCAGGAGCCCGCCCGAACACACGAAGCCGACGACCGGCGAGATCAGCAGCGCCTTGCCGATGTTGGTGGCCTGGTCCCAGTCCACCCCGGAGGTGCCGCCCCGGCCGTTGAGCATCGCGTTGGCGATGCCGACGCCGATGATGGAGCCGATCAGCGTGTGGGACGAGGAGGCCGGAAGCCCCAGCCACCAGGTGCCGAGGTTCCAGATGATGGCCGCGATGAGCAGCGCAAAGACCATGGCGAAGCCGGCACTGGAGCTGACCTGGAGGATCAGCTCGACCGGCAGCAGCGAGATCACCCCGAAGGCCACCGCCCCCGTCGATGTCAGCACGCCGAGGAAGTTCCAGCAGCCCGACCACACCACCGCGTAGTTGGGGATCAGCGAATGCGTGTAGATGACGGTCGCGACCGCATTGGCGGTGTCGTGGAAGCCGTTCACGAATTCGAAGCCCAGCGCGATCACCAGCGCCACGGCGAGCAGGAGGTAGACCAGGAAGGAGTGGGTGCCGCCGCCGCTGACGTCGACGTCGCGCCACACGCTGTAGGCCGCGAAGGCGAGACCCATGGCGCCGACGGCGAGCACGCCGTAGCGCGTGGTCTTGTCGCTCGGGTGGTCGACCGACGGCCGATCGGGCGCCGGCTTGGTGTTGGGTACGGCCGAGATCGTGGACATGGTCGCGCTCCATCGACGGACGCCCGACCTCTAGTGGCGGCCGCTGACACTTTTGTGACCTTGAGCGCGGCCGCGTCACGCGCCGTCGAGGATCCGGCCCAGCTCCGGATCGACGGCCGACGGGCACGCGACCGTGCGGGCGGCGGCGCGGCATCCGCGCGCGACAGCCTCCGACAGGTCGAGTTCGCCCACCGCGAGGCCGTGCAGCACGGCCGCCACCAGGGCGTCCCCGGCCCCGGTGACGTCGACCGCGCGGGCCGGCACGGCCGGGACGTGGACGGCGCCCTCCGTGGAGGCGGCCCAGGCACCCTCCGGGCCGAGCGTCAGCACGACGGCGCCGGCGCCCGCCCCGCGCAACGCCGCCGCGGCCTCGGGGGGCGAGGCTCCCGCCCGTCCGCGGCGCTCCATCGAGGCGTCCGCCTCGTCCCGGTTGAGCAACAGGAGGTCGACCCCGTCGAGCCGCAGCGGCAGCCGCGCCCCCTTCGCCACCGAGACCGCGTCGACCGCGAGCCGGTAACCGGCGCCGGGGAACTGCCGACGCGCCAGGGCCGACAGGGTCTCGGCCGGCAGGTTGCAGTCGGCGAAGACCCAGGCCGCGGCGGCGAGGAGGCCGGCGTGTCGGGCCAGCGCCGCGGGCGTGAGGGCGTCGAGGATCGCCATGTCGGCCAGGCCGAGCGCGAGGTCCCCGTCGGGCGTCAGCACGGCGACGTATTCCGCCGTGGACCCGTCCGGCACGGAGGCGACGCCGCGCCGGTCGATCCCGAGGCTGTCGAGGTCGGCGAGCAGCGCCCGGCCGCCCTCGTCGTCGCCGACGCGCGACAGGAGGCCGACCGGCACGCCGAGCCGGCTCAGGTTCTCGGCCACGTTGCGGGCCACGCCGCCGAAGCCGCGGCGGCCCGCCGCGGGGTTGGAGGTCCCCGAGCGGAGCGGAGCGTGCAGGCGATAGCTGCGGTCGACCACCGCCCCGCCGACGCAGAGCACCCCCGTCGGCACGCTCAAACAGGCTCTCAGCGCTGAAGGCCGCCCAGCACGCCGCGCATGATCTGCCGCGCGACCTGCGTGCCGACCGAACGGGACGCCGACTGGATGGCCGAGCGCACCACGAGCTGGCCGTTGGTCATGCGCCCGCGGCTCGTCCCTCCGCCGTTCCACCAGTCGCCGATCGTGTTCTCGATCCCGCCGAGGAAGCCGCCGGAGGACTCCTCGGGCGGGGGCTCGGGGGCCTGCGGCGGGGCGGGCGGGCGCCACGGCCCGCCGCCCTGCCCGGCCGACGGCACCGCGGCATCCCCCCAGGCCGAGGACCGCGGCCGGCTCTGCGGGACGGAGGTCGGCGGGACGGACGTCGGCGGGACGAAGGTCGGCGCCGCGGCGGCCGGGGCCGGCGGCAGGAAGGACGGCGTCACCGGCGGGACCGCCGGGGGCACGGGCCCGCGCCTGGCGGCGGTGCCCCGCGCCTTCAGCATCTCGAAGGCCGAGGTGCGGTCCATCGGCGTGTCGTATTTGCCGTAGATGGGCCCGGCTTCGATGACCTGCCGGCGCTCGTCCGGCGTCAGCGGGCCGACGCGCGACATGGGCGGGGCGATCCAGCAGCGCTCCACGGTCTCGGGCGTGCCGTCGGGCGCCAGCAGGGAGACCAGCGCCTCGCCGACGCCGAGTTCCTTGATGGCGGCGGCGGCGTCGAAGGCCGGGTTCTGCCGGAACGTGTCGGCCGCCGCCTTCACGGCCTTGGCGTCGCGCGGCGTGAAGGCGCGCAGCGCGTGCTGCACGCGGTTGCCGAGCTGGCCCAGCACCGTGTCCGGCACGTCGA
>CAXTBR010000035.1:0-12359 GCA_964242785.1 uncultured Lichenihabitans sp. | reverse complement strand
CGGCGTCGAGCAGCGCCTTCGGGGCGTCGTTGAAGAGGAGATGCGCCTCGTCGAAGAAGAAGACGAGCTTCGGCCTGTCGCGGTCGCCGACCTCGGGCAGGCGCTCGAACAGCTCGGACAGGAGCCACAGCAGGAAGGTGGCGTAGAGCCGGGGCGAGCGCATCAGCCGGTCGGCCGCCAGGACGTTGACGGTGCCGCGGCCGTCCGGGGCGCGCTGGAGGAAGTCGTCGACCTCCAGCGCGGGCTCGCCGAAGAAGTGCTCCCCGCCCTGGTTCTCCAGCACCAGGAGCTGGCGCTGGATCGTCCCCACCGTGGCGGCCGCGACGTTGCCGTATTTCGTCGTGAGCTCGGAGGCGTGCTCCGCCACGTAGCCGAGCAGCGCGCGCAGGTCCTTGAGGTCGAGCAGCAGCAGGCCCTCCTCGTCCGCCACCCGGAACAGGATGTTGAGCACGCCCGCCTGGGTGTCGTTGAGCTCCAGCAGCCGCGCCATCAGCAGCGGCCCCATCTCGGCGACGGTCGCCCGGATGGGCGAGCCCTGCTGGCCGAACAGGTCCCAGAACACCGTCGGGAAGGCCTGCGGCGCGTAGGGCATGCCGATCGCGCGGGCCCGGTCGAGGAGGGCCGGCCGCCCGTCGCCGGCCATCGCCATCCCCGCGAGGTCGCCCTTCACGTCGGCCGCGAAGACCGGCACGCCGGCGCGGCTGAAGCCCTCCGCGAGGGTCTGCAGCGTCACGGTCTTGCCGGTGCCCGTGGCGCCCGTGATGAGGCCGTGGCGGTTGCCCATCGCCAGCGCCAGCGCGACGTAGCGTCCGGGCCGGCCGTCGCCCGCGTCGGTGAGGCCGAGCGGGATGGTGCCGGGCGCGCGGGACGAGTCTGACATGACGTGACGGGCTCCGGATCGTTGGCGGCGATCATAGTCTGCAGGCCCCGCGGGTGTCACGCCGGCCGTCCTGAACCCGCCGTCCCCGGGGCGAGTTGACGGACGACACTCCAGGAGAGAGGGACCCCATGCAGGAGCTCGTCGACGCCGTCAGCGCCGCCACCGGACTCGAACCCGAGACGTCCCGCAAGGCCGTCGGCATCGTGCTGGACTTCCTCCAGAAGAGCATACCGCCGACGGCGAGCGCCGCCGTGATCGACCCGATCCCCGGCGCGCGCATGGCGGCAGCCGGGGCCGCCGAGGACGAGGCCGAGGGGGGCGGCACGGCGCGGGCCGGGCTGGCGGGCCTGGCCGACCGGCTGAAGGCCGAGGGCGTCGGGACCGGCGTCCTGCCGGTGCTGGTCCGCTCGATCGTCGACCACCTGCGCCGGACCGGCGGCGAGGGGCCGGTGGGCGAGGCCGAGGCCGCCCTGTCGGGGCTCGGGCGCTGAGAGCCTGTTTGAGCGCTGGAGCGGGACTGCGTTGAGCCGCGACGTGCCGGATGACAGGAGGGGAGCGATGCCGATACCTGTGGTATCGGTGAGCTCCACGACGCATCAGCCGGCCGTCGCGGCTCAACCCGGAGGGCCGCGCCCTGTTCGGCGCTCGGGGCGTCATCGCGCTCGACCGTGGCCGGGGCCACGCTCTTCACGCGCTTCCTGCCGATCATCCGAACTGGGCTGCGGCGCAGCCCCACTCCAGCACGCAAACAGGCTCTGAGGACGGAACCGGCGGGCCGGGTTCAGGGGCTGCCCGCCTCGGCGGCCGCGAGCGCCGTCATGTTGACGATGCCGCGCGCCGTCACCTGCTGCACCAGCACGTGGAGGGGCTTCTTCAGCCCGAGCAGCATCGGCCCGACCTGGAGGCCGCTGGCCGAGGCGCCGAGCAGCGTCAGGCCGATGTTGGCGGCGTCGAGGTTCGGCATCACCAGGAGGTTGGCGGCGCCTTCGAGCGGGCTCTCGGCGACGAGGCGGTCGCGCAGCGGCTGGCTCAGCGCCGCGTCGGCGTGCATCTCGCCGTCGATCTCGAGGTCGGGCGCCGCCGCGCGGATCAGCGACAGGGCGCGCCGCATCTTGCGCGCGGAGGGCGAGGTGGAGGCCCCGAAGCTCGAATGGCTGAGCAGCGCCGCCTTGGGCACCACGCCGAAGCCGCGCACGGCCTCGGCGGCGAGCAGCACCATCTCGGCGACCTGCTCGGCCGTGGGGTCGTGGTTGACGTGGGTGTCGCAGATGAACAGGGCGCCGCTCGGCAGGATGAGGCCCGACAGGGCGTAGACCCGGGAGGCGTCGCCCACCGAGCGCATCAGCGGCAGCGCGTAGGCGAGGTGGCGCGACCAGTCGCCCGTCCCGCCCACCAGCGCGGCATCCGCCTGGCCCGATTGGAGCAGCATGGCGGCGGGAATGGTGAGGCGGGTCCGCATGCGCCGGGCCGCGGCCTCGGGCGGCACGCCGCGGCGGTCGACGAGCCGCTGGTACTCGCGCGTCAGCGGCCCGAAGACGGCCTCGTCCTCCCCCGGATCCAGCACCGTGACGCCGGCGCCGGGCCGCAGCCGCAGGCCGAGCTCGGCCGCCTTGCGGGCGATGGTGCCGCGGTTGCCGATGAGGATCGGCTCGGCGAGCCTGTCGTCGATCACGGTCTGCACGGCCCGCAGCACGCGCTCGTCCTCGCCCTCGGCGTAGACGACGCGCTTCAACGTGAGCCGCGCGGCCTCGAAGACGGGGCGCATCAACTGCCCCGAGCGGAACACGAAGCGTTCGAGGTCGCGCGCGTAGGCGTCGAAATCCGCGATGGGGCGCAGCGCCACGCCCGACTCCATCGCGGCCCGCGCCACGGCGGGCGCCACCTGGAGGATCAGGCGCGGATCGAAGGGCTTGGGGATGATGTAGTCGGGGCCGAAGACCGGCGCGTGCCCGCCGTAGGCCGAGACCACGACCTCGCTGGCCTCGATCCGGGCCAGTTCCGCGATGGCGTCGACGGCCGCGATCTTCATCGCCTCGTTGATGGTGGTGGCGCCGACGTCGAGCGCGCCGCGGAAGATGAAGGGGAAGCACAGGACGTTGTTGACCTGGTTCGGATAATCCGTCCGGCCGGTGGCGATCAGCGCGTCGGGGCGCGCCGCGCGGGCGAGCTCCGGGGTGATCTCGGGCTCGGGGTTGGCGAGCGCCAGGATGATGGGCTTCGCCGCCATGGTCTCCAGCCACTCGGGCTTCAGCACGCGCGGCGCCGACAGGCCCAGGAACACGTCGGCGCCGGGCAGGGCGTCGGCGAGCGTGCGGGCCTCGGTGGATCTCGCGTAGCGCGCCATGTTGGGCGCCATGGCGTCGCCGCGGTCCCGATGGACGACGCCCTTGATGTCCGTGAGCGTGACGTTCTCGATCCGGAGGCCCATCGACACGAGGAGGTCGACGCAGGCGAGGGCCGCGGCGCCGGCGCCCGAGGTGACGAGGCGCACGTCCCGCAGTTCCTTGCCCTGGAGCATCAGCCCGTTCGTCACCGCGGCCGCGCAGACGATGGCGGTGCCGTGCTGGTCGTCGTGGAACACCGGGATCTTCATGCGGTCGCGCAGGCGCCGCTCGATCTCGAAGCACTCCGGCGCCTTGATGTCCTCGAGGTTGACGGCCCCGAAGGTCGGCTCCAGCGCCGCCACGACGTCGACGAAGAGGTCCGGGTCGGCGGCGTCGACCTCGATGTCGAAGACGTCGATGCCGGCGAACTTCTTGAACAGGACCGCCTTGCCCTCCATCACGGGCTTGCCGGCGAGCGCCCCGATGTTGCCGAGCCCGAGCACGGCCGTGCCGTTGGAGATGACGGCCACGAGGTTGCCCCGCGCCGTGAGGTCGCGCGCGGCCTCCGGGTCAGCCATGATGGCTTCGCAGGCGTGGGCGACGCCCGGCGAATAGGCCAGGGCCAGGTCGCGCTGGGTGGCCATGCGCTTGGTGGGCTCGACCGACAGCTTCCCCGGCGTCGGGTAGCGGTGGTAGTCGAGCGCCGCCTTCCTGAAGTCCTCGGCCAACGTCGCGTCCCTCCTCGGCATCCGCCGCGGCTGAGGCCGCGTTCAGGGTCGCTCGACCATGCCACGTCCGGCTGCGCCGGTGAACCCGGCGCGACGGTGAGGTGCGATCGCCCTGCAGGCTCATCCCTGAGCCGACCTCGGCCCTACCCTTTCACCATGACATCGGAGGTTCGAAGTGCACTGCATCGCGCTGATCGATCAGACGCCCGAGGCTTTCGGCGTCGTCATCCCGGACTGCCCCGGCTGCTGTGCGATGGGTGACACTTCCGAGGAGGCCATCGCGCAGGCAACAGAGACCCTGTACGAAGGAACGAGAGACCGCATCCCGGCAGGGTTCGACCCTCCGGCGCGGCGCCGACCGGCGGAATTGCGGGCAGATCCAACCCTCGCCGACGACTTCGCCGGCGAGTGTCTCACGGCGTTGATCCCCTTGGCGCCCGATGTCCTGGCCGCGGCGGACCGCTAGAGCTGTTGCCGCTCGCCTTGGCTCGCAGCTCCAGCTCCAGCCTCCTGTTTTTACGAGCATCTTCACGCGATCAGGTGATTCCACCTGATCGCGATCTGCTCTAATCGAGCACCATGGGGCTTGGCACCTCGGCTTCCAGCGCCCCGTCGAGCCGCTCGCGGCGGCGGTCGCGCAACGGCCGCTCCTCCATCAGCGCCAGGAACAGCCAGGCGAGGAGGAGGCCGAGGCAGGCGGCCGAGAAGACCCAGCGGAAGGTGAGCGCCAGGTGGGCGGCGTCGGCGCCGCGGATGAGGCTCTCCATGTCGTGGCCCGGGGCGGCCGCGCCGCCCAGGACGATGGTGCCAAAGGCCGCGACGATCAGGGCGCCGCCGAGCGAGCGGAAGAAGTTCATGCTGGCCGTGGCGATGCCGAGTTCGTGAAGCTCCACGGTGTTCTGGATCGCGATGGTGCTGAGCGGCAGGATCGTGCCGAGCCCCATGGACAGCAGCAGGAACAGCACCTCCAGGGCCGGGAACGGCAGCGCCCGGCCCTCGGCCGCGATCGCCGCGCAGCAGGCGACGCTGACGCCCATCATGGCGAGGGGCAGGCGCTTGTAGCGCTTGAAATGGAGCATCGAGCGGCCCGACAGGGTGGCGCCCGTCACGGTGCCGACCATCAGCGGCACCAGCGCCAGCCCCGACTGGCTGGCCGTGAGGCCCAGAACGCCCTCGAAGAAGATCGGCACGTAGATGGTGAGGCCGATGAAGGTGCCCATGGCGAAGCAGGCCGCGAGCGTGGCGCTGTACACCACCTGATCCTTCAGCACCGTCATGGGGATCAGGGGCTCGTCGGCGGTGAGCAGGCGCGCCGCGAAGCCGGCCCCGAGCAGGACCGCCGCCGCGAGCAGCGCCAGCACGGTCGCCGAGCCCCAGGGGTAGCGCACCCCGCCCCAGCTCAGCGCCAGCAGGAGGCTCGTCGAGGACAGGACCAGCAGGACGGCGCCGGGATAGTCGAGCCGGTGCCGGCGCTCGTGGCGCGGCAGGAGCTTCAGCTTGCCGTTGGTGAGCGCGAAGGCCAGGAGCCCGATCGGCAGGTTGATCCAGAAGATGTAGGACCAGTGGAGGTGCTGGGCGAAGAAACCGCCGAGCAGCGGCCCGGCCACCGACGAGGCCACGAAGACGCTGGCGATGTAGACCTGGTAGCGAGCCCGCTCCTTGGGCGACATGATGTCGCCGATGATGGTCTGGGCCAGGGCGATGAGCCCGCCGCCGCCGATGCCCTGCAGCCCGCGCGCCAGCGCCAGCGTCACCATGGTGGGCGCCACCGCGCAGGCGAGCGAGCCGAGGCTGAAGGTCGCGATGGCGATGAGCAGCATGATGCGGCGGCCGTGGATGTCGCTCAGCTTGCCGTAGAGCGGCGTCACGGCCGTCGAGGCCAGGAGATAGGCCGTGACGATCCAGGGCAGGTTGGCGGCGTCGCCGAGCTCCAGGCCGATCGTCGGCATGGCGGTCGCCACGATGGTCTGGTCGAGGGCCGCCAGCAGCATGGCGGCCATCAGACCGATGACGATGGAGCGGATCTCGATGTCGGTGAGGCGGGTCGGCGCCGGGGATGGTTGCGGCGCGTTCATGGTCCATCCTCGGTCGGCGGCGGCTCGGCGGTCTTATGGGGGACGGGCCGGGGCGGCGCAACCGTCCGACAAATCGCGCCCTCAGACGCCGAGGCGCCCCACGGCCGGCAGCTTCAGGCCCGGCCGGCGCAGGTCGAGCCCGATCACGCCGCCGAACAGATTGAGCTCGATCCCCTCGACCCAGGCCACCGTGAGCCCGACGTAGCCGCCGAGCGACAGGCGGAACCCGGTGCGCGAGGGCGTGAGGGCGAGGACGCGCCCGTCGACCGGATAGTCCTTGCCGATGGCGGTGGGCGGCAGCACGGCGCCGCTCTCGGGCACGGCCGCCAGAACGGCCTGCACGAAGGTGTTGGAGTTCGGCCCCGGCCAGGCCCGGTAGTCGCCGCGGTTGCGCCAGCGGTAGGCTTCGATCGCGCCGCGCATGCGCGGGATCAGGGCCTCGGCCGCGGTGCCGTCGGCCGCGAAGACCGTGTCGGGTGCCTGCCCGAACCAGCGCGCGTCGGGGTCGAAGCCGTTGAGCCGGATCGGGTCGCCCCAGGCCGTGAGGTCGTAGCGGTCGTAGGAGGACGCGCCCGCGTCCTTCAGCACGACCCAGCTATGCACCGCGACGATGCCGCGCCAGCTCACCGTGCGGGCCGCGAAGACCCGCACGGCCGCCTCCGGGTGGAGGGAGGCGCGCGGCAGCAGGCCGGTGCTGCCGCGGTCGGCGCCGCGCCAGTCGAAGGCCGGGGCTCGCCAGTAGAGGGCGGCGCGCAGGGCGGCCGGGGCGAAGAACAGGAGCAGGAACGCCAGGGGGAGGAGGGCGCGGATCATGGGCACCGGAGGGGAGAGGGGTCGTCAGCCCCCGAGATGGGGAGCGCCGCGTCGCCGCGAAAGCCCGATTGCGCTGGCCCCCCGGCATCACCACCTCGGGAACGCCCGCGACGCGGAGCATCCCGGAGCACGCTCATGACCTGGTCCGCCGCCCATTCCATCGCCGACGATGCCGCCGCGGCGGCCTCCCGACTGAAGCGCCTGAAGACGATCGCCTGGGCGGTCGACGGCGCCTTCCGCCTCCCCGGCACGCGGTTCCGCTTCGGCCTGAACAGCGTGATCGGCATCACGCCGGCGGTCGGCGACATGATGCTGGCCGGCATCTCGCTCTACATCGTCAACGAGGCCCGGAAGCTCGGCGTGCCGAACGACAGGATCGCCCGCATGCTGGCCAATATCGGCATCGAGGCCGCGGCCGGCGCCGTGCCGATCATCGGCAACCTGTTCGACATGGGCTTCAAGGCCAACCTGCGCAACATCGCCATCATCGAGGAGCACCTCGGCGAGGCTCGCCCCGGCGCCTATCGGCGCGCCTGACGCCGGCCGGACCCCATGCAGCGTCAACCCTCCGCGGCGCCCGATGACGGCCTGACCGGATCCGCGGAGGCGCCCCTGGACGCGACCCCGCCGGCCCTGGCCCTGCGGGGGTTGCGCAAGAGCTTCGGTCCCGGCCGCCCCGCCGTCGACGGGCTCGACCTCACGGTCCCGGCCGGCGCCTTCTACGGGCTGCTCGGTCCCAACGGGGCCGGCAAGACCACGACGCTGCGCATGGTGGCCGGGCTGATGCGCCCCGACGCCGGCACGGTCCGCGTCCACGGCATCGACGCCCTGGCCGACCCCATGGCGGCGAAGCGCATCACGGCGTGGCTGCCCGACGACCCGCTGCTCTACGACAAGCTGACGCCGGTCGAATATCTCGGCTTCGTGGCAGGGCTCTGGTCGGTCGAGCCGGCGCGGGCGCGGGCCAGGGCGGATGCGCTGCTCGACCGCCTCGACCTCGCCCCGCACCGCGCCCAGCGCTGCGAAAGCTTCTCGCGCGGCATGAAGCAGAAGGTGGCGCTGGCGGGTGCCCTGATCCACGAGCCGAAGCTGCTCATCCTCGACGAGCCGCTGACGGGCCTCGACGCCGGCGCCGCCCGCACCGTCAAGGCGATCCTCGGCGAATGCGTGGCGGACGGCGCCACCGTGATCCTCACCACCCACATCCTGGAGGTGGCCGAGCGTCTGGCGAGCCGCATCGGCATCATCCGGCACGGCCGCCTCGCCGCCGAGGGGACGGCCGCCGAGCTCGGCGCCGGCCGCGGGGGCTCGCTGGAGGACGCGTTCCTGCGCCTCACCGGCGCCGAGGAGGAGGCCTGAGATGGCAGGTCCCGCGCCGCGCCCCGGCTCCGCATCTTGGCTGCTGCGCCACGACCTCCGGCTCGCCTGGCGCGACTTCCGCGGCGGCTTCGGGGCGCTCGGGGCCCGGTCGCTGGCCGGGCTCGGGCTGGCGGTGGTGGGCATCATGCACGCGGCCGTCTGGGAGATCGCCGCCGACATCGGGGCGCTGTCGGCCGAGCCGGGCGCGCGCGACGCCGCGGGGGACGCCGCCCTGCCGGTCGCCGGCTTCGTCCTGCTGCTGATGCTGGCGCAGACCCTGAACGGGGCCACGAAGCTGCTCTACGCGCGCGGCGACCTCGACCTCGTGCTGGCGTCGCCGGTGTCGCCGCGCCTCGTGCTCGGCGTACGGTCCCTGGCGGTGGCGCTGGGCGCCTTCGCGTCGGCGGCGATCTTCGTCCTGCCGCTCGCCGACGACGGGGCGCTGGCCGGGCACCCGCACCTCCTGGCCCTCTACCCGGCGCTTGCCGGCGGGGCGCTGCTGACGGCCGGCGCCGGCGTCGCCGCCACGCTGGCGCTGTTCCGGGCCATCGGCCCGCGCCGCACGCGCCTCGCCGCCCAGGTGCTGGCCACCTTCGTGGGCGCGGGTTTCGTCATCATCCTCCAACTGCGGCGCCTGCTGCCGGAGGCCGTGGCGGGCGGGATCCTGCCGCGGGGCGGCGTCCTCCGCGAGGCGCTGCTACTGCCAGTGCGGGCCGCCTTCGGCGAGCCGCCGGCCCTCGCGCTGTGGCTCACTCTAGCAGTGGCGGTGTTCGCCGCGTCCGCGTGGCGGCTCGGCCCGGTCTTCGCCGGCAGCGCCAATGCCGCGGTGGGCGCGGCCGGCCCGGGGCCGCGCGCCGCGCCATCGCGGCGGCACGACGCCCGCGCCTTCGTGCGCGGCCCGCTCCCGGGATTGCGGCTGAAGGAGGCGCGCCTCATCGCCCGCGACCCCTGGGTGGTGTCGCAGGTGCTGCTGCAGATCCTCTACATGACGCCCGTGGCGGCCCTGCTGTGGTCGGGCGGCGCGAACCCGGCGCTGGCGGCGGCGCCGGTGATCGTGGTGGTGACGTTCCAGGTCGCGTCCTCGCTCACCTGGCTCGGCCTGTCGGGCGAGGACGCGCCCGACCTGCTGCTGAGCGCCCCGGTGTCGGCGGCGGCGCTGCAGCGCGGCAAGCTCGAAGCCGTGGGCGGCCTCACCCTGGGCATCGTGGCGCTCCCGCTCGCCGGCCTGCTGTGGCTGTCGCCCTCCGCCGCGCTGGTGACGGCCGCGCTGGGCGCGCTGGGGCTCGGCACCGCCGTGACGCTGCAGAGCTGGCACACGGTGCCGGGGCGCCGCTCGGCCTTCGCGGCGCGGCACCGGGAATCGAAGCTGATGGCGCTGGTCGAGATGTCGCTGTCGATCCTGTTCGGCATCGGTGCCGCCCTCGGCGTCGTGGGGACCGCCTGGGCGCTGGCGCCCCTGGGGCTGATCGGCCTCCTCGTGCTGTGGTTGAGGCCGCGCCGGCGGCGCCTTCCCCTCCAGTGGAGTTGATCGACCCGAAGGGGATGCCCGTCGAAACAGAGGGATGGAGCGTCCTTCCGCTCCGCCGTGCGGACGGAGGCGCGCTTCAAGAGCGGGCCGTAAGCCATGGACGCATCATGAAAAGTGCCGATACCCGCACGGCTCCCGGCCTGCCGTCCCCGACAGCACGGGCCGAGGCCGTGACGGTCGGCTTCGCCGACGGGATCTTCCGCCCCCTCGACCGGACCGTCGCCAACGAAGTGCCGGTGCAGGTTCTGTTCGGCGGCATCCCCTTCGGCATCATGATGGCGACGCCGGACGACCTCGAAGACTTCGCCTACGGCTTCAGCCTGACGGAGGGCGTGATCGCGGCGGCGGACGAGATCCGCGCCGTGCGGGCCGAGGCGGCCGACGGCGCGGTGCGGCTCGCCGTCGAGGTGGCCGGGGCGCGGCTCCAGGCTCATCTCGCGCGGAAGCGGGCCATGACGGGCCGCACGAGCTGCGGCCTGTGCGGGATCGACGACCTGGCGGCCCTGCCCCGCGCCGCCGGCCCCACCGGCGAGGCGCCGCGCGTGTCCCTCGGCGCGATCCGCCGCGCCCTGGAGTCCCTCGACGCCGGCCAGCACCTCAACGCCGCCACCCGCGCCGTGCACGGCGCCGCCTGGGCGGGGTTCGACGGCGCCGTGGCGCTCGTGCGCGAGGACGTCGGACGCCACAACGCCCTCGACAAGCTGATCGGCGCCGGCCTGCGGGCCGCCGTCGACCCCGCGTCCGGCTTCGTGGTGGTGACGAGCCGTGCCTCCTTCGAGATGGTCGAGAAGGCCGCCACCTTCGGCTGCCGCACGCTGGTCGCCATCTCGGCGCCGACCGCCCTGGCGATCGACCGCGCCCGCGCCCTCGACGTGACGCTGGTGGGCATCGCGCGGCGCGACGGCGTCACCCTGTTCCACGGGGCCGAGCGCATCGTGGGTTGAGCGCCACCCCCTGCCCGACCGGCTTCCCGCACCCGATTGACATGCTTAAAGATTAAGCATTAGCTGCGGGAAACGTGGAGGAATCATGGCGAACGCGGCGGAGATCGGTCGGTGAAGGGCGGAGTCCTCGTGCGGGATGCCGGAGGCGTCGGGGCGCCGTCATGACGGTGATGCGACGGCGATATCGGCATGCAGTTTGCTAGCCTGATCTCGAGGTTTCGACGTGGACCCGCGCAGAGGCCCTGCGCCTAAAGGTATGCCGCCGCACATGGAAGTCTTCCTGCAATCGATGATCAACGGCGTGACGCTGGGATCCATCTACGGTCTGATCGCCATCGGCTACACGATGGTCTTCGGCATCATCGGCATGGTGAACTTCGCCCACGGTGACGTCTTCATGCTGTCGGCCTTCGTGGCGCTGATCCTCTACCTCGTGCTGACCCAGTTGCTCGGCATGACCTCGGTGGCGCTGGCCTTCCTCATCGTCCTGGTGGGCGCCATGGCGATCACGGCGCTGTGGAACTGGGCCATCGAGCGCGTCGCCTACCGGCCGCTGCGGGGCTCCTTCCGCCTGGCGCCGCTGATCTCGGCCATCGGCATGTCGATCTTCCTGTCCAACATGGTCCAGGTGATCCAGGGTCCGCGCAACAAGACCATCCCGCCGATGTTCGATCAGGTCATCAGGGTGACGGAGGGCGGAAGCTACGACGTGACCCTCTCCTACAAGCAGATCATCATCATGGTCGCCACCACCGTGCTGATGGCGGCCTTCTGGTACCTCGTGCAGAAGACGCCGCTCGGCCGCGCCCAGCGCGCCTGCGAGCAGGACCGGCGCATGGCGTCGCTGCTGGGCATCGACGTCGACCGCACGATCTCGCTCACCTTCGTGATCGGCGCGGCGCTCGCCGCCGTCGCGGGCGTCCTCTACCTCAGCTACTACGGCGTGGTGAGCTTCGCGGACGGCTTCGTGCCGGGCGTCAAGGCCTTCACGGCCGCCGTGCTGGGCGGCATCGGCTCCCTGCCCGGCGCCGTGCTGGGGGGGCTGCTGATCGGCCTCATCGAGGTGCTGTGGTCCACCTACGTGTCGACCGACTACAAGGACGTGGCGGCCTTCTCCATCCTGGCCATCACGCTGATCTTCATGCCCACGGGCCTGCTCGGCCGCCCCGAGATCGAGAAGGTCTGATCGTATGTTGATGGACACCAAGGCGCCGGTGCCGGCCAGCGCCCCTCCCGCCGCTTCTGTCGCGGCCCCGGCCTTCGACCTGCCGTCGGCCCTGAAGAGCGCCGCCTTCTCGGGCGTGGTGACGCTGGGCCTCGGCTTCCCGCTGCTGGCCTTCGACACCCACCCCGACATCACCAACGCGCTCGTCGTGCTGCCGCGCTGGACCTGGGCGGTCGGCGCCGCCGCGATCGTCTTCGCGCTGCGCTTCCTCGGCCTCCTGTTCAACGCCCGTCCCCGCGCCGCCAGGCGACCCCAGCAGCTCCGTGTCCCGGGCCGGGCCGAGACGACGCTCAAGGCCAACCTCGCCTGGTTCGCCCTGGCGGCGCTGATCGCCTTCCCCTTCGTCATGGTGGGGACGCTCGGGGCCAACGGCTCGCTGAAGTGGATCAACAACTACGGGATCCAGATCCTCATCTACGTGATGCTCGGCTGGGGCCTGAACATCGTGGTCGGCCTCGCCGGCCTGCTCGACCTCGGCTACGT
>CAXTBR010000034.1:38997-41891 GCA_964242785.1 uncultured Lichenihabitans sp. | reverse complement strand
GGAGCCGTCCATCTCGCAGCCGCAGCCATCTGGCTCAATTGACGACACGCCCTAGGCCACCCACATCAAAACTGCTGCGGATGAGCGCTCTTTACAGAGGGGCGAGACCGGCAAAGCGCAGCACTCATCGATGCGGGAACCCTTACACGGCGGGCTCGGGATCAGTCGGCCGGCCTGCCCGGCCGGGACGCGGGCCGCCACAGGTGGCGCATCACCGCGGACCAGAAACCCTCGGGCCGCTCCGCATCCTCGGCGGCCTCCGTCCCGGGCTCCGCCGCCGGTTCGTCGGGCTGGGGGTGGCGCGGGCCGGGCAGCGTGCCTTCGGGCCAGAAGAACGTGGCGGCCAGCATGTCGACCGTCATGGCACCCTCCGATGTCGAGCGCAGCCGAAGGCCGCGGCGACGGCCGAGCATGAAACATGCCGCGACGGCCGTCGAGGCCCATCGGGCATCCTCCACCGCGCTTCGATCGGGCCCGATGGCCCCGTGCCGCCATCTGTTCTAGACAGGGTCGGCCGTCCCCCGGAGACCCGCGATCCATGGCCCCTCCCGTCCCCGTGTCGCCGCTGGCGCCGACCTCGCCCCCCGACATGCCCGCGATCCCCGGGCTGCGCTTCGCGGCCGGCGAGGCCGGCATCCGCTACCGCGGGCGGACCGACGTCACCGTGGCGGTGCTGCCGGAGGGGACGGCGGCGGCGGGCGTCTTCACCCGCTCGCGCTGCCCCTCGGCCCCCGTGGACTGGTGCCGGCGCAACCTCGCGGGGGGCCGCGCCCGCCTGCTCGTGGTCAACTCGGGCAACGCCAACGCCTTCACGGGGTCCGCCGGCGTGGCCTCGACCGCGCTGACGGCCGAGATCGCCGGGCGGGCGGGCAGCGCCCCGGCGGGCGAGATCTTCCTCGCCTCGACCGGGGTCATCGGCGAGCCGCTCGACGCCACCCGCTTCGAGGGCGTGCTCGACCGCCTCGTGGCCGAGGCGCGGGAGGACGGCATCGCCGACGCGGCCCGCGCCATCATGACGACCGACACCTTCCCCAAGCTCGCCACCGCGCGGGCCGAGATCGGCGGCGTCCCGGTCACGGTCAACGGCATCGCCAAGGGTGCCGGCATGATCGCCCCCGACATGGCCACGATGCTCAGCTTCGTGTTCACCGACGCCCCGGTCGCGGCGCCCGCCCTCCAGGCGCTGCTGTCGCGCTCGGTCGAGGGCTCGTTCAACGCCATCACGGTCGACAGCGACACGTCGACCTCCGACACGCTGATGCTCTTCGCCACCGGCGGGGCACTGGGGCGGGGCGCGCCGCGGATCGCCGAGGCCGGGGACCCGCGCCTCGCGGGCTTCGCGGCGGCGCTCGACCGCGTGCTGCTCGACCTCGCCCATCAGGTCGTCAAGGACGGCGAGGGGGCGCGCAAGTTCGTCTCCGTCACGGTGGAGGGCGCCGAGACGGCGGCCTCCGCCAAGCGCATCGCCCTGTCGATCGCCAACTCGCCCCTCGTGAAGACCGCCGTGGCGGGCGAGGACGCCAACTGGGGCCGCGTCGTCATGGCGGTGGGCAAGGCCGGCGAGCCGGCCGACCGCGACCGGCTGGCGATCTGGTTCGGCCCGATCCGGGTCGCGGCCGAGGGCCTGCGCGACCCCGCCTACGACGAGGCCGCGACCAGCGCCTACATGCGCGGGCCGAACATCGACATCCGGGTCGAGCTCGGTCTAGCCTCGGGTTCCGCCACCGTGTGGACCTGCGACCTGACCAAGGCCTATGTCGAGATCAACGGCGACTACCGCTCCTGATCCCGCGCCGCCGGGCCGCCGCGGCCGCGCCGCCCTTTGGGCCGCGCTGGCGCTCGCGGCCCTGGGCCTCCTCGCATCCCTGGCCTTCGAGCGCGCGGTGCGGCGCGCCGAGGCGCATCTGTCGGTCCCCGCGGCCTCGACCCTCGTGGTGGACCGGACGGGGCGCCTGCTCCGGCCCTTCGCGACGCGGGCGGGCCGCTGGTCGCTCCCCGTCGCGGCCCGCGACGTCGACCCCCGCTTCATCGCCCTCCTGCTCGCCACCGAGGACCGCCGCTTCGCCGGGCACGGCGGCGTGGACGCCCGCGCGGCCCTGCGGGCCGCCGCGCAGTGGGTCGCCCGCGGCCGCATCGTGTCGGGGGCCTCGACGCTGTCCATGCAGGTGGCGCGCCTGCTGGCACCCCGGCCCCGCCGCTCGCTCCGCGCCAAGGCCGGACAGGCGATCCGCGCCGTGGCGCTGGAGCGGCGCCTGGGGAAGGCCGCGGTCCTCGACCTCTATCTCCGCCTCGCGCCCTACGGGGGCAACATCGGCGGCGTGCGGGCCGCGAGCCTCGCCTGGTTCGGCCACGAGCCGAGGGTGCTGAGCCTCGCCGAATCGGCCCTCCTGGTCGCCCTGCCCCAGGCGCCCGAGCGGCGTCGGCCGGACCGGTCCGCGGCCCGCGCGCGGGCGGCGCGGGACCGGGTGCTCGACCGCGCCGAAGACCTCGGCCTCGCGAGCCCCGCCGAGGTCGCGGAGGCCAGGGCCGAGCCCGTGCCGGCGCGCCGCCGCGACCTGCCGGCCCTGGCGTTCCACGCCGCCGGGGAGGCGCGCGCCGCCACGCCCGGCGCCGCCACGATCCCCCTGACGATCGACGCCGCCCTCCAGGCGGGGCTGGAGCCGCTGGTGCGGCGCCACGCCGAGCGCTTCGGCCCGGCCGTGACGGGGGCGCTGCTGGTGATCGACAACGCCACCGGCGAGGTCCTGGCCGACGTCGGAACCGCCGACCCGCGCTCGCCGCGCCGCGCCGGGGCCGTCGACATGGCGCGGGCGCTGCGCTCGCCGGGCTCGGCCCTGAAGCCCTTCATCTACGCCATGGCGTTCGAGGACGGCCTCGCGGCACCCGAGACCATG